>DATMFW010000044.1:0-3583 GCA_035556655.1 Pseudolysinimonas sp.
GACGGCCGAGACGCCGCCCGCCGCCGAGCCGCCCGCGGGCAGCCTGCTGGGCGAGATCGGCGGTCTACCGCGCATCGAGGTGCGCGCCGCCCGGCCGACGGCGATCAGCGATGCACCACTGAACCCGGAGCGCACCGCCCGCGAGGCGTACGAGTTGCGGGCGCGGGAGCTCGAGCGGGTCGCGCACGAGCGGCTCATGCGCGAGCAGCAGCGGCTGGCCGTCGGCATCCGCGAGCAGCTGGCGCACGACAAGCGGGAACTGGAGTCGGTACTCGACAACCGGCTCGAAGACACGGTGCTGCGGCCTCGGAGGTAGCGGGGTACGGGGGTTCTCGATACGCCGCTGCGCGGCTACTCGACCACCGGGTCAGGCGGAGCGGGAGTCGGCGTCGAGCAGGCCCAGCTCCGCGGCGACGAGCAGCGCCTCGGTGCGGGTCGACACGTTCAGCTTCCGGTAGATCGAGCGCAGCTGCGCCTTCACCGTGTTCGAGGCCACGAACAGCTTCTTCGCGATCTGCTCGACCGTCGCGCCCGGCTCGAGAGCACGCAGCACGATGAGCTCGCGCTCGCTGAGCGCCCCCGCGACCGCGGTGTACGGCGCCAGGTAGCTGGTGCCCTGCAGCTCGTGCCGGGCGACGAACGCCTCCGCCTCCGGTGACAGGGCCGCGAGCACCCGCAGGGTGTCGTGCGGCAGCAGGTGGAACGGCACGATCACGCCCGACTTGTCGGCCTGGTTGATGGCGCGCAGCAGCGAGGCCGTCGCGTCATCCTCCCGGCCCAGGGCGAGTTCGGCCGCGGCCCGCAGGACCGCGAGGTCGAGTTGCCCGTACCGCTCGACGCGTCCGCGCCGCTGGCCCTCCAGGATGAACAGCAGCGCGTGCTTCGGGTTCCCGCCGAGCAGCGCCAGCCGGGCGCGCGGAACCGCGATCCAGGTGTTGCGGCTCGGGACCCCGTCGAGCGCGGCCTCCGCCCGCGAGAGCTGCCCGAGCAGCAGGGCGAGATCGGCGGCATCCGAGGTCAGCAGCACCTGGGCCGTCGACCCGGCGACGAGTTGCTCGCCGTGCTCCGCCCAGGTGCGATCGAGCGCGCTGTCGGTCTCGACCGGGTCGCCCCAGTACAGCCCGTAGCGATCCCCGGCGTGCACGACGAACGGCCAGAGCTCATCATGCTCGGCCGGATCGGCGAGCAGTGCCAGCCAGTGCCGCGCGTCCTCCGGGTCGAGCCTGCCCATCGCGATCAGCGCGCGCGCGACGAGACCGGCGGTGCTCAGGGCCTCCTCGGGCACCTGCGCGAGCCAACTGGATGCGTGATCGGTCTCGCCCTCGAGCGCACGGACCAGCGCGGTCGCCTCCGCCGCGCGCTCCGCGAGACGCTCCGCCGCATCCCCCCGGTTCTGGGTGAGCGTGAAGCTGCGGGTGAAGCTCTCGCGCGCGCCGACCAGGTCGAGCCCGAGCAGCCGGGTCATGCCCGACTGATAGTGGGCCTCGGCGAGCGTGCCGATCGGACGCCCCGCGATGTCGTCGTCGCCATCGAGCAGCCCGTCGAGTTCGTCCGCCGCCTCGAGCGCCGTCGCGAAGTCGCCCTTCAGCCGGAACACGATGGTCTTGATCAGCAGCACGTGCAGCAGATCCCAGGGCGCCATGTCCTTCGGCAGGCGGCCGAAGATCCCCGCGGCGCGCCGGGCGATCGTCAGGTAGGCCTGGGCAAGGCCCTCGCGCGGCTGCCAGCCGACCTCGAGGCACAGCGTGAAGCGCGGGTTGTCGTCGCGCACCTGACGCGGCAACGCCAGGATCGCATCGTGCACCCGGAGCGGGTCGTCGGCCAGCAGCCGGAACATCTCGCCGTCGAGCGTGCCGATCACCGCGTCCCAGTCCTCGGCGTCCGAGAAGTGCGCGATCGATTCGAACACCTCGCCGCGTTCGCGGAAGTGCTCACCGAGCGACGAGCTGAGCCGCCGCGACAGCGCGGGGTCGCGCAGGCGCAGCTCGAGGATGAGGACCCGGCGCAGCATCGGCTCCATGCGGTACCGGGCATCGCCCGAGCCGCCCTCGCGGATCATGATGCCGGCGAGCGCCGCGCGCTCCAGCGGCGTGCGCCGGGCGATCCCGGGCGCGACCAGCTCGATGATCTCCGCGGTCAGGGTCGACGGCACGGCGAGCGGAAGCAGCCCGGTGACCGAGTCGTCGGACGAGGCGCGGAAGCGCATGGTGAGGAAGTTCTCGCACTCGTCCAGCAGGTACGACACCGCGTCGCCCTGGGTCTCCATCTCCTCCAGCGAGGCCGAGGCCACGACCGCGGGCAGCACGTCGGGCAGCAGCAGCGGAGAGTGGGCGAGGGCGATCGCGTCCTCCTCGGTCAGCTGCACGCCGAGCTTGCCGGCGAACCGGCGGATGCCGTCGGCATCGACCACGAGGGAGGCGGGCGACACCAGCTGGGCGCCATGCTCGACACGCCCCATGACCTCGAGCATCCGCCGGCCGGGGCAGATCGCCACGATCGACAGCAGCGGCGCCGCGACCAGCATGCCGAGCAGGCCCGAGTCGAGCTCGTGCGAGACCCCGGGGCGGATGTCGAGGGCCAGCAGCAGCGGACGCCTCAACTGGGCGAGGTGCTCGATGACGGCCGCGTCCGGTGCGCCGTCGAGCGCCGAGCCGGAGGCGGCGGCCAGGGCGGCGCGCAGAGCCTCCCAGGCATCCGCCTCGCCGTCGGGCAGTTCCGCCCAGACGATGTCGCGGTCGGCGGAGTCGGCGGCGAGGGCCGCCGCGACAACCGCGCGCACCGGCACGAGGGGTAGGTCGGGGACGATGGTGAGGCGGGCCTCCTGGTGCGGCGCGGCGAACGCCGTGGCGGCGAGCGGGCCGCGCGAGGGGGGGAACCCGTGGTGCTGAGCCTTGGGCATTTCGGTGAACTCCTGCGTGGGGGACCGACCGGGGTCCAGGCACGACGTTCCCCATGCAATCGGTACGGCGGGTCGCCGGCTGAGAGGCACGACGCGTACGACTTCCCCATTAACCCGCTCCCTCACCCGCCGGGCAATCCCTCGAACGGGGACAGAACGATCGGTCTACCTGCCCCTCGGGTAGTCTCGGCCCATGTCCGAACCCAGCGTCACGGAGCAGCTCGCCGCCCTCCGGCTGAGCATCGACAACATGGATGCGGCGATCGTGCACATGCTCGCCGAGCGCTTCAAGTTCACCCAGCAGGTCGGTCGACTGAAGGCCGCGAGCGGTCTCGCGCCCTCCGACCCCGAGCGCGAACGGGTGCAGGTCGCCCGCCTGCGCGCCCTCGCCGAAGAGGCGCAACTCGACCCCGAGTTCGCCGAGAAGTGGTTCACCTTCGTCGTCGCCGAGGTGATCCACCACCACGAGCGCATCGCCACCGGCGCGATCCGCACCACCGAATGAGACGCTGGGACCCGCAGAACCTGCCCGATCAGACCGGCCGCACGATCGTCGTCACCGGCGGGAACGCCGGCATCGGGTACTTCACCGCCGAGCAGCTGGCCCGTGCCGGGGCGCGGGTGGTGCTGGCCTCTCGGTCGGAGGCGAAGGCGCGCACCGCGATCGCGGCGATCCGCGCGATG
>DATMFW010000045.1:0-10142 GCA_035556655.1 Pseudolysinimonas sp.
ACCTCGGTGGTCATCGCAGGCGGCGGGGCGATGACCCCGATCCGACTGCTGACCGCCTTCGGACTCGGAGCGGGGGTCGGCCGCGGGACGCAGTACTGGCCATGGATCAGCCTGCAGGACGAGGTCTCGGCGCTGCTGCACCTGGTGTTCTCGCGACTGAGTGGTCCGGTGATCCTCGCCTCACCCGAAGCGGCGACGAGTGACGAGGTGACCGAGGCCTTCGCGGCGGTGATGCACCGGCCCCATCTGCTTCGGGTGCCCTCGATCGGGGTGAGGGCACTCGGCGAGGCGGGCTCGCGCCTGCTCCTGGACGACATGCACGTGCTGCCCGCCAAGCTCGGCGCCGACGGGTTCGTCTGGGCGCAGCCGACGATCAGGGACGCGGTTCGCGCGATCGCCGGCTGAGCGCCTGACGCATCGCCCAGCGCGCACGGCGGCGATCCCCTCCGGCGTCGTAGGCGAGACCGAGCCGGTACCAGGTGCGCCAGTTCTCGGGGTCGGCCTCCACGGCCTCCTGATAGCGCGGGAACACAGCGTCGGCGGCGGCCCGGTCGATGCGGCCGCTCGGCAGCGCGGGAAGCTCCTCCTGCGGGATGCCGCCCTCCGCCTCGAGCTCGGCGCCGAGGGCGTCGGCGCGCACCGTGAAGACCAGCTCGGCCACGAGTGCTCCTCCGGCGATCGCCGGGAACACCAGCAGCGCAACCCCGATGGCGATGCCGGCGGGTTGCCCGGTGCCGATCAGCAGCAGGCCGTAGCGGATCGCGAAGACCAGGTAGAGCGCGAGAAGGGCCGCCATCACGGCGACGGCGACGCGGGTCTTCACCCCGGCAGCCCCAGATCGAGCAGCCGGTCGAGCCCGACGACGACCCCGCGGGACTCGCGCACGGCGCGCAGTCCGAGCAGGATGCCCGCCTCGTACGACGAGTCCGACTGGGTGTCGTGCACGATGCGCAGTGTCTCGCCGTCTCCGCCGAACACGACCTCCTGACGGGCGGAGACGCCGGAGTGCCGCAGGCTGTGGATCGGGACGCTGGCGACCTGCTGGCCCCGGGCGCGCTGGTCGGCGTGCGGGGCGGCGACCGGCCCGATCTCGGAACGGGCCGATCCGATCAGCTCGGCGGTGCGGATCGCCGTCCCCGACGGTGAGTCCACCTTGCCGGCGTGATGGCTCTCGACGATCTCGATGGCGTCGAACCACGGGGCGGCGAGCGCGGCGAACGCCGTGGCGAGGGCGGAGCCCAGGGAGAAGTTCGGCACGATGATCACGCCCGGTTGCGCGTCGTCGGGGACGCTCGCGCGCAGCGTCGCGACCCGGTCGGCGCTCCAGCCCGAGGTGCCCACGAGAACCGGGATGCCGTGGCCGAGCGCCGCTGCGACCACATCCGGCGAGGCCGCCGGCACCGTGACGTCGACGACGATGTCGGCGCCCGCGACGGCGTCGAGCGGGTCGGCGGAGCCGAGCGCGGCGTGCAGCGCGAAGTCGTCCGCCTGCTCGAGGATGCGCCGGACAAGGCTGCCCATCCGGCCGTTCGCCCCGACGACCGCGACCGTGCTCACCATCCCCCCAGCGTAGCCTTGGGGCGTGCCCCGCTTCGTCCCGACGCCCGCCTCCGATCCGGCCGCGCAGGTGCTGCTGGACGCGTACTTCGACGCCCGCGCGGCCGGGTTCGTGGGGGGCGAGTACCGGCGCGCCCCGGTGCCCCCCGAGGCGTTCGTGCCCCCGGCGGGAGTGTTCCTGCTGGTGTTCGACGACGACGGCCGCGCCGTCGGGTGCGGCGGTGTGCGCATGCTCGACCCCGGTCGCGGCGAGATCAAGCACCTGTGGCTTGACCCGTCGACCCGCGGCCTCGGCTGGGGGCGCAGCCTGCTCGCGGAACTCGAGGCGCGCGCCGCCGAGCTCGGCGCGACGACCGTCGTGCTCGACACCAACGCCACGCTGGAGGCCGCCCAGGGGCTCTACCGTTCGAGCGGGTACACCGAGGTGGCGCCCTACAACGACAACCCGAACGCGACGCACTGGTTCCAGAAGCTGGTCGAGTAGGCCCCGCGGAATCCCCCGAAACCCCACTGTGCTCGACCCGCACCGGGGTCGAGCATGGGGGCATGACTGCGAATCGCACGCTGCGCATCTTGATCGCCACCGCATCCGTCGCCGTTCTGGCGGCCTGCGCAACGGGGCCGTCGGACGCCGGGGGCTCCGGCGGTGACACCGGGGGCGGCGAGGCGGCCACAGGCTGCGTCGCGTTCGACGCGTACCCCGAGGCGGTGCCGTTCCAGAGCGATCTGATCACCGACGCGCCGGCGTCGGGGGCGACCTGGGGCGACGGCACGCCGTTCGAGATCGAGCTGTCCGAGGAGGCCACCTCGGCGGGCATCGAGCCGCAGGGCGAGTTCCTCACGGTGGTGAACGGCGGTCTCGAGCTCGCGACGAGCCAGATCTTCGACGGCGAGCCCGGTCAGGCGACCTGGAGCAACAGCAACAACGTGTTCGACGACGCGCTCGAGGGTCAGCCGGGCATCGCGCAGGTGTTCACCATCAGCGACGCGGCGTTCGATGGGGAGACCTACGACGGCGACAAGCTGGTGCTCGGGAACTTCTGCGTGACGTTCACGAACTAGCGGGTCTCGATACGCCGCTCCGCGGCTACTCGACCACCGGTCAGTAGGGCTGGTCCACCGGGAGGCCGGAGCGCAGTTCCGGCGGCAGGTGACCGAGGTCGTTGTGCACGACGAGCACCGGCGGCTTCGCCGAACGCACCCGGATGATGGTCAGCCCGCAGTTCGCCTGGTTCACCCCGAGCCAGCGC
Organism: Pseudolysinimonas sp.; assembly: GCA_035556655.1. Lineage (GTDB taxonomy): Bacteria > Actinomycetota > Actinomycetes > Actinomycetales > Microbacteriaceae > JBDSKH01. The sequence goes on from DATMFW010000045.1 coordinate 2,808, forward strand.
CAGCGCGGGGCCCCGAAGGTCTCGCGCACGAACCACCCGATCACGAAGTTGTGGGTGATGAGCAGGTCGTGCCGGTCCTCGCGCGACGGTGTCATCCACTCGCTGACGGCGTCGGCCATCTGGGCTTCACCGGCCTCGATCTCGTCGGGGGTGACGCCGCCGAAGAACGACTCGAAGGCGTGCGGCAGATCCGGCTCGGGACCGGACGGGATGCAGTCCATGAGCAGGGCGGAGGGCTCGGGTTCCAGCGCCGGCATGCGCTGGGTCATGATGCGCGCTGTCTCCTGCGCGCGTTGCAACGGCGAGGTCCACGCGCCGGTGAACGGCACTCCCCCGAGCCGGGCGGCGAGCGCCTCGGCCTGCCGGACGCCGCGCGGGCTCAGCGGACCGTCGGGCAGGCCGTGCTCGGCATCCTGCTGCTCGCCGTGCCGGACGAGGTAGAGGTAACGGGACATGGGGGTGCGGTCTTTCACGATTCAGGCGGCGGATGCGTCGGCGAGCCCGTCGAACACGCTCACGTCGAGCGCGCCCACCGCAGCCACCGACAAAGGCCGGGCGACGAGTTCGGCGGCCAGGGTACGGACGTCGGTCGTCGTCACCGCGGCGATCCTGCGCAGGGTCTCATCCAGATCCGAGAACTCGCCGAACGTGAGCTCGCTGCGGCCGAGCCGGGTCATGCGCGTGTCGGAGTCCTCGAGCGCCAGTGCGGCGGCGCCGCCGAGCTGCCCCTGAGCGCGCGTGAGCTCGGCATCGGTGATCCCGTCGGAGGCGAGCCGGCGGAACTCGGACAGCATGAGGCCCGCGACGGCGGCGGCGTTCTTGGGCGAGCATCCGGCGTAGAGGCCGACGAGTCCGGTGTCGGCGTAGCTGGCGGCGAACGAGTACACCGAGTACGCCAGCCCGCGCCGCTCGCGCACCTCCTGGAAGAGCCGCGACGACATCCCGCCGCCGAGCACCGAGTTGAGCACGACGAGGGTCGCCCGCTGCGCGTCGGTCGCCGGCAGTCCCGCGACGCCGAGCATGAGGTTCGCCTGCTCGGTGGGACGGGTGACCAGCGCGAGCGGCGCTCCACGGTCGACGAGGCCGACCCGGGCATCCCGGCGGGGCACGGGGGATGCGGCGGCGCCGAGATCCCACCCGGCGCGTCCCAGCGCGGCCGACACGGCCGCGACGAGCGCGTCGTGGTCGACGGCCCCCGCCACGGAGATGACGAGGTCCTGCGGCCGGTAGTTGGCCGCGTAGTGCGCGTACACGGCATCCCGCCCGACGGCGGAGATGGAGGCCGGGCTCCCCCCGATCGGCCGGCCGAGCGGGTGATCGCCGAACACGGCCTCGAACAACCGCTCGCTGACCACATCGGAGGGGTCGTCGTCGGCCATGGCGAGCTCTTCGAGGATGACCCCGCGTTCGGCCTCGAACTCGTCGGGGTCGAGCAGTGACGAGGTGAACATGTCGGCCAGCACGTCGATCGCCATGGGCAGGTCGCGGTCGCGGACCTTGGCGTAGTAGCAGGTGTACTCCTTGGCGGTCAGCGCGTTGTGCTCACCGCCCACCTCGTCGAAGGCGACGGCGATGTCGAGTGCCGTGCGCGTCGGGGTGCCCTTGAACAGCAGGTGCTCGAGGAAGTGCGTCGAGCCGTAGGTCTCCGGCTGCTCGTCGCGGGAGCCGACCGCGACCCAGTAGCCCACGGTGGCGCTCTGCGATCCGGGGACCTGCTCGCTGAGGATGCGCACACCGCTCGGGAGGACGCTGCGCCGCACCAGGGATCCGCCGGATGCGGTGATTGTCAGGTCGGGGACGTCGAGGGGAAGCTGCACCGCGCCGTTCATCGGATCGAGCCTACGTCACCCCCTCCGCAGGGGAGACCCGAAGTGGGGGGACAGGAATGCGGACACACAGACAAGTCTGTCTGTCCGCATGTGGTAACGTCGTCCGTGCCGGCGAGAACCCCGCGTCCGGCACGTGAACACCCGAGTTCACAACGACCGTGCAGTCGCGGCCGCTCCCCCGGCGGTCGCGACGCGGACGGCATCGTGCGGAATCCCCTGACGCGCGAGACCCGCCGCAGGAAGGACACGACGTGTCGATCGAGTTCCCCCGCCCGGCGGCGGCGCTTCCGACCGCCCCGGCGAAGCTGCGGATCCTCGAGACCGCGAACCAGCTCTTCTACGAGGACGGCATCCGCAACGTCGGTGTCGACCGGCTGATCAGCGCCTCGAGCGTGACGAAGGCGACGTTCTACAAGCACTACGGCTCGAAGGATCGCCTCATCGCCGAGTACATCGCCCATCGGCACCGCCGCGTCGCCGAGTGGCTCGCCAATGTGGTCGAGGCCGACGACGACCCGGCACACATCCTGCGCGCCCTGCAGGAGGCCATCACGAGCGCCGTCGGATCGCCCGGCTTCCGTGGCTGCCCGTTCATCAACGCCGCCGCCGAGTTCCCCGAACCCGACCACCCGGTCCGCCGGGCGGTCGAGAGCCACCGCGAGTGGTACGTCGACGTGCTCGAGCAGCTGTTGCGCCGGATGGGTCACCCGATGTCGGGCGACGCCGCCGACGACCTCAACCTCGCCCGTGACGGCGCGATGACCGGCGGCTATGCCGGCGACCCGATCGCGTCGACCACGGCGCTCAACCGGGCATTCGACCGGGTCGTGGCGGAGGCGCGCGTCGCCGTCGGCGTCTGAGCCTCGCCGCGCCCTTTCTGGGAGTCACCTGGCCGTCCCCTGAACGGGGGGTCCTGCGCCGTTAGGGTGAAGCCCATGATCGAACTGAACATCATGACGGTCGTCGCTCTCGCCGCGGGCATTCTCGCGCTGATCGACGGCATCGTCCGGCTTCGTGGTCGCGGAACGGCGATCCTGGCGATCATCGAGATCATCGTCGCGGTGCTCTTCCTGATCGCGTTCATCCCGCCCATCGCGGCGGTCATCTCGATCGACATCGCCCTGCGCACGCTCGCGATCGTGTTGCTCATCGTGCTGGCGCTGCAGCTGATCCTGCGGGGATCCACCCGCCGAGGGAGCGTCGCGATCACGGTGATCGCATTCGTGCTGCTGGCGTTCTGGCTCGTGGTCAACCTGGGCTGGATCGCCATCCCGGGCATCACCGGCTGACACCCGTCGCGCACAGCCCTCTCACAGCGCACGTCATCCGCTGTGATGAGGGCTGCTCTTCTTCCGCTCCCTAGACTGACGCCATGCCGAGGCCCTGGAGCGACGACGCCATCCGCCACCTTCTCGATTCGCGCACCTGCCCCCGCTGCGACACCGACGCCCTGCACGATCGGCGCTGCCTGAACTGCGGCGCCGATCTGCGCGGGGAGATCGCCGACCGGCTGTGGGCGGCATCGATCGCCGCGGCCGACGCGCTGCGGGCGCGGGAGGCGGTGCTCGACCTGGTGCCGGTGGCTCCGGTGGATGCGGTGGCCGCTGCCCCGCTCCCCCCGGCTCCCGCGGCGGTCACCCCTGCCGCGACCACCGGGGCAGGCACCGCGAGCCCGACCACCGAGCGCGCCAGCGCGACCGTGCAATCGGTGCTCGCGGTCGCCGGCGCCGGACTGTTCGCCGTCGCGGCCATCGTCTTCACCTTCTTCAACCCCGACCTCACCGACCACGTGCTGCGCAGCGTCATCGTCGCCGTCGTCACCGTGATCTTCCTCGGCGGCGCCTGGCTGCTCGCCCGGCGCGGGCTGCAGTTCTCGGCCGAAGCAGTCGGGGCCCTCGGCATGGTGTTCGTCGCACTCGACGTCTACGCCATCTCCGAACTGGCACCCGCCGGCGTCAGCGGATGGTTCTTCACGGGAGGCGGAACCCTGGTCAGCGCTGTCGTGATGATCGCGGTGGCGGGGCTCGCCCGCATCCGCAGCTGGCTGTTCCTGGCGCTCGCCGGGCTGGCCGTCGTCCCGGCGATGTTCGGGTACGCGGCGTCCGATCAGGGGGCGGGTCTCTGGGGCACGATCGCCGGGTACCTGGGGGTCGTCATCGCGGTGCTCGTGCTGCTGGAGGGGGTGCGCCGCCTGGCGCGTCGATTCGACGGGACGCTCGGGGCCGACCGGGTGCTGCTGACGGTGATCCAGCTGGTCGCGATCGTCGCCGCGCTCGCCGCGCTGCCCTCGTCGACGGCGGTGTCGACCGGCGTGCACTGGCTGATGATCGCCGGGGTGCTCGCGCTCCTCGCGATCGCGGCGACGCTCGCGACGCGGCACCTCATCCCGCGGTTCTGGAGCTTCCTCGCCGGAGGTTTCGCGATCGCGGCGATCTCGGTGCTGCCGTTCGCCCTCGATCTCGATCGGCCGGAGTGGTACCTGGCCCTCGCGCCCGCCGCTGCCGCGGCGGGGCTCGTGGGGCTCGCGGCCCTGCCCGCCCCCGCCACGGTGTCGCGACCGCTGCTGACCGCGGGAGTTCTCACGCTCACCGCCGCCGCCACGGTCAGCACGCTGTTCTTCGGGGTGGGGATCGTGCTGTCCACGGCGTTCTCGGGTGTGCAGCCGGTGAACTACGGTCCCGAGGATCTGCTCGGCCCCGACGCCGGACTGGCCGTGGTGCTCGGGCTCGTGGCGGCTGCGGCGGGGCTCGCCGCCTACGCCGTCATCGGAAGCCGCCGCGCGAGTACCGCAGGTGCCGGATTCCGGGTCGCCGCATCCGCCGCCGTGTCGCTGCTGATGCTGGGCGCGCTGGCCTTCGCGTCCTGGTCGGCGTGGTTGCCGGCGACCAGGACGGGCATCGCGATCGGCATCGCGCTCGTCGTCGCGCCGGCGATGCTGCTGATCCCGGTGGTGCGCACCGCGTCGCTCGCGCTGCGCGTCCCCGCCATCATCGGCGCCCATCTGGCCCTGTTGCTCGGCGCGGTGTACTCGTGGAGCGACGGCGACGTCACCCTCGGCACCGGCATCGACCTGACCGTGCTCGCCGGCATCGCCATCGTCGCCGTGCTGATCCCGGTCGCGCTGACCGTGCGCACCGCCGACCACCCGGTGCACGTGGGCGCGGGGTACGCCTATGCGCTGCTGATCTTCGCCCACGGGCTCGACCTCACCGACGCGTTCACGACGACGGCGCTGTTCTCGCTCACCACCGCGCTGGGGGCGGCGGGGGCGATCGCGGCGACGCTGATCCGCAGGGTGCGGGCTCCCGCCTGGTACGCGGTGCTCGCGGTCACCTCGGTGCCGTTCGTCATCGGCGTGATCATCGTCGTGTTCGACCGCAGCGGCTGGGCCGCCCTCGCCAGCGGAATGATGTTCGCCCTGGCGCTGACGCTGCTGCTGACCCGGCGGCCGGGTCTCGGCATCGGGCTGCGCGCTGTCGCGGCCGGCCTGCTCGTGCCGACCCTCGCGGTGGTCATCACCAACCTGGCCGCGCAGTTCCTCGACGCCAGCGGGTCGCCGGTCGCGCTGCCGGTCATCGCCGTGCTCGTCGCGGGGGTGCTGCCGAGCACCGCGCTGGTGCGCTCGGGCCTGGTGCGGCACGGGCTGCCCGAGCGGGAGGCCGCGGTCGCCCGCATCTGGATCGAGGGCTCGGCGCTGCTCACCGGCGCGATCGCCGTCGTGCTGGCTCTCGTGCGCCAGGCGGCCGGGCTCGACACCTCGTTCCTGGTGCTGGTGATCCTCGGGCTCGGGGCGGCGGCCGCCGCCGTCTGGGGCAAGCGCCGCTACGGCTGGTGGGTCGCATTCGCGAGCTTCACCGGAGCGCTCTGGTGCATCTGGGCGCTGCAGGGCGTCACCCTGATCGAGCCGTACCTGCTGCCGCCGGCCATCGCTCTGGCGATCATCGGGGTCATCGTCACCGCGCGCGGGGCTCGTGGGGTGCCGCTCTACGCCACCGGTCTCGCGGTATCCGTGGTGCCGGTGCTCGGTATCCTCGCCGTCACCGGCTCGGGCGAGGAGGCGACCGTGGCCTGGCGGGCCTACGCCCTGCTCGCCGCGGCCTGGGTGCTGCTGCTCATCGGCGCCGCGATCGGCCGGGGGTCACGACCGTGGATGACCCGGCTCGCCGTGCTTCGCCTGCCCACCCTCTCGGCCGCGATGGTCGCCGGGCTCGCCGGAGCGATCCAGGCGATCCGGTACGGCACCGGTGCCGACGCCCTCGCGGCGGGCGGCTACGGGCGCATGCTCATCTGCCTGGGCATCGGGGCGGCGGGAGCCCTCGCCGCCGCGGCGGCGGCCCGCGTCATCCTCGACGACGCGCCCGACGGCTCGCGGCTCGAGCGCACCCGCTGGCTCTACGCGCCCGCTGCGCTCTACGTGGGCCTGGCGGCCATCACCCTGCGGCCGGGGCACTTCGACTGGCCGGCGATCTGGACGATGTGGACGCTGATGCTGGGGTTCCTGGTCTTCCTGCTCATCATCGTGGTGCGGGCGCGCCGGGGCGCCACCACGCTGCCGCCGGTGTGGTTCGTGTTCGCCCTGGCGTTCGTGATCTCGATCGTCGGATGGAGCGCCCGCGATCTGCGGGTGGAGTGGTTCTCGCTGCCGCTCGGGCTGTTCCTGCTCGCTGCGGGCCTGATCGCGATGCACACCCGCGCGATGAGTACCATGCCGGCCACCGGCAACAGCTGGCCCTTCGGGTTCGGCGGCTCGTGGACGCTGCTCGGGCCCGGCATCGTCGTGATCTTCCTGGCCTCGGTGCTCTCCACCGGCACCGATCCGCAGACCTGGCGCGCCATCGGGGTCATCGCGGCGGCGCTGCTGGCGATCCTGGTCGGAGCGCAGTTCAAGCTGGCCGCGCCGTTCGTCCTCGGCATCATCGTGCTGCCGATCGAGAACATCGTGGTGTTCGCCGTGCAGATCGGACGCGGCATCGAATCCGTGCCGTGGTGGATCACCCTCGCGATCGTCGGCGCCGTACTGCTCATCATCGCGGTCACCTACGAGCGGCGAAGCGGCTCCGACAACAGCGTCGCGGCGCGGCTGCGTGATCTGCGGTGAGGCGACCGGGTCAGGCGATCCCCACCGCGCGGCGGGCGTTCACCGTCTTCACCTGGCTCGGCAGCGTGAAGATGTCGATGAGCGACCCGATGCCGAACAGACCCCAGGTGAGCAGCCACAGGATCCCGCGGCCGATCTTGCCCATGTAGAAGTGCTGCACACCGGCGACGCCGACGAGCGTGAACAGCATCAGGGCGTAGGCGATCCCGGCTTCCTTCGGAGGCAGTGCTGACATCGTGGTCCTTTCGGGTTCGGGTGCGAACCATGGTAGGGCGGACGGGACTTGAACCCGTGACCGACGGATTATGAGTCCGCTGCTCTAACCAGCTGAGCTACCGCCCCGTGATGCATTGCCACACTAGGGCAGGACGCGCGCCAACTCCGCGCGCAGGAAGTCGTCGCCGAACG
>DATMFW010000046.1:0-63828 GCA_035556655.1 Pseudolysinimonas sp.
CGGCCGAGGCTCCGGCGGTGGCCGTGATCGTCGCGGGCAGGGTGACGGTGACCGTCACGCTGTCGCCGTCGGCGAGCCCGGATGCGGGGGTCACCACGAACGAGGGCGTCACCGCTGCCGCGGCGGCCGTCACGCGCCCCACGGGGCCGACGGGAGCGGCGGAGGGTTCGGGTTCACTCGTGACCTCCGGTGCGGGTTCCGGTGCGGGCGCGGGCTCGGCCTCCGGCGCGGGCTCGGCCTGCGGTGAGGGCTCTGTCTCGGGTGCGACGGCCTCCGGTGCGACGGCCTCGGCGATCACGGCGGCCGGAGCCTCGGGTGCCGGGTCGTCCTCGGCGTAGGCCGGAGTCGCGCTGAAGAGCAGCGCGGCGGCGAGCGGGATGGCGAGCCAGGGCGCGCGGGAGCGCGCACGGAGGGGTGCGGTCACGGATTCTCCAACGAAGGGGGTCTCGACGACGAGCGCGTCGATTAAGGGTAGCCTAACCTACGTAAACCGATCGGGGTACCTCCGTAGACTTCTCGGGTGAACGTCCGCCTCTACGACACCCGCACCCAGGTGCTGCGCGACTTCGAGCCGCTGCACCCGGGCAAGGTCGGGATGTACGTCTGCGGGCCCACCGTGCAGTCCTCGCCGCACATCGGCCATCTGCGCAGCGCCCTCGCCTACGACCTGTGGCGGCGCTGGCTCAGCCATCGCGGATTCGATGTCACCTTCGTGCGCAACGTCACCGACATCGACGACAAGATCCTGGCGAACGCGGCCGGGTCCGAGGAGTGGTGGGCACTCGCCTACCGCGTCGAGCTCGAGTTCACCGCCGGCTACAACTCCCTCGGCATCCTGCCCCCGACCTACGAGCCGCGGGCGACGGCGAGCGTGCCGCAGATGCAGGACATCATCACGACACTCATCGACAAGGGTCACGCCTACGCCGCCGACGACGACTCGGGCGACGTGTACTTCGACGTCAAGACCTGGCCCGCGTACGGCGAGCTCACCCGGCAGAAGCTCGATGACATGGCGGACTCGCCGGATGCCGCCACCCGCGGCAAGCGCGATCCGCGTGACTTCGCCCTCTGGAAGGGGACCAAGCCGGGCGAGCCGGATTCGGCATCCTGGGCAGCGCCGTGGGGCGCCGGCCGTCCCGGCTGGCACATCGAGTGCTCCGCGATGTCGAAGCGCTACCTCGGTCCGGCGTTCGACATCCACGGCGGCGGTCTCGATCTGCGCTTCCCGCATCACGAGAACGAGCTCGCCCAGACCACCGCGGCCGGCGACGCCTTCGCCACCTACTGGGTGCACAACGGCCTGGTGAACGTCGAGGGCCAGAAGATGTCGAAGTCGCTCGGCAACTCGGTGTACGCCTCCGAGTTGCTGGCCGAGGCTCGGCCGGTGGTCGTGCGGTACTACCTGGCGAGCGCGCACTACCGCTCGAACATGGACTACCACCCGGGTGCCCTGACCGAGGCAGAGGCGGCCTTCAGCCGTATCGAGGGGTTCCTCGACCGGGCGGCGAAGGCTCTCGAGGGCCACGCGGGTGCGGTCCCGGGCGTCATCCCCGACGCGTTCGCCGCCGCCATGGACGACGACCTCGGTGTTCCGCAGGCGCTCGCCGTGCTGCACGAGACGGTGCGGGCCGGCAACGTCGCGCTCGAACAGGGCGATCTCGATACCGCGGCGCAGCACCGTGAGGCCGTCCGGGCGATGACCGGGGTGCTGGGGGTCGACCCGCACGATCCGGCCTGGGCCGCATCCGGCGGGGGAGCGGCCGAGGCCGCGCTCGGCAGCCTCGTGCAGCGCATGCTCGAGGACCGCGCCCGCGCTCGCGCGGCGAAGGATTTCGCGGCATCCGACCGGATCCGTGACGAACTGGGCGCCGCGGGGATCGTCATCGACGACACCCCGTCCGGTGCGGAATGGAGCCTCGGTGGCTAAGCCGGGCCGGCCCGGCGCCGGCAAACCCAAGAAGAAGGGGCCCTCGGTCGGAACCGGCGGCCACGGCAGGCAGAAGCTCGAGGGCAAGGGGCCGACGCCGAAGGCGACCGACCGCAGCTGGCACGTCGCGGGCAAGCGCAAGGCCGCGCAGGAGCGCCTGGAGGCCGCCCGCACCAAGCACGGCAAGGGCGGAGCCGGGCAGGACCGCCAAGCCCCGCGCCGCCGCCCGAAGTCGGGTGACGAGAGCGAACTCGTCACCGGCCGCAACTCGGTGCTCGAGGCGCTGCGGGCGAAGATCCCGGCGACGACCCTGTACATCGCGGCGCGGGCCGACATGGACGACCGCATGAAAGAGGCGCTGTCGATCGCGGCCAAACGCGCCCTGCCGGTTCTCGAGGTGATGCGGCCGGAGCTCGACCGGCTGACCGGCCCGGACTCGGTGCACCAGGGCATCGCGCTCAAGGTGCCGCCGTACGAGTATGCCTATGCGCCCGAACTGCTCGACGCGATCGAGGCCCGCGGGCAGACCCCCCTGCTGGTCGCCCTCGACGGGGTGACCGACCCCCGCAACCTCGGCGCGATCGTGCGCTCGGTCGCGGCGTTCGGCGGTCAGGGCGTCATCGTGCCGCAGCGCCGGTCGGTGGGCATGACGGCCTCGGCATGGAAGACCTCGGCGGGAGCGGCGTCGCGCGTCCCGGTGGCGATGGCGGCCAACCTGACGCAGACGCTGAAAGACCTGAAGTCGCGCGGCGTATTCGTGCTCGGCCTCGACGGCGGCGGATCCGTGAGCCTGCCCGGCCTCGAGCTCGCCACCCAGCCGCTCGTCCTCGTCGTCGGGAGCGAGGGCAAGGGCCTCTCGCGCCTGGTGACCGAGACGTGCGATGCGGTGGTGAGCATCCCGATCGAGTCGAGCACCGAATCCCTCAATGCCGGCATCGCCGTGAGCGTCGCCCTCTACGAGGTCGCGAAGCTGCGCTCAGCCGGCTGACTGCTCGGCGGGTTCGGCGATCGTGACGCCGTTCGCCTGCGGTGACAGCCGGCGTTCGAGGGCGAGGGCGAGCACGGCGATGATCACGCAGCCGGACACCATGACGGCGACGTACCAGCCGCCGAGCCCGTCTCCGAGCAGCAGCCCGGCGGCGATCGGACCGGTGATGGCACCCAGCTGGAACGCGGCGGAGTTGATCGCGTTGTAGCGGCCGCGGTTGTGGTCCGAGGCCAGGTCGTTGTAGACGCCGGGGATGGTCGGCTGCATCATCGTCTCGCCGAGCGCGAAGACGCCCATGAAGGCGAGCACGCCGATCGCGGCGGCGAGGGTGCCGGGCAGCAGGCCGGCGGCGCCGAGCACCAGCCACGACAGCGCCCAGATGGCCGACATCACGATCATCACCCGGGTGCGCCGCCTGCCCGAGATGCGCGAGAGCACGAAAAACTGCAGCAGCACGATCACCGCCGTGTTGACGGCGAACGCGAAGCCGATGACGCGGGTGGGGACCTCGGCGACCTCGCGGGCGAACGCGGGGAATCCGCCCTCCATCTGGCCGTAGCCGATGAACACGGCGACGAAGGTCAGAAGGGTCACCCACAGCACCGCCGGCTTGCGCAGGATCTCGCCGTACCCGCCCCCCGGACGGACGGTGTCCGACGGCTCCGCCTGGGTGCGCACGTGGCGGAGCGGCCCGAGCAGCAGGGCCATCGGGATGAGGCTCGAGGCGGCGTCGAGGAGGAAGATCACGGTGAACGTCTCGGGCCTGGCCACGTCGATGAAGAAGCCGCCGATGATGCCGCCGACGCCGATCCCCAGGTTGACCAGGGCGAAGTTGACGCCGAAATACTGCTGCCGCAGATCGCCGCCGACCACGGCCGCGATGAGGGCGTTGAAGCCCGGCCATGAGACGCCGAAGTTGATGCCGATGAGGACCAGCGCGACACCCGCGATCACCGGGTGCGCGGCGAAGGCGAGCAGCGTGCAACCGGCGATCATCGCCACCAGCCCGGCGAGCAGGACCCGGCGGGCGCCGTAGCGGTCGATGAGGGTGCCGCCCGGTCCGGTGACGATCAGGCCGGTGATCGCGATGACGCTCATCAGCGTGCCCGAGACCCCGAGGTCGAATCCCCGCACCTCGTGCAGGTAGATGATCGTGAACGGCAGCGTGAGCCCGCGACCGAGGGTCTGGATGGCCACGGTCGACAACAGCCATCTGCCCTCGCGAGGCAGCGCGGACCAGAAGCTCCTCATGCCGGCCACCGGGTCAGTCTGCCGGGACCGTCCGACATCGGGGGTCCGGTAGCGTCGGGCGGGTGAGATTCTCGGCGCTGCGCGCACGCTGGTACAAGGGATATCTCACCGGTGGCAGCCTGCTCATGGCCGGAGACAATGCCGAGCACGCCATCACCTACTTCGTGATGTGGCAGGCGTTCCAGTCGCCGTGGCTGGCCGGCTTCGCCGTGGTGAGCCACTGGCTGCCGCACCTGTTCTTCTCGGTGTTCTTCGGCAGCCTCGCCGACCGGTTCGACTGCCGGCGCATCATCCAGATCTCGCTCGGGCTGTTCGCCGCGGCGTCGATCGCCTGGGGCGTCCTCATCGCGACGCAGTCGCTGCAGCCCTGGCATTGCGTGGTGCTGCTGCTGGTGCACGGGCTGGCGAGCGCGCTCTGGCACCCGGCGAGCGGGGTGATGATCTACGACATCGTCGGCGAGCAGGATCTGCCCAGCGGCGTGCGCCTGATGGCCACGGGTCTCAGCGTCGGGCAGCTCGTCGGCCCGGCGGTCGGTGCCGCGCTGCTGTTCACCGTTGGGCCCGCCATCGGCATGTTCCTCAACGTGCTGTTCTACGTGCCGTTCACGATCTACCTGCTGGTGATGCCGCTCGACGGGCACGCCCGGCGACGCGAGGCTCCGCCGCGGATCGGGCTGCGCGATGTGGCGGCGGTGATCCGCGAACTGCCGCGCTACCCGTCGATCCTCGTGGTGGTGATGCTGCAGGGGGCGGTCGCCGTGCTGATCGGCACGGCGCTCATGCCGCTGTTCCCCGAGTTCGCGAACCTGCTCGGCACCGACACCTCGGGCCTGGCGTACGCGGTGCTGATCATGGCCATGTCGGCGGGCGCGGTGCTCGGCGGGATCGCCCTGGAGACCCTCGGCACGGTGCGCGCCACGACGCGGCTGGCGATCCTCAGCACGCTGGTGTTCGCGATCGCCGTGGGGGTGTTCGCGTTCTCGCGCGACTACGTGCTGTCGGTCGCGGTGCTCGTGATCGCGGGGATCGCCTCGATCGCGTCGAGTTCGATCTCGCAGACCGTGGTGCAGCTCGAGGCCCCGCCAGAGCGGCGCGGGCGGTTCGTCGGGGCGTACGGGATGACGAGCATGGGGCTGCGGGTGGGCAGCGGCGTGCTGTTCGGCGTCCTGGGTGCGGCGGTGGGCGCTCCGCTCGCCGTGGGGATCGATGCGGCGGCTCTGGTGGTGGTCTCCCTCGTGCTGTTCGCCGTCGTGGTCGCGCGGGGCCGGACCCTCCGGACTTGACGCGCGCCGCGTCCGGACGCTTGACTTCGGTTAAGCGTTACTGAACAGAGGTGTTCAGTCGGACTGAGGAGGATGCATGGCAGCGCGCACGATCGTGGTGATCGGCGGGACATCGGGCATCGGGCTGGAACTGGCGAAGCAGATCGTCGCCGACGGCGACGACGTCGTCATCTCGGGCCGGGACCTCGACAAGACCCGTGAGATCGCGGCCGGGATCGGGCCGCGGGCCAGTGCCGTCGCCGTCGACATCTCCGAACCCGAGACCATCGCCGAGTCGCTGAAAGGCATCGGCCACGTCGACGGACTCGTGCTGGCCGCCATCGAACGCGACGCCAACACCCTGCGCGAGTACGACGTCGCCCGCGCGCGCCGGCTCGTGGTGCTCAAGCTCGTCGGGTACACCGAGACCATCCACGCGCTCTCGGACCGCCTCACCCCGAGCGTCGACACCGGCATCGTGCTGTTCGGCGGGCGCGCCAAGGACATGCCCTACCCGGGCTCGACGACGGTCTCGACCATCAACGGCGGCGTCGAGGGCCTCACCAACACGCTCGCGCTCGAACTCGCCCCCATCCGGGTGAACGCCCTGCACCCGGGCATCATCGGCGACAGCCCCTTCTGGGCGGGCAAACCGGCCGGGGTGCTCGACGGGTACGAGAACCGAACCCCCGGCGGCAAGCTCGCCACCATGGCCGACGTCGTCGACGCCACCCTGTTCCTGCTGCGCAACCGGGGAGTCTCCGGGACGCAGCTCTATGTCGATCGCGGTTGGAGGCTCACCTAGCTCCAGCGCCCGCGCCGGGTCACCCGCCGGCCAACCGCTCCAGCAGAGCGATGTTGGCCGTCCCCGGCTCGAGTTCACCGCGTTCGATGCGGTGGGCGACATCGACGACGGCGGAGTTGACCGGGGTCGCCACCCCCTGGGCGGCCCCGCCGGACACCACCGCCCCGTTGATGTCGTCCACCTCGCTATGCCGGCCCTTGGTCCAGTCCTGCAGCACCGTCGTGGTGGCACCGGGGATCACGAACGCCGTGTACAGCGTGTCGAGCAGGGTGTCGACGACGGTGTCCGGGCGCGACACGTCCTCGGCCGACAGCCCGAAGATCGGCAGCAGGGGGTAGCCGAGCGCGGCGCCGACATCGCGGGCCTCCGCTCCCGCACGGACCATCAGCTCGCGCATGCCGGGGGTGTCGAGCGCCTCCGCCATCGGCAGACCGGCGATCGCGGTCGGCACGAGGACCGTCGCGTTGCTGATCAGCTTCATCCACTTCGTGCTGCGGATGTCGTCGACGACCGCCACCGTGCCCGAGTGGCGCAGCAGCGCCGCGATCTCCTCGCGCCGCCCGTCCGCCGCCTCGTCGATGCTGCCGACCGCGAACCACGAGCGGTCGGGTCCGATGTGGCGCACCACCCGGCCGGGGTCGTACATCGTCGATGAGATCTCGATGACGGCGCCCATGGTGCGTTCGGGGCCGACGGCGGCGGCGATCGCATCCGTGGACATGCCGTTCTGCAGCCCGGCGAGGATGCCGTCGGCGGCGAGGTGGGGCCGGATCAGTTCGGCGGCCCAGCGGCTGTCGTAGGCCTTCATCAGCATCAGCACGACATCGAACCCGTGGCGCAGCGTGGCGACCTCGCAGAGGTGCACCACGCGCGGCTCCACGTGCAGGGTGGTGTCGGGCATCTCGATGGTGAGGCCGGATGCGCGCATCGCCTCGACGTGCGCGGGCCACTGCTCGATGAGGGTCACATCGGCACCGGCCGCGATCAGATCGGCACCGACGGAGGCGCCGTTCGCTCCGGAGCCGAGAACGGCGATTCGGGGGTCGGACATGCCGCCACGTTAACTCATGATGAACTCAGACGGCGGAAATGCCCGTGAGAACGGGGAATGGACACAGACCCGCTGCACAGTTGTAAAGTGTCACTGAAACCCTCGACGAGGAGGAGCAACGCATGGCAGACGCCACCCCCACCCCGCACGCCGACGACTTCGCCAGTGGTCGCCCGGTCGTGTTCCGCAACGCCACCGTGATCACCGTCGACGACGCCGGCGTGATCCGCAACGGCGACGTGCTGGTCACCGGTGAGACGATCACCGCCGTCGGCACCAAGCTGAAGGTGCCGGAAGGCACGCTCGAGATCGACGCGACCGGCGGCATCCTGACGCCCGGATTCGTCGACACCCACCGCCACATGTGGCAGACCGCGCTGCGCGGCTACGGCGGAGACTGGGCACTCAGCCAGTACTTCGTCTTCTACTACCTGCAGCACGGCGAGGTGTTCCGTCCCGAGGACATCTACGCGGGCAACCTGCTCAGCGCACTGGAATCCGTCGACACCGGTGTCACCACCACGCTCGACTGGTCGCACGCGCTGCGCACGCCCGAATACGCGGATGCCGCGGTGACGGCGTTCGAGGAGATCCCGGGCCGCTTCGTGCTGGGCTACGGCAACTACCTCGGAGCCCCGTGGGAGTGGACGGCCGACAACGACTTCCAGGCCTGGGTCGAGAAGTTCACGCAGACCGACATGCTCGGGCTCGAGATCGCCTTCGACGTGCCCGACTCGGAGGACTTCCCCGAGAAGGCCGCCTTCCTGTATGCCAAGGACAAGGGCCTGCGCGTCACCACCCACGCCGGTGTCTGGGGCGCCACGACCGACGTCGGCCTCGGCCACATGTACGACGCGGGTGTCATGGACGACACCATCACCTACGTGCACGCGGCCTCGCTCAGCGCCGACAGCTACCAGAAGATCGCGGCGACGGGCGGAACGGTCTCGGTCTCCACCGAGAGCGAGCAGAGCGCCGGCCAGGGCTACCCGTCGACGTGGGAGATCCGCAAGTACGGCATCCCGGCCTCGCTGTCGATGGACACCAGCGTGTGGTGGAGCGCCGACTTCTTCTCGGCCATGCGCGCCACGCTGAGCGCCGACCGGTCGCGCGACCACCTCGAGGCGCACGCCAAGGGTGACACCGTGGCCGTCAACCGCCTGCGTGCGGAAGATGTGATCTGGATGGCCACCCAGGGCGGCGCGAACGCGATCGGCATGGGCGACAAGATCGGCTCGATCACCCCGGGCAAGAAGGCCGACCTGGTGCTGCTGAAGAACGACCAGTCGCCGGCCATGACGCCGATCCTCAACCCGACGGCGCATGTGGTCTACCAGGCCGGTACCGCCGATGTGCACTCGGTCATGGTGAACGGGCGCATGCTTAAGTACGACGGCACCCGCATCGGGCTGGACATCGCTCCGGCCCGGGACGCGGTGGCCGCCTCGGTCGACTACGTCAAGGGCAAGTTGGGTGACACCTGGGAAGAGGGGATGCACCCGCCGCTCGAGCCGAACGAGGAGATCGAGAACCCGTACACCTACCGAGAAGACGACTAAGGAACCGATGATCCTGCACCTCGCGGCTTTCCGCTGGAAAGACGATGTGACCCCCGACGATGTCGCCGCGGTGACCGACGCCCTGCGGGCGATGGCCGCCGGTATCCCCGAACTGCGCAGTTACGTGTGCGGGGAGGCGATGCGGCTGCGGCCCGGCTCCGACTACGGGGTCGCGGCGATCGTCGACGACGAGGCGGGCCTCACGGCCTACCTCGACTCGGATGCGCATAAAGAGGTGTACGAGAAGTTCCTCGGCCGCATGATCGCCGAGCGCGCTGCGCTGCAGTTGCCGGTCGGCGACGGCGCGAGTCTGTGACCGCCATGCGGGCGGGGGTCCTCCACGCTGTGCACGATCTGCGGATCGAGCAGCGGGAGGCCCCCGTCCCCGGCCCCGGCGAAGCGCTCGTGCGCGTCGGGGTGTGCGGCGTCTGCGGAAGCGACGCCACCGAGTACGACAGCGGGCCCGTGCTCACCGTCATGCCGGTGACCCTCGGCCACGAGTTCGCCGGGGTCGTCGAAGCCGTCGGCGAGGGGGTGTCGCTCCCCGTCGGAGCGACGGTCGTCGCCGGCGCGGGCATCTCGTGCGGCGAATGCAAGATGTGCCGGCAGGGCCGCACCAACCTGTGCAGCGACTACCGTACCGCCGGCCTGCAGGTCGACGGCGGCCTCGCCGGCTACGTCACGGTGCCCGAGAGCACGCTGCTCGACGTCAGCGATTCGGGGCTGCCGATGGACACCCTCGGGCTCGCGCAGCCGATGTCGATCGCCGTCCACGCCGTGCGGCGCAGCGGACTGAAGGCCGGTCAGGAGGCCGTGATCATCGGCGTCGGCGGCATCGGCGCGTTCATCACCGTCGCCGCGGTCGCGACCGGCGCCCGGGTCCTGGTCGTCGACCTCAACCCGGACCGTCTCGAGCTGGCCCGCCGCCTCGGCGCGGCCGAGACCCTGAAGGCGGGCGACGCCACGCTGCCCGAACGCCTCGAGCAGCTCGGCATGGAGCCGGACGTGTTCTTCGAGGTGAGCGGCTCGGCCCCGGGGCTGGCGTCGGTGCTGTCAGCGGCCCGGCCGGGCGCGACCATCGTGCCCCTCGGCATCCAGAAAGGCGAACCCGCGCTACCGCTCGGCCGCTGGACGCTCAACGAGTACACGATCATCGGATCGGTCGCCCATGTGATCGCCACCGACCTGCCCGAGGCGGTGCGCCTGCTGGGCACTCGGGCCGACTGGTCGGACCTCGCCCACGAGGTGCTGCCGCTCGAGAGCGTCGTTCCGGATGCGTTGCAGCCGCTGCTGGACGGCGCGGCCTCGCAGATCAAGACCCTGATCGACCCGTGGATCGAGGCGCCGCGCCCCGCGGTGCACGCGCGAGGCTGATCAGCCGTGCAGGTCGTCCATCGCCTGGAGCACATCGACCGCAGAGCCCAGCGGCGCCCCCGGCTTGCTCGCCGTGCCGGGTGCGGTGGGCATGGCCTGGTTCTGCTGCCGGCGTCCCACCACGAACCAGATGCCGCGGGCGACGGTGCTGCCGTTGTTGGAGTAGAGGTGCGGGCGGACCGAGTCGAACTGCAGCGAGTCGCCCGGGCCGAGCACATGCGTGTCGAAGTCGAGCTGCAGGGTGAGCTCGCCCTCGAGGATGTACGCGTACTCGATGCCGGCGTGACGCATCAGCTTGCCCTCGATCGAGCTCGTGGCGCCAGGGTCGTAGCTGACCAGCAGGGCATCGGCGGGGCCGCCCTCGCCGACGGCGAGGCGCTCCCAGTGGACGCCGTTCTCCATCTCCAGGACGGGGTTCTCGGCGGCGCGCTGCACGGCGGGCATGACCTTGCCCTTGTGCCCGAACATCGGCGCGGGCTGGCCGGAACTCGAGGGGGGCACCACGCCGAGCAGTTCGTCCATCGAGACGCCGAGGTGATTGACCATCGCGTAGAGGGTCGAGACCGAGGGCTGGGTCTTTCCGGTCTCGACCTGCGAGATGAGGGAGGCGGAGACGCCGAGCTCTTGGGCGACGCTGCGGAGGCTCAGCCCCCGCTGCAGTCGTGCATCGCGCAGTCGTGCGCCGATGTCCTCCGCCGTCATGCGCATTCCCGTCGTGCGTGCCGCGCGGGCGTGAATCGCCCGCGCACAGGCGAGGATACTACGTCCACCGGCCTCACCTCCGTCGCGAGGCGGGGTATGACACCCGCCCAGCGCGTTAAACTCTGCTAAACATATATCCATTCACACTGAACGCACACCGATCCGGAGAAACTCGATGAAGAGCACGGCAACCACGGGCAGCAACGCCGTCGACTGGGAGGCGCGCGTCGACATGGATCGGCTGCGCACCGACCGCCTCGCCCGGCTCAAGGCCGAGCTCGAGACCTCGGAGCTCGGCGCCGTCCTGGCGTTCGACTTCTCCAACATCCGGTACATGACGGCCACCCACATCGGCACCTGGGCGATGGACAAGCTGATACGGTTCGCGCTGCTCACCCGCAACACCGACCCCATCTCGTGGGACTTCGGCTCGGCGGCCAAGCACCACAAGCTGTACAACCCGTGGCTCGACGTCACCTCGGCCGAGATGGATGCCGACCCCGACGCCCCGCACGAGGGCGCGCTGCGCCCGCGGCTGGAGTCCGGTGCGCGGGCCGGCATCTCGACCCTGCGCGGTGCCTTCACCCCCGACGCCGGAATCGCCGAGGAGGTCGCCCGCAAGATCAAGCGCGAGCTGGAGAAGTTCGGCGTCGCCGATCAGCCGCTCGGCGTCGACGTCATCGAGCTGCCCGTGCTCTTCGCCCTGCAGCAGGAGGGCATCACCGTCGTCGACGGCCAGCAGCTCTTCATGGAGGCCCGCCGCATCAAGACCTACGACGAGATCCGGCTGCTCACCCAGGCCGCGTCGATGGTCGATGCCGCCTACGAGGAGCTGTACCGGTTCCTGCGTCCCGGCGTCCGCGAGAACGAGGCCGTCGGCCTGGTCTCCAAGACCCTCTACGACCTCGGCTCGGAGTACGTCGAGGGGGTCAACGCGATCTCGGGTGAGCGCTGCTCGCCGCACCCGCACGTGTTCAGCGACCGGCTGATCCGTCCCGGTGACCCGGCGTTCTTCGACATCCTGCACAGCTGGAACGGCTACCGCACCTGCTACTACCGCACGTTCGCCGTCGGCTCTGCCTCGTCGGCTCAGCGCGACGCGTACACCCGCGCTCGGGAGTACATGGACCGCGCCATCGCGCTGGTGAAGCCGGGTGCCACCACCGCCGACATCGTGAGCGTCTGGCCGACCGCCCAGGAGTTCGGGTTCGCCGACGAGGAGGCGGCGTTCGCGCTGCAGTACGGCCACGGCGTCGGGCTGTCGATCTGGGAGAAGCCCATCTTCAGCCGCCTGGTGTCGCTCGATCACCCCGAGGAGCTCAAGGAGGGCATGGTGTTCGCCCTGGAGACCTACTGGCCCTCGGCCGACGGCTGGGGTGCCGCGCGCATCGAAGAGGAGCTCGTGGTGACGGCCGACGGCTGCGAGGTCATCACCAAGTTCCCGGCCGAGGAGCTTCTCGTCGCCGGCAGCCGCTACATCGCCGTCGGGGGCCCGCTGAGTCTCGACCGCGACCCGCAGTCGCACCTCAACACCCCCTGGGGCCGCGGCGAGGCCTGACCCCCGCCCCGTCCCGCCCCCGTCCAAATCACGGATCCACGCGACCCCCGCCGCGGTTTCACGCTCGACCCGGGGCTTCTGCGGGCGTACTTCCGTGATTTGGAACGCGGCGCGGGGGCTACTCGCTCAGCCCGAACCTCGCGTGCAGGCGCTTCAGCGGCGCAGGTGCCCACCACATGATGCGCTGCTGCCACGTCATGAAAGCCGGCACCAGCAGGCAGCGGACGAGCGTGGCATCCAGCAGCACCGCGACGGCGAGCGCCGTGCCGAGTTGCTTGATCACCATCAGGTCGCCGGTGGCGAACCCGGCGAACACCACGATGATGATGAGCGCCGCGCTCGTGATGATGCGCCCGGATCGCTGAAGGCCCCGCGCGATCGCCTCGCGATCCGGCACCCCGGCCTGCACCTGCTCGGTGATCCGAGCCAGGATGAACATCTCGTAGTCCATGGCGAGCCCGAACCCGAACGCGAAGGTCAGCAGCAGCACGAGCACGTCCACCCCGTGCACGTCGGCGGGGTCGAACCCCATGAGCGGCGCGAAGTTGCCGAGCTGGAACCCCCACACCAGCACCCCGATCGAGGCGCCGAGCGACAGCGCGCTGGCGATCAGCGCCTTGAGCGGGATCACGAGCGACCCGGTCATGAGGAACAGGAACACGATGGTCCCGAGAGCGATGACCAGGGCCGCCCACGGCGAGCTGCGCAGCAGCGACTGCGAGAAGTCGAGCGTGCGGGCATCGACCCCGGTGACCAGTGCGGTGCCGTCGAGCTCCGGCACGTCGGCACGGATCGCGGTCACGACATCGATGCCGTCCGCGGGGTCGACCCGCACGAGCGTGCGCCAGGCGTCCCCGGACTCGGCCGGATCGCCCACCGACTCGACACCTGCGATGCCGGTTACCGCTGCGGCCCAGATCGCAGCGTCCGATTCGGTTTCGGTGACGAGCGCGACCCGCGGGCTCGCGGCATCCGGGAAGTTCTCGGACAGGCTGTCGAGGAACGGATGCTGGTCGGACGACTCCGGCAGCGCGTCGATGCTCGTGTTGGCCAGTCGCAGCGTCGCCAGGGGGCTCGCGAGCAGCACCAGCAGCAGACCGCTGGCGAGCGTGATCAGCGCGGGGTGACGCTGCACCCGCCGGGTGAGGCGCGAGAAGAACCCCTCGTCGGGTGCGACGTCGCCGAACCGGGTGATCGCGCGCCCCGCACCGGGGATGCGGGTGAGCACGCCCGGCCGCAGCAGGCGATCCCCGGTGAGGCTGAGCAGCGCCGGGACGAGGGTCAGTGCGGATGCCATGGCGATCGCCGTGACCGCGAGGGCTCCCAGCCCGATCGCCCGCACGATCCGCGGCTCGAAGACCAGCAGCCCGAGCGCGGCGATGGCGAAGGTGACCCCCGAGAACAGCACGGTGCGCCCAGCCGTCGCCACGGCGGCGTGGATCGCGGTGAGTCTGCCCTCCCGGCCCGCGATGCCGGCGCTGCGGTGCTCCTCGCGGAACCTGCTGACGATGAGCAGCCCGTAGTCGATCGACAGCCCGAGGCCGACGGCGGTGACGACGTTGACGACGGTCGTGTCGATGTCGAGCGCGTAGGTGAATGCGAGCAGGGCGCCGAGCGCGCCGGCGATCGAGACCCCGGCCCCGATCAGCGGGATGCCCGCCGCGATGAAGCCCCCGAACACCACGAGCATGACGACGAGAGCGATCGGCAGAGCGACGGCCTCCCCGCGCTGTAGGTCGTGCTCGGAGAGTTCGACGATCGAGTCGACGAGCAGGCTCCCGCCGCCCACCTCGACGGTGGCGGCGGGGTGCTCCGCGCGCAGGTCGGCGGCCGCCTGACGCAGCTCGGCGACGACGCGGTCCTCGTCGCCGCGGTCGGGCGAGGCGCCGTCGGCGCCCTCGAGGCCGACACTGACCAGGAACCCGTCGCCGTCGGAGGCGACCAGGGGCGCGAGGGCCGGGGGGACCTCGGGCAGCCCGACCGGCGTCACCAGAGTGCTGCGGGGGATGTCGTCGATGCGCTCGGCGAGGCCCGTCACGATCGCGACGGCCTCAGCATCGTGAGGCGCGACCCCGTGCACGAGCAGCGTGAGGGTCGAGCGCTCCTCGTCGTCGCCGGCCAGCAGGTCGTCGGCGCGGGACGCGTCGCCCTCGGCGGCGGGGGCGTCGCTCTGCAGACGGTCGAACAGCGACTCGCCGGTGAGTCCCGCGATCGCCGTGGCGATCGCGATCCCGATCGCGACGATCCAAGCGGCGAGGGTGATCCAGGGGTGCCGAGCCGCCGCGCCACCCACGGCGACGAGCGGCCCCCGCCGCGGTGAGAGGGCCATGCGCTAGACCTTCGCCCGCCAGTCCTCGTCGTCGTCACCGGCGCCGTCCAGGATGCCGATCGGCGCGGTGAAGGCGCCGGTCGGCGGGCCCATCACCGTGACCTCGTCACGGCGGTGGCGCAGCACGTCCTCGATGTACGAGGTCAGCGCCTCGGCGAGCGGCACGTTCCGGGCCGCTTGCTGCGACAGGTACCAGCGGTGATCGAGCAGCTGGTGGAACATCTCGGCCGGCTCCAGACGCCCGCGCAGATCTTTCGGGATCGCCCGGATCACCGGCTCGAACACGCGCGCGAGCCACTCGTGCGCCACCATCTCCTCGTCCTGATCCTTGCGGTCTCCGGTGGCGCGGTAGGCGTCGAGGTCGTTCAGCAGGCGCCGCGCCTGATTCTCGCCCGCGTCGAGCCCGGTGAGCCGCAGCAACCGGCGCGAGTGATGCCCCGCGTCGACGACCTTCGGCTGGATGCGGACCTGCGTGCCTCCGTCATCGTGCGTGATCGAGAGCTCCTCGATGTCGAATCCGAGGTCGTTCAGCCGCTCCACGCGCTGATTGATGCGCCAGCGCTCGGCCTGCGGGAAGGTCTCGGACGCGGTGAGCTCGGTCCACAGGTTGCGGTAGGCGGTGACGATGCCGTCGGCGACCTCGACGGGGTCGACCTCGTCGTCGAGCCGGCCACCGGCCTGCAGGTCGAGCAGTTCGCCGGCGATGTTCACCCGGGCGATCTCGAGGTCGTTCTCGCGCTGCCCGTCCGAGAGGCCGGACTCGTAGAGGTTGCCGGTCTCGGCATCCACCAGATAGGCGGCGAACGCCCCGGCGTCGCGCCGGAACAGCGTGTTCGACAGCGACACGTCGCCCCAGAAGAACCCGACGAGGTGCAGGCGTGCCAGCAGGACGGCGAGCGCGTCGACGAGGCGGGTCGCGGTGTCCGGGCGCAGGGTCTGGGAGTACAGCGCGCGGTAGGGCAGCGAGAAGCGCAGGTGCCGGGTGATCAGCGCGCTCTCGAGCACCTCGCCGTCGGCGGCGGCGCGGCCGGAGATCACCGCGACCGGCTCGACGCAGGGCAGGTCGAGACGCTGCAGCGCGCGCAGCAGGTCGTATTCGCGCCGGGCCAGCTCGGTCGAGGTCTCTTTGACCGCGATCACCGCACCTCCGAGGTGCACGAACCGCACCAGGTGGCGCGAGATGCCCTTCGGCAGGGCGGCGATGTGCTGCTCGGGCCAGAGCTCGAGGGGCACGTCCCATGGCAGGTCGAGCAGCGCCGGGTCGGGCACCGCCGACGTGATCGAGAGCGCTGCGGCCATAGCCGAAAGCCTACGGGCGGGGAGCCATCCCGCGGCGGGTCACCTCGGCCAGCCCGCCCCAGTCGGCATCCTTCAGCTCGGGGTCGCGCAGCGCGATCTCGAACAGTTCGCGCAGCACCGGGGCGCTCGGCAGCTGCACGCCGGCTTCGGCGGCGACGGTCTCGGCGAGACCGAGATCTTTCAGACCGAGCGACATGGTGAACCCGGCCGGCTTGTAGCGCTGCTCGGCGATGATGCCGCCATACACCTCGTAGACCAGCCCGCCGAACAGCGAGTTGGTCAGCAGCTCGACGAACTCCGTGCCGTCGACCCCGTGTCCCTCGACGAGGGCGATCGATTCCCCGAGCGCCTGGATGGCGTGGATGATGTCGTAGTTCGCGGCCGCCTTCACCACGTTCGCCATGCGCGGGGTGTCGCCGAAGCGCCAGACCCGCTTGCCCAGATCGGACAGGTACGGCTCGACCGCGTCGATGGCCGCCGGGTCTCCGGCGACCATCACGTTGAGCTGTCCGGCGGCGGCAACGGTGGCCCGGCCCAGCACGGGGGAGGAGAGGTAGCCGACCCCCGCGGAGGCTGCGACGGCGGCGAGGCGGTCCGCCGCATCCGCGCTCACCGAGGCGGTATTGACGTGGATGCGGCCCCCCGCCCCGGCGAACGCCTCGGCCGTCAGCACCGCGTCGGCCGCCTCGTCGTTGGCCAGCATCGAGAACGAGACCGGGGCGGCGAGGGCCTCGGCCGCGGTGGCGGCACGGGTCGCCCCGGCCGCCACCAGGGCATCAACGGGCTCGGCCGACCGGTTCCAGACCGTGACCGCATGCCCCTGCTCGAGCAGGCGGCCGGCCATGGCGGCACCCATGGTGCCCAGACCCAGGAAGCCGAGCGTGGCCATCAGGCCTTCCAGACCGTCTTGAGGTTCATGAACTCACGGATGCCGGCGGCGGCGAGCTCGCGCCCATAGCCCGAGTTCTTGATGCCGCCGAACGGCAGCTCCGGGTAGGAGATCGTCATGCCGTTGAGGAACACCCCGCCGGCCTCGAGCTCGGCCGAGAACAGCTCCTGCTCGTCGGCGTCGTTGGTCCAGGCGGCCGAGCTGAGCCCGAACGTGGTGCCGTTGGCCAGCTCGATCGCCTCCTGCGCGTCCGCCACCTTGTACAGGGTGGCGACGGGGCCGAAGGTCTCCTCCAGGTGCAGGCGCATGTCGGGGGTCACGCCGGCGATGACGGTCGGCGGGTAGAACCAGCCGGGTCCGTCGGGCAGTTCGCCTCCGGTGAGGACCTGCGCACCCTTGGCCTTGGCGTCCTCGACCAGCTCGGCGAGCTCGTCGCGGCCGGACTCGGTGGCGACCGGGCCGACCTGGGTCGACTCGTCCATCGGGTCGCCGACCTTCAGGGCGGCGATCGCGGCGGTGAACTTCTCGGCGAAGGCGTCGTAGATGTCGGCGTGCACGATGAAGCGCTTCGCGGCGATGCACGACTGCCCGTTGTTCTGGGTGCGTGCGGTGACCGCGGTCGTGACCGCCGCATCCAGGTCGGCGCTCGGCATGACGATGAACGGGTCGGACCCGCCCAGCTCGAGCACCGCCTTCTTGACCTGCGCGGCGGCGGTGGATGCGACCGACCGCCCTGCGGGCTCGGAGCCGGTGAGGGTCACGGCGCGCACGCGCGGGTCCTCGATGACCGCCTTGACCTCGCGCGATCCGATGAGCAGCGTCGTGAACGCGCCCTCGGGGAAGCCCGCGCGGGTGAACAGTCCGTCGAGGTACATGGCCGAGCCGGGGACGTTCGAGGCGTGCTTGAGCACACCCGCGTTGCCGGCCATGAGCGCCGGTGCGGCGAAGCGGACGACCTGCCAGAGCGGGTAGTTCCACGGCATGACGGCGAGCACCACGCCGAGCGGCTGGTAGCGGGCGTAGGCGCGCGAGGCGTTGACGAGCGACGGATCCTCGAGGGGCTCGTCGGCGAGGAACTCCTCGGCGTGCTTCGCGTAGAAGCGCATGCCCTTGGCGCACTTCAGCGCCTCGGCGCGGGCTCCGGCGATGGGCTTGCCCATCTCGCGGACCATGAGCGCGGCGACCTCGTCGACGTCGGCCTCGATGAGGTCGGCGGCCTTGTTCATCCATGCGGCGCGCTGGGCGAAGGTGGTGCCACGCAGGGTACGGACGGCGGCGTCGGCCGCGGCGATGCGCCGCTCGACCTCGGCGGCGTCGTGGGCCTGGTACTCCTTCTCGGTCTCGCCCGTGGCGGGGTTGACGATGGCGATGGACATGTTGCTCCTCTTTATTCGAAGACGTCGGGATGACGTGCCAGTTCGAGCCGTGTGCGCCGGATGTGGCCCGCCAGCACGCGTTCGGCTTCATCCAGATCTCGTCGCCGGATGGCGGAGACCAGCAGGTGGTGCTCGTGATGGACGCTGCGGTCCGGATCGGTCCGCGCGATGCGCATGTAGGCGCGGCGGTACGAGTGCGTGCGGTTCCACAGCCGCAGCACCGTCTCTTCGAGCAGCCTCGTCGGGGCGAGGTCGTAACAGGAGAGGTGGAACTCGCGGTCGAGGGCGATGAACTCCTCGACCTCGGTGTCCTCCATCTCGGTGGCGAGCCGGTCGAGCCGGTCGATGAGCGCGTCGTCCATGAGCGGGACGTTGTAGCGCAGCAGCAGCGGTTCGATCCGTTCACGGATCCGGTACATCTCGTCGCATTCGGCGAGGCTGACCCGCGACACCCAGGCGCCGGTGTTGGCCACCAGCGTCACGAGCCCCTCGGCCTCGAGCATGCGCAGGGCCTCGCGCACCGGTACCCGGCTGGCGCCGTGCCGGTCGGCGAGATCCTCTTGCCGCACCCGGTCACCGGGGGCGTAGTCACCCGTGAGGATCGCCTCGCGCAGCTCGGAGGCGATGCGCGCACCGGCGGCCCCGTGGGTCGCCAGCTCGCTCACGTTGTTGATGGACACAGTGCCTTCATTCTGCCGGGTGCGCGGGATGCCAGAGCTTCACGTCGGAGTCGGTCTCGTACGCCTTCCCGCCCGGGAAGCTGACCAGCTCGAACTGCAGCCCCCACGGGCTGCGGAAGTACAGCCAGCGTTGGCCCGCCGAAGCCCCGGCGCTGGCGACCGGCTCGCCCATGATCTCGACGTCGTGGGCGCGCAGGTGGGCTACCGCGGCATCCAGGTCGTCGACGTAGAGCGCGAGGTGGTAGCCGCCGACGTCGCTGTTGCGCGGCTGCGGCTGCTGCCCGTCGGCTGCGGCGTAGTCGAAGAGCTCGATGTTGGTGCCGTTGGCGAGGCGGTAGAACCGGATCTCGCGGATCTCGGTGCGCGGGTGCACGCCGAGCTGGGTCTGCATCCAGTCGTCGTCGGCGCGTTTGGGGCCGAGCGTGTAGACGGGCACGGCGCCGAGCACGTCGACGAAGAAGCGTTCAGCCGCATCGAGATCGGGAACCGTGATGCCGATGTGATCCGTGCCGCGCAGACCGGGGATGCCCATGCCGTCCTCCTTGATTGGATCCCATGATCGCCCAAAACGGGGTGCTGCACCAGGATGAATCGCACAATCGGGTTGTATTGGATGCAATAGAGCGGCTAACGTGCCACCATGCCGAAGACGCGTCGCCTCGAGACCGGAGTGGACTGGGTCGAGCTCAGCACCACCGCAGCCGACTGGAAGGCCGCGGATCCGGCGCTGCTGGGCACCATGCTCGCCCAGTTGCACCTGATCCGGGCGTTCGAGGAGACGGTGCTCGAACTGGCCGCCGAAGGCCTCGTGCACGGCCCCGCCCACTCCAGCATCGGTCAGGAGGGCGGCGCCGTCGGTTCGATCGTCGGACTGCGCTCCAGCGACGCCGTCAACGGCTCGCACCGCGGGCACCACCAGTTCCTCGCCAAGGCGCTCACGCACGTCACCTCCGGCACCCTCGACCCCCGCGCCGAGATCGGCGCCGATGTGCAGACCGTGCTGCAGCGCACCCTCGCCGAGATCCTCGGCCTCGCGCAGGGCTACTGCCGCGGCCGCGGGGGATCGATGCACCTGCAGTGGTTCGAGGCCGGAGCCCTCGGCACCAACGCCATCGTCGGCGGTGGCGCGCCGATGGCGGCCGGGAACGCGTGGGCGCAGAAGCGCTCCGCGGCAGGGGCCGACTCCGACCTCACCGTCAACTACTTCGGCGACGGCGCCAGCCAGATCGGCTCGATCCTGGAGTCGATGAACCTCGCCGCCACCTGGAAGCTGCCGGTCTGCTTCTTCATCGAGAACAACCTGTACGCCGTCGCCACCCGTGCCGACGAGATCTCGGCCGACCCGCGCTTCTCGATCCGCGGCCAGGGCTTCGCGATCCCGAGCTGGCGAGTCGACGGCATGGACCCGCTGGCCGTGCACCTGGCCATGGAGCAGGCCGCCGAGCGCATGCGCGCCGGGCTCGGACCCGCGGTCATCGAGGCCGAGGTCTACCGCTTCTTCCACCAGAACGGCCCCTACCCCGGCAGCGCCTTCGGGTACCGCACCAAGGAAGAGGAGGCGACCTGGCGGGCGCGCGATCCGCTCGAGCGCGTCGCCCGCGAGATGACCAAGCTCGGACTGATCGACGACGAGGCCGTCGCCGCGCTGCGCTCCCGCGCGCAGGCCGCCATGACCGCCGCCGTCGGCGAGCTGCTGGAAGCCGATCCCGACGAGGCGGGCAAGCGCCGCATCCGCCCCGCCCTCTGGCCGGACCCCGGCTTCGTCGACGTCGGGGTGCGCGGCGACGCGAGCGAACTCCAGACCCTCACCGTGGCGGATCCCCTGCGCCACGACGGGGGCTGGGTCGAGACCAAGTTCGTGGATGCCGTGGCGGCCGTCATGGACCGGCGCATGGAGCAGGACCCCCGCATCGTGGTCATGGGCGAGGACGTGCACCGCCTGTCGGGCGGCACCAACGGCGCGACCAAGGGCCTGGCCAGGAAGTACGGCGACCAGACGCAGGACGACGGCCGGGTGCTCGGAACGCCGATCAGCGAGAACGCGTTCTTCGGCCTCGGCGGCGGGCTCGCTCTCGACGGCCGCTTCCGCCCCGTCGTCGAGTTCATGTACCCCGACTTCATGTGGGTGGCCGCCGACCAGGTGTTCAACCAGGTCGGCAAGGCGCGGCACATGTTCGGCGGCGACAACCCGGTTCCGCTGGTGCTGCGCACCAAGGTCGCGATGGGCTCCGGGTACGGGTCGCAGCATCTGATGGATCCGGCGGGCCTGTTCGCGACGGCGCCCGGCTGGCGCATCGTCGCACCCTCGACCGCCGCGGACTACGTGGGCCTCATGAACGCAGCGCTCGCGCTGCAGGACCCGGTTCTCGTCATCGAGCACATCGACCTGTACGGAACCGCCGACCGGGTTCCGGAGGGCGACCTGGACTACATCCTGCCGCCGGGCAGGGCGGCGCTGCGCCGCACCGGATCGGAGGTCACCGTCATCTCGTACCTCTCGATGGTGAAGCACAGCCTCGAGGCCATCGAGCAGACCGGCATCGACGCCGACCTCATCGACCTGCGCTGGCTCGACCGCGCCTCGATCGACTGGGACACCATCGAGGCCTCGGTGAAGAAGACCAACGCGGTGCTCATCGTCGAGCAGGGCGCACGCGGCACCTCGTACGGTGCCTGGCTCGCCGACGAGATCCAGCGCCGGTACTTCGACTGGCTCGACCAGCCGGTCGAGCGGGTCACCGGTGGCGAGGCGTCCCCGTCGATCTCGAAGGTGCTCGACCGTGCCGCGATCGCCCGTACCGAGGAGGTCGTCGACGGCCTCGAACGGGTGCGGCGGGGTATGGGCCAGCGCCGGGAGGGCGCGAGCTGATGGCCACCGTCGTGCGCATGCCGGCGGCGCTCGCCGGAGTCACCGAGGGAGCCATCCAGACCTGGATGGCGCAGCCGGGCGACACCGTCGCGGCCGGCCAGCCGCTGGCCGAGATCGAGACCGAGAAGGCCGTCGTCGAGTACGAATCCGAGGTGGGCGGAACGCTCGCCCGCGTGCTCGTCACGCCCGGCGAGAACGTGGCGGTCGGTGCGCCGATCGCCGTGATCCTGGCCGCCGGCGAGGGCGAGGATGCGGTGGATGCGGCGCTCGCCGAGGCGGGGGTCGCTGCGGCACCGGTGGCCGCCCCGGTGGTCGAGGCCCCTCAGGCTTCTCCGGCGGCGGACGTTGTGGTGGCGTCCCCGCCGGAGGACACCACGCGCACGTTCGCGAGCCCGATCGTGCGACGCCTGGCGCGCGAGCGCGGGATCGCGCTGAGCTCGCTCACCGGGACGGGCCCGGGCGGGCGCATCGTGCGCCGCGACCTCGATGGTGCCGTGCCCGCCGCGGCCGCCAGCGCATCCGCCGCGGCCCCGGCCGGCTCGACGAGCATCGCGCTGACCGGGATGCGCCGGGCGATCGCGCGGCGACTCACCGAGAGCAAGACGACGGTTCCGCACTTCTATGTGACCGCGCACTGCCGCGTCGACCGGCTGCTCGATCTGCGCAGGCAGGTGAATGAGGTCGCCGCGCGGAAGGTGTCGGTCAACGACTTCGTGCTCAAGGCGGTCGCCGGAGCCCTCGGCGATGTCCCCGCCGCCAACGCGATCTGGGGCGGCGACCACATCGAGCGGTTCTCCGGGGTCGATCTCGCGGTCGCCGTCGCCGTCGAGGGCGGCCTGCTCACGCCCGTCGTGCGCGGGGTCGACCGGCGCTCGCTGGTCGAGGTCGCTGCGACGGTGTCCGAGCTGGCCGAGCGTGCGCGCGCCGGCCAGCTCAAGCAGGACGAGCTCGAGGGCGGGGCATTCTCGGTGTCGAATCTCGGCATGTACGGCGTCGACGAGTTCTCCGCGATCCTGAACCCTCCGCAGTCCGGCATCCTCGCGGTCGCCGCGGCGAAGCAGCAGCCCGTCGTGGACGACGGCATGCTCGGCGTCGGGACGGTCATGACCGTGACCCTGTCGGCCGACCACCGCGTCATCGACGGCGCCGTGGCCGCCGAGTGGATGGCGGCCTTCGTGAAGCGGATCGAGAACCCCGCGAGCGTCCTGCTCTGACTCCGCGCGGCGGTCTCTGGGTTAAGTCGAACTACACAGGGCGTCAGTCTGTGTGCGCTGCGATGGGCTGATTTCCAGCCCAGCCGAACACTTTTCGGCATTTCTCCCGGAGTCTTTCACTCCAAACGTACGGGTGTGTACAGTGTCACTGAAACCCCCGCCCGATTTCAAAGGAGAAGTCATCCCATGAGGCATTCACAGTCCGCGGCACTGCGCCGCACGGCGACGGTGGCCGTGGCCGCTGCCGCCGCTCTCGCCCTCGCCGCGTGCTCCACCCCCGGCGGCGACGGGGGTGACGGCGGCGAGGAGGAGACCCTCCAGATCGCCTACATCTCGTTCGCCGTCGCCAACACCTACGACGAGCCGATGCTCGCCGAGGCGCAGCGGGTGGCCGACGAGAACAACGCCGAACTGACCGTCTTCGACGGCAACCTCGACCCCAACCTGCAGGTCTCGCTGATCCAGGACGTCATCGCATCGGGGCAGTACGACGGCATGATCACCCAGCCGGTCTACGGTCCGGCCATCATGGACGTCGTCGCCGAGGCGATCGCGGCCGGCATCACCGTCGTCAACATCGACCAGATCCTCGGCGAGGACTTCACCTCCGGCAAGACGCAGCTCGACGGTCTCGCCGCCAACGTCGTGTTCGTCCCGTCGGAGCTCGGCACCAAGCACGGCGAGCAGGTCGTCGAGGCGTGCGCGAGCAAGAACCTCGACCCGTGCAACGTGGCGTTCCTGCACGACGTGAAGGCCTCGGCCATCGGCGTCGCGCTCTGGGACGAGTTCAACGCCGCCATCGCCGGCTCGCCGGTGAAGGTCGTCGCCGAGGGTGAGACGTTCTACAACCCGGCCGCCGCGCAGACCGCGGTGACCGACATCCTCACCGCCAACCCCGACGTGGACGTCATCGCGACCTCCGACCAGGGTCTGCAGGGCGCGATCGGTGCGATCGAAGCCGCCGGCAAGAACACCGCCGACTTCCTGTTCGTCGGCTACGGCGGCTCGAAGTGGGGCCAGGAGCACGTCGCCGACGGCACCGTGTTCGCCGATGTCGTGCAGGCTCCCGCCACCGAGGGTCGCCTTGGCATGGAGGCGCTCATCGACGCCCTGCGCAACGGCAACAACCAGGGCGATGTCGACCCGTTCGCCGACTTCCCCAACAACGGCGTCATGACCAAGGACACCGTTGACCAGTTCACCGGCGAGTGGGCCGGGTGATCGGTGCCGACTGAAACGGCAGACGCCGGCGCCCCGCAGCTCCAGGTCGAGCTGCGGGGCGTCGGCAAGTCCTTCGGGGGCACGCCGGTACTCCAGGGAATCGATCTCGTCCTCACACCCGGCGAGGTGCACGGGCTGGTGGGCGAGAACGGGGCGGGGAAGTCCACGCTCGCCAAGATCATCGCGGGTCTCTACACCGCCGACGAGGGCACGATCCTCGTCGACGGCGACGAGGTCGCCTTCGGCTCGCCCCGCGAGGCCCTCGATCGCGGGATCGCCGCGATCGCGCAGGAGCTCGCGCTGGTCCCGGCGCTGAGCGTCGCCGAGAACGTCTATCTCGGGCGCGAGCCCCGCACGCTGGGCTTCATCGATCGCCGGAAGCTCCGGCGCCAGTACGTCGCGCTCGCCGAGCGCGCCGGGTTCGATCTCGACCCGGACCGCACCGTCGGATCGCTCCGGCTCGCCGACCAGCAGAAGGTCGAGATCCTGCGCGCGCTGGCGCGCGGCGCCTCGGTGATCCTCATGGACGAGCCCACGGCCGCGCTCTCGGCGACCGACACCGAGCTGCTGCACGGGGTGGTCCGGCAGTTGGCAGCCTCCGGCACGACGGTGGTGCTCGTCTCGCACTACCTCTCCGAGGTGCTCGAGCTCTGCGACACCGTCACGATCCTGCGCGACGGCCGGATGATCCGCACCGCCTCCGCCGCCGACGAGACCGAGGCGAGCCTCATCGAGGGCATGCTCGGGCGCACTCTCGGGTCGGTGTTCCCCGACAAGGAGCCGGTCGCGCCCGACGCCGCCGAGGTGCTCGCGGTCGAGGGGCTCACCGCCGCCGGCGTCAACGGCGTCTCGTTCACCGTCCGCGCCGGAGAGATCGTCGGGCTCGCCGGACTCGTCGGCGCCGGTCGCAGCGAGATCGCCCACGCGATCTTCGGCGCCGCACGCCGGCACGCCGGCAGCGTCGTCGCGGGCGGACGTCCGCTGCACCGCGCCACCATCGGGTCGGCGTTGCGCGGCGGGATCTTCCTGATCCCCGAGTCGCGCAAAGAGCAGGGCCTGGTCATGCAACGCGCGATCCGCGAGAACGTCACGCTCTCCAACCTCGCGGCACTCGCCCCCGGAGGCTGGATCCGCTCCCGCGCGGAGCGTCGCGAGGCGCGCGAGATGCTCGACCACGTCACCGTGCAGGGCGACGAGGGCCGCAGCGTCGCCGCGCTCTCCGGCGGCAACCAGCAGAAGGTGCTGTTCGCCCGCGCCCTCCAGCGCCCGCGCACGGTGCTGATCGCCGACGAGCCGACGCGCGGCGTCGACGTGGGCTCGCGCCGGTCCATCTACGACCTCATCATCGCCCAGGCCCGTCAGGGCATCGGCGTCGTCGTCATCTCCTCCGATGTCGAGGAGGTGCTGGGACTGGCCCATCGCATCCTCGTGGTGCGCGGCGGGCGGGTCGTCGGCGAGTTCGCCGGTGCGGCGATGACCGAGGAGAACATCCTGACCGCGGCGTTCGCGGACCCCAACACGAGCGAGGACGCATGACGAACACCACCAACCTGAAGGTCACGACCGAGGCGGCGCCCCCTCCGAGCGGCTGGCAGCGGGTGCCCTGGCGCTCGGTCGCGATCGTCTTCCCGTTCCTGGCGGTGTTCGTCGCGCTGTCGATCGGCAGCCCCGCGTTCTTGTCGTTCTACAACGTCGGCAACGTGCTCGACCGGCAGAGCGGCATGCTGATCGTGGCGGCGGCGAGCACCCTGGTGCTCATCGCCGGGGGCATCGACCTGTCGGTCGGGGCCACCTACATGCTCTCCGCCGTGATCTGCGGCACGCTCATCCTCAAGGTCGAGGGCGGCGGGGGAGCAGCGCTCGGGATCATCATGGGCATCCTCGCCGGCCTGGTGGTCGGCATCGTCAACGGTGTGGTGAGCACCTACCTGCGCATCAACCCGTTGATCGCGACGCTGGCGATGAGCTTCATCATCCTCGGGGCGACCAAGCTCATCTCCCAGATCGGCAAGGAGGGCATCGGGCAGTTACGCGTCGACGTCGACGAGTTCACCTGGATCGCGTCGACCAAGCCGCTCGGCATCTCGCTGCCCACCTGGACCGCGTTCGTGGTCCTCGTGATCCTCGCGGTCCTGCTGTGGCGCTCCACGCTCGGCCGCTACATCTACGCCGCCGGCGGGAACGCCGAGGCAGCCCGGCTGGCGGGCATCCGCGTCAATGTCGTGCGCATCTCGACCTTCGCCCTCTCGGGCCTCGCCGCCGGCCTGGCCGGCGTGATCGACCTGGCCCGGGTGCCGTCGGTTCCCGAGAGCGACGCGATCGCGACCAACCTCACCTTCACGGTCCTGGCCGGCATCGTCGTCGGCGGGACGTCGATCCTGGGCGGTGAGGGCGCGATCTGGCGGACCGTTCTCGGCATCCTGTTCATCGCGATGCTCTACAACGGCTTCACCCTGCTGCGGATCGACCCGCTGTTCCAGGGCATCGCCCTCGGAGTGCTCATCCTGCTCGCCGTCGGTTTCGACGCCTGGTCCCGCTTGCGTCGACGCTGACCCCCCTTTCCAAATCACGGATGCGTGGGCGGCGACCCCCGCATCCGCCCGGTTTTCGGCGGGTGGGGTCGCGTAGCTCCGTGATTTGGAGAGACGAGGGGGTGGGGACATGCGAGAGCGCCGCGTCCGGGGACGCGGCGCTCTCGAAGGTTCTACTTGGCGGCGCCGACCGCGGTGGTGCTCGCGGCGATGGCCTTGTCGCCGAGGCGGTCGCCCGACTCCTGGTCGAAGGTGTGCACGTGCTGCGGCACCGGGGTGACGACGATCTTGTCGCCGGCGTTCGGGTGCGAACGCCCGTCGGTGCGCACCACGACGTCGACGCGCTGTCCGTCGATCTCGGTGTGGCCGTACAGGTAACCGTCGGCGCCGAGCTCCTCGACCACATCGACGTCGACCTTGAGGCCGTCGCCCTTGGTGTCGACCTTGAGGTCTTCGGGGCGCACGCCGACGGTGACCTTCTTGGCCTTGCCGAGCGCCGACTTCTCGACCTTGGCGGTCGCGGTGCCGAACTTGACACCACCCTCGACCACGTCGGCCGGGAACAGGTTCATGGCCGGGCTGCCGATGAATCCGGCGACGAACACGTTGTTCGGCTTCTCGTACAGGTCGCGCGGGGTGCCCACCTGCTGCAGGATGCCGTCCTTCAGCACGGCGATCCGGTCGCCCATCGTGAGCGCCTCGGTCTGGTCGTGCGTGACGTACACGGTCGTGACGCCGAGCCGGCGCTGCAGCGACGCGATCTGGGTGCGGGTCTGCACGCGCAGCTTCGCGTCGAGGTTGGACAGCGGCTCGTCCATGAGGAACACCTGCGGCTGACGCACGATCGCGCGGCCCATGGCGACGCGCTGACGCTGACCACCCGAGAGGGCCTTCGGCTTGCGGCCGAGGTAGGGCTCCAGGTCGAGCAGCTTGGCGGCCTCGAGCACGCGCTGGGCGCGCTCCTCTTTATTGACGCCGGCGATCTTGAGCGCGAAGCCCATGTTCTCGGCCACGGTCATGTGCGGGTAGAGAGCGTAGTTCTGGAACACCATCGCGATGTCGCGATCCTTCGGCGGCACGTCGGTGACGTCGCGATCTCCGATGAGGATGCGGCCGCCGTTGACCTCTTCGAGGCCGGCGAGCATGCGCAGGGTGGTCGACTTGCCGCAGCCCGACGGGCCGACCAGGACGAGGAACTCGCCGTCGGCGACCTCCAGGTCGATCTCGTCGACGGCGGGGCGGGTGGAACCCGGGTAGAGACGGGTCGCCTTGTCGAATGTGACAGATGCCATAGCAGTACTACTCCTTCACCGGCAGGTACGTGCCGGACGATCCGTTGTGAAGTGCTACGGCGCGGAGGGGGTTCTGCGCCGTTCGGCCATTATGGCCCCCTGCGGCGGATGGCACCAGTTGGGGGGTTCGTTCCCCGGCCGGCGTCCGGGGCGCTCTCAGCAGCCGCTCCTACCATCGAGCGGGTGTCGCGTTTGCCCCGACCGGTGCCAAGCCGGTACTTTGGCGCCGCGACCCGAGACGAACGAGGACAGCAGTGACCGACCCCATCCCGGGTGGCGACTACCCCATCGCCGAGCAGGACACGCCCGGCACCCGCGCCGCCGCACGCGACCGGGCCCGCGAGCTCCGCGACCTCCATGCCAAACAGGACAAGCGCCGCCGGCTGATCGTGCAGGGCGGTATCGCCGCCGGCATCCTGGTGATCGTCGCGGTCGTCGCGATCGTGCTCTTCCTGCCGCGCAGCCAGAACCGGGGCCCGCAGAACATGCTGAGCGACGGCATCAAGATCGGTGCCGATCTGAAGGCCGTGCAGACCCCCGGCCTGCCGCCGGGTTCCACCCCGGTGCCGTCCCAGACCAACGACCCCTCCGTCGTCGACATCCAGCTCTACGTCGACTACCTGTGCGCCGAATGCGGCCGGTTCGAGGCCGCCAACGGCGACCAGCTGCGGGCGTGGGCCCGATCGGGCGCGGCGACCATCGAGATCCACCCGGTCGCGATGCTCACCACCCAGTCGGCCGGAACCCAGTACTCGTTGCGAGCGGTCGCGGCTGCGGGCTGTGTCGCCGATCTCTCGCCTGATCACTACTTCGACTTCCACGCGGCTCTGCTGACGAACCAGCCGGAGGAGAAGTCCGAGGGTCTCACCGACGCCGAGATGCTCGATCGCGCGGAGGCCGCCGGCGTCACGGCGATCGGCCAGATCCGCCGGTGCATCGACGAGAAGCGATTCCGGTCGTGGGCGAAGGAGGCCACGGCGCGCGCTCTCGCGGGGCCGATCCCGAACAGCTCGATCGGTGCCATCGATTCGCCCCTGGTGGTGCTGGTCAACGGGGAGCGCTTCGTGCCGAGTGCGGACATGGATCCGAAAGAGCTGGCCCGCTTCGTCGTGCAGGCGGCAGGCGACGCCTTCTCGTCCAACCCGACGACGACCCCCACCCCGTCCCCGACCGACACCCCGGCCCCCTAGGCCGGCGCGCCAGACAACCCAGCGAAGCGCGGCGGCGTGTACGGCGCGCGGAGCGTGCGCGCCGCAGGAGCGGCGGCGCGCCAGACAGCACCGAGCCCGCTGTCGGGTTCGAACCGACGACCTTCGCTTTACAAGAGCGGTGCTCTACCAACTGAGCTAAGCGGGCGAAACGTGGCGAGTCTACCGGCGCGGTAGCGTTGCCCGATGCCGTCCGACCCGCCCCGTCACCCCGTCCGCGTGGTGCTCGCGACGGCCGCCGCGTTCGTCAGCGGCACCCTCGTGGCCGTGCAATCCCGCATCAACGGGCAGCTCGCCGCCGAGCTCGGCGACGGGTTCGTGACGGCCTTCCTGTCGTTCTTCTCGGGGCTCGTGGTGATCGCGGTGATCGTCGCCATCGCGCCGACGGGGCGGCGCGGCGTGGGGCGTGCGCTGTCCGCGGTGCGCGGCCGCCGCATCCCCTGGTGGTTTCTCGCCGGAGGTGCGGGCGGCGCGCTCTTCGTCCTGACCCAGAGCCTCACCGTGGCGATCCTCGGGGTGGCGCTCTTCACCGTCGGGGTGGTGGCGGGGCAGGCGACCAGTTCGCTGCTCATCGACCGCGTCGGGCTCGGCACGATGCCCGCGCGTCCGCTCAGCGTGCCGCGTGTGCTGGGGGCGGTGCTCGCCGTGGTCGCCGTGGTGGTCGCCGTCTCGGGGCAGTTGCGCTCGGACGTCCCGTTCTGGCTGCTCATCGCGCCCCTGCTCGCCGGGCTCGCCGCCGGAACCCAGCAGGCCGTGAACGGCCAGCTGCGCGAGGCGGCCCGGTCCCCGCTGGCGGCGACGTTCCTCAGCTTCGTGGTGGGCACGTCGGTGCTGGCGCTCGCGCTCGCCGTCCACCTGCTGTTCGTCCCGTTGCCGGATGCGTTCCCGCCGAACCCGCTCCTCTATCTCGGCGGGGTGGTCGGCTGCGTCTTCATCGGCATCCAGACCGTCGCGGTCCGCACCACCGGTGTGCTGCTGCTGGGTCTCGCGGTGCTCTCGGGGCAGGTGGTGTCGGCGGCGGTGCTCGATCTGGTGCTGCCCATCCCCGGCCACGACGTCGGCGTCTCGAGCCTGGTGGGCGCCGCCCTCACTCTCGTCGCCGTGGTGATCGCGGCGATCAGAGTTCCGAGTAGAACTCCTTCGCGTTGACCGGCTTGCGCCGGCCGGGCCGGCCCTTCGAGGTGATGCCCCCGACGTAGAGCCAGCCGAGCAGCTGTTCGTCCGGCGCCAGGTCGTGCGCACGGTGAACGGCGGCGCTGCGGGTGAACAGCCCGGTGCGCCACATGACGCCCCAGCCTGCCTCGTCGAGCACGAGCGACAGGGCGTGGGCGACGCCGGCGGCGACGACCTCCTGCTCCCAGTGCGGAACCTTGTGGCTGGGCCGGGGCGAGAGCACGATCGCCAGCAGCAGCGGTGCCCGCAGCGGCTTGGCCGCCAGCTTGTCCGCTGCGCCGCCCTCGAGTTCCGCCGCCTCGGCGAGCGCCCGTCCGACGCGCTCCCGCGCCTCACCGCGGATCGCGATGAGGCGCCAGGGGCGCAGGCTCGCATGGTCGGCCACCGAGGCGGCCGCCTCGATGAGGGGCAGCAGCTCGCGCCGGGTGGGTGCCGCATCCGTCACGGAGGAGTGCGAGCGCCGTCGGCGCATCGCCCGCGCGACCGGATCGCGGCGTTCGGTCACTCTGCCGGCTCGGTGCCGCTCTGCTCGGTGAAGCCGAGCGAGAGCGAGTTCATGCAGTACCGCAGGCCGGTGGGCGTTCCGAACCCGTCGTCGAACACGTGGCCCAGGTGCGAGCCGCAATTCGCGCAGCGCACCTCGGTGCGGACCATGCCGAGCGAGGTGTCCTCGATGAGCTCGACCGCCTCGGGGTCGACCGAGTCGTAGAAGCTCGGCCACCCGCAGCCGGAGTCGAACTTGGTGCCGCTCTTGAACAGCTCGGCGTCGCAGGCGGCACAGGTGTACAGGCCGGCGCGGTGCTCGTCGAGCAGCTCCCCCGTCCAGGCGCGCTCGGTTCCGGCCTCGCGCAGCACCTTGTACTGCTCGGCGCCGAGCTCTTCTCGCCACTGCTCGTCGGTCTTGCTGACCGCGTAGGTCTTGCCGGAGTCCTTCGGAGTGCTCATCTGTTCTCCCTTTCCTCCCTATTCAACCGGACCCGCCACGGGAAAGTTCCCGGCAGGATGCTGTCATGGCATCGGATGCGGCCGGCACCTCCGCCTGGTACGCGCGCGCCGCCGTGGAGCTGGCCGGGACCTCGGAGCTCCAGGTGGACTGGGCGCACGGCATCGCGGCCGATCCGGACGTGCTCGCCCTGCTCGACGAGCTGCCGCGCGAGCACCGGCAGCCGTCGCTGATCTTCTCGGTGGCGCGCTGGCTGGGGGCTCCGGCCGAACCGTGGGCCGGCTTCCGCCCGTGGCTGATCGCCGAGTGGCCGCGGGTGGCCGCCGCCGCGCGCGAGCGCCGCACGCAGACCAATGAGGTCGGCAGGTGCGCACCGTTGCTCGCCGCGCTGGATCGCATCCCCGGACCCCTCGCGCTCGTCGAGCTGGGGTCCGCGGCGGGACTCTGCCTGGGGGTCGATCGGTACTCGTACCGGTTCGGTGACGGCGAGCGGATCGGCGAGGGCGAGCCGCTGCTCACCTGCGCGCTGTCGGGGGAGGGCGCGGCACCCCGTGGGTTGCCGCAGATCGTGAGCCGGGCCGGTGTCGATCTGCGGCCGCTCGATCTCGCGGATGCCGAGGACGTCGGCTGGCTCGAGGCCCTGCTGCCTGCCGACCGGCCCGAGCGGCTTGAGCGCCTGCGGGCGGCGATCGCCACCCTGCGCGAGGATCCCCCTGAGGTCGTCGAGGGGGATGCCCTCGAGCGTCTGCCCGCGCTCGCCGCCGCGGCGCCGGCGGGCGCGACCCTCGTCGTGGTGAGCCTGGGGACCCTGGTGTACCTGGCGCCGGCGGACCGCGCGCGGGTCGTCGAACGCTGTGCGGCGCTCGGGGCGCGCCTGGTCACCCTCGAACCGCTCTCGGCACTGCCGGAGCTCGCGGTGCGCCTCGAGGGCCTCACCGCGCCCGAGCCGACGCCTTTCTTGCTCGCCCTCGACGGCATCCCGCTCGCCTTCGCCGGTCCGCACGGCGATCGCCTGTCTTGGCTGAGCGCGGTGAGGCAACCCGGCTGACACCGCCACGACGCTTAGGATCGCGCCGTGCCGGCATCTCCGAGCGCTCGCCCCGCGGCGGATGCGCAGCCCGAACAGCTCGACGAGCAGGCGCTGCGCATGCTCGACTTCGAGCGGGCCTGGGCGGGCCGGGTGGGCGCGAAAGACGCGGCCATCCGAGCGGAGTTCAGCGTTTCCGCAGCGCGTTACTATCAGATGTTGTACGCGCTCATCGATTCGCCGGCGGCATTGCGTTCTGATCCTGTGCTCGTCCGGCGGCTCCAGCGCCTGCGTGATGCCCGTGCCCGGGCGCGCGCGGCCCGAACCTTCCGCACCGATTCGACCGACCAGGACACCGCTTTCTGATGGCCAACTTCCCGCAGGACCAGTTCGACAAGGTCCCCGCAGAGCTCAAGCGCGTCGGCGCACACCGAGGCCCGCGCAAGCGCGGCCGGGGCGCGATCATGTTCGCCTGGGCGGCGCTGGCCACCGGCCTGCTGATCATCGCCGGTCTCTACGGCCTGTCGAGGGTCGACCCCAACGTCAGCTTCGAGCTGCCGAGCTTCGGCGGAGGCGAGGAGCCGGCGCCGGCGCCCTCGCCGAGCACCTCGACGGTTCCGCCGGTCACCGATCCGACGACGGTGCCGAAAGAGCTGAAGCTCAGCATCTCGGTGCTCAATGCCTCGAGCCTCGACGGGGCGCACAACACCGCCGCCGACGCCATCAAGGAGGCCGGCTGGCCGAACCCGTCGCGCAACAACGCCGCGGTCCGCGACATCGAGAGCACCGTCATCTACTACCGCTCGTCCGACTACGAGGGCATCGCCCGCGGGCTGGTGCAGCTGCTCGGTGTCGGATCGGTGCAGTTGTCCGACCGTTACGAGGGCGCTCCGGTCACGATCGTGCTCGGCGAGGACTACGCGACGGTCGCCGCCAACACCGGGGGCTGACCGCGTCGGTCCGTCCTGCGCGAAGGCGCCGCGCTTAGCATGACGCCATGCGGGGAGCGGGCAGGGGCGGTCCGGCGCGCTCCGCTGCGGGCCTCGCCGTCGTCGCCCTCCTGCTGACCGGATGCGACGGGCCGCCGATGCCGGTCCCCTCACCCGCCTACACCTCGACCTACATCCCTCCGGCACCGGTGGTGCTCGCCCCGCTCACCGGGGAGGTGCAGGCCGAGGGTGCCGTACCCGGCCCGTCCCTCGCGGCCAAGATCGACAACCATCCCGACGCCCGGCCGCAGATCGGGCTCGAGCACGCCGACCTGGTCTTCGAGGAACTCGTGGAGGGCGGCCTCACCCGCTACGTCGCGGTCTGGCAGTCCGATGTTCCGGCCGAGATCGGCCCGGTCCGCTCGATCCGGCCGATGGACCCGGACATCATCGCGCCCCTCGGCGGGATCGTCGCGTACTCGGGCGGTCAGTTCCGGTTCGTCGAGGCGATGAAGGCCACCGGGGTCGTGAACGCCATCCACGGCCAGCCGGACACCGCCGACCTGATGTTCCGCACCCCGGACAAGCGCGCGCCGCACAACGTGGTGGTGCGGGCGCCGAAACTGATCGCGAAGCACGGCGACCTGGCACCTCCGCCGCAGCAGTTCGCCTTCGCCCCCGATCTGGCCGGCAGCACCGCCGTGCGGGAGGGCGTGGCTGCGGGCGGGATCCGCCTGGCGTTCAGCGCGGGGTCCCGGCCGTTCTGGGACTTCGACCCCGCCGCCGGCGTCTACCGGCGCGGCCAGGCCGGTGCGGCGGACCTCGACCCCGCGGGCGAGCCGCTCTCGGCGGTCAACGTCATCGTGCTGCGGGTCCCGATCGGCAACGACGGCGGCGTGCCGAAGACCGAACTCATCGGCTCGGGGGTCGCCTGGATCAGTTCGGGGGGTCGCACCGTCGAGGCGACCTGGCGCAAGGGTGCCCAGGCCGGCCTGATCCGTCTCGTGGACGGCACCGGCACCGTCGTGCGCCTGGCACCCGGCACCAGCTGGATCGAGTTGGTGCCGACGGCCGGGAGCGTCGACTTCCAGCCCTGAACGCGGCTTGCACTCGCCGTGGTCGAGTGCCAGAATGACTTTTGGCACTCACGCGTCGTGAGTGCCAATCTGTGAATCCGTCCGGGAGGGACGACACCTACTCATGGCAAAGATCATCGCTTTCGACGAGGAGGCCCGCCGCGGCCTCGAGCGCGGCCTCAACATCCTGGCCGACGCCGTCAAGGTCACCCTGGGCCCCCGCGGTCGCAACGTCGTGCTCGAGAAGAAGTGGGGCGCCCCCACCATCACGAACGACGGTGTCTCGATCGCCAAAGAGATCGAACTCGACGACCCGTACGAGAAGATCGGCGCCGAGCTGGTCAAAGAGGTCGCGAAGAAGACCGACGATGTCGCCGGTGACGGCACGACCACCTCGGTCGTCCTCGCCCAGGCGCTCGTGCGTGAGGGCCTGCGCAACGTCGCGGCCGGCGCCGACCCCATCAGCCTGAAGCGCGGCATCGAGAAGGCCGTCTCGGCCGTCACCGACGAACTGGTCAAGAACGCCAAGGACGTCGAGACCCGTGACGAGATCGCCGCGACCGCGTCGATCTCGGCCGGCGACAAGGAGATCGGCGAGCTCATCGCCGACGCCATCGACAAGGTGGGCAAAGAGGGCGTCGTCACCGTCGAGGAGTCGAACACCTTCGGCACCACGCTCGAGCTGACCGAGGGCATGCGCTTCGACAAGGGCTTCCTGTCGCAGTACTTCGTCACCGACGCCGAGCGCCAGGAGGCGGTCTTCGAAGACCCGTACATCCTGATCGTCAACGGCAAGGTCTCGAACATCAAGGACCTGCTGCCCATCGTCGACAAGGTCATCCAGGCCGGCAAGCAGCTGCTCATCATCGCCGAGGACGTCGACGGCGAGGCCCTGGCCACGCTGATCGTCAACAAGATCCGCGGCATCTTCAAGTCGGTCGCCGTGAAGGCCCCCGGCTTCGGCGACCGTCGCAAGGCCCAGCTGCAGGACATCGCGATCCTCACCGGCGGCCAGGTCATCAGCGAGGAGGTCGGTCTCAAGCTCGAGAACGCCACCCTCGACCTGCTCGGCCAGGCGCGCAAGGTCATCGTCACCAAGGACGAGACCACCATCGTCGAGGGCGCGGGCGACAAGGCTCAGATCGACGGCCGCGTCAACCAGATCAAGGCCGAGATCAAGAACACCGACAGCGACTACGACCGCGAGAAGTTGCAGGAGCGCCTGGCGAAGCTCGCCGGTGGCGTGGCGGTCATCAAGGCCGGTGCCGCGACCGAGGTCGAGCTCAAGGAGCGCAAGCACCGCATCGAGGACGCCGTCCGCAACGCGAAGGCCGCGGTCGAGGAGGGCATTGTCGCCGGTGGTGGCGTCGCGCTGATCCAGGCCGGCAAGACCGCCTTCGAGAGCAAGGCCGTGAAGGGCCTCGACGGTGACGAGGCGACGGGTGCGAACATCGTGCGCGTCGCGATCGACGCCCCGCTGAAGCAGATCGCGCTGAACTCGGGTCTCGAGCCCGGCGTGGTCGTCGACAAGGTGCGCAACCTGCCCGTCGGTCAGGGCCTCAACGCCGCGACCGGTGACTACGTCGACATGCTGGCTGCCGGCATCAACGACCCGGTGAAGGTGACCCGCTCGGCGCTGCTCAACGCGGCCTCGATCGCGGCGCTCTTCCTCACCACCGAGGCCGTCGTCGCCGACAAGCCCGAGAAGGCCGCGCCCCCTATGGGCGGCGACCCGACCGGTGGCATGGACTTCTAAGCCCGAACCAGGCAACGCACTGGGCGGTCCCTCCTCGAGGGGCCGCCCATTGCGTTGTGCTCCTGCCGCCCGGTCGCCCGCCCGTGCCAGAATCCCCCTCGTGGCACTCCCCGTCCGCATCCTGTTCCTCGTGCACGGCATCGCCACGGCGGCGGCCGGCGTCGTCCTGGTCGTGGCGCCGAACCTCATCCCGTCGACGGTCGGCATCGTGCTGGCTCCGGAGGAGTTCCTGCTGCCGTACCTGCTGGCCGGCGCCGAGCTCGCGCTCGCCGTGC
The DNA here is from genome assembly GCA_035556655.1 of Pseudolysinimonas sp. Lineage (GTDB taxonomy): Bacteria > Actinomycetota > Actinomycetes > Actinomycetales > Microbacteriaceae > JBDSKH01. The sequence continues at coordinate 36,568 of DATMFW010000046.1, forward strand.
TCTCGTTCGGTGCGCTGCAGATGAAAGACCCCGCCGCCATCCGGCTCATCGCCCTGGTCTTCGCGGCGCTGCACGTGCTGACCGCCGGTCTGGAGCTGCTGGCTCCGCTGCAGTCGCCGGTGCTGCTGGTCAACGCCGCCGTGCGCGTCGTCGTCGCGGTGCTCTTCGTGGTGGTCGCCTGGCCGCGCCGGGTGGGCCGGTCCTAGCGCAGGAACAGCCGGGCGTTGGCCGCCTCGACCTCGGCGTAGGCGTTGCCGGCCTGGCCGAGCGCGGCGGAGATCAGGGCGAGGGATTCCTCGACCCGCGCCTGGGTTGCGCGCCAGTCGCCGACGACGGCTTGAAAGCCCACCGACGCCTGCCCCGTCCATGAGCCCTGCAGCGCCGTGAGCTGACCGAGCAGCCCGCTCACCTCGCCCTGGATGCGGTCGGCACTCGCTCGCACCGCGGAGGTCGCCGTGGCGACCGCTTCACTGTCCACCTGGAATCGCGTCATGTCGCACGACGCTACGGACGGATGCCCTTCTTCGGCGGCGGAGCAGGCGCTTCCGTGACCTCGGGCTCTGCCGCCACGCTGGGGAGGAGAAGCGGAAGGGACACCCGGAACGTGGCGCCGCCGCCGGGGGTCTCGAGGACCTCGACGTGCCCGTCGTGGTTCGCCACGATCCCCGCCACGATCGCGAGCCCGAGACCCGACCCGCCGGTGTCGCGCGTGCGCGAGGTGTCGGCCCGCCAGAACCGCTGGAAGATCTTCTCGCGCAACTGCGGCGGCACGCCTTCGCCGTGATCGACGATGGAGATCTGGCCATACCCGCCCTCCCGGTCGACCTCCACCGCGAGCTCGATGGGGCTGTCGTCGGGGGTGAACCGCATCGCGTTGCCGATGAGGTTCGCCACCACCTGGCGGATCTTGTTCTCTTCGGCGAGCACCACGGGGCCGACCTCGGGCAGCGGTACCACCTCGGGCACCGGCGCGACCGGCGTGCCGTCGGCTCGTGCGGGCCGGCGGCGGCGCAGGCGCGCCAGGGTCGCCCCGGCGAAGGCCAGGGTGCTGGCCCATGCGGTGGTGGATGCGGGGGCACCCGACACGATCGTCTCGGCCGCCACGACCGTCGGCTCGCCCGCTGCCGGTTCCTCCGGCGCCTCGGCGTCGGCGACGGTGGCCGGTTCGGGGACGATGACGGTGATGTGCCGGGCGGGTGCCGACACCGACGCATCGAGGGCGGCATCCTGGGCGATGGGCAGCAGGTCGACGGGCGCGAGGTCCAGGGGCTTGGACTCGTCGAGCCTGGCCAGTTCGAGCAGGTCCTCCACGAGCGCGCCCATGCGAATCGCCTCGCGCTCGATGCGGTCCATGGCCTGAGCGACGTCCTCGGGGTTCTGGATCGCTCCCATGCGGTACAGCTCGGCGTACCCGCGCAGCGAGACGAGCGGCGTGCGCAGCTCGTGCGAGGCATCGCCCACGAACCGGCGCATCTGTTCCACGGTGCTCTCGCGATCGGCGAACGCCCTGTCGATGCGCGCGAGCATGGTGTTGAGCGATCGGTTCAGGCGACCGACCTCGGTGTTGGGGGTCGCCCCGCCGAGGCGCTGGCTGTAGTCGCCGGCGGCGAACCGCGCGGCGGTGGCCTCGACGTCGCGCAGCGGCGCGAACGTCGAGGTCACCAGCAGCTGGGTGGTGGCGGCGCCGAAGACGACGACGGCGGCGGCGAATCCGAGGAAGATGACGGTGTACCGGGCGATGATGCCGTTGACGTTGTTCATGTTGAGCCCGACGAGCAGCGTCGCGGGCTCGTCGCTGCCCTGCACCATCGCGAGGTAGGGGATCACCCGCCACTGGCTGCTGTGCGAGGGGTTGTACAGCGTCTGAGCTTGCCGCCCGGTCTTCTGCACGTGCTCGTAGGTCAACTCGGAGGTGTCGGGCAGCAGCGCGTCCTGAGCGGCGTCGAGGTTGTCGACGATGATGCGCCCGTCGGCGTCGATGGCGGCCAGGTAGAACGGGTTGAGCCGGGTGCCGTCGCCGTAGGCCTCGATGGTCTCGAGATCGATGCGGTTGCCGAGCTTCTCGTAGGCGGCGGCGATCTGCTGATCGGTCTGCTCGAGCAGGTAGGTGCGCAGCACGGTCATGGTGCCGGCGCCCGCGACCGTCAGGCCGAAGGTGAGCAGCAGCACGGTGACGCCGGTGATCTTCGCTCGCAGCGAGATCCCGTTCCACCAGCGGTCGAACGAGGCGTGCCACGACATCGCAGGCCTCCGGGGGTTCGACACGCGGCTGGGCCGCTCCTCAACCAGCAGGATACCTAGACCTTGCCGGCCTTCAGCATGTACCCGAACCCGCGCTTGGTCTGGATCATCGGCTCGTTGGAGTGCTGGTCGAGCTTGCGGCGCAGGTAGCTGATGTAGCTCTCGACGATGCCGGCGTCGCCGTTGAAGTCGTACTCCCAGACGTGGTCGAGGATCTGCGCCTTCGACAGCACGCGGTTCGGGTTCAGCATGAGGTAGCGCAGCAGCTTGAACTCGGTGGGCGAGAGCTCGACCGGCTCGGAGCCCACGGTGACCTCGTGGGTGTCCTGATCCATGGTGAGTTCGCCGGCGCGGATGACGGCATCCTCTTCGTCTTGCATGGTGCGGCGCAGGATCGCCTTGATGCGTGCGACGATCTCGTCGAGCGAGAACGGCTTGGTGACGTAGTCGTCGCCGCCGACGGTGAGGCCGGTGATCTTGTCTTCGGTGTCGTCTTTGGCGGTGAGGAACAGGATCGGGGCGGTGTAACCGGATGCCCGGAGCCGCTTGGTGACGCCGAACCCGTTCATGTCGGGCAGCATCACGTCGAGGATGATGAGGTCGGGTTCTTCCTCCAGCACGGCCGAGATGGCCTGCGCGCCGTTGCCGACCGCACGCACGGCGAAGCCGGCGAATCGCAGGCTGGTGGTGAGCAGGTCGCGGATGTTGGGTTCGTCGTCGACGATCAGGATCTTGGGGCCGTCACTCATAGGTCTAGTGTCTGACCGTTTACTGAATGCTACCTGGGAGCGATGCGCACGCAGCACCGGCCGGCGCCGGGCTCGAGCATCACGTCGCCGGGGTCGCCTCCGGTCGCTTCGGCCGCTCCGCAGAGGTACGCGTGCGCGGCGGCGCACACGACGTCGGTGTGGGCGGTCGCCAGCCGGTGGAACGGGCAGTTGCGCATCACGACCCCGTCACCAGAGGCGGCGGGGCGGTACCCGGTCGCCTCCAGCACGGCGTCGAACGACCCGGCCTCGCGTCCCGCTGCGCGGCCGGCGGCGGATGCGGTGCCGCGCAGCGCGTCGAGCACCGGTTCCGCGCGCGCGCTCGACTGCTCGATCGCCGAGGCCAGCAGCCGGCCCATCAGGTCGTAGTGGCGGTCCGGGATCGTGACGCCGATCTCCTCGTCGCTGGCGGTGTAGAGCTTGGCGGGCCGGCCGGCGCCGGGTCCGCTGCGCCCCTCGCGCCTGCGGTACTCGACGGTGACGAGACCGGATGCGGCGAGCCGGTCGAGGTGGAAGGCGGCAGTGCTGCGGGGCAGCTGCAGCGCGGCGGCGACGTCGTCGCGGCCGACGGCACCGTCGTGTCCGGCGACGTGATCGTAGATGGCGGCGCGCACGGGGTCATCGAGTGCGGAGATCGCGGCCACGGCATCCATCGACGCCAGTATCTCTAAAAATGTCGATCTTGACAATAGAACGCGACGCCTCTACCGTCGGCAGCAGGAGGAGCGATGACGATGGGTCTTCCGGCAGAGCCGCTGACCGCGCAGGACAGAGGCGAAGCCGCGGTCGCCGTGCTGCTGGAATCTCTCGGCGTCGACGTCGACAGCGACCGGCTGCGGGATACCCCGCGCCGCGTCGCCGCCACCCTCGCCGATCTCGTCCGGCGCGCGCCGCTGCCGCCGGTCACTCTGCTCGACGCCGACGGGTACGACGGGCCGGTCGTGCTGCGCGACATCCCGTTCCACTCGTTGTGCGAGCACCATCTGCTTCCCTTCCGCGGGATCGCCCACGTCGGGTACCGGCCTGCCGAGCGCACTGTGGGGCTCTCGACCCTCGCCCGGGTGGTCGAGTTCTTCGCCCGCGACCTGCAGATGCAGGAACGCATGACCGCCGACATCGTCGCCTGGCTGGAACGCGAACTCCGGCCGCGCGGCGTCGGCGTGGTGATCGAGGCCGAACACCTGTGCATGTCGATGCGCGGCGTCGGCACGCCGGGGACCCGGGCCACCACGCGAGTGATCCGGGGAGAGTTCGCCGTCGAGGAGCTGGGATGAGCGCGACCCGATATGTCATCGTCGGGGGCGGCCTCGCCGCCGCGACCGCCGCAGAGGACCTGCGCGAGCGCGACCCGCAGGGCGAGATCACCCTGTTCGCCGCCGAACCGCACCGCCCGTACCAGCGGCCGCCGCTGTCGAAGGACTACCTGCTCGGCACGGGCGGCCGCGACGACGTCTTCGTGCACCCGCAGGGCTGGTACGCCGAGCACGGCGTCGCGCTCGAGACCGGCGCCCGGGTCGCCGCCCTCGGCGATCACCGCGTCACCCTCGACGGCGGCAGGACCGCGCGCTACGACCGCCTGCTGATCGCCACCGGGGCCCAGCCGCGTCGGCTTCGGGTGCCCGGCAGCGATGCGCGCGGCATCCACTGCCTGCGCACCCTCGACGACAGCGAGAGCCTGAAGGCCGGCATCGAGGGCGGTGGCCGGCGCGTGGTCGTCGTCGGATCGGGCTGGATCGGACTGGAGCTCGCCGCCGCGGCACGCGGATTCGGCAACGACGTCACCGTCGTCGCCCCCGACCGCGTCCCGCTCGAAGGACCGCTCGGACCCGAACTCGGCACCATGTTCCGCGAACTCCACGAGCAGAACGGGGTCGTGTTCCGCCTGGAGACCGGCGTCACCGGGTTCGCCGCGTCCGGCGACGATGTCACCGGCGTCGAGACCGATGCGGGAGTGCTCCCCGCCGATCTCGTCGTGGTCGGGATCGGGGCCGCCCCCGACACCGCGCTCGCCGTGGCGGGCGGGCTGGATGTCGACAACGGCATCCTCACCGATGCGCACCTGGCCACCAGTGCCCCCGACGTGTTCGCGGCCGGCGACGTCGCCAACCCGATGCACCCGGTCATCGGGCAGCACATGCGCAACGAGCACTGGGCGAACGCGATCGCCGGCGGCAAGGTCGCCGCCGCCTCGATGTCCGGGGCCGACGCCGTGCTGGATGACATCCCGTACTTCTACACCGACCAGTTCGACCTCGGCATGGAGTACTCCGGCTACCCGCCGCTGGCCCGCGACGCCCGCATCGTGTACCGCGGCGACCGAGCCGCCCGCGAGTTCATCGCCTTCTGGCTGAACGGCTCCCGCGTCGTGGCCGGCATGAACGTCAATGTCTGGGACGTCAACGACCAGGTCCAGCGCCTGATCCGCGAAGATCGAGACGTGGACCTCGACAAGCTGACCGACCCCGCCGTCGACCTCGCGGAGCTGTAGTGGGGGTTCTTCCGGGCGACCGCGTCGCCGTGATGGCGGTCGTCAACCGCACGCCCGACTCGTTCTACGACAAGGGCGCCACGTTCGCCCTGGATGCGGCGGTCGCCGCCGCGCTGACCGCCGCATCGCAGGGCGCCGACTGGGTCGACATCGGCGGGGTGCCCTTCGGCAGGGGACCGGCGGTGAGCGTGCAGGAGGAGATCGACCGCGTCGTGCCCGTGGTCGAGGCGATCGCCGCCGCGTCGGACGTGGTGATCTCGGTCGACACCAACGACGCACGAGTCGCGGCCGCGGCGATCGCGGCCGGTGCCCGGGTCGTCAACGACACCAGCGGGCTGGGGGATGCGGCGATGGCGGGGGTGGTGGCCGCATCCGACGCCGCACTGGTGATCACCCACAGCGTCGGGCCGCCGCGCGCCGAGAAGCCGGCCGCGCGCTACGACGACGTGGTCGCCGAGGTGATCGCGTTCCTGCAGGAGCGCATCGACCGGGCCGAAGCCGCGGGCGTCCCGCGCGACCGGCTGATCGTCGATCCCGGCCACGACCTCGACAAGAACACGCTGCACTCGCTCGAGCTGACCCGGCGCTTCGACGAGCTCGGGCTGCTCGGGCTGCCGCTCATGGCGGCGGTGTCGAACAAGGACTTCATCGGCGAGTCGATCGATGCACCCCAGGGGCTGCGGCTCGAGGGCTCGCTCGCGGCGATGGTGGTCTGCATCATGAAGGGCGCGCGGGTGGTGCGCATGCACGACGTGCCGCAGACCGTCCAGGCCGTGCGCATGACCGAGGCGATCCTCGGGCTGCGTTCGCCCGTCCGGCTCGAGCACAACACGCACCCGACGCATAACGTGTAAGGGTGACGACCCGCATCGACCGCCTCTGGCCCGATCCGGCCGAGCACCTGAGCGACGATGAGCTGGTCGCACCGCTCGACGGGGTGCGGATGAACTTCGTGTCGAGCCTCGACGGCGCCGCAACTCGCGACGGCCTGTCCGGCGGGCTCGGCGGACCGGCCGATGCGCGCGTGTTCGAGCTGCTCCGACGGGCGGCGGATGTCGTGGTCGTCGGGGCGGGCACGGTGCGTGCCGAGGGCTATGGCCCGATGCGCGTCGGTTCGGACCGCCAGCCGGTGTTCGCGATCGTGACGGCGTCGTTGCAGCTGGATCCGGCATCCGCGATGTTCACGCAGGCGCCGGTTCGCCCGCTCATCCTCACCACCGAAGGCGCCACCGGCGCCGAGAGGTTCGCGGCGGTGGCGGATGTGGTGGTCGCCGGCCGCTCCCGGGTGGACGGCGCGCTCGCGGTCGAGGCGCTGCGTGCCCGGGGTCTCCGGCGGATCCTGTGCGAGGGCGGACCGACTCTCTTCGGGTCGCTGCTGGCGGCCGACGTTGTCGACGAGCTGTGCCTGACGCTCGAACCCTCGCTCGAGGGCGGCGATGCGCGGCGCATCGCGACGGGGCAGACCCCGGTGCGCGAGCTGTCCCTGGCCTCGGTGCACCGATCCGGGTCGACCCTGTTGCTGAGGTACGCCCGGTGAGCGTCGTCGCCGTGGCGCGGTCGCGGCGCCACGGGTTCTCGAAGGAGCGCCTCGACGAGATCGTGCTGGTCGAGGGCTTCGGCGTCGAGGGGGACGCGCACTTCGGCCAGACCGTGCAGCACCGCTCGCGGATCCGATACACGCCGCACCTGCCCAACCTGCGCCAGGTGCACCTGATGCACGCCGAGCTGTTCGATCAGGTGGCCGCCGACGGGTTCGCCGTCACGCCGGGTGAGCTCGGCGAGAACATCACCACGCGCGGCATCGACCTGCTGGCCCTGCCGACCGGCACCCTGCTGCGCCTGGGAGAGGAGGCCGTCGTCGAGGTGACCGGGCTGCGCAACCCGTGCGTGCAGATCGACCGGTTCCAGAGCGGCCTGATGAAGCGGCTCGTGCACACCGACGACGACGGTCAGGTGGTGCGCCTCGCGGGGATCATGGGCATCGTCCGCGCGGGGGGCGCCGTGCGGCCGGGGGACGCGGTCACCGCGCAGCTGCCCGCCGGCGAGCCGCGGCCGCTGCAGCCGGTCTGACCGCGCCTAGCCTCCGACGGCGCGCAGCCGGCGCAGTACCTCGTCGTCGCCGAGCGCGTTCGACACCTCGAACAGGTCCGGGCTCTTCGACGATCCGGTGAGCGCGACCCGGATCACGTTCGCGATCGGGCGCAACTGCCCCTTGTAGGCGGCCTGGTCGGCCTTCCACTCGGCCGGTCCGGGCGCGTAGCCGTGGTCGCGCGCGACGGTGCGGACCTGATCGAACCACACATCGCGGTCGGTGCCGGAGGTGTAGGCGTCGGCGAACGCCGTCGCGACGCTGCGCACCGTCTCGGGGTCGAGTCCGGCGAAGCGCTCGTCGGCGGGGTCGGTGACGGGGGCGAACAGGGCGGGGAAGAAGAACGCGTAGATCTCGCGGAACGTGCTCCACCGGCCGAGGTCCTTGCGCGGCTCGGGGACGTCGCGCTCGACGCCGATCGCCCGCCGGGCGAGGTCGGGGTCGGAATCGAGAACGGCGAGCAGCTCGGGGTCGTGGGCGGCCGCCCAGGTCCGCACCGCATCCAGCACCTCGGCGGTGGTGAGGTCGCCGATCACGTCGCGGCTGATGTTCTCGAGCTTGGCCATGTCGACCAGCGGACCGGCGACGCCGCACTCGGCGAGGTGGATCGGCGCGACGAGCGCCTCGGCGATCGGCAGCTCCGCGATGCGGCTGTTGGCCAGACCCCGCAGGTAGTACTTCACCGCATCGGCCGGATAGCCGGCCTCGATGAAGAAATCGACGGATGCCTCGGGATCCTTGCGCTTGGACAGCTTGCGCTTGGATCCGCCCTCGGTCTTCATCAGCGGCGCGATGTGCGCGTACTCCACGTGCGGGAACCCGAGGGCGTCGAAGAGCTGGTGGTGCACCGGCACCGAGGGGATCCACTCGTCGCCGCGGATCACCGTGGTGACCCCCATCAGGTGATCGTCGACGGCGTGCGCGAGGTGGTAGGTGGGAAGCCGCGGCGGCTGATCGGAGGTCTTCAGGATGACGACACAGTTGATGTTGTCGTCCTGTTCGATGCGCCCGCGGATCAGGTCGTCGTAGGCCGCACGGCCTCGCGGACCCTCGGGCGCGCGGAACCGCACCACGTACGGCTTTCCGGCCTCGAGTGCGGCGACCACCTGATCCTCCGTCGCGTCGCGCCAGGTCGCCCAGCGGCCGTAGTAGCCCGGCGGGATCTTCTCGGCCTGCTGTTCGAGCGTCGAGGCGGCCAGCTCCTCCTTGGTGGCGAAGCAGATGAACGCGCGGTCGTCGTAGAGCAGCTGCCGCACGTGCGACTCGTAGATGCGGGCGCGCTTCGACTGCTCGTACGGCCCCCACGGGTCGGCGTCCGACTCGTCGGAGGCGACGTCGAAGTACGAGAAGGCACGTGCGAACTGCTCGCCCGAGGACTCGACGACCCGGGCCAGGTCGGTGTCCTCGATGCGCACGAAGTACGAGCCCCCGGTGTGGTGCGCGACGTCGCGGGCGATGGTGGCGACGTACACGCCGCCGATGTGCACGAATCCGGTCGGGCTGGGGGCGAACCGGGTGACCTTGGCGCCGGGCGCCAGCGCGCGCGGCGGGTACTGGGCCGCCAGCTGCTCGACCGTCGGCAGGTCCGCGTCGAAGAGGCTGTCGATCAGGGCGCGGCTGAGCATGGAGGTCCGTTCTGGGAGCGTGCGGCGACCCCCCAGTTTACCGTCAGGCCGCCAGGTCGCCGGCGTCGAGGATCGTGTACGCGTAGCCCTGCTCGGCGAGGAAGCGCTGGCGGTTCTGGGCGAAGTCCTGATCGACGGTGTCGCGCGCCACGAGGGTGTAGAAGTTCGCCGGAAGCCCGCTCTCCTTCGGGCGCAGCAGCCGGCCGAGGCGCTGCGCCTCCTCCTGCCGCGACCCGAAGGAACCCGACACCTGGATGGCGACGGTCGCCTCGGGCAGGTCGATAGAGAAGTTCGCCACCTTGCTCACCACCAGCACCGGGGTCGTCCCGTCGCGGAACTCCTGGTACAGCCGCTCGCGCTCCTCGATGGGGGTCGCGCCGGTCAGCTGCGGCGCACCGAGGGTCTCGGCGAGCTCGTCGATCTGGTCGAGGTACTGGCCGATCACCAGGATCCGCTCGCCGGCGTGCTTGGCCACCAGGTCCTGCACGACCCGCAGCTTCGCCGGAGCGGTCGCCGCGAGCCGATAGCGCTCGTCGTCGGCGCTCGCCGCGTACTCCAAGCGTTCGTCGTCGGGCAGGTCGATGCGCACCTCGTAGCAGGACGCGGGGGAGATGTAGCCCTGAGCCTCGATCTCCTTCCACGGGGCGTCGAAGCGCTTGGGCCCGATCAGGGAGAAGACATCGGACTCGCGGCCGTCCTCGCGCACCAGGGTCGCGGTCAGCCCCAGCCGGCGACGGGCCTGCAGCTCGGCGGTCAGCTTGAACACCGGGGCGGGAAGCAGATGCACCTCGTCGTAGACGATCAGGCCCCAGTCGAGCGCGTCGAGCAGCGCCAGGTGGGCGTACTCGCCCTTCCGCTTCGCGGTGAGGATCTGGTACGTCGCGATCGTCACCGGCTTGACCTCCTTCACCGAGCCGGAGTACTCGCCGATCTCGTCCTCGGTGAGAGTGGTGCGCTTCAGCAGCTCGGCGCGCCACTGCCTGGCGCTCACGGTGTTGGTCACCAGGATCAGCGTCGTCGTCCCGGCCTGGGCCATCGCCCCGGCGCCGACCAGGGTCTTGCCCGCCCCGCACGGCAGCACGACGACGCCGGAACCGCCGGCGAAGAAGTTGTCGACGGCCTTCTGCTGGTAGTCCCGCAGGTGCCAGTCGTCCTGCACCAGGTCGATGTCGTGCGCGGTTCCGGGGGTGTAGCCGGCGTGGTCCTCGGCGGGCCAGCCGAGCTTCAGCAGTTCCTGCTTGACCTGCCCCCGGGCCCAGGGCTGCAGGGTCCACTCGGTGGAGGACCTGCGCACGCCGAGGAAGGGCGCCACCTTGCTGCTGCGGGTGATCTCGGCGAGCACCGCCGCATCCGTCGACGTGATGATCAGCTCGCCGGATTCCGTGTCGCGCGAGATGATGAGCCGGCCGTAGCGGCCCACGGTCTCGGCGATGTCGACCGAGACCGTCTGCGGCACCGGGAACTTGGCGAAGCGCTCCAGGGTGTCGAGCATCTGCTCGGCGGTGTGACCGGCGGCCCGGGCGTTCCACAGGCCCAGCCGCGTGATGCGGTAGGTGTGCACGTGCTCGGGAGCGCGCTCGAGCTCGGCGAACACCGCGAGCTCGTGGCGGGCGTCCTCGGCCTGGTCGTGGGCCACCTCGAGCAGGACGGTGCGGTCGGATTGCACGATGAGGGGGCCGTCGGACATAACAGATCAGTCTAGTCGGCGGGCTGCACGCTCACGATCGAGGCCAGCGGCAGGGTGCGCTCGATGTCGGCGCGGCGATCCCGCGCGCGCAAGCGCCCGGAGGCCAGGCCCGCCGGTTCCAGCAGGTACTCGCTCTCGGAGCCGTCGGGCAGGCGCACCAGCACCCGCACCGTGAGCCGGTTGCGGATCGCGAGCTCGAGCTGCCGGGCCAGCCAGGCCTGCCCGGTCTCCTCCGGCTCGTCGGCCGCCCCCGCGCGCACCCTCTGCACCAGGATCGCCGCGGTGTCGTCCCCGACGGCCACCACCCCACCCGAGCGGCGTTCCCGCCGCAGTGCGATCACCCGGCCGGAGGCATCCTCGGCGACCACGGGGTAGCGCGCGTCGCTCAGCGCCCAGAACAGCACCCCGATGTCGAAGCGGCTGACCACCCGGTGCTCGCCGGTGCGCCGCAGCCCGAGCGCCGCCAGGTTCGGGTCGACCACCAGCCGGTCCAGCAGCGCGGTGTCCTCGGAGCGCACGTACGCCCCGAACTCCTCTGGACCGTCGAGCGTCCCCGCGCGCAGCGTGCCGAACCGGGCAGCGGTGTCGGCGAGCAGGTAGTCAAGGGGCTGCGGGATGCCGGTCAGCGAGATCGCGGACAGCGCGTCGCGGATGGCCTCGACGCTGTCGCCGTCGACGAGCGCCCTGGTCACGCTCTCGGCGGTGATGCGGTAGCTGGAGGCGAGCCCGCGCGTCTCGGCCTCGGCGAACCGGCGCAGCCGCGCGTCGAGCCCGGCCGCGAGCGGGCCCGGGGCGATGACCGTCAGGTCGGGTTGCAGATAGACCTTGTCGACCTCGGCGGGGAAGAGCGTCGCCATCTCGGCGGTGGCGGCCTCCGGTCCGTGCAGCAGCAGTGCGGCTCCCGGGGTGCTCGGGGTCGAGCTGCCGGTGATGCCGAGCTGCTCGGCCTCGCGCGCCGCCTGCTGGGCGCGCTCGCGGATCCAGGTGCCCCCGGCCGGATACAGCCAGGCCAGATAGTCCAGCAGCCCCTGGCCCCAGACGGCATGCGCGCGCTGGCGCAGCAACTCGTGCAGCTCCTCCGGCAGGCGTTCCAGCCAGCCGCGCGCGAGCGAGCTCCAGCGTTCCAGTCGCGACGAGGCCAGCCAGGGCGTCGCCGCGACGCTCGGTGCCCAGTCGGCCCCCGCATCCGCGAGGCCGGCGCGCGCCGCGATGTCCAGCAGCAGGTCGAGCTCCTCGGTCTCGACGCCCGCTGCGGCCGCGAGCCGGCGGCCGTCGGGCAGGGCGATACCGCCGCGTGAGAGCCGCCGTGCGGGCTCCTCGCGGAGCGCATAGAGCAGCTCGGTGACGGCCGACAGGGTGGCGAAGGCACGGTCGCCCGCTCCGCGGTCGACGAACCGCGCATCGGATGCGGCGACCGGCTCGAGTGCGGCCGGCGGCAACGAGCCGGCCAGCTCGCCCCCCGTCGGAAGCCCGAACGACGGCCACGCCCGCAGCTGGTCGGTCACGGCATCCCAGGGTGCGAACCGTCCCGACTCCTCGGCGAGCAGCCCGGCCTCCAGCGCGACGGCGGTGCGGCGCGCGACCTCCACCGCATCCACCCCGAGGCGGGTGCCGAGCTCGGCGGCGGTCGGAGCCCCCGAGGTCGAGGCCAGTTCCCCCGCGGCGGCCAGCAGCGCCAGGGTGCCGCGATCGAGCCGTTCGAGCGCGGCCTGCACCGACGTGCGGTCCAGCAGCGTCTCGGCCAGGTCGAAGAAGTCGCGGATGCCGTGCTCACGCACCCCGCGCGCGCTGACCAGGCGGGTCAGGGCGTCGTCCTCGAGCCCGCGCAGGCGAGCCGCGAGGGCGAGGACGGAGCCGCTGGTGGCTGCCAGCTATCCGCCGCCGTTCGCGATGCGCCGGCGGCGCACGATCGCGAGGACCGAGAACACCACGATGAGCAGGAAGGCGAGGGGGAGCCCGATCCCGGGCAGGACGGCGATCGTCGGCCAGAGACCATCGCTGGTCTTCGTCGCCGTCAGGGTGGCGATCACGATGGCGATCATCGCCAGGATCGACAGCCCCGCGACGGTCGCGATCATCGTGGCGAGGACGCGTTCGATACGATTGAGCCGGACCGGCGCGTTCTCTGCCACAGCACAAGGATAGAGGGCCCCGGCTGATGAGGAAGGCGCGGCAGATGCCCACCGGCAGGGTCAAGTTCTACGACGAAGAGAAGGGCTTCGGGTTCATCGCATCCGACGATGGCACCGAGGTGTTCCTGCATGCGTCCGCGCTTCCGGCCGGCGTGACCGTCAAGTCCGGCACCCGCCTCGAGTTCGGCATCGCCGACGGCAAGCGCGGTGCCCAGGCGCTCTCGGTGCGCGTTCTGGAATCGCCCACCAGCCTCAGCAAGCTCAACCGCCGCTCGGCCGACGACATGGCGATCGTCGTGGAAGACCTCGTGAAGCTGCTCGACGGCATCGGGGCGGGCCTGCGCCGTGGCCGCTACCCCGACCGCGCCCACGGCGGCAAGATCGCCGCCGTGCTGCGCAAGGTCGCGGACGACCTGGACTCGTGACCGGCCCCGAACGCGAGCAGCTCGCCCGCGACGCCCTCGCCGAGGTCACCCCGGCGGGCACCTACGGCGACCTGCTCGGTGAGACCGTGGAGGACGACGGCGTGTACACGCTGCGCTTCTCGTCCGCGATGGGCGGCTACCCCGGATGGGTGTGGACGGTCAGCCTCGCCGAACTCGAGGGCGAGACGCCGACCGTGCTCGAGACCGAGCTGATGCCGGGCGCGGGGGCGCTTCTCGCCCCCGACTGGGTTCCGTGGTCGGAGCGCCTGGAGGAGTACCGCGCCGCTCAGGCCGCCGCGGGCGAGCCCGACGAGACCGTCGAGCTCGACGACGATGACGACGATGACGACCCCGATGACGATGACCACGGGGACGACCCGGACGACGGCATCGACTTCGAGTCGTCAGACCTGCTTGCGGTGGGCGAAGACGAGCAGGACGAGCCCGAGACCGAGACCGACGACGGCGGTCCAGAGCCACCAGCCGCGTCCGGCCTCGATGATGGGCGTGAGGAAGACCAGTAGCCCGGCGAGGGCGACCAGCCACAGCACCAGTCCGACCAGGATCGCGGTGCGGTCATCGGTCTGCACCGGCGCCGGGTCGGGCCGGCGCTCGTCATCCTTCACCCAGAGCCGCATGGTCTGAGAGTACCCGGCCGCTGATCGAGTAGCGCCGGAGGCGTCCCCGCTGATCGAGTAGCGCCGGAGGCGCGTGTCGAGATCCGCGGGTTTCGACACGCCGCTGGCGCGGCTACTCAACCCGCTGCGCGGTTTCGACACGCCGCTGCGCGGCTACTCAACCCGCGAAGTCCCCCACCACCCAGTCGATCGCTCGCGTGAGCTGCCGCACGTCCTCGGGGTCGATCGCCGTGAACGTCGCCACCCGCAGTTGATTGCGGCCGAGCTTGCGGTACGGCTCGGTGTCGACGATGCCGTTCGCCCGCAGCGTCGCCGCGACCCCCGCCGCATCGACGCTGTCATCGAAGTCGATGGTCACCACCACATGCGAGCGGTGGCTCGGCTCCGCGACGAACGGGGTGGCGAATGCGGATGCGGCGGCCCAGTCGTACAGGACGCCCGACGATTCGCGCGTGCGGGCATCGGCCCAGGCGAGCCCGCCGTTGCCGTTGATCCACTCCAGCTGGGCCTCCATCAGCAGCAGCGTCGCGATCGCGGGGGTGTTGAGGGTCTGGTCCAGCCGCGAGTTGTCGAGGGCGTTCTTCAGGCTGAGGAACTCGGGGATGAAGCGCCCGCTCGCCGCCACCTGCTCGATCCGCTCGACGGCGGCCGGCGACACCAGCGCGAACCACAGACCACCGTCGGCGGCGAAGTTCTTCTGCGGCGCGAAGTAGTACACGTCGGTCTCGGCCGGATCGAAGTCGGCACCGCCCGCCGCGCTCGTCGCATCGATGACGGTGAGGGCGCCGGGATCGCCGTGCACCCGGCGCACGGGCGCCATCACGCCGGTCGAGGTCTCGTTGTGCGGCCAGGCGTAGACGTCGACGCCCTCCAGCACCTCGACCTCGGCACGCGAGCCTCCGGGGGCCGAGATGACGTGCGGCGCGGCGAGCCAGGGCGCGGCAGCGGCCGCGGCGAACTTCGCGCCGAACTCGCCGAAGGTGAGGTGCTCGCTGCGCTCGCGGATGAGGGATGCGGCCGCCGCATCCCAGAATGCCGTCGAGCCGCCGTCGCCGAGCAGGATCTCGTAGCCGTCGGGAGCGCGGAACAGCTCGGCCAGCCCGGTGCGCACCCGGCCCACCAGCTGCTTCACCGGAGCCTGCCGGTGCGAGGTGCCCAGCAGGTCCTGGTGGGCCCGCAGATGCTCGACCTGCTCGGGCCGGACCTTGGACGGGCCGCACCCGAATCGTCCGTCGGCGGGCAGCAGGTCACCAGGGATCACAGGGGTGGGCATGCCCAGATTCTACGGTCGGCCGAAAGGTAGGCTGGCCTGTGTGACGGACCTGGTCGACACCACCGAGATGTACCTGCGGACGATCCTCGATCTCGAGGAGGAGGACATCGTCCCCCTGCGGGCGCGCATCTCGGAGCGCCTCGGTCACTCCGGACCGACCGTCTCACAGACCATCGGGCGGATGGAACGCGACGGTCTCGTCGTCGTCGAAGGCGACCGCCACCTGGCGCTCACCGTCGACGGGCGCCGGCGCGCGATGCACGTGATGCGCAAGCACCGGCTCGCCGAGCGCCTGCTGCACGATGTCATCGGACTCGACTGGGCGTACGTGCACGACGAGGCCTGCCGGTGGGAGCACGTGATGAGCGAGCAGGTCGAGCGCCGGCTGCTCGAGCTGCTGGACCACCCGACCGAGTCGCCGTACGGGAACCCGATCCCCGGGCTCGACGAGCTGGGCGACAAGCCCGCCGGCCGCTTCCTCGAGGGGGTGGTCAGCATCGTCGACCGCACGGCGGGCGAGCCGGGTACCGTGACCGGGACGATCCGCCGGCTGGGCGAGCCCGTGCAATTCGAGCCCGAACTGCTCGGCCAGCTGCAGGCGGCCGGCGTCGTACCGGGTGCGGTGGCGTCGCTGTCCGCGGCCGGGTCGTACGTGCTGGTCCAGGTCGAGGGCCACGGAGACGGGCTCGAGCTGCCGACCGAGGTCGCCGCGCACATCTACGTCTCCTCGCCGGTGGTCGAGTAGGCGCCGCGCGCCGTATCGAGACCCCTCGCATCGAACCTGGCAATCCCCCCAATCCGGGTCTTCCCGGTGACACCGGCGGGGCCGCTCCCGTAAACTCGACGAGTCTCCGCGCCACCCCGATCGGCCGGAGAACCGGCTCAGGGCGTCTCGTTCACCCATCCTCTGCGCCGCGACGTGACAACACCGAGATGGGACCGCACACCGAGAGCGAACGAGGCGCAGGAGATCTCTCTTGCTTCCAGGTAAGTCCCGCGGTTCCTCCCGCCCCACCGGCCGTCGTGCCGCTACCCCCGAGGCCCGCATCGCCGAGGTCCAGGCCTCGTACGGGTCGTCGTTCCGTCGCGCCGACCGCAAGAAGCGCTCGCCGCTGCTGAACATGGCCATCATGGCCGTCGTGGTGCCCGGGCTGTTCTGCACCGTTGCCCTTCCGGCCTACGCCTTCCAAGAGCAGGCCACCAACTCGGCCGACGCCGAACTGCAGGCACTCAAAGAGAGCGGCGCCCAGACGGTGAGGGTGGGCGATGACGTCGTCGCCGCCGCCGTCAAGCGCGATACCTACAAGGTCACCTCGGCCGCCGAGATGCGCCGCGCGGCCCTGGCCGCCGAGTACCGCTCCTGGAGTGGTCCGAGCGTCGCCGACTTCCTGAAGAACCCGCCGTATCCGCGGTTCGACCTCAACCAGGTCGTCGCGGTGGCCAAGAAGTACCAGGGCGTTCCCTACCGCTACGGCGGCGACAACCCGGCCGGCTTCGACTGCTCCGGCTTCACGCAGTACGTCTACGCCCAGTTCGGCGTCTCGCTTCCGCACTCCTCGTCCCGTCAGGGCCAGGGCGCGGGCGGTGGCGCCATCATCTCGCCCTCGGCGGCTCTGCCCGGTGACCTGGTCGTCATGGACGGCGGCGGTCACGTCGGCATCTACCTCGGTGGCAACATGATGATCGACGCGCCCCGTCCCGGCACCGTCGTCGAGGTGCGCGGCATCTATAACCCGAACCACTGGTTCGTGCGCTACGGCATCTGAGTCGTTCCCGCGCCGTTGCACCGCTGTTACCCGCTTCGGGGTTAGCCTGGGGCTCTCGGAAAACGAGAACCTGAGGAGTCAGTCGCATGCGCGGACCAGGCAGCATCCCCACCACGGATGCACGCGTGGTCTTCCGCATACGGCGCGCGATCGTGTAGGCGCTGTCGGTTTCGACGGCGCCTTTTTTCGTCCTCCTCCGGTTCGCGTGATCCGGGAATCGAATGCCTGCAAGCCGTGCAGGCGCCTTCGAGAGGAGCCGACATGCGCACCCTGGTACTCAACGCGGGCTACGAGCCCCTGGCCGTCGTGTCCTTCAAGCGGGCACTCGTCCTCGTCTTAGAGGGCAAGGCCTCGCTGCTCGCGGCCGATGAGCACCCCGTGCTGAGCGCGTCGGGCGAGTGGGAGCGCCCGTCGGTGATCCTGCTGCGGCGCTACGTCCGCATCCCGAGCGGCCGGAACGTGCCGGTGTCGCGTCGCGGGGTCCTGCGCCGCGACGGCCAGCGCTGCGCCTACTGCGCGGCGTCCGCGAGCACCATCGACCATGTCGTCCCCCGATCCCGCGGCGGAGCGGATTCGTGGGAGAACCTGGTCGCCTGCTGCCTGCGCTGCAACAATGTCAAGGGGGACCGCACACCGCACGAGATGGGCTGGACGATGCAGATCACCCCGAGGGCTCCCCACGGCACCGCCTGGCTGGTGCGCGGGGTGGAGCGCCCGCTTCCCCAGTGGGACGAGTTCCTGGCGCCGGCGGCATGAGCACCGTCGCCCCGCCGGTCGCGTTCGTCGATGTGCCGCGCCGCCTGCTGCGGCGTGAGCCGGATGCGATGCCGCGCGACGCGCGCCCCTCGCGTTCCCGGCGTGAGCGCCTTCCCGAGATCTGGAGAACCGTGTCCCAGGCCCCGGCCGGCCGGCGGGCCAGGACGGCTTAACCGCCGAGGTACACGCATCCGCCGTCCACCAGCAGGCCGGTCACCTCCGAATGCCAGCTCGTGCCGTCCCAGGTGAGGATCGCGCAGGTGACGGGGGCGGGGACCCAGACGGCGATGACGGTGTCGAATGCCTCGATGCTCTGGCTGTATTCGGCGTCCGCGGCGGTGCTCGAGTCGGGGAGGTCCGCGGCGAACGCGTCCATCGCATCCGGCGTGACGTCGTCGGTCGGGAGGTCGGGCATCGTCGCGTCGACGAACGCCTGGCCGGCGGCGAGGTCCTCGGGACACGCGGTGTAGCGATCGTCTCCGCCATAGACGACCGGGTGGGACTCCGGTCCGCAGTCGGGCGCCTGCTCGGTCGCAGGCGGTGGCGGCTGCGGCAGGCTTCCCGCGACGACCCAGGCGACGAAGGAGAGGGTCCCGGCGACGATCAGCGACAGCGCGATCGCGAAGCCGCCGACCACGCGCGGGGCGACGCTGCGGCGGCTCGCGGCGATCGCGACGATCGCGGCGACGAGGCCGAGCCCCGCGCTGCCGGCGCCGGTCAGCAGCCAGCCGATCTGGGTGCGCAGTTCGTCCTCGGTCGGCGCCGGCCCCGGGAGCAGGCTGATCTGCTGCAGAGCCTGCAGGAACGCGACCACCGGGATCAGGAAGGCCAGCACGGTGAGGGCGATCAGTGCGAGCACGAGCGGCCAGGCACGGGGTGGCATCCGCACAGGCTAGCCGGTGGCGCAGGGAACCGGGTGGGCCACCCGCCGGCCGGTGGCCCTGCCGCCCGGTGAGCGCGGCGCCTAGCCTGGCGAGATGCCCCACACCCTGGTCACCGGCGGCGCTCGCGGAATCGGAGCCGCGACCCGTGTGCTGCTGCTCGCGCGCGGCGAGGACGTCTCGATCACCGCCGCCGCCTCACCCGGCGCGATCCTCACCCCCGACGTGCGGGGCGTCGACTGGGATGCGGTGGTCGACGAGGCGGAGGCCGCCCACGGACCGCTCACCGGCCTCGTCGCCAACGCCGGGATCACCGGGGGACTCGGGACCTTCGTCGACAGCGACCCCGCGGTCGTGCGGCACGTGTTCGACGTCAACGTGCACGCCACGCTCGAACTCGCCCAGGTGGTGGTGCGTCGGTGGATCGCGCGCGGCACCGCCGGGGTGATCGTCACCGTGTCGTCGGTGGCGGCCGACACCGGGGCGCCCGGCGAGTACATCGGCTACGCGGCCTCGAAGGCGGCGATCGAAGCCGCCACGCGGGGGCTCGGCAGAGAGCTCGGACCGCACGGCATCCGGGTGGTCTGCGTGTCGCCGGGCACGACGCAGACCGAGATCCACGCACGGGGCGGCGACGCCGATCGGCCGGCGCGGGTCGCGCCGCGCGTCCCGCTCGGCCGGGTGGCGGAGCCGTCCGAGATCGCCGAGGCGATCGTGTGGGCGCTCTCACCCGCGGCCTCGTACGTGACCGGTACGACCCTGCACGTCGCCGGAGGGCTCGCTTAGCCTGGAGGTATGGCGAAGGACGACGACCCGCAGCTGAACGCGGCGCGCTACATCGTCGACCGTGAGGCCGCGAAGCGCGGTGAGCAGACCCCGACCGAGGCGGCGCGGGAGCGCGACCCGCAGCGCTCGCGCACGACCGCCCCGACGCCGGCCGACCGCGCGATGTACGTCGAGACGGTGCTACAGCAGGCGATCCGCCGCGGGGACTTCGACGACCTGCCGGGGGCGGGCAAACCGCTCACGGGGTTGACCGCCGTGCACGACCCGGACTGGTGGATCCGCCGCAAGATCGAGCGCGAGCAGCTCACCGGGCTCGGACCGCCCGCCCTGACGCTGCGGGTCGAGAACGCGGCCCTCGACGACCGGCTGGATGCGTTGGCCCGGGAGGACGACGTGCGTGCCGTCCTCGAGGACTTCAATCTGCGCGTCGTCGAGGCCCGCCGTCAGCTGCTCGGCGGCCCGCCGGTCGTGACGCCCACGCGCGATGTCGACGCCGAGGTGGTGCGCTGGCGCGAGCGGCGTCGGAAGCCGCGCTGATCAGCGCGCCGACGCGGCGTGGATGTGTCGCGCCGCGGCGCCCACCCTGCCATGGATTGCCGGAGGCTACGGCGCCGGCCGCTCGCGCAGATCGCTCAGCAATCCCCGCAGTAAGGCGACGCGCGGAAGCAGCTCATCGATCAGCACGTGCTCGTCCTCGGCGTGGGCTCCGCCGCCGACCGCCCCGAGACCGTCGAGGGTGGGGGTGCCGACGCCTGCCGTCAGGTTGCCGTCCGACCCGCCGCCGACCCGCGCCGCCGCGGGCCCGTCGAGTCCCGCCCTCGCCGCCACCGCCTGCGCGCGCGCGAAGAGGTGGTGTGCCATGGCGTCCTCCATCGGCGGGCGGTTGGGACCGCCGGAGACGGTGACGGCAGCGCCGGCCAGCACGACCCGCATGGCGCGAATCGCCTCGTCGACCCGCTGCTGCTCGGCGGCGGTCCACGCTCGGACGTCGACCTGGAGCTCGGCGCTCGCCGGCACGGTGTTGACCGTGCTGCCTGCGGTGGCCACGGTCGGTGTCACCGTGGTGCCCAGCCCCGCGTCGCCGAGGCCTGCGACGGCGAGGATGCGGTGGGCGAGTTCGATGCCGGCGTTCACGCCGTCGTCGGGGTCGAGCCCCGCGTGCGCCGCGCGGCCCACGATGCCGACCCGGTACATCGATACCCCCTTGCGCGCCGTCTTGAGCGCGCCGCCGTCGCCGGCCGCTTCGAGCACCAGCGCGGCGCTGTGACAGCGCGCCTCCTGTTCGATGAGGGTGCGCGAGCCGGGTGAACCGATCTCTTCGTCGCCTGTGACGAGCATCGTGATGCCGTCCCGTTCGCCGGCGCTCAAGCCGGCGACGGAGTGGAATGCGATCACGATCCCGGCCTTCATGTCGAACACCCCCGGACCACGGAGCACACCGTCATCGACCGTGAACGGCCGACGCTCGAGGGTGCCGAGCGGCCAGACCGTGTCGTGATGAGCGAGGATCAGCACGCTGCGCGGACCGCCGCCGAATCGCCAGCGCAGAGTCGGGGTGCGCCCGTCCTCGATCCGCTCGGGTGCGGCACCCACGATCGATTCCCCGAGGCGGGCGACGGTGCGAGCACTCCGCGCGAGCGCGTCCGGGTCGTCGGATGGGGACTCGCACTCGACGAGCGTGCGGATGTCGCGGATCAGACCGGCGAGCACGATCATCGTTCGACGGCGGGTGCCAGCAGTTCGATGATTCCGGGATGCGCCTCGGTTGCGGCTAGGGGCAGCACGATCAGTTCGTCGACGCCGTCGGAGCGGTAGCGCTCGATCGCCGCCGCGAGCGTCTGAGGGGTGGCGACGAGTCCCAGCGCTTCGACGGTGTCGAAGGTGAACAGGGTCGCCGCGTGCGCTGGTCCACCCTCGGCCTTTGCGGCAGCGACCGCGGCCGGGTCGGGAAGCTCGAGCCCGGCGACCATCTCGGGAAGGCCGGGCGGGAAACCTGCTAGAGCGGTTGCCATCGCCATCCGCGCGCTGTCGAGGTCGGCGTCGACGGATGCCAGGACGGCCGCAGAGACCCGGAATGCGCCGCGCTCGCGGCCCTGGTCCTGGAGCACGCGTTCGACGAGCTCGACCTGCGAGCGCAGGTAGTCGTGCGAGGACCCGACCGACAGCGACAGTCCGTCGCCGATCCGCGCGGCCAGTGCCGTCATCTTCGGCCGGATCGCCATGATGTCGATGGGCACCGGTGGCAGCGTGTCGTCGGCGGTGCTGATCGTCATCGCGTCGAGTTCGAACGCCTCGCTGCGAGCGGTGACCTGCTCGCCGCGCAGTAGCCGGCGGAGCGCATCGGCGAAGGCCTCGACGCCGCCGAGCGTCCGGGGGCTGCGGACCCCGATCTGCGTCGCGCGCTGCGGGCTGCCAGTGCCGATATGGGCACGCACGCGTCCTGGAGCGATGCTCGACAGGGTCGCGAGCTCCATCGCCAGCACTCCGGGCGACCGGGTGTCGGCGTTGAGACCCATCACCCCGATCTCGAGTCTGCTGGTGCGCGTGGCGTACACGGCGCTCGGCACGATGGCGTCGTTCATGCCGACGTGCTCGGCGGACCACACACCGCTCAGCCCGGCGCGTTCCGCGGCGTCGACAGCCGGGAGGGTCAGCGGCAGGTGGGTGCTTCCGGAATAGCCGATGCTGATGCGCATGGGTCCTCAGTCTTCCTGAGCGAGTGCCGCCGTGATGGCCGCCGCGCAGCCCTCCGGGTCTTCGACGGGGAGGACGTGGCCGGCGTCGTCGATCCTGGTCCACCAGCCGCCGGCGGCGGCAGCGAGCGCGCTTCCGCCTGCAGGGGTGCAGGTCGCGTCGAACTCTCCGGTGATGATGTGGACCGGGCGACCGGAGGGCCGGATCGTGCCGGTGAGGTCTTCGCCGAATCCGGTGCGGGTGACGGCTTCGACCACGTCGACGTTGGTGCGCCCGATCGTGGCAAGCGCGACGAGGCGGGCGAGGTTCTGCTCGACGGCGGGCACCGCGTCCCTTCTCATCGACTTCTGGAAGTAGGCCTCGATCCCCACCTCGCGTAGACGTTTCATGCCGCCATCGAGATCGGGGTGGGTCCCGGTGAGCGCGCTGCCGAACGCGGTCACCGACTGCACGAGATCCGGGCGCTCTTGTGCGAGCAGGCAGCCGATGAGCCCGCCGAGTGACACGCCCCCGATGTGCACGCGATCCGCGCCGCGGCTGCGGATCACGGCCAGTACGTCGTCGGCGTAGTCCGGGACCCGGAACGGGCCTTCGCCGGTGGAGCGACCGTGCCCCCGGAGATCCGGGACGATGATGTGCCGGTCCCCGAGCAGGTCGACGACGCCGGCCCAGACCGCTGCGCGCATGTTGATGCCATGGATCAGCAGCAACGGGGTGCCCGAGCCCGCTCGCTCGTAGACGGCGAGCGGGCCGGACGGGCCGGCGATGTAGTCCGTGGGTTCGGTGAATCCGAAGCCGTCGGGGTCGGGATGGTTCACTGCCCGCCCATGATGCCGGGCTCGTGCTCCGAGCAGTGGAAGTGGGCGAGCTTGTAGTCGCCGTCGGTGCGCAGCCAGACCTCGGTGCCGCGACCGCCCTGGTGGAACTGTGCCTGCTCGCCGAAGTCGTAGTCGATCTGCATGTTGTAGGCCACGACGGCGGCGTCGCCGACGACCTTGATGGTGCGCTCGCTCACGACGATGGTGGCGTCCTGGGTCTTGTCGGGGCGCTGCTCGTAGAGCCATTTCCAGAGCGTGATGATGGCCGCGTCGCCGAAGTAGTTGCTCTTGTTCAGGTTGAACCAGGTGATATCCGAGTGGATGTGCTGCCCCAGCCAGTCGGTGTCTTCGTGGGTGTTCGCCACGATGAACTGCTCGTGCAGTTCGGTGACGCGCGCTTCGTCTGCGTTCACGGATGTGTGCCCTTCTCGATCGGTCGCTATTTCGCTTGGCAAATAGTAGCTTGACAGAAAGTAATCTCCAACTCTACTGTCATCTCCAACGGGCGACGGAGCCCGGCCAGAACGGGAGACAGCATGACCGGACTCGAGCAGGCCGACCACGGCGGCATCGCCGTCGGCCCGCGCCGGCGGGTTCTCCTGGTGTCGTTCGCCCCCGATGACGAGGCGGTCGCGGATGCGATGACCGCCCTCGCCGCGCACCTCGAAACCGCGGCGCTCGCCTCCGGTCTCCGCGACCACACCATCGCGGCGTTCCACGCCACCGGCGGCTACCGACCCGACCCGAGCCGACCGCAGCGGTTCGTCCCCGCGGCCGCCGGCGTCCAGCTGGACTACGAACCCGGCACCGAGCAGGAGGTCATCGCCCTGGTCCGCGGCATCGAGGTGCCGGTCGCTGCCGGCGACGTTGCGGTCTCGGCAGGCAGGGTCGTGACCTGCCTCGAGCCGGCCCCGGGCGCCTACCTGCTGCTGCTCGGCGCTCAGCGCAAGCCCGGCATGACACCGGAGGAGTTCGGGCGGTATTGGTCGCAGACCCACGCCCCGCACGCCGTCGGCGACCTGCGCGCGGCACCCGTGCCCATCGGGTACGAACTGTTCCTGGTCGACCACGACCTCAGCGCGCAGATGGCCACCGGCCGCTGTCTCGCGAGCCGGGTCGACGGGTGGATGCACATGACCACCCTCGGGCCCTCCGACCTCGCCGGAGTCATCCGGGATCCCGCGCACAGTGCCTGGGTCCTGCAGGACGAGGTGAACTTCGTCGACTTCGCTGCCCCCCTGGTCGGGCAGCAGATGCACCTGCTCTCATCCGACTCCCACCCCACCACGAAGTAAGAAAGGCAATCATGCGAATCAATCGGTATCTCGCAGGCGCCGCCGCGGCTGTGACTGCGGTCGCGCTCCTCACAGGCTGCGGTTCGGAATCCACGGGCGAGCCCTCTGGCGTTCAGGGGATCAGCGACGACAAGGTCATCAAGGTCGGTGGCTTCATCGCGCAGAGCGGACCCCTCGCGGCCATCAAGGC
Organism: Pseudolysinimonas sp.; assembly: GCA_035556655.1. GTDB lineage: Bacteria > Actinomycetota > Actinomycetes > Actinomycetales > Microbacteriaceae > JBDSKH01. The sequence goes on from DATMFW010000046.1 coordinate 61,119, forward strand.
GATCAAGGACGCGGCTCAGCTGCGCTTCGACCAGGTGAACGAGGCCGGCGGCATCAACGGCTACACGTTCGACTACGTCGCCGTCGACGACCAGGCCGACCCGTCGCAGACGGTCACCGCGGTGAAACAGCTCTGGGAGCAGGACGAGGTGTTCGCCCTCTTCATGCCCTACGGCACCGGCGCCAACAACGCCGCGAAGGAGTACGTGCTCGAGAACGAGATCCCCACGCTGTTCCCGTTCGCCTCCGCGGACATCTACTTCGCCGTCGGGGAGACCCCGCCGCCGAACGTGTACGGCTTCTTCCCGCCGTACAGCGAGTTCCTGAGCAGCCTGATCACGTACGCCAGCGACGCAAAGGACGTGAAGACCGTCGCCATCGTGCACACCAACGACGACACCGGCATGACCGCGGTCACCGCTCTGGAGGAGATCGGTCCGGCCCTCGGCATCGAGGTCGTCGAGGACATCGGCTTCGACGCCACCGAGACCAACTTCGCCCCGATCGGCCGCCGTGTGGCGGAGTCCGGCGCCGACGCCGTGGTGCTCTGGGCGATCACGGGCGCCACCGAGATCCTCGCTGCCGCCGAGGACAGCGGCTACAACGGTCTGTGGTTCGGGCAGGACGGATTCCGTGGCGGCATCTATCTGGAGGCCCTGGAAGCCGATCCCGGCCTGGCCGGGCGGTTCCACATCGCGACCTACCTCAGCCCGGCGAGCTCGGATGCCTCGGAGGAGTTCCTGGCCGCCTGGACCAATGCTCACCCTGGTGAGGATCCCGAGTTCGCCCAGCCCGGCTGGGTTGCCGCCGAACTGCTCATCGCGGCGGTGGAACGTGCGACGGCGGACGGTGCGAGCCTCGACTGGCCGACCCTGCAGGCCACGCTCGACTCGTTCGACGACGAGAGCCTCGCCGGCGTCGAGGGCGTGACCTGGAACCCCGAGTTCCACTTCGGCATCACCAAGATCGCCGTGTGGGAGTTCAACGGAAAGAAGTTCGACGTGTCGTCCTTCGAGACGGCGCCCGCCTTCCGCTAAACCCGAGAGTCCGGCCCTCGGGAAACCTCCCGAGGGCCGGACCCCCACCCGAAAGGACGCGCCGTGTTCGCGGTTCAGCTGACCATCGATGGAATCATCATCGGAGCCCTCTATGCGGTCGTCGCCCTGGGACAGGTGCTGATCTTCCGTACTACCCGGGTCCTCAACTTCGCCCAGGGCGCCGTCGCGACGATCGCGGCGTTCTCCGCCTGGCTCGTCATGGAAGGGTCGGGCTGGCCATGGCTGCCGGCCTTCGTCCTCGCCATCCTGATCGGGGCCGCGATGGGTCTCGCGATCGGCGCGCTGCTGACCTTCGTGATGGCGAAGGCGACGGTACTGGAGAAGTCGGTCGCCTGCCTCGGCGTCTTCCAGCTGATCGGCTGGAGCGGACGCACGATCTTCGGCGACAGCCCCCGTCGCATGCAGCCTCCGGTCGAGGGTTCCCTCGATCTCGGCGGGCTGCTCATCCAGACCAACGGCCTCGTGATCGCCGGGATCAGCACCGTCGCGATCCTGCTGGTGTTCCTCATCATCAGCAAGACCCGCACAGGGCTCGGCATGCGCGCGCTCGCGCAGGACGAGGAGACCGCTCGGGAGTACGGCGTGCCCTCTCGGCGCCTCATCCTGATGAGCTGGGTCATCTCATCGGCGATCGGCGGCGGTGCCGGCATCCTCGTGGCGTCGATGTTGCAGGTCGACCACACCGTCATGACGACGATCATGATCATGAGCTTCGCGGCCCTCGTCCTCGGCGGGTTCAGCAGCACGGTGGGTGCGGTCGTCGGCGGTCTCACGCTCGGCATCGCGTCGAGCCTGGTGTCCGGCTTCCTCGCACCGTCGTATAAGAACTCGATCGTGTTCGCCCTGGTACTGCTGTTCCTGACCCTTCGCCCGGACGGGCTGATCGGCAAGAAGAGCATCGTCGTGCAGGAGTCGGGACCCGCGCCCGACACCCTCCCGTCCCTCCCGAGCGGCCGGAACCGGCCCGCGCTGATCGCCGGCGCCGTCCTCGCCGTGGTGATCCTCGTTCTTCCGGTGCTCCCACTTCCGATCCCGACGGCCAGCTTCGGCGTGATGATCGCCATGACGATCGCCGTCCTGTCGTTGAGCGTCTTCATGGGCTACGTCGGCGAGGTGTCGCTCGGCCACGGCGCACTGGTGGCCATCGGCGCGTACACCGCGGGGATCGTGATGAACGCCTGGCCCACCGCGCCGTATCCGCTCGTCGTCATCGTCGCGGCGGCGGTGTCCGGGCTCGCCGGTGCCGCACTCGGCTGGGCGACCATCCGTCTCGCCGGACTCTATCTCGCCGTGGCGACCCTCGTGCTCACCTTCGTCGTGGTCGAGGTCGCGCTGCAGGCCCGCCAGTTCACCGGCGGTGCGACGGGTCTGACCGTGGCGGCACCGAACCTGGGGGTGCCGATCACCGGCGATGTCGGCCGGTTCTACGTCGCCGTGGGCACCCTCGCCGTGGTGATCGCGATCGTGCTGCTGGTGTTGCGCTCGCGCATGGGCCAGCGCTGGGTCGCGGCACGGGACGCCCCGATCGCCGCGATGGCCAACGGCGTCGCGGTTCGCCGCGAACGGGTCAACGCCTTCATCTTCAGCTCGATGATCGCCGGCGTCGCCGGTGCGGTCTTCTCGTTCGTGGTCACCCACGTCGGCCCGACCCAG
>DATMFW010000047.1:0-42645 GCA_035556655.1 Pseudolysinimonas sp.
GCCCCGTTGGCGATGACCCCGCCACCGATTCCCGAGGGGCTGCCGTTGAAGTAGACCATGTCGCGCAGACCCCGGCCGGCGCCGTAGATGTGCTCGACGAGCGCCGCGAGGCTCGCGTCGTTGCCGACGGCCACGTCGTAGCCGGTGGCCTCGGCGAGCATGGTGCCGACGGGTTCGTCGACCCACTCCAGGTGCGGCGCGAGCCGCACGAGCCCGTCCCCGGCTCGGACGAGGCCCGGCACCGCGACGCCGATGCCGACGATGCGGCCCTCGCGCGTGTACTCGCCTTCGATACCGGAGAGCAGCCGCGCGCAGATCTCGACGGCCTCGCCCGCGGTGAGGACGTGATCCGTGTCGTGCCTGATGGTCTGCACCACGCGCCCGCCGAGGGCGACGACGCCGACGGTCACGGCATCCACCTCGGGGTTGATCGCGATGGCGACGTTGCGCTGATCGGGGTTGACGGTGGGGCTCGGCCGGCCGACCTGGTTGGTGGGATCGGGTTCGGTCTCGTAGGCGAGACCGCGTTCGCTGAGTTCGGCGACGAGGGCCCCGACGGTCGAGCGGTTGAGTCCGGTCTGGGCGGTGAGCGCGCTGCGGGCCTGGGATCCGCCGTGGTGCAGCAGCGTCAGGATCGCCGAGAGGTTGTGCCGGCGCAGCTGGTCGGTGGCGACGCCGCTGACCCGAGGCGCCCGCAGGGCCGCGCCCGCTTCCGGCCGGATCGACCTCGCCATCTCGGCCTCCTAGAAATCCGGTTCCCCAGATTACCCCTCCGGGCATTATGTTGTACTCACCAACATTCGTTGTCCTTTTTCGCCACCGACGCCGGAGCCGCATCGCCATGAGCACCACACCCACCACGTCAGACAAGTTCACGTTCGGTCTCTGGACCGTCGGCTACAACGGTGTCGACCCGTTCGGCGGGCCCACCCGGCCGCCGCTCGACGTCGTCCACGTCGTCGAGAAGCTCGCCGAACTGGGAGCCATGGGGCTCACCTTCCATGACGACGACCTGTTCGCCTTCGGCTCGACCGACGCCGAGCGCCAGAAGCAGATCGATCGCCTGAAGGGCGCGCTGAAGGACACCGGTCTGGCGGTGCCGATGGTGACCACGAACCTGTTCAGCGCACCCGTCTTCAAAGACGGCGGCTTCACCTCCAACGACCGCTCGGTGCGCCGCTACGCCCTGCGCAAGGTGCTGCGCAACATCGACCTGGCCGCAGAGCTCGGTGCCACGACCTTCGTCATGTGGGGCGGGCGCGAGGGCGCCGAGTACGACGCCGCGAAGGACATCCGGCAGGCGCTCGCGCGCTACAAGGAGGCCGTCGACCTGCTGGGTCAGTACGTCACCGACAAGGGCTACGGCATCCGGTTCGCGATCGAGCCCAAGCCGAACGAGCCGCGCGGCGACATCCTGCTGCCGACGGTCGGTCACGCGCTCGCGTTCATCAACAGCCTCGAGCGCCCCGAGATGGTGGGCCTGAACCCCGAGGTCGGGCACGAGCAGATGGCGGGACTGAACTTCCAGGCCGGGATCGCCCAGGCGCTCTACCACGGCAAGTTGTTCCACATCGACCTGAACGGCCAGCGCGGCATCAAGTACGACCAGGACCTGGTGTTCGGCCACGGCGACCTGCACAACGCGTTCGCCCTCGTCGACCTGCTCGAGAACGGCGGCCCGGGCGGCGGGCCCGCCTACGACGGCCCCCGGCACTTCGACTACAAGCCGAGCCGCACCGAGGACGAGACCGGCGTCTGGGAGTCGGCGGCCGCCAACATGCGCACCTACCTGCTGCTGAAGGAGCGCGCCGCAGCCTTCCGCGCCGACCCCGAGGTGCAGGAGGCGCTCGCCGCCGCCAAGGTCCCCGAGCTCGCTGTGCCGACGGTGACCGCCGAAGAGGGTTACGCGGGTCTGCTCGCCGACACCAGCGCGTTCGAGGACTTCGACGCCGACGCCTACCTCGGCGGCCACGGTTTCGGGTTCGTCCGCCTGCAGCAGCTGGCGACCGAGCACCTGCTCGGCGCCCGCTAGGCCCTGGCGGACGTGGAAGGATCGCCCGGATGACGCGAGTGGCCGGAGTCGATTCCTCGACCCAGAGCTGCAAGGTCGTCATCCGCGACACGACGACCGGAGCCGTGGTGAGCTCCGGACGAGCAGCGCACCCCGATGGCACTGAAGTGCATCCAGATGCCTGGTGGGTCGCGCTGCAGACGGCGATCGCGGATGCGGGAGGCCTTTCCGACGTGTCCGCGATCGCCGTCGCCGGCCAGCAGCACGGCATGGTCGTGCTCGACGCCGACGGCGAGGTGATCCGTCCCGCACTGCTCTGGAACGACACCCGCTCGGCCCCCGCCGCGGCCGCGCTCGTCGAGGAGTTCGGCGCCGCGGAGCTGGCGGCCAGAACCGGCAGCGTCCCGGTGGCGAGCTTCACCGCCACGAAGCTGCGCTGGCTGCGGGACGCCGAGCCCGAGAACGCGGCCCGGGTCGCGGCGGTGGCGTTGCCGCACGACTGGCTCACCTGGCGCCTGCGCGGCTTCGGTCCCGGCGCGCCGAACGGCCCCGACCTCGGCGAGCTGACCACCGACCGATCGGACGCCAGCGGGACGTCGTACTGGAACCCCGCCACCGGCGACTACGACCGCGAGCTTCTGATCGCCGCGCTCGGGCACGACGCCGTGCTGCCGCGCGTGCTCGGACCGGGCGAGAGCCCCGGCACGACGGCCGAACAGCCCGGCATCCCGGGCGGCATCGTGCTCGGCGCCGGCGCCGGCGACAACGCGGGGGCGGCACTGGGCCTCGGCGCGACGACCGGAGATGTCATCGTCTCGATCGGCACCAGCGGCACCGTCTTCGCCGTGACCGGCACGCCGGCCGCCGACGCATCCGGCGCCGTCGCCGGCTTCGCGGATGCCGCGGGCGCCTTCCTTCCGCTCGTCGCCACCCTCAACGCGGCCCGCATCCTGGATGCCACGGCCAGCCTCCTCGGCGTCGATCACGGCGAACTGGGCCGCCTCGCGGCCGCCGCGGCGCCCGGAGCGGGCGGTCTGGTACTGCAGCCCTACTTCGAGGGCGAGCGCACCCCGAACCTGCCCGACGCCACGGCCACCCTGTTCGGCATGACACTGACCTCGACCACCCGGGAGAACCTCGCACGAGCCGCGGTCGAGGGCATGCTCTGCGCCCTCGCCGATGGGCTGGATGCGGTCCGCGCCCAGAAGGTCGAGGCCCGGCGCATCCTGCTCATCGGGGGTGCGGCGCAGAACCCCGCGGTCGCGGCGGTCGCGGCGCAGGTGTTCGACGTGCCGGTCGTCGTCCCCGTTCCGGGCGAGTACGTCGCGGCGGGCGCCGCGGTGCAGGCCGCCTGGGCGCTCGAGGGTTCCCGGCCCGCGTGGCCGGTCGAGCTCGGAGCCTCTCCCGAGGTCGACGTCCGGCCGGAGATCCGCGCCGCCTACGCCGCCCGGCGCTAGCCGCCCGGCGCGGCGCTCGGCGTGGGATCCGGCCCCGGTGCCGGCAGCGCGAACTCGGCGATCGCCTCCGCGACGCGCGCCGCGCTCCAGTAGCCGCTGCCGACGACGACCGAGTCGATGTCGCCCGCCCGGACCGCGTCGGGCGGGATCAGGGCGGCGGGGACGGCGCGGGCTCCGTTTTGCACCGTGAACTGGCCGGGGGCCGGGGTGGGCTTGGCGAGCCGGGTCACCGCAGCCACCGCCGCACGGGCGACGTCGCGGGGATCGATGAGCAGCGTGGCGTATTGCCGTCCGTCGGTGAGGGCCGCCAGCGACCGGAGTTCCGCCCCGCCCCCGGTCACCACCGGGAAGCCGTCGCCGGGGACGGCTCCCGCGTCCGAGAGCGAGCCGGCCACCGCGCGCGCGATCTCGTCGCTGGGGGCGAGCACCGCATCCGGCCAGGAGCCGTCATAGACCTCGCGGATGATGCGGGTCAGCCGGGATGCCGCCGTCGCCCCGTTGCCGCGCAGCGTCGCGACCTGATCGAGCGCGGTCTCGCCCGAGCCGATGCGCAGCACGCGGGAGTCCAGGTACGGCTGCAGCGCGGCGAGCGATCCGGCCAGTCGCGGCCGGGTGGCGGGGTCATCCGTCGAGCCCGCGAACAACTCGATGCGGAACGGGCCCCGTGGAGCATCGGGGACGGGCTCCCCCGCGTCGTCGACGAGGCCGAGCCCCTGCAGCAGCGCGACGCCCTGCAGGTAGCCGGCGGCGCCGGCATCCGAGGCCACGTACCGGTCGACCGCGGCGGTGTCGCGGATCAGGGTCCCGTACGAGACCACGACGACGCCGGGGTCGGAGTCGTCGAGGACCGCGGTGAGGCTGCCGGTGTCGACCGGGGCGATGATCAGGGCGACGGGCGCGGCGTCGAGCAGTTCGCGCACCTGCCTCACCTGGGACGGGATGTCGCCATCGGCGATGCGGAGGTCGACGCGGAAACCGGCGTCGGCGAGACCATCGGTCAGGGTGTCGGCGACGTCTCCCCAGCGCCCCTCGGCCGACGGCAACGCGATCGCGACCACCTCGTCGGCCGGGGCGGGAGCGCATCCGCCGAGCATCGCGGTGAGGAGGAGTGCGACGACCGGCGTCGCAGTTGCCTGCCGTCGCACCCTCATCCACCGAGGCTAGCGGCTCCCCTCCGCGGCCTCACCCCAGGGTCGCGAAGGCCCGCACCGGGAAGGTTCCGAATCCCTCGATCGCCGGGGGCGTCGCCGTGAACAGCGCACCCCGCGGCGGCAGCTGCGCCAACCCGGTCAGGTGCTCGACGACGTGGATGCCGGCCGCCAGCAGCCCGCTGTGCGCCGGCCGCTCGCCCCCCGACTCGGTGTCGTCGATGTTGAGCGCATCGATGCCGACGAGCGCGGCGCCCTGCTCGACCAGATGTTCGACACCGCCGCGGGAGAGGTACGGCGACCCCGTCCCGTACTCCGGGGTGCCGAAGTGCGCGTCCCACCCGGTGTGCAGCAGCACCGCGGCGCCGCGCAGGTCGCGATCGAACAGCACCTCGGCGGGGATGTCGCGGCGCCCGGCCCCACCGGGCGCCACATCGGTGAGATGGAACACCTCGGCCCGCAGCCCCACCAGGCCGGCCAGGTCGAGCCCGGCGAGATCGGGCCCGTCGCCGTAGCGGTGGTACGGGCTGTCGAGGTAGGTGCCGGTGTTGCCGATCAGCTCGATGATGTCCATCGCGAACTCGGTTCCCGGCGCGTAGCGCGCTCGCGAGTCCTCGCGCGTCAGGTGCGGGGTGATCCGCGGGGCGGGCAGGCCCGGGTAGGTGACCAGGCCCTCGCGGATGCGGTGGCTGAGGTCGACGACCCGGCGACCGGATGCGGGGGCCGCCGCCTCGACGCCGCGCGATCCGCGGTGGGGCTCTTCGACGATCCGCAGCCCGGTCAGCGTCACCGAGCCCACGAGGGCCAGGCCGAGATGCTGCACCAGCAGCCGTCCGATCGCGGTCTCGTCGAGATCGGCGGAGGGCAGGTCGAGCCGGAACGCCTCGGCGGTCAGACCCCCGCCGTTGGCGAACTCGATCCGCGCATCGAAGTGCGCTCGGTACTCAGGCACGGGCCCGCACCTTCCTGATCAGGGTGACGAGGATCGCCACGACCGCGAGGCCGAGCGGCAGCAGAAGGTTCCGGCCCGCCAGCAGGATGAGCCCGGCCGACAGCACCACCGACACCAGCGCCATCCACCAGCCGGCGCTCCACCGGGTGAGCAGTCGGAGAGCCGCGACCATGCCGACCGCGTAGACGGCGACCATCGAGCTGGTGTGGAACAGGATGAACGACTGCAGGTCGAGGTCGAACACGAAGAACGCCCCGACGTAGGCGGCGATGAGGAACGCGAACGCCAGCAGCGCACGCCGCGGGACCTGGCCGGGCTCGGCTCCCTTCGCCATCCAGCGCGGCAGATGGCCGTCGCGGCCGAGCGACGCCCCCAGGTTGGCGAAGGCCGGAAGGTAGGCGTTCAGCACGCCGACCACCACGATGCCCGCGATGATGCCGATGACGAGCGGGCCGAACCCGGGCAACGTGAACGCGACGAGGTCGATGAGCGGCACGGCGCCGCTGCCGCCGCTGGCTCCGAGAACGCCGACGGTGGCGACCTGCAGGGCGAGGTAGGCGACCCCGACGACGGCGACCGCGATCGCCGTGGCGAGCGGGATGGTGCGCCGGGGGTTGCGGAACTCGCCGGCGATGTGGGTGACGGCCTCCCATCCGGCGGAGGCCCAGACGAACAGGCTGATCGCGATGCCGACCCCGGCCCAGCCGTGCGGGAGGAAGGGCGTGAAGTGAACGGACTCGAACGCGGGCACGGCGCTGGTGACGACGATCACCATGATCACCACGAGCAGAGCCGAGAGCACGAGCTGCACGGCGCCGCTGACCTTGAGGCCGAACGCCGCGAGCAGGAACGTCGCCACCAGGAACGAGATCCCGATCACGGGCACGAGGCCCGGGTCCAGGCCCAGCGCGGCGACGAGGTATTCACCGCCGAGGGACGCCACGACGGGGGCTCCGAACCCGACGCCGAAGAAGAACCAGTACCCGGTGGCGCGTGCCGCGGTCTCGCCGAGCGCGAGCCGGACGAACGTCGCGACGCCCCCGGCATCCGGGTAGCGCGCCGCGAGCGCCGCGAAGGTGCCGGCGAGCGGGATCGACAGCAGCAGCACGGCGGCGACCGCGAGGATCGACGCCGGCCCGGCCGCGTCGGCCGCGAGACCCGGCAGCACGAGGATGCCGGTGCCGAGAACGGCGGCGATGTAGAGCGCCGAGGCGGGGGCGAGTCCGATCCTGCCGTGCGCGGTCGCGGGCTCGGTCGTGGTCGTCACGCCTCTCAGTGTGTCGTGGCAGACATGCCGTCACCAGCGAGAAACAGACAGCGCGGTGAGGCTTCCCGCCACACTAGCGCCGACCTACACCCGGTCCAGCGCGCCCAGCACGTCCTCGAGCAGATCGTCGACACCCTCGATGCCGACCGACAGCCGCACCACGCTCTCGGGGACCTCGAGCGAGGTGCCCTTCACCGAGGCGTGGGTCATCTCGGCCGGGTAGCAGACCAGCGACTCGACGCCGCCGAGCGACTCCGCCAGCTGGAACAGCTGCATCGACTCGGCAAATCTGCGGGCGGTCGGCCCGTCGGCCAGCTGCACCGAGATCATGCCGCCGAAGCTCTTCATCTGCTTCGCGGCCAGCTCATGGCCGGGGTGGTCGGGCAGTCCGGGGTAGTACACCCGGGTGAGCTTGGCGTGACCGACCAGCTTCTCGGCGATCGCCTGCGCGTTCGAGGAGTGCCGGTCCATGCGTACCGGGAGGGTCTTGATGCCGCGGATGGTGAGCCAGGCATCCATCGGACCGGACACCGCGCCGACGCCGAACTGCAGGAAGGCCACCTTCTCGGCCAGCTCGCCCGCATTCAGCACCACCGCCCCGCCCAGCACATCGCTGTGGCCGCCGAGGTACTTCGTCGTGGAGTGCACCACGACGTCGGCGCCGAGCGACAGCGGCTGCTGCAGATACGGCGATGCGAACGTGTTGTCGACGACGACGATCGCCCCCGCCGCGTGCGCGAGCTCGGCGACCGCCACCACGTCCGTGATCTTCATCAGCGGGTTCGAGGGCGTCTCGAGCCAGACCACCTTCGTGGCGTCCGGGCGGATCGCGGCGCGCACCGCGTCCAGATCGCCCATCTCGACGGTGGACAGCGACACGCCCCACGGGATGAAGGCGCGCGACACCAGGCGGTGCGAACCGCCGTAGACGTCGTTGCCCATGAGCACGTGGTCGCCGGGCGACAGGATCGCGCGCAGCAGGGTGTCCTCGGCGGCGAGACCCGAGGCGAAGCTGAACGCCCGGTCGCCGCCCTCCAGGCTGGCCAGCAGGGTCTGCAGCGCCGTCCGGGTCGGGTTGCCGCCGCGGGCGTACTCGTAGCCGCCGCGGAAACCGCCGATGCCGTCCTGCACGAACGTCGTCGTGAAGTACACGGGCGGGATCACCGCCCCGGTCGTCGGGTCGAAGTCCTGGCCCGCGCGGACGGCGCGGGTGGAGAAGTCCTGGGTCATCTGTTCCTACTTGCTCAAGAAGGCGAGCAGATCGTGACGCGTCACGACCGCCGCGGGTTTGCCGTCGCTGGTGACCAGCAGGGCGTCGGTGGTCGCGAACAGCTCACGCGCCGCGTCCACCGAGTCGTTCATTCCGATCAGCCCGAGCGGCGGGGCGACGAACTCGGCGAGCGCATCGGTGAGCTGGGCACGCCCGCTGAACACGGCGTCGATGAGGGTCTTCTCGTCGATCGAGCCGACCACCTCGCCCATCACGACCGGCGGCTCGGCGGTGAGCACCGGCATCGAGGAGATGTCGAACTTCCGCATCTTGTCGATCGTGTGGCGCACCGTGTCGGTCGGGTGCACGTGCACCAGCCCGGCCAGCTCCGGCTCCTTCGTGCCGACCAGGTCGGCGACCGTGCCGCCCTCCTCGGCCGGCAGGAACCCGTACGAGCGCATCCACTTGTCGCTGAACACCTTGCCGAGGTAACCCCGCCCGCCGTCCGGCAGCAGGATCACCATCACGTCGTCCGGCCCCAGCGCGCGAGCCGCCTTCAGGCCGGATGCGATGGCGAGCCCGCTGGAACCGCCGACCAGCAGGCCCTCTTCGCGCGCCATCCGCCGGGTGTAGTCGAAGGATTCCGCGTCGGAGGACGCGATGATCTCATCGACCACCGAGCCGTCGTACGCGGTCGGCCAGAAGTCCTCGCCGACGCCCTCGACGAGGTACGGCCGTCCGGTGCCGCCGGAGTACACCGAGCCCTCGGGGTCGGCGCCGATCACCCTCACCGCGGGGTTCTGCTCTTTGAGGTACTTGCCGACACCCGAGATCGTGCCGCCGGTTCCGACCCCGGCGACGAAGTGCGTGACCCGCCCCTCGGTATCGCGCCAGATCTCGGGGCCGGTGGTCTCGTAGTGGCTGAGCGGCCCGTTCGGGTTGGAGTACTGGTCGGGCTTGAACGCCCCCGGGATCTCGCGCGCCAGCCGGTCGCTGGTCTGGTAGTAGCTGTCCGGGCTCTCGGGAGCGACGTTCGTCGGGCAGACCACGACTTCGGCGCCGTACGCCTTCAGCGTGTTGATCTTGTCCTCGCTGACCTTGTCGGGGCAGACGAAGACGCACCGGTACCCGCGCTGCTGGGCGACCAGGGCCAGGCCGATTCCGGTGTTGCCGCTGGTGGGCTCGACGATCGTCCCGCCCGGCTTCAGTTTGCCCTCGCGCTCCGCGGCATCGATGATGCGGGATGCGATGCGGTCTTTGCTCGACCCGCCCGGATTCAGGTACTCGATCTTCGCCAGCACGGTGGCGGTGATCCCCTCGGTCACCGAGTTGAGCTTGACCAGGGGCGTGTCGCCCACGAGGTCCAGCACGGTCTCGGCATATCTCATGCCCTCGAGCCTACTGGCGGGCGCCGGAGGTTACCGGGGCCCGGGATCGCCGTCGGCCGGCCACCCGATGGCGGTGCGGATGCGGTGGCGCAGCCGTGACAGACCCATCCCGGTCACGCTGAAGAGCTGCACGCTCTGCTGCACACCGTCCTCGTCCTCGTAGATGAGGGTGAGGGCCCTGTCACGCGCGCGGTCCTGCTGCGCCCGCACCGGATCCACGAAGCCGAGGCGCTCGACGGGGATGCGCAGCAGAGCCGTCTGGTCGAGGGTCTCGAAGCTGATCTCCTGCGCGTCGGCGACGATGAAGTGGGTCGGCAGGTGCGGATCTACCCGGCCGGCCGGCAGTGTCCACAAGCGGACGCGCTCGACGAGCGCACCCGGGTGTTCCCGCTGCAGCCGGAGGCGAGCCGTGCGCTCGGCTCGGCTGTTGCGGACCGCCGCCGTCCAGAGCACGGCGATCAGCACCAACGCCGCGGCGGCGATCAGCAGGACGAACCCGAGGGTGTCGGCGACGAGCCGCATGCCGGTGAGAGCCACGGCGATGATCAGCACGCTGAAGCTGATCAGTCCGATGCCGATATCGATCCGGCTGCGGAGGGACCGGCGCCGCCGCTGCTGCTCTGCCACGGGGCCGAGCCTACCGGTGCCCGATCGGTGACACGATGTGCCGTTCTGAGGTGCTGCGCCCGGTCAATCGCGTCACCGATTCATGCCCGCGGCTCCGACCGGCCGAGCGCCGTACGCAGGGCGATCACCGAATCCAGCTGTTGCTCGGGGGTCGAACCCGCCAGGAAGGCCACCGGACCGCCGCTCAGGCGCTCGACGCGGACGGGTCGCGCCCGGGACCGCGGGTTCAGCGGAGCCAGTTCGAGCGACAGGATGTCGGCGGCCGCGACCTGCAGCACCTCGCGGTCGGCGCCGTCACGGAAGCTCAGCCCGTCGGGACCCGCGACGACGGCGATCACCGGCACGCGCTGGGCAGCCGACCAGTCCCCCGCCTCGGTCAGACCGGTCGCGATGACCAGCTCGTCCGGATGCGCCGCGCGCACCCGGCGCACTCCGCCCATGAACACCCGCACCCGCACGCCCGCCGCGATGACCGACACGACGATCAGCCCGAGGGCGACGAGGCCGGCGACCTCCCACGGGGTCACGCGATCACCAGCGAGTCCAGCGTGCGGGACTCGCCATACCGCGACAGCGCCTGGTCGCCGATGTCCTGGCGGTGATCGATCGCCGTGCCGATGTCACGGGCGAGGCCGGCGCGGGTCTTGACCAGCACATCCACGATCGCGACCGGGATGTAGAGCACGGCGACATCCGTGACCGCCGTCCCGACCGCGCCGACGGCCTGACGGGTGAGGGCGGTGAGGCCGACGAGCTCGTCGCGCTTCAGCTGCAGCACGGGCACGATGGCGCCCTGCGTCGCCGGCACCTGCAGTTCGATCACCCCGTCGATGATGACCCGGATGCCGTCCGGCACCACGCCGGCGCGCTGCACGATCTCGCCCTCGCCGTAGCGTTCGAGGCGCACCCCCTGATCGAGCATCGCCTCCGCCTCCTCGCGCGAGACCATGAACCGCGGGGCGAGCCGCAGCAGGTGCTCGCGCGTGCGCTCGGGCGTCGCGTAGTTGTCGGTGAGGTCGCGGTCCAGGTGCAGGCCGGCGCGCCGGGCGGCGTACCAGAGCCGCGTGCGGAACAGCGACAGCGTCCCGTACGACTTGCCCGGATTGGTCAGCGGGATGTTGATCTCGTACCGCGCCTTGTCCATCGGCGCCGCCATCGGTTCGGCTCCGGGCGCGCACTCGGGCAGACCGCGCGCGACCTCCTCCATCACCTCGATCACCCGGTGCGGCGGGTCATCGGTGGCGAACCGGTAGATGTCGGATGCCTCATACGGCGAGGATGCCCGGGTCAGGTTCTGAAAAGACTGGCCCGCGAGTTCGGAGTTGGGCATCACCAGGATGCCGTTCGCCGTGTCGAGGTGGGTCGCCCGCCAGTTCATCGCCACGACCCGGCCCTTGCCCTGCGCGGTGAGCAGATAGTCGCCGAGCTCGAACGGCTGCTCGAACAGCAGGAACAGCCCCGACAGCACCGACCCCACGGCGTTCTGCAGTGCCAGGCCGATGACGATCGATCCGATGCCCAGGGCGGTGAAGAGCCCACCGATGTCGGCGCCCCAGATCGTGCCGAACAGCACGGCGAGGCTGATGCCGACGATCAGGATGCGCGCGATGTCGACGAAGATCGACGGCAGCCTGCTGCGCCAGGTGCCCTGTTTCGCCGTGACGAAGATCGCCAGGTTGAGACCGCTGAGCAGGATGACGACGATCACCAGCCCGAACGCGGTGCCGGCCACCTTCGCCCAGGTGAACCCGTCGACATCGGCCTGCGGGATCTGGGTGAACAGGATGATCACCGCGGCGAGCGGGGCGAGCACATTGCGCGCCAGCACCACCATCGTGGTGCCGGGGGTGCCCTTGCGCTGCATCGAGGTGTGCACCTCGCCGAGCACCAGCAGCACCGCCGGAAGCCCCAGGATCACGGCGACCGCCGGCCAGAACCACGGCTCGCTGAGGATGTCGGTGATCACGTGCCCTGCGCTTCCGCCACCTTCGGGTCGATGCGCCACACCCGCTGATACCCGCTGCTGGTCTCGACGACGCCGGAGTCGGTGAACGGAAGGGTGTCGGGCAGCTTGTCGACGACGCGCTGCGTCAGGAAGACGCCCGCCTCGTTCGCGCCGCCCTGCAGACGGAACGCGAGGCTGACCGCATCGCCCCAGAGGTCGTACACCACGTGCGAGCGGCCGACCAGACCGCTCGTCACCGTTCCGGTGTCGAGCCCCGCGCGCACCGACAGGTCGGCACCGTGCTGAGCCCCGAACCGGTCGACGATGCGCTGCATCTCGAGCGCGAACTCGACGCTGCGCCGCGCGTGATCGACGCGCGGCACGCTGAGGCCGCAGCTGGCGAGGTACCCCTGCCGGGTGGTGCGCACGCGCTCCACCCCGAGCCGTTCGGCGGCTTCGTCGAAGGCGCGGAAGATGTCGTTCAGCACGTCGAGCGCGCGATCGCTCGACATGCTCCGGCCGAACTCCTCGAACCCGACGATGTCGGCGAAGAGCACCGTGACCTCCTGGTGGTCCTCCACGATGGTCCGCGCTCCCTCGCGGTAGCGCTTGGCGAGGTTCTCGGGCATGAGGGTTCGCAGCAGCCGGTCGTTCTCGGCCCGCTGCTCGTCGATGAGCGCGGCCTTCAGCTCGAGGCTGCGGCTCATGTCGTTGAACGCGGCGGCGACATCGGCCAGCTCGTCGGACTCGCCGGCCTCCACCTGCACGCCCTGCTCGCCCGCGGCGATCCGGCGGGCCGCATCCCGCAACCGGCGAAGGGGGCGCACGGCGATGCCCGCGATGATCACCGAGATCAGCGACACGATGGCCACGATGATGGCCGACGAGATCGCCAGGCGCTTGGTGAAGTCGTTCACCGGCGCGAGCGCCTCGTCGGCGTCGATCTCGGCGACGATCGCCCAGTGCAGGGACTGGTAGCTGAAGGGGGCGTAGGCGGCGATCGTCGACCGGCCGAGGTAGTTGGTCGAGGTGGTCGTGCCGCGTCGTCCCTCGAGCCCGAGGTCGGCGGCGTCGGTCTTCACGTCCTGCAGCAGCAGGGTCTGCCCGGTGGCCACCGCCGCGTCGGCGTCCTGCTGCGACAGGCCGTGGTCGACGGCGAGGCGCGCGTAGGCGGCGGGGTCCTCGACGAGATCGCGGGACTGCGAGCGCATCGTCTGGTCGGCGTCGTCGCCCACCAGATACGCCTCACCGCTGCGGCCGAGCCCGCTGTCCTGCCAGCTGCCGCCTCCGGTCATCACCTCGTTGATGCGATCGACCGGCAGCTGCACGGCGAGCGCCCCGACGATCTCCTTGTCGCCGGCGAGCGGGACGACCACCCACGACACCGGTGCATCGAGGGCGGGCGCGTACCGGGCGAAGTCGCTGAACACCGCGGTGTCGAGCAGGTTGCCCGACATCGCCTCGTCGTACGCCGAGGCCAGCCGCGTGAAGCTGTAGGGGCCCTCGGCCAGGTCGCCGCCGAGATCGACCCCCTTGTGCACCGAGTACACGATCCGGCCGTCGCCGTCGATGAGCAGCAGGTCGTCGAACTGCAGCAGGGTCGCCATGCGCACCAGGTAATCGTG
The DNA here is from genome assembly GCA_035556655.1 of Pseudolysinimonas sp. Lineage (GTDB taxonomy): Bacteria > Actinomycetota > Actinomycetes > Actinomycetales > Microbacteriaceae > JBDSKH01. The sequence continues at coordinate 13,631 of DATMFW010000047.1, forward strand.
GTACCTCGCGTGTGCCGCCGACCACGCGCTGCCGTCGCCGGCATCGTGCACCGACGCCGGGTCGTCTCCGCCCCTCACCAGGTAGTGGTACAGCAGGTACTGCGCCGCCGGAGACGCCGGGACGAAGCTCGAGGCGTCGGCGTCCTGCCCGGTGGCCTCCACCAGCTTCGGTCCGAAGTCGTCGGTGAAGTACGCCTCGAGCTCGGTCTGCTGCTCCGCGGTGAGGACATCGGCCCCGTCGTCCGAGGCCGCGGCGTCGAGATCGCGCGCGGCCGCGGCGAAGGCGAGTTCGGCATCCACCACGGCGCTGTCGCGACCGGCGAGCAGGAGCGAGTTCTCGACGCTCTGGAACAGCGCCGTGACCTCGCGAGCCCGCGCGTCGCGCACCTCGATGAGCCGGTCGAACGCGGCGTCTCGGAGCGACTCGGTGCCGTTGACATACCCGATGATGCCGACCACGACGTTGCTGCCGATGCTCACCGCGAGCAGCATCAGCAGCAGCAGCGACTTGATGCTCAGCGAGGCCCCGATGCGCTGCCGGCGCGCGCCGACATGATCGCCGCCGGGTGCCTCGATGCTCACCACGCCTCCACAGGGGTCCGGATGGGGATGCCCCACTCTAGCCTCAGCGAGTTCGGGGGTGCGATGCCTCAGAATCGGGGGGTGAGCACAGCCCCGAAGCAGACCAAGGCCGAGCGCCAGGCCGCCCAGCGTGCCGCCCAGCTCGAGACGTTCCGCAAGCGCGAGGCCGCCGCACGCCGTGGACGCGTTCTCGTGCTGGTTCTCAGCGTGCTGGGGGTGCTCGCGGTCCTTGCGATCGTCGCCGTAGTGATCGTGGTCAACATCCAGCCGAAAGCGCTCGCCCCCGAGGGCGTCCAGACCTGGACGAAGCTGTCGCAGGAGCACGTCGAGGGCCCCGTCGATTACGCGATGGACCCGCCGGCGGGCGGCCCGCACTTCGCAGGCTGGCTCAACTGCGGGATCTACACCGAGCCGCAGGTGAACGAGCAGGCGGTGCACTCCCTCGAGCACGGGGCGATCTGGGTCACCTATCGTCCCGACGCTCCGCCCGCCGACCTTCAGACGCTCGAGGCCCGGCTGCCCTCCACCTACGCCGTGATGAGCCCCTATCCCGGGCTCGACACCCCGTTCGCGGTCAGCGCGTGGGGTGCGCAGCTGAAGTTCGCCGAGGCCGACGATCCCGCGTTCGACGACTTCGTGCAGCACTACTGGCGCTCGGCCGACTCGCCCGAACCCAACGCCCCCTGCACCGGCGCGATCGACGGTCCCGGCAAGAGGTGACCCGCGGCAGGCTGATCGCCGGCGCCGTCGTCGTGGCGGTGCTGCTCGCCGCCGGCGGATTCCTCGCCGGGCGGCTCGGCGCCCCGTCGACGGCCGCTCCGCCGAGCGAGAGCGCCGCCGCCGGGTTCCTGCGCGACATGCAGGTGCACCATGCCCAGGCGGTCGAGATGGCCATGCTCATCCGCGACCGCAGCGACGACCCCGCACTGCGGCAGCTGGCCTACGACATCGCCATCGGCCAGGCGGGACAGGCCGGGCAGATGTACGGGCTGCTGAACTCGTGGGGGCTGCCGCAGGCGAGTTCCCGGCCGCCGATGTCGTGGATGTCGCAGCCCGTCATAGACGGATCCTCCGGCGGGCACGACATGGGCCCCACCCCCGGAGCGATGCCCGGCATGGCGAGCGAGGCCGAGCTGGGCGCGCTGCGCGACGCGGACGGCGTCGAGGCCGAGCGCCTGTTTCTCACGCTGATGATCGCGCACCACCGCGGCGGACTCGACATGGCCGAGGCGGTCCTCGCCCGCACCACGCTGGGTCCGGTGGTGTCGCTGGCGAACGGCATCATCGCCTCGCAGACCTCGGACATCGAGGCGATGCAGGCGATGCTCGACGCGCGCCGACCCTAGTCCTCGACCTGCGCGGCGGCGAGCTGTTCGGCGAACAGGGTCGCGTACACCCCGCCGGCCGCGAGCAGTTCCGTGTGCGTGCCCTGCTCGACGATCCGGCCGGCGTCGACGACGAAGATCACGTCGGCGCCGACCACGGTCGACAGCCGGTGCGCGATCGCGATCGTGGTCCGCCCGCGTGATGCCGCATCCAGAGCGCCCTGCACGATGCGTTCGCTGACGGTGTCGAGCGCGCTGGTCGCCTCGTCGAGGATGAGCACCGCCGGATCCTTCAGCAGCACGCGGGCGATCGCGACCCGCTGCTTCTCTCCGCCCGACAACCGGTACCCGCGCTCGCCGACCACGGTGTCGTAGCCGTCGGGGAACGAGGCGATGGTGGCGTGGATGTTCGCCGAGGTCGCCGCTGCGATCAGTTCCTCGTCGGTGGCATCGGGTTTGGCGTAACGCAGGTTCTCGGCGATCGTCGCGTGGAAGAGGTAGGTCTCCTGACTGACGATGCCGATCGCGCCGATCAGCGACTCCTGCTGCAGGTCGCGCACGTCGGTTCCGGCGAACAGCACGCGACCGCCCGTGACGTCGTGCAGCCGCGGCACCAGGTACGACACCGTCGTCTTGCCGGCGCCCGACGGGCCGACGAACGCCGCGTACTGACCCCGCTCGACCGTGAAGCTCACGCCTTTGAGCGTCGCCGGGGAATCCGCCGGGGCGTCGGGGTACCGGAACACGACATCGTCGAAGGCGACCTCGCCGAGGTGCCGGGCGTCGACGGGGCGGGCGTCCACCGCATCCGTGATCGCCGGCGTGAGGTCGAGGTATTCGAAGATGCGGGCGAACAGCGCCTGCGAGGTCTGCAGATCGAGTGCCACCCGCAGCAGCCCCATCAGCGGGAACATCAGCCGCGCCTGCACCGTCGTGAACGCGACGACGGTTCCTGCGGTCACCAGCACGTCCTGGAAGATCAGCCAGGCCGCGACCAGGTAGATCACGGCGGGGATCACCGACAGGAAGATGCCGACGATCGCGAAGAACCACTGCCCCGACATGGTCTGCCGGATCTGCAGGGCTATCTGGTTGCGGTTCTCGTCGGTGTAGCGCTGCACCTCGGTGCGCTGCTGGTTGAAGCTCTTGGCGAGCAGGATCCCGCTGACGCTCAGGGTCTCCTGGGTGATCGCCGTCATGTCCGACAGCGACTCCTGCGTCTTCGTCGCGATGCGGGCGCGCACCTGACCCACCCGGCGCTGGGCGATGACGAGCACCGGCAGCAGGATCACGGCCACGATCGTCATCTGCCAGCTGAGCACGATCATCGACACCAGCGCCGCGATCACCGTGACCGTGTTGCCGATCACGCTCTGGATCGTGTTGCTCAGCACCCCGGCGACCCCGCCGACGTCGTTCTGCAACCGCGACTGGATGATTCCGGTCTTGGTGCGGGTGAAGAACCCCAGCTCCATCGCCTGGAGATGCGTGAACAGCCGGATGCGAAGCGCACCCATCACGTTGTTGCCCACCTTGGCCGTGAGGTAGGTCTGCCACACCCCGAGGGCCGAGCTGAACACCCAGAGCAGCACCATGATGCCGACCAGTTCGAGCAGGACCGGCACATCCGGCAGGCTGCGGCCCTCGTCGGGGAAGAGCCCGCGGTCGAAGGCCTGCTGGGTGAGCAACGGCGGGGCGACGCTGAGGGCGGCGCCGATCAGCACCAGCGCGATGGTGATCGCCAGCGGCCTGCGGTACGGGGTGAAGAGCTTCCCGATGCGGGGCAGCAGGTCGGGGATCTTCGGGGCGTCGGCGTTCGCGGCGCGCTGCGCCTCCGCATCCGACATCGACACCCGTCCCCGGCCGCCCCCACCCCGCATGCTCATGTCTTGCACGCTATCTCACGCCCGAATCACGGATCCCCGGCGCCCCCTCCCCCGACACCGTGGGATGCGGGGGCCGGGGCACGCGCGAATCCGTGATTTGGAAAGGGGAGAGTCAGCCCTTCGTCGAGCCCGCGAGCAGGCCGCGGACGAAGAAGCGCTGCAGGGCGATGAACACCACCAGCGGCACCAGGATGGAGATGAAGGCCCCGGCCGGCAGCAGCTGGGCGTTCTGCCCGAACTCACCTGTCAGCTCTGCGAGTTTTCGAGTGATCGGTGCGGCCTCCCCGGTGGCGAATATCAGCGCCACGAGCAGGTCGTTCCAGACCCACAGGAACTGGAAGATCGCGAACGACGCGATCGCCGGAAGCGACAGCGGCAGAACGATCCGGAAGAAGATCTGCCCGTGGCTCGCGCCGTCGACCCGCGCAGCCTCGATGACATCCGCCGGGATCTCGCTGATGAAGTTGTGCAGCAGGAAGATCGCCAGCGGGAGGGCGAAGATCGTGTGCGCGATCCACACCTGCGAGTACAGCCCGGCGCCACGCAGTCCCTCGTAGAGCACGTCGTCGCCGACGCTGAGCCCGCGCGAGAACAGCGACAGCAGCGGCACGAGCGCCATCTGGATCGGCACGATCTGCAGCGCGAACACCAGCACGAAGATGACGTCGCGGCCCTTGAACTGCATCCAGGCGAAGGCGTACCCGGCGAGCGAGGCGATCACCAGCGGGAACACCGTCGCCGGCAGGGCGATCGCCAGCGAGTTCACGAACGGGCCGAGCAGGCTCTCGCGGCCGAACAACACGTCCGTGTAGTTCTCGAGGGTGACCGTCGGGTTGACGAAGATGTTCCACCAGCCGGTGCGCAGGGTGTCGGTCTTCGGGCGGATCGAGGTGATGAACAGGCCCACCGTGGGGATCGTCCAGAGCACCGCGATCACCAGCGACGCGATCGTCGCCCCGCGGCTGGTGAGACGCTTCTTGGTCTCGCGGGTGGCCCGCGTGACCGTCGATTCGGCGAGGGCCGGGTTGGCCACGACGGAGGTGGTCATCGGATCTCCCGTCCCTTCTGGATCTGACGTGCGTTGTAGATGACGATCGGCAGCACCAGCAGGAACAGCACGACGGCGAAGGCCGACGAGCGGCCCGCCTCGAACTTCTGCAGCAACGTGACCATCTCATTGGCGATGACGCCGGTATCGGGGTAGGCCGTTCCCATGGTGCGCACGATGTCGAACACCTTCAGCGAGGCGATCGAGATCGTCGTCAGAACCACGATCAGCGAGGGCCGGATCGCCGGGATCTGCACGTTCCAGAACCGCTGCCAGGCGTTGGTGCCGTCCAGTTGCGCGGCCTCGATCTGCTCGACGGCGACACCCTTCAGCGCCGCCGACAGGATCACCATGGCGAAACCGGTCTGCACCCAGATGAGCACGACCATCAGCAGGAAGCTGTTGAGCGGCACCTGCTGCAGCCAGTTCACCGGCTCGCCGCCGAACAGCACGACGAGCCCGTTGAGGATGCCGACCTGCGGGCGGTTGTCGGGACGGAAGTCGTAGACGAAGCGCCAGATGACGCTCGCGCCGACGAACGAGATGGCCATCGGCATGAACACCAGCAGCTTGAAGAACTTCTCGCCGCGGCTGCGGTCGATGAACACGGCGTACGCCAGGCCGATCGCCGTGGAGAAGACCGGCACCACGAGCACCCAGATGATCGTGTTGCGGATGACGACGAGGTTGTGGCTCTGGCTGAAGATCCACGCGTAGTTGTCGAGCCCGATGAACGCTCCGCGGTTGCTCAGCAGCGACCCCCACAGGGTCGCGAAGGTCGGGTAGACCAGGCCGACGAGCAGCAGCAGGATCGCCGGCGACAGGAAGCCGATGAGCGCGAACAGGTAGCCCGCTCCCTGCCTGCTGCGGTAGTCGAGCAGGAAGAACAGGCCGCCCAGCACGACGGCGACGACGATCGCCCACCAGACGGAACCGAGCAGGAGGAAGGCGAGCCCGGGGATGACAAGGCACGCCGCGAATCGGATCACGGTGAACTTGCGGCCGGGACGCGGCGCGACCTCGATGAGGAGCACGATCGCGGCCGCGACGGCGAGGAACACCCCGATGACGATGGGGATCTGGGCAAGTGGAGGGAGGGACCCCAGCCAGCTGAGGAGGTCTTTCATCGATCCTCTTTCGTTGTCGACGCTGACGAACGTTGTTCAGAGAGTAAAGGAGGGCGGGCCGCCCGGTCCATGACCGCGCGACCCGCCCGGGTCATCCGGCTACGAACTCGGCCAGCTGGCCTCGATCTTCGCGAGCACGTCATCGGTGCTCGTGCCGTTGATCCAGTCGACCATGCCGGTCCAGAAGGTGCCGGCACCCACTGCACCCGGCATCAGGTCGGACGCGTCGAACCGGAACGTGGTGTTCGGGTCCTGCAGCGTCTCGATGGCCTGCGACAGGATCGCGCTCGACGCGTTCGAGGGGTCGAGCCCCTTGTTCGCGCTGATCACACCGCCGAGCGAGACGCGGCTGTTCGCCCAGTCGGCGCTCGAGAGGTACTCCTGCACCTTGATGGTGTCGGCGTCGTTCGAGAACGCACCGACGATCTCGCCACCACCGGTGACGGCGGGAGCACCCGCGGTCTCGGCCGGGGTGATGAAGGCCCAGATGTCGCCGTCCTCGGCGACCGTCGTGCCCTTGTCCTTGCCGGCGTCGGTGATGAAGCCCTCGTAGAACGAGGCCTGGTGGTGCAGGATGCAGTCACCGTCGACCAGCGCCGTCGCCGGGTCGCCGAACGGGGTGCTGTTGATGGTGACCACGTCGCCGTAGCCCGCGTTGACGAAGTCCGGGTTCAGCAGGATCTCACCGACCGCGTCGAACGCGCTCTTGATGGCGGGGTCGTTGAACGGGATGTCGTGGCTGACCCACTGGTCGTAGACGTCCGGACCCGCCTGGCGCAGCACGAGGTCCTCGATCCAGTCGGTGCCCGGCCAGCCGGTCGCGGCGTCGGAGCCGAAGCCCGCGCACCACGGCGTCTTGCCGGAGTCGGCGATCGTCTGGCTGAGCGTCAGCAGCTCGTCCCAGGTGGTGGGGACGGCCCAGCCGTTGGAGGCGAAGACATCGGGCGAGTACCAGATGAAGCCCTTGACGCTCGCCATCAGCGGCGCGCCGTACAGAGTGCCGTCGACGGTGCCGTACGCGGCCCAGTCCTCGCTCCAGTTGTCGGCCACGTTGGCGGCGACGCCTTCGGGTGCCTCCTGCATGAAGCCGCGGGTCGCCAGGTCGGCGAGCAGGCCGGGCTGCGGGAAGATCGCCAGGTCCGGCGGGTTTCCGCCCTGTGCCAGCGATCCGATCTGCGCCTCGAACTCCTTGGTCGACTCGTACTTGATGTCGATGTCGTTCTCGGCCTCCCAGTCCGCCCAGGACTGCTCGAGCAGGTCGGCCTCGGTGTCGGCGATGGTGCCCATGATGGTGACGACGCCATCGGCCTCGCCCGCGTCGCCGGCTCCGCCGCCGCCGCCCGAGCAGCCCGCGAGCACGATGCTCGTGGCGCCGACGACGACCGCAGTGGCGAGCAAACGACGGTTCAGACGTGAACGCATGTTTCCTCCTCATTGAGGTTCGGCCCCGCCGGGTTCGGGCGGAGCGATGGTGATGTGTGCAGGACTTGCGCGGGAGCGGTTTCGCAACCGATTCCAGCATCACCGTAAGCCAGTAATGGGCACGGTGCAAGTGTTGTGCCCCTCGATGGGGCGCCATCTCGTCCGTTATGCTGCAACCGGTTCCAGAACGGGCTGGAGGATTGCGGATGAGTTCGCTCGAGGAGGTGGCGCGACGCGCCGGGGTCTCCAAGGCGACGGCTTCGCGTGCCCTGAGCGGGGCCGCCCACGTGTCGCCCGCAGCCCGCGAGCGGGTCGCGGCCGCCGCATCCGACCTGGGATACGTGGTGTCCTCGACGGCCGCGAGCCTGGTGACCGGCCGCACCAAGAACGTCGGGGTGATCACCCCGTTCATCAACCGGTGGTTCTTCGCCGAGGTGCTCGAGGGCATCGAGAGCGCGCTCATCGCCGCCGGGTACGACCTCACGCTGTTCCGGCTGCCCGCCGAACCGGAACAGCGCAGCCGGCTGTTCCATTACTTCCTGGTGCGCAAGCGGGTCGACGCGATCGTGTGCGTCGGGGTGGCGCTCACGCCCTCCGAGGTGGAACTGATCCACACCCTCCGGCGACCCGCGGTCGGCATCGGCGGGGCCATCCCCGGCATCACGACGATGAGCATCGACGATGTCGAGGCGACGCGACTCGCCACCCGTCATCTCATCAGCCTCGGCCACCGGCAGATCGTGCACATCGGCGGCGACCTCGGCGAGCGGATGGACTTCGAGGTCCACGCCCGTCGGCTGGCGGGCTTCCGCGCCGCGATGGACGAGGCGGGACTGCCCCACGACGACGCGTTCCGCACCACGACGTTCTCGGTGCCCGGCGGCTTCGAGGCGGGCCTCTCGCTGCTCGCCGACCCCGCCAGCCGGCCCACCGCGATCGTGGCCGGCTGCGACGAGATCGCCATCGGCGCGATCACGGCGGCGCGCCAGCTCGGCATCGTCGTCCCGTCGGGGCTCTCGATCGTCGGCATCGACGATCACCCCTACGCACCGATGTTCGGGCTGACCACGGTACGGCAGCGGCCAGGCGAGCAGGGGGGTCAGGCCGCCGACCTCGTGGTGCGCGCCCTGGCCGACCAGGAGCCCCTCGAGCCGCGGGCTCTAGACATCCCCATCGGTCTGGTGGTGAGATCGAGCACGACGGCACCGGCGACTGCCCCCCGCCCTGGGTAGGAGCCGTGTCGGCATAAAGGTGGACTCGCCGGGGTACATCCCGTACCCTCGTGTGGATGTCCACGTTGCGCACTGGGAGCGTGATGGGGCCACCGAACCGATAACCCGCCCGACCGAAGACCGCTGTGCTTTCCTACCCCGGGCGCAGCAAGAGGATCCCAGCCTGTGCCTGTGCAGCCTGACATCGCCGCCCTGCGGTCGTCCCTGAACGACGCGGTCGCGCGATCGGACGCGCCCGCCGTCCGCGACCTGCTCGGCCCGGTCGCCCACGCGCTCGCCATCGAGGACGGGGTCGCCTTCCGCGACCTGGTGAGCGGGATGCCGGACGCGCTCTGGCACGGCGACGTCCGGATCACGGCGGCGATGGGCTCCAGCTATCGCTCGGCGGGATCCCCGCCCGGGTCCTCCGCTCTGGCCTACTTCGTGACCGCGGAACGGCTCGCTGCCCCCGACCGGGCGGCGCACCCGACCCGCTGGGTGTCGGTGCTGACCGCCTACGGCGCCGCGCTGCGGTCGCAGGGGCGCCTGCGCGATGCCCAGCACAAGCTCGACGAGGCCGCACAGGTTCTGGCCGAAGCCGACCACGGCCCGGCGTTCGTCGTGCATTCGGCCCGCTTCGAGCTCGAGTACGGCGTCGTCGACCTGCTGCTCGGCCGGCTCGAGAGCGCGCGTCACCGCCTGGAGTTCGCCCACGGGCTGGCCTCGCAGCTGACGCTCTCGGAGCGCCTCGAATGTGTCGGGGCGCTCGCCCTGGTCGCCTACTCGCTCGGCGACCTGCCGGCCACCGACCGGATGCTCGCGGAGGCCGACGCGCTGGACGCCCCCGACGAGGTGCTGGGCAGCGGATTCGCGGCACCGTTGTACGCCACGCGCATCCTGGTCACGACCGACCGGCACGAGCTCGCGGACCTGGCGGCCACCGCATCCGCACTCGTGGCCGCGAGCGTGCACACCGAGTGGGAGCCGCTCGCCGGGGTCGTGGCGGCATACGCCCAGGCGCTGCAGGGCGAACCGATCGCGGCGCTGGATCTGCTGCACCACGCCCACCAGCGCTATCTGCGGTGGCAGGCGCCCGGGATCGGGCGCGATGTGGGCGACCTGCTGCGCGCGGACATCCTCAGCGCACTCGACCGCGGCGAGGAAGCGTTCCGCATCCTCGCCGATCTGGATCCCCACGAGCGCCATGCCCTGTGCCCCGAACGGTTCATGGCGCGACTGGCGCTGCAGCACGGCGATCTCCACGGGGCGGACACCGCGCTCGCCGACTGCGAGTTGCTCGGCGAGGGTCATTCGCCGCGCACCATGATCGACGTGCAACTGCTGCGCGCAGCGATCGAGATGGAACGGGGGAACCTCGGGCTCTCCGACGTCAGCTTCGACCGTGCCCTGCACGCCATGGCCCAGACGCGGGTGAGGTCGCCGTTCCGCCACATCCCGGCGTCGCTGCTGGACCGGCTGACCCGGCGCGGGCAGTTGCGCAAGCAGAGCCCCGAGGTGCGGCGGATCCTGGGGCGGGTGCTGGAGTACACGGCCGGTCACGATGATGGCCGGGACCCGCTCAGCGAACGGGAACGGCTCGTGCTGGTCTACGTCGAGCGCAAGCTGACCGTCGCGCAGATCGCCGCCGAGCTGTTCATCTCGCCGAACACCGTGAAGACCCACCTGCGGAGGCTGTACCGCAAGCTCGGCGTCTCGACCCGGGAGGAGGCGATCCGGCGCGCCAGAAGCCTCGGGCTGCACCTCGGAACGCGGGCAGAGATCACCCGCCAATCACCCGCTCATCGGGGTACAACACAGGGTGACACGGTGGTTTGATCGTTGTCGTTGCATGCGGGCCGCCGTCCCTGATCCCGGTCGGCCCGAGTACGACACGGGCGAGGTCCTGCGGCTGGTTACCGCGTGGGCCTCGCCCACCAGAAAAGGGCGCCACCCGAAGGTGACGCCCTTTTCCTGTGCTGCAGGTCGTTACTTGAGTACGACGGTCGCGCCGGCTTCCTCGAGGACGGCCTTGGCCTTCTCGGCGGTCTCCTTGTTCGCGCCCTCGAGCACGGTGGAGGGGGCGCCGTCGACGAGAGCCTTCGCCTCGCCCAGGCCGAGGTTGGTCAGCGTGCGGACCTCCTTGATGACCTGGATCTTCTTGTCGCCCGAGTTCTCGATGACGACGTCGAAGGAGTCCTTCTCGTCCTCGGCCTCGGCCGCGCCACCGGCGCCGCCGGCAGCAGGGGCGCCCGCGGCCGCCACGGCGACCGGAGCGGCGGCGGTGACCTCGAAGGTCTCCTCGAACTTCTTCACGAACTCGCTGAGCTCGATGAGCGACAGCTCCTTGAACGCGTCCAGGAGCTGGTCAGTGGTGAGCTTTGCCATCTCTGACTCTCTTTCTTAAGTGATTACTGGGTGGACTCTTGCTTCGCCCGCAGTGCGTCGACCGTGCGAACGGCCTGCGACAGAGGAGCGTTGAACATGTAGGCGGCTCCGAACAGCGAGGCCTTGAAGGCGCCGGCCAGCTTGGCCAGCAGCACCTCACGGGACTCGAGGTCGGCGAGCTTGCCTACCTCCGTCGCGGAGAGCGGGGCGCCATCGAAATAGCCGCCCTTCACCACGAGCAGAGGGTTCGCCTTGGAGAAGTCACGCAGCGCCTTCGCCACGGCGACGGTGTCGCCGTGCACGAACGCGATGGCAGAGGGTCCGACAAGCTGCTCGTCGAACGAGCTGATGCCGGCCTCGTTGGCCGCGATCTTGGTGAGCGTGTTCTTCACCACGGCGTAGCTCGCGTGCTCGCTGATCGACTGCCGCAGCTGCTTGAGCTGCGCGACCGTGAGACCGCGGTACTCGGTGAGCACGATCGCGTTCGAGCTGCGGAAGGACTCCGTGAGCTCGGCGACCGTTGCTTCCTTGTTCGCCATGGGTTCTCTCTTCTTTCGGTGGCCCACGAAAAAAGCCTCGCGCGGATGCACGAGGCTCGAGAAGAGATTCGGAACACCTGCGCTGGATTTTTACGTCCGCATTGCTGCGGAGACCGGCGGTCTAAGGCCTCCGACAGACTACACGACTTTCCGCGGCAGCCGGACCGTGAACACCGTGCGACCCGGTTCGCTGTCCACGGCGACGGTGCCGCCGTGCCCCTCCACCACCGCGGCGACGATCGACAGACCCAGTCCGGTGCTGCCGGTGGCCCGGGCGCGAGACCCGTCTCCACGGGCGAAACGCTCGAACAGGACCGCCTGCAACTCCCTGGCGATGCCGGGCCCGTCATCCCGCACCGCGATCACGGCCTCCGCCCCCTCGACCCGCAGGATCACCTCGACCCGCGTGCCCTCCGGGGTGTGCACGCGCGCGTTGGCGAGCAGGTTGGCGAGCACCTGCTGCAGGCGACCGCGGTCGCCCGCGACGATGACCGGCTCCTCGGGTGCGTCGAGGCTCCATTCGTGATCGGGGGATGCGGCATGGGCATCCGAGACCGCGTCGACCGCCAGCGGCACCAGATCCACCTCGCCGAGCACGAGTTCGCGCCCGGCATCGAGCCGCGCGAGCAGCAGCAGATCCTCCACGAGCGAGGTCATGCGCACGGACTCCGATTCGATGCGCCCCAGCGCCCGCACCACGTCCTCGGGCAGTTCGTGGCCGCCCCGCCTGGTCAGCTCCGAGTAGCCGCGGATCGACGCGAGCGGGGTGCGCAGCTCGTGGCTGGCATCGGCGACGAACTGCCGCACCTTGTCCTCGCTGCGCTGGCGAGAGACCAGCGCGCTCTCGACGTGGCCGAGCATGCGGTTGAGGGCTGCGCCGACCTGCCCCACCTCGGTCCGCGGGTCGGTGTCGTCCTCGGCGACGCGCTCGGCCAGCGCGACCTCGCCCCTGTCCAGCGGCAGCTCGGAGACCCGCGTCGCCGTGGCCGCCACGCGGCCGAGCGGCCGCAAAGCGACCCGCACCACGAGGGAACCGGCGACCGCGGCGACCAGGAGGGCGCCGAGGGTCACCAGCCCGAAGATCAGCAGCAGGTTGCGGGTCGTGGTGGTGACCTCGTCGGTCGACAGGCCGACAATGAAGCGCACGCCGCCGCGCTCCCCCGCGGCGACCCGGAACTCGCCGACGCCCTCGAGCGTGATCGTCGTCGGGTCGCCCTTCGCCTCGGCGATCAGCGTCTCCTGCTGTGCGGGGGTGAGGTGCTCGACCTGGCGGTTGGCGTCGACGTACTGGTCGATGCGGGTGCCGTCCCGCGCGATCACCAGCCGCACCGAGGCCCGCGCACCGAACGGATCGTTCTCGGTCGCGGGCCGGCCCTCGAGCAGGCCCTCGATGAACCGCAGCTCGGCGTGCACCTGCTGATCGAGCCGCTGCATGAGGTTCTGACGCAGAGCGAGAGCGCTCGAGGCTCCGACGACGACGCTGACGACGGCGAGCAGGGCGACCAGCGCGACGACGAGGCGTCGCTGCAGCGACCACGGGGCCCGCATGTCTCAGCCGGCCGGCTTGATGAGGTATCCGACGCCGCGCACGGTGTGGATCATCGGCGCGGCGTCCGCGTCGATCTTCTTGCGCAGGTACGAGATGTAGATCTCGACGATGCTCGAGCGGCCGCCGAAGTCGTAGCTCCACACCCGGTCGAGGATCTGCGCCTTGCTGAGCACGCGGCGCGGGTTGCGCATGAGGTAGCGCAGCAGCTCGAACTCGGTGGCGGTGAGCTCGATCGGCCGATCGGCGCGGGTGACCTCGTAGCTCTCCTCGTTGAGCACCAGGTCACCGACCCGCAGCTCGGGGTCGACGGCGTCGCTCACCACGCGGGCGCTGCGGCGGATGAGCCCGCGCAGCCGCGCCACCACCTCCTCCAGGCTGAACGGCTTGGTCACGTAGTCGTCGCCGCCGGAGGTCAGGCCGGCGATCCGGTCGTCGACGGAGTCCTTCGCCGTGAGGAACAGCACCGGGGTGTCGTTGCCGTCGGCGCGCAGCCGGTGCAGCACGCTCAGCCCGTCGAGGTCGGGCAGCATGACGTCGAGCACGATGACGTCGGGCTTGAACTGACGCGCGAGGGTGAGCGCCTGCTGACCCTCGACGGCGGTCTTGACCTCCCACCCCTCGTAGCGCAGCGCCATCTGCAGCAGGTCGCCGAGCGACACCTCGTCGTCGACGACGAGGGCCCGGATCGGCGAGCCGTCGGTGTGCGTGAGGCGAGCCGGCTGCGCGGCGGGAGTCGTGGTCACGGGACGACTCCACTCCCCGTTCCTATGAGCCTGCTGTGGAACCGGCGGACGCGCCGCTGCGCGGCCGGGCCGGTGCTGGGGGTCATGATGGAGGGGTGACGATCCTGCAGCCGACGCTCGCGCTCTTCGACGAGCCGCCGGTGCCGTTCCGGGAGCGCGTCGTCACCGACGGCAGCGATCGGTTCGCCTGGCTGCGCGCCCGGTCGCGTGGCGTCACGGCCACCGACGTCGCCCGGCTCTCCAGCCGGCGCGCCGTCGCCGCCGTGGCCATGGACAAGCTGCTCGGCAGCCGGTTCAGCGGCAACGCCTACACCCAGCACGGCCTGGTCCGCGAGCCGCACATCGGGCGCTGGGCGAACTCGGTCTACGGCATGCAGCACAGCTCGGCGCTCTTCCACGCCGATGGCAACCGCGATCACCTGGCCACGCCCGACGGGCTGCGCGAGCGCGCGGGGAAGCTGGAGTTGTGCGAGATCAAGACGACGGTGCACGAGTGGCGCCGTGGCATCCCGCGTCATTATCTGCGTCAGATCTGGTGGCAGCAGTACGTCCTAGGCGCCGAGCGGACGCTCGTCGTCTGGGAGCGGCACGAGGACTTCGTCCCGGTCCGCGCCGACCCCGAGTGCCGGTGGGTCGACAGAGACGAGAGCGAGATCCATCGCCTCGTCGTCCTCGCCGACGAGGTCCTGCTGGCGATGCGGCGAGACAAGTAGCACCAGCCCGAACACCAGGATCCACGCCAGCCCGATCGTGGTGGCGACCAGTTCGAGGCGGCTGCCGAAGTCCGCGTTCCAGTTGAGCAGCGACATCAGACCCCCGGCCCCCGCGATGACGGCGACGGCGATGCTGGCGATCAGCGAGAACACCCGCAGCGCCCGGTGGCCGGCGGCGAACGCGCACTGGAAGATCGTCCAGCACGCTGCGGCGAACGCGAACAGCGCAGCCGTGGTGTGCACGAAGTCGGGCCAGGTGAACCCCGGACCGTACGGCACCGGGCAACCGGGGGTGCACGGCACCTGCGACGCGACCAGGAAGAACCCGGACGCCACGAACAGCGTCAGCGACGGCGACCACAGGTTCAGGATGCGGGGCCGGCTGCGGATCGCGCGCCCGGCCCAGCCGATGGCCACCCCGCCGATCACGATGAGGACGAGCGCGACCTGGAACGCCTGTGCCGTCGACATGCCCTCGGCGCCGAGTTCGCTGACGTAGAGGTCGCGCGGGATGCTCAGCCGTGCCACCCAGATGATGACGAGGGCGGCCGCGATGCACAGGATGCCGATCGCCGCGAGCGCCCGCTCGGCGGGCCTCACCGGGCCGGCCAGCGCGGGCGGCGCCGGCTGACCCAGATGACGGCGGCCCCGACGCCGCCGATGATCGCGGCGATGAGGATCACGTAGAAGGCGACCGAGACGTACCCCTCCGGCGAGTTCGCCGGGTTCAGGAACGGGTACGGGTACCAGGTCGGCGCCCCGGCGACGTCGTTGTAGGCCAGCGGCCCGCGCACCATGGTGTACACCGCCCACACCACCGGGAAGGCCACGATCGCACCGATGCGGCTCCACTCCAGGCGGCGCCGGCCCGGCGCGAACAGCCAGTCGACGATCACCAGCGCCGGTCCGACGACGTGCAGCACCTCGTTCGACCAACCCAGCACCGCGCCCTCTCCGACGTCGATGCCGCGCAGCAGCATGTTGTAGACGATGCCGGTCACCGCCATGTACGAGGTGACGGCCGCCCTCAGCACGGCGAACCAGCCGGGGTCGTCGCGCCGGCGCATCAGGAGCACCGCACCGAGGAGAAAGACGACGACCGCGCCGACGTTGGAGTCGATAGTGAAGAAGCTGAAGAAGTTGACGACCAGGTTGCCCTTCCGGTCGCCGATCCCGATCGCGTCCCAGAACGATGCGCTGTGGACCAGCTGGCCGATGATCGCGGCGAGGATCGCGGCGGCGCCCAGCAGGCGGAACACGACGAAGAACGGGCGCATGCCTCGAATGCTATCTACTGTGGGAACCGTGACCACGATGCGCGCGATGGTGTTCTCCGAGCCGGGCGGACCCGAGGTGCTGAGCCTCGCCGAGGTGGAGCGGCCGCTGCGTCTCAACGCCGAAGTGCTGGTGCGCGTGGTCGCCGCCGGGGTGAACCCGATCGATGTCAAGACGCGAGCCGGCCGCGGTGCGTTCGCCGGGATCCGCGACTTCCCCGCCGTCCTCGGGGGCGACGTCAGCGGCGTCGTCGTCGAGGCGCCTTACGAGGCCCACCCCCTGCAGCCGGGCGTCGAGGTGTTCGGTATGGGCATGGTGCCCCGGTTGAGCGGCGGCTACGCCGAGTACGTGTCGCTGCCGCAGTCGGCCCTCACCCCGAAGCCCGAGTCGCTCGACCACGTCGAGGCGGCGGCGGTCCCGCTCGCGGCCCTCACCGCCTGGGGCATGGTCGTCGATGTCGCCGATGTACAGGCGGGGCAGCGCGTGCTGGTCCACGCCGGCGCCGGCGGCGTCGGGCACTTCGCCGTGCAGTTCGCCGCACTCGCGGGCGCCCACGTCATCACGACGGCGTCACCGCGCAACGCCGACTGGCTCGCCGAGCTCGGTGCCGCCGAGGTCATCGACTACACCGCGACCCCCTTCGAGGAGGCCACGGGCGACATCGACGTCGTCATCGACCTGCTGGGCGACGTCGCCGACGACGCGGGCAGCCGCTCGTTGCGGGTGCTGCGACCGGGCGGCCTGATCGTCAACGCCCCGACCGGCAGCTGGCCGACCATGGCGGCGGATGCGGCGGCGGCCGGGATGCGCGCCACCGGCTACCGGGTGAGCCCCGACGGTCGCACCCTGGCCGAGATCGGCCGGCTGATCGACGCGGGCCAGGTGCGCGTGCACGTCGACCGGGTCTTCGACCTCGCCGACGCCGCCGAGGCGCACCGCGCGATCGAGACCGGTCACACCCGCGGCAAGCTCGTGCTGCGGGTGTCGGAAGGCTAGAGCACCCGCTCGCGCACGTAGTCGTGCTCGTCGACCTCGCCGAGCCGGAACGCCTTCGTGCCGACCCGCTCGAACCCGGACTTCTCGTAGAACCGGTTCGCGCGCGCGTTCTCGTTGTTGACCCCGAGCCAGACGCTCGCCGCGCCGGTGGCGGCCGCCGCATCCAGACTCGCCTCGATCAGGGCGCGCGCGACGCCCGTCCCGTGCTGTTCCGGCAGAACGTAGACCTTGCTCAGCTCGACCGTCGGGCGGGCGGAGACCGCGGCCGCCACATCCGGATCCTGCGGCTCCCCGGTGATCAGCATCGTGTACCCGACGGGGGTCCCTGCCGCCTCGGCGATGAGCACGACATGGTCTGCGGCGCCGAGGTACCCCGCGAACGCCGCCTCGCTGAGCTTCGTCGCGATGAACTGCGCCTTCGCCTCGTCGGTGGTCGACGGCGGGCAGGCCAGCGGGAAGGTGAGGGCGGCGACGCGCGCGAGGTCCGCGGCGTCGGCCGGGGTCGCGCGGCGGATGCTGGGGGTCACCGTTTCAGCGTAGGCGCGCACGAGGGGGCCCGCCGAAGCGGACCCCCTCGGTGACCTGCGAGCTGCGTCAGAGCACGCTCACGTCGAGCGGCACACCCGGGCCGAAGGTGGTCGAGAGCGACCCCTTCTGGATGTAGCGGCCCTTCGACGAGCTCGGCTTGGAGCGCTGCACCTCGTCGAGCGCCGCCGCGAAGTTCTCGTTCAGCTGCTCGGCGGTGAAGCCCGCCTTGCCGATGACGAAGTGCACGTTGGCGTGCTTGTCGACGCGGAACTCGATCTTTCCGCCCTTGATGTCGGACACGGCCTTGGCCGGGTCGGGCGTCACGGTTCCGGTCTTCGGGTTCGGCATCAGGTTGCGCGGACCGAGCACCTTGCCGAGCCGGCCGACCTGACCCATCAGCTCGGGCGTCGAGACGGCCGAGTCGAAGTCGAGGTAGCCGCCGGCCACCTTCTCGATCAGCTCGGCTCCGCCGACCTCGTCGGCGCCCGCGGCGAGCGCGGCCTCGGCGGCCGGACCCGTGGCGAACACGATGACGCGAGCGGTCTTGCCCGTACCGTGCGGCAGGATGACGGTGCTGCGCACCATCTGGTCGGCCTTACGCGGGTCGACCCCGAGCTTCAGGGCGACCTCGACGGTGGCGTCGAACTTCTTCGAACCGGTCTGCTTGACCAGCGCCACGGCCTCGGTGGGCTCGTAGAACCTGCCCTCTTCCAGCAGGGCGGCGGCGGCGCGGTAGGCCTTGGATTTCTTCGCCATGATTACGCCTCCACCGTGATCCCCATCGACCGGGCGGTGCCCGCGATGATCTTCATGGCCGCCTCGACGTCGTTCGCGTTGAGGTCGACCATCTTCTGCTCCGCGATCGCGCGGACCTGGTCCTTGCTGAGCTTCGCGACCTTGACGGTGTGCGGGGTTCCGGAACCCTTCTGCACGCCGGCGGCCTTCTTGATCAGCTCTGCGGCCGGCGGGGTCTTGAGGATGAACGTGAACGAACGGTCCTCGTAGACGGTGATCTCGACGGGGATCACATTGCCGCGCTGGTTCTCGGTGGCCGCGTTGTAGGCCTTGCAGAACTCCATGATGTTCACGCCGTGCTGACCGAGAGCCGGTCCGATCGGCGGAGCGGGGTTGGCCTGACCGGCCTGGATCTGGAGCTTGATCAGCCCCGTCACCTTCTTCTTGGGCGCCATGAGGCGTCTCCTATCTGTCGTGCTTCCTGCCCTCGCGAGGGCGGACGCGCTTCCACGAACCAGGCGGACCCTGGCAGTGGTGGTGGGAACCGGACTACTTTACCCGATTCCGGGCCGGATGCCGAGCCCGCGGGCGGGCTCGCGCAGCGGCGGGACCATCACCTTCGTCACGTCGTACCGCGCCTTCGATGCCGAAGCCCCGAGCACGGTGACGTTCACTTGCGCCGAGGACGTATCCGCGCCGTCGGTCACCTCGTAGGTCAGCGTCGCCGTCGCCTGCTCTCCGTCGGCGAGCCGCTGCAGCGGTCCGTCGGCGACGACGCCGGAGTCGAGGTGCAGTGTGCCCGCCGCGTCGATGGTGAACGCGCCGGCGACCTCGCCGCCCACCTGCCACTCGCCGGAGGCGGGCAGGACGGCCAGCGGGTTCGGGCCGCCGTCCGGATCGGTGTCGTTGGCCAGCAGCTCTGCCGAGGTCTGCAGCGGGTCGAGGGCGAGGTCGAAGGTCACCTCGTCGGCGACCGGAACCGGCGCCTGGTTCGGCGCCGGCATGGCGGGCGACACCTCGACGACGACGTCGCTCGACGCGCTCGCGCCGTGCGGGTCGGTCGCGGTGACGGTCACCGTCGTCGTACCGACGTCCCCCGCCGACGGTGTCCCGCTCAGGGTGACGCCGTCGAAGCTCAGCCATGCGGGGAGGCTCGCGGCGGTCACCGTCAGCACGTCGGAGGCGTCCGGGTCGGTGAACGCACCGGGCGGGAGGGGGTACGAGAAGGCCGACCCGGCGATCGCCGCCTGGGCGGCCTGGGCGCTCGCCACCGGCGCGTCGTTGATGCCGATCGCCTGGACCGTCACGGTCGTCGGCACCTTGTCGGCCCCCTCGCGCAGCTCGATCACGAACACCTCGTCGCGCTTCTCGCCCTCGCCGAGGAACCGGATGGCGGAGGACGCGACACTATACGTCCAGGCGACCGCGCCCGGCGCGGAACCCTTCGGTTCGGTCAGCGTGCGGCCCATGGTCCCGATCACCCCGGACGCGGGCAGGACGACCGCGATGCGGGGGTTCGCGACGGTGTAGGCGGTGAAGGCGAGGCTGCCCGTGTCGGTGAGCGTGGCATCCGCCGTCGTCTGGGTGACGGCTCCGGTGACGTCGACGGGGGTGACGGTGATGGCGGCGGGGAGGGTAACGGTGAGACCGGACGCCGCCGACAGGGTACCCGCGGTGTCGCGCGCGAACACCGAGTACGAGAACTGCTGCCCGGGCTTCAGCCCGGGACTCTTGTCGACGAACGAGGTCTGGCCCGCGGACACGGTGCCGAGGGTCGTCCCCGACGCCGGATCGGGCGGCGGTGTCGCACCCGGCTTCTGGACGACGACTAGCTGGTGCAGGTCGTCGTCGGCGGGGTTCGTCCAGTCGAGGCGCACCGAGTGCGGGGCGGGCTTCGCGGCGAGCGCCGTCACCGCGGCCGGCGCGGGGTCCGATGCGGGGCCCGTCGGCTGCGGCACCGGGGTCTCCGACGGTGTCTCGGACGGCTCGGGCTGCTCGGTCACCACCGGCTGGGCCACCGGGTCGGTCGGGTCCGGCTCCGGACCCGCCGACGGCGGAGCCGAGCTCACGACGATGGCCCAGGTGATCACCGCGCCGAGGGCGATGACGGCGAAGGCCGCCAGCGCGATGATCAGAGCCCGGCGACCCATCGGTTCAGCCGATCAGAGCTTGGTGACCTGGTCGAACGACAGCTCGACCGGCGTCTCGCGCTCGAACAGGGACACCAGCACGGTGAGCTTGCCGCTCTCGGGCTTGATCTCGTTGATCGTGCCAGGCAGACCCGCGAACGAGCCCTCCTTGATGGTGATCGTCTCGCCGACCTCGAAGTCGATCTCGGCGGGGATGACGCGCGCGGCGGCCTTGCCGCCCTTGCTCGCGGCGCCCGCCTTGGCCGGGGCCTCGACGACCTGCACGAGGCTCTTCAGCATGTTGAATGCCTCTTCGAAGCGCAGCGGCGTCGGGTTGTGCGAGTTGCCGACGAATCCGGTCACCCCGGGGGTGTGCCGCACGACCGACCAGCTGTCCTCGTTGAGGTCCATGCGCACCAGCACGTACCCGGGGATGCGGACCCGGTTGACCAGCTTGCGCTGGCCGTTCTTGATCTCGACCACGTCCTCCATCGGGACCTGGACCTCGAAGACGTAGTCCTCCATCGCCATCGAGGTGCGGCGCGACTCGATGTTCTGCTTCACGCGCTTCTCGAACCCGGCGTAGGAGTGGATGACGTACCACTTGCCGATCTTCCCGCGCAGCTCGGCGCGGAACTCCTCGTACGGGTCGACCTCCGCGGCGGCCTCCTCGGCCTCCGCCTCCGTCTCGGCCTCGTCGTCGGATGCCGCCTCGGCGGCGTCCGCCTCGGGCAGCGAGTCGATGTCGAGGGCGTCGTCGACGATCGCGTCGGCCTCCGGATCCTGTGCGGCATCCAGCGCATCGAGCAGCTCGGTCAGTCCCGCCTCGATGTCTCCGGCACCCTCGTCCACCACGTGGATGGCGTTGTGCTCGGCCGAGGCCGCGGAGTCCACCTCCTGCGCGAGGACGTTGCCCTCCTGGGCCTCGTCCTCTTCGGAGGACTGCTCTGCTGCCGTCGCGAGGTCGATGTCGCGGCGCTCTTGTTCGCTCATACTTCTTTCGTCTCTCGTCTGATCCGCAACTGGTCGGTCCGCACTCCGGCGGAGGTCAGCTCGGGTCGCCGAACACCCAGGCCACACCGAGGCCGAACAGGTAGTCGAGCCCGTAGACGAAGCCCATCATGATGAGAACGAAGACGAGCACGACGCCGGTATAGCTGAACAGCTCACGCCGGGTCGGGGTGACGACCTTCCGCAGCTCGGTGAACACCTGGCGGATGAAGAGAGCGATCCGCGAGAACGGTCCCCGACGTTCGGCACGCTCGCGCTTGGCGCTCGCGACCAGATCCTCGCTGGGCTCGTCGACGACCTTGCGGGCCACTCTCTCACCACCATTTCGGCTGTTGTGCGCCCCGGCGGCTGCCGGGGACCACGCTTTACATAAGCGCAGGGCGGACAGGACTCGAACCTGCAACCTGCGGTTTTGGAGACCGCTGCTCTACCAATTGAGCCACCGCCCTACGACCGGAGCGCAGGCATGACGAAGCATGGCGTTTCCGGCCACCGTCCAGTGTAGGGCATCCCGTCGGTGTCCCTCGAAGTGGGGCCATGACCGCCCGGACCCGGGGCGTCATAGACAGGGCGTTCCACGGTCTCTTCCTGCAAGCGGGAGCCAACCACTCCGGCCCAACCGATAACCACGGATCAGGAAGGCACTGTCGTGTTCTCACATCAGCACCCGCGCACGACGGCACGGGCACATCTCGGCCGGCGCATCGCAGCGACGGCAACCACGACGGCACTGGCCACGGCGTTCGCGCTGGCCGGTGCGACCTCCGCCTCGGCGGCGGATGGCGGCGACGGCGACCACGTCGCCTGGGCGCAGGCGCAGTTCCTCTCGGGCTCGGTGGCGGGGGTCGACCTCGACACCGTCGCCTCGGTCGAACCCGCCGAGGCCTGGAACGACGGCGAGAGCCCGACCATGACCGACAAGGACCCACTGGCCGTGAAGGCCCTCGACACGGTGACCGTGGGATCGGGCGACAGCGTCCAGATCACCACCGACGGCGTGCAGGCCGGCGTGCTCGGGCAGTACGCCAGCGCCAGCGCCGACGGGGTCTCGTTCGCCGCGGCAGGCGCCGTGCTCGATGACGGCGGTGTCGGGGCGGGCCACGACGTGGCGATGCCCGGTGCGGACGCCGACGTCGACCTCTCCGGCGCGGTCGGCAGCCAGTTCTCCACGCTCACCGACCTGCGCCTGAGCATCGAGGCGATCGGCGCCCAGGCCCGTGCCGACGGCTCCAACGCCTCGGGCGACTACCGCCTGGACGGGGCGGTCCTTCACTTCACGAGCCCCTCGATCTCGCAGCTCACCGAGAAGGTCAGCGCGGCCCTCGACTCGATCGATGGCGGCATCGCTGTGCTCGACGGGCAGGACGGCGCGCTCATCGCCGAGATCAACCGGCTGCTGACGAACATCGCCCCGAGCCTGAATGTGCTCGGCTCCGGGGGGACCGTGTCGGCCACGGTCGATCCGGGCGATCTGCGCAGCCAGGTCGAAGACCTGCTGGAGTCGCAGTACGGAGACTCCGGCGTCACCTTCGACCTCGAGAACGGCGAGGTGATGATCGACCTGGCCGCCGTGCACGGAGGCGACCTGAACGACCTGCCCCCGGGAACCGAGCTGCTGAGTTCGCCGATCATCAACGCGGTGCTGCACAGCATCACCGGCAAGGTGCAGACCATCGCCGGCCAGGTCGTCGACCGGGTCGAGGATTCGCTGCACACCGCCGACGTCACCGTGTCGGCATCGGTCGACTCGGATGTCGCGCAGGCGCCGCTGGTGCAGAAGGTGTGCCAGACCGTCAAGAAGGTCGTGCAGGTGCCGACCCAGGTGCTGACCAAGGTCACGATCCAGGTGCCGGTGATCGACGGGGTCGTGGCGAAGGTGGTCAACGGGGTCCCGGTCGTCAACGGCCTGCCCGTGGTGAACGGGGTGCTCGGGAACATCCTCGGCGGCACCCAGCACACCGTGACCTGGGTCACCCAGACCGTGGACAAGTACGTGACGCAGAACGTCAGCAAGGTGGTCGACCAGGTGGTGTGCCAGAACAAGGTCACCGCGCTTCCGGTCCTGCAGAACGGCGCCGACGTCACCCTCACGGGAACCGTCGACCAGTTCCTCACCGGCTCCGGCGTCGACTCCTCCTCGAAGGTGCAGCTGCTCGGCATCCTGAACCACGCCCTCGATCTGGACCTCGCGAGCGACCTGATCGGTGACCGCCTCGGTGCGACCCTGTTCGGCGGCGATGGTGCGGTGCAGCGTCTGGCCGACGCGCTCGACAGCGGCCTCGTGGTCCCCGCGATCGATGGTCTGCTCGACGGCGACTCGGCCGTGGACTCGGTGCTGACCGACGTGCTGTCGGCGAAGGTCAACGTGCAGCAGACCGACGACGGCCGCTTCACCGAGACGGCGCTGCAGATCACGGCCCTGGGGGGCCTCGGATCCGGCGGCGGAGTCGGTGGTCTGCTCGGCATGGCCGTTCAGGCGCCGGGCCTGGCCCAGATCAACCTCGCGCAGGCCTCGGTGGGGCCGAACGTCACCAGCGTCAGCGACCCCTGCGTCGTCGACTGCGGTGTCGGCGGGGTGACGACCGTGCCCGCGGGCGGGGTCGGCGGGCTGCTGGCCATGACCGGGGTCAACATCGTGATGCTGGTCCTGATGATCCTCGCACTGCTGGCAGCGGGTGCCTATCTGGTGCGGGAAGGCTACCGGCACCGTCTCACGGCCCCCCCGGTCGAGTAGTCCGGTAGCACGAGAGCCGGGACCGTCGCGCCCCTCAGCATCGGCGGTCCCGGCTCTTCGTCGTCTGAGTAGGCTCATCCCCGTGGGACGAATCAGCACACGCATCGGCTCGATCGCCGAATCCGCCACCCTCAAGGTGGATGCCAAGGCCAAGGCGCTGAAGGCCGAGGGCCGGCCGGTCATCAGCTACGCCGCCGGGGAACCCGACTTCTCCACCCCCGAGCACATCGTCGAGGCGGCGGTCGCCGCCGCCCGTGACCCCCGGAACCACCGCTACACGCCCGCCGCCGGCCTGCCCGAGCTGCGCGAGGCGATCGCCGAGAAGACCCGGCGCGACAGCGCCCTGACGGTCGACCCGTCGCAGATCATCGTGACCAACGGCGGCAAGCAGGCCGTCTACCAGGCGTTCGCCACCCTGCTCGACCCGGGCGACGAGGTCCTGCTGCCGACGCCGTACTGGACGACCTATCCCGAGGCGATCCGGCTGGCGGGCGGCGTTCCGGTCGAAGTGTTCGCCGGGGCCGACCAGGACTACCTGGTGAGCATCGAGCAGCTCGAGGCCGCCCGCACCCCGAAGACCAAGGTGCTGCTCTGGGTCTCGCCCTCGAACCCGACGGGCGCCGTGGCCTCGCCCGAGCAGACCGCCGCCGTCGCGGCGTGGGCCGAGGAGCACGGCCTGTGGGTGATCGCCGATGAGATCTACCAGAACCTGACTTATGACGGGCAGCGGGCGGCATCCATCGTCGAGGCCGTCCCGGCTCTCGCCGACCGCACCATCCTGGTGAACGGTGTGGCCAAGACCTACGCGATGACCGGATGGCGGGTGGGGTGGATGATCGGCCCCGCCGATGCCATCACGGCCGCCGGGAACCTGCAGTCGCATCTGAGCTCGAACGTGTCGAACATCTCGCAGCGCGCGGCCATCGCGGCGCTCACCGGCCCTCAGGATGCGGTGGCGACCATGCGCGAGGCGTTCGATCGGCGGCGGCGGGCCATCGCATCCGGGCTGAGCGCGATCGACGGCATCGTCTGCCCGCTGCCGGAGGGGGCGTTCTACGTCTACCCGGACGTGACCGGGCTGCTCGGCCGCAGCTGGGGCGGGGTGACCCCGACGACGTCGCTCGAGCTCGCCGACCTGGTGCTCGAGCAGGCCGAGGTGGCCGCGGTGCCGGGCGAGGCGTTCGGCCCGAGCGGGTACCTGCGCTTCAGCTACGCCCTCGGCGACGACGACCTCGCCGAGGGCGTGGCGCGCCTGCAGAAGCTGTTCGCGGCGTCCTGACCGGAGCGGGTGACCGGCGGGTGATCGACGGGCGCGTCTAGCACCCTGATGGGGACTCCCGGCGCGCGAGCGCCGGCGATTAGCGTGGACGCCGGTGCGAGGAGCTGGGAACTCTCGCCAGGTCGAAGACCCCTGGTCACTATCCCCTGGAGCTCCACAACCCATGTCCCACGATCGTCAGTGGAGACGCGCGCGCCTGCACGTCGTCATCCTGAGCATCCTCGCCGCCGTCCTGACGGCCACCCTGTTCTTCCCGCAGAACGCGTTCGCGGCCCCGGCGGTGTCCCCCGTCGCCGGACCCGCGACGGCGTCCTCGGTCACCGTCGCCGACATGACCCGATACGTCTACGACGCGACCAACAAGGTCCGCTTCGACAAGGGGCTGCCGGGGCTCGCCCGCGACGCCCGCCTCGACAAGGTCGCGATGGCCTGGGCACTGCAGCAGTACAAGAACGGGAAGATGAGCCACAATCCCGACTACGCCAAGCAGATCCCGGCGGGCTGGGCGCGCGCCGGTGAGAACGTCGCGAGCGGCTACACCTACACCCAGGTCGTCCCCGCCTGGATCGCGTCGGCGAGTCACTACGCCAACCTGGTGCGCGACTACACCTCGATCGGCATCGGGTTCTACGAGTCGGGCGGCAAGCGCTACTGGGTGCAGACCTTCGCGAAGTACCCGGGCACCAAACAGCCCGCCAAGCCCGAGCCGCCTGCCCGCATCGTCTACCCGTCCGAGCCGGCCGTGCCGAGCGGGACGTCGATCTCGCTCGCCTCGGCCTCGTTCGAGGGTGGATTCGGTGGCTGGCTCGCCTCCGGGGCTCGGCTCGACGGCCCCAGCACGGCAGCGAAGGGCGGCAGGTACGCGCTCGCCATCCCCGGGGGGCGCACGGTCAGCCAGCTGAGCGGCATCCGGCCGGCGCAGGGGGCGACGTACACCGCGACGATCTGGGTGAAGCCTGGCGGAACATCCGCGGTGAGCGGCTCGCTGCGGTTGAGCGCCACCGGCGGGACCACCGAGACCGCCACCATGGCATTCAGCGTGAGCTCGGGATGGATGAAGGTGTCGGTGCCGCTCACCGTCGGGCGCACCGGGCACAGCGGGCTGCGGATCGACGTCGTGCTCGGCTCCGGCGACTTCCGCCTCGACTCTGCCTCGCTCGTGCTGACCCAGGCGCCCGCGGGCACCACGACCCGGATCGCTCCCCCGGCGGCCCCGGTGCGCACGACCTCGCCCGCTCCGGGCCGGACCCGCTAGCGGCTCGGGCTGTCGGGGGCGCGCCGCCTGCTGAGGGAGCGGCGCGCCTCGGACAGCACCTCGCCCGCCACCGCATCCAGCAACGGGGAGCGCAGGTTCCACTGCTGCCAGTACAGCGGCACGTCGATCGCGTGGCCGGCATCCAGGTCGACGACGCCGGGACGGGACTCCAGCTGCGAGTCCGGCAGCATCCCCCAGCCGAGTCCGAGCGCGACCGCGTCGGCGAAGTCGGCCGAGGCGGGTACGTGGTGACGGGGCGGGTCGATGCTGCGCCTCGTCACCGAGCGCAGGTAGCGCGATTGCAGGTCGTCCGCCCGGTCGTAGTCGACGAGGGGAGCGATGGCGAGCGCCTCGGGGGTCGGGCCATCGGGGAACCAGCGCGCCGCGAACTCCGCGGCCGCCGCGGGGCGGTACCGGATGCTGCCCAGCTTCGTCACCGTGCACCCCGGTACGGCGTGGGCCTGCGAGGTCACCGCCGCCATGACGGTACCCGAGCCGAGCAGTGCGGCCGTGTGGTCCTGATCCTCGCGATGCAGGTCGAAGACCACCGGCAGGGCGGCGGAGGCCCGCGCGAAGGCCGGCATGATCCACGACGCCATCGAGTCGGCGTTGACCGCCACCGGGATCTCGACCCTGCCGTGCGCGCCCCCCGGCTCGATGCCGAGCGCCTCGACGGCGTCGTGCTCGAGCAGCGCCAGCTGCCGCGCGAGTCGCATGAGTGCCTCGCCGGATGCGGTGGCCGCGACCGGTCGGGACCTCACGACGAGCACGCGGCCGAGTTCGCGTTCGAACCCCTTGATGCGCTGGCTGACCGCGGACGGCGTCACCCGCAGCTGCCGCGCGGCGGCCTCGAAGGTGCCGGCGTCGAGGACGGCGACGAGGGTCTCGAGCTGTTCGCGGTCAAATCTCATGATGCAGAGATGCTAATGGTGCTTCAGAACACGTAGTTGGATTTCATGACGTCGGGACCCTAGCGTTGAGCTGTGACCGACATCCTGCTCGCGGCCCTCGCCGGCCTCGGGCTCGGCCTGTCGCTCATCATCGCGATCGGCGCCCAGAACGCCTACGTGCTGCGGCAGGGACTGCGCCGCGAACACGTCGTCGCCGTCATCGTGATCTGCGCCCTCAGCGATCTGGTGCTGATCGGACTCGGGGTCGGTGGGGCCGGCCTCGTGTTCGACGCCGTGCCCTGGCTCGTGCCGGCTGTCCGCTTCGCGGGGGCGGCCTTCCTCGTCGGGTATGCGGTGCTGGCGGCGCGGCGGGCGATCCGGCCGACGGCGACGCTCACCGCATCCGAGGCGCCCGGCACGGCAAGCCTGGCGGCCGTCGCCGGGACGGCGCTCGCGCTGACCTGGCTGAACCCGCACGTCTACCTCGACACCGTCGTGCTGCTCGGCTCGATCGCCAGCACCCACGGGGAACACCGCTGGGCGTTCGGGGCCGGGGCCGGGGTGGCGAGCATCGCGTGGTTCACCGCGCTCGGACTCGGGGCCCGGCTGCTGGCACCCGTGTTCGCCCGCCCGCTCGCCTGGCGCATCCTCGACGCCGTCATCGCGCTCGTGATGCTCGGAATCGCCGCGTCGCTCGTGCTCGGCGCGTTCTAGGGTCCACCGTTCGGTGGATGCCCGACCCACCACCTCGCCGTCGCCGCGCCGCCCGCACGCCGCCACCATGGGAGCATGACCACACACGAGACCGTCGTCGAGGTCGCCGGGCTGCGCAAGACGTACCGCGGCGGCTTCGAGGCCGTGCGCGGAGTCGACTTCGACATCCGCCGCGGCGAGACCTTCGCACTGCTCGGGCCGAACGGGGCGGGCAAGAGCACCATCATCGAGATCCTGGAGGGCTATCGCGACCGCACCGCGGGCGAGGTCCGGGTGCTCGGCACCGACCCGCAGACCGGGGGTCCGACCTGGAAGGCCCGGCTCGGCATCGTCCTGCAGACCAGCGGCGAGCAGGGCAACGCCACCGTCCGTGAGCAGCTCAGCCACTTCGCCGGGCTCTACCCGAACCCGCGGAGGGTGGACGAGGTGATCGCCGCAGTGGGGCTGACGGACAAGGCCGGCGCGCGCATCAAGAGCCTCTCCGGCGGCCAGCGCCGCCGGGTCGATGTCGCCCTCGGCATCATCGGCAACCCCGAACTGCTCTTCCTCGACGAGCCCACCACGGGGTTCGACCCCGAGGCGCGACGGCAGTTCTGGGACCTGATCCGCTCTCTCAAGCACGACGGCACGAGCATCCTGCTCACGACCCACTACCTCGATGAGGCCGCACAGCTCGGCGACCGGGCCGGCATCATCGCCGGGGGCCGGCTCGTCGCGCTCGGCGCCATCGACGAGCTCGGAGGCGACGCGGCCCGCGTGCCCATCGTCCGCTGGATCGAGAACGGCACCCCGCGCGAGCAGCGCACCGAGCGACCCGGGGAACTCGTCGCCCGGCTCGCTGCCGCCACCGAACCCGAGCGGCTCGAGGTCATCCGGCCCACGCTCGAAGACATCTACCTGACGCTCGTCGACGCCGAGCGCACCCCCGAGGAGATCCCG
>DATMFW010000048.1:0-50482 GCA_035556655.1 Pseudolysinimonas sp.
CGAACGAGGCTCAAGCGCATCCAGCCCGCCCTCGCGATACCGGTTGAGGAGTCGGTAGAGCTGCATCCGGCTGATGCCGTACTCAGCAGCCGCCTGCGTGACGGTGAGCTGCTGCGCGACGATCTTACGTGTCACATATCACCTGTCACATATCTCATGACCCCGGACACCCTAGGGTCCACCGTGTGATCAGGTATTTCTGTTCGTTTGTTCGCGATCCCTCTGTGAGTGTGCCCCCTGGTGCCCCCTCGTGTCCTCCGGCGTGACCTTCTCGTTGATCATGAGAGGGTTCACGCACCTGACCAGGGGTCTTGTTGACCGCTCGCACGACAATCGTTTGTCGCGGCCAGTTGGCAATTGAGTTGCGCGATGCGCATCATGCTACGCTTGTGATGTGATCAAGTCCTTCCGACACAAGGGCTTGCGCACGCTGTTCGAGGCGGGCAGTGCCTCGGGTGTGCAGCCGAATCATGCGAAGCGGTTGCGGATGCAGCTTGCGGCGCTGGATTCGGCGCAGGTGATCGACGACATGGACATCCCGGGTTTCCGGTTGCATCCGTTGAAGGGCCGGATGGCCGGCCGGTGGTCGATCACGGTGAATGGCAACTGGAGAGTGACGTTCGAGTTCCGTGACGGGAACGCGTACGTCCTGGACTATGAGGACTATCACTGATGGACGAGCTGAAGCCGATGCATAACCCCCCGCACCCGGGGGAGTTCATCTCCGAGGTGTACCTCGAGCCGTTCGGGGTCAGCGGTCGTGAGCTGGCAAAGCAACTCGACGTGTCCGCGTCTACGCTGAGCCGCGTGCTCAGCGGGGCCAGTCGGGTCACGCCGGAGATGTCCTTGCGGTTGTCGAAGGCGATCGGTCGCAGTGCCGAGAGCTGGCTCGCTATGCAGGATGCTCATGACCTGTGGGTCGCGCGTCAGCGCCTCGACCTTGCACGGGTGCATCCGCTGGAGCTCGCTTCCGCGTAAATCGGCCATCGGCGTGCCGAGAATGCGTGCCACCCCCGTGCCCCCCGAGTTCTTCCGCTGAGGCAACCAGCGCACAACGAACGCCGTAGTTTCGGCGCAGCCTGCAATCCGCGACGCCCCGGTCACGCGCTCGCAATGAGAAGGTCAGGGGTTCGAATCCCCTAGGGTCCACCGAGCATCACCCGGCCGCCTCCGGCTCGATCGAGTCGAGGATCAGCGCGATGGCGGCATCGTATACGGCGCGGAAGTCGAGCGCGGCGATGCGCTCGGCGTAGGTGGCCAGCAGGGGGCGGGTATCCGTTGCGTCCACCGCCTCGGGCAGCCACGGCAACTCGTCGGCGGCGGCGTCGACCGTGGTGAGGTCGCGGCAGGCTCCCGCGAGGTAGGCGGTGCTGAAGCCGCTGAGGGCCGCGTACCGCTTGACGAGCGCGTCATCGCGCAGACCCGCATCCTGCAGGGCCTGCAGGATGCGCTCGACGAGCCCGAGCTCGTCGGAGCCGACGACCCGGACGTCGGCGAGGTGCATGCCGATGGCGGGCAGGCGCGAGAAGGTGTCGAACAGGTCGGCCGCGACACCGTCGAGCAGGGCACGCCACGACACCCCGGCGGGGATCCGCGCAGCGATCTCGCCCATCAGGCGCTCGATGGCGGCGGCGATCAGGTCCTGCTTGCCCCGGAAGTGCCGGTAGACGGCCGTCGGGTCGGCGCCGACCTCGTCCCCGACGTCGCTCAGGCGGATGTCCGCGACCCCTGGCCGCGCGGCGACCCGGAGCGCCGCATCCAGGATGGTCACGCGATCGAGCCGACCGTACGCCTTGCTCACGGACATATTCTGCCGTTTCGCACGCCCGTTCTACCCCACTTGTCAATATGATTGACATCGTGACCCGGAAACGTCCCCTCAATCTCTCTGCCCGCATCGGTACCGCGCTGCTCACCGCGCTCGCGCTCGTGGCGGCTCCGCTGCTCGGCACGGCCCCGGCGTATGCCGCCACCAGCTACACCGGCGTGCTCGTGCACGGCGGCAGCCCGTGGCCGGATGCGACCCTCGCGGCCTTCGAGGAGGGCGAGGCGTACAGCGACTCGCTGCAGGCGCCGTTCGAGTACGACGATCGCGATCACGGGGTCGCCTTCGAGATCGGCGGCACCCTGCCGGACGGCCTCAGCGCCGACGTGCGCGGAACCCGCTACGTCGACATCACCGGCACCCCGACCTCGAGCGGACCGTTCACCTTCTCGGTCATCTGGTACGGAACCGAGGGCGACTACAGCGAGCTGGAGTTCTCGGTCGAGGTCGAATCGAGCAAGCTCGCCACCACGCCCACCGTCTCGGTCACCTCGCCGGTGACCGCGTACGGCTCCATCGCGCTGCACGCGAACGTGCCGGCCAATGGTGGAGGCACGCCCACCGGCACCGTCGAGTTCTGGACCGATCCGGCGACCTGGGGGTCCTCGGTACAGGTCGGAAGCGCCACGCTCGGCCCCACCGGCGACGCCGACGTCACCTGGACCGGAATGAGCGCGAGCGATGCCGGCGTGACGCGCGGCTTCATCGCGAAGTACCTGGGCGACGCCGTCTACGCCGTCGGCACCTCGGCGCCGGCGACGACGCTGCCCTACATCCCGAGCGCGTCCGGCATCGTGAGCCTGAACGGTGACCCGGTCGCCGGGGCCACCGTGCGCCTGCTCGACGCCGACGACCCCTCGACCGTCGTCGCCACCACGACAACGGACGGCACGGGCGCCTACACGCTGACCCCGGCGGCTCCGGGAACGGTGCTCGCCGCACAGAAGGAGTACCTGATCGCGGCCACGGTCGACGGCACCGTCGTCTACTACAACGTCGCTGGCACCCTCGAGGTCACCGACGTGGCGGACGCCGACCCGGTGTCTCGCCTGACCTGGTCGGGCTCGCTCGACATCGGGCGCGGCGTCCCGCCGGTGTGGGACGACATCACGATCGCGACCCCGCGGGCCGGAAGCGCCTACTCCGATTCGGTGTCGGCGGTGAGCCCGTCGACGGTGCAGTACTCGGTCACGGCCGGCGCACTGCCGAGCGGAGTGGTCCTCTCGAGCGCGGGCGTCTTCTCCGGCACCCCGACCTGCGCGGTGGCACCGTGCAGCTACTCGTTCGAGGTCACCGCCACGAACTTCGCGGGTTCGATCACGCACACCTTCACCGGCACCATGCTCCCGCCGGGCATCCCGCCCACCTGGACCGACGACGTCCTGCGCGACGACCTGCAGGTCGGGCTCGCGCTGAGCGACGCCGTGACGGCGACGGGGGATGCGGTGATCGTCTACGCCGTGTCCTCCGGCACCCTGCCGCCCGGCCTCTCGCTCGACACCGCGACGGGTGCCGTCACCGGCACTCCGACCACGACGGGCACCTACACGTTCCAGCTCTCGGCGACGAACGACTACGGCACGATCACCGCCGACTTCGTGCGCGAGGTGGCCGCGGCGCCTGAGCTCGATCTGCAGCTGAACTTCGCGCCCGGTACCCGCATCGAGGACGCCGACACCGAGATCTCGGCAGGCGGGCTGAAGATCGGCTCCACCTACACCCTCACCATGCACTCGACCCCGGTGGTGCTCTACACCGGCGTCATCGGCCCGAGCGGCGGATTCACCTGGACGGTGGCACTGCCGGCGAACACCCCGACGGGTGCGCACGAGCTGGTGCTCACGGGCATCGCGCCGAGCGGGGCGACGATGACGGCACGGGCCTGGTTCGTGCTGCTGCCCAACGGCCGGATCGGCGCGATCTCGTACACCGGCCCGCTCTCGGCGGCGCAGCTGGCGCTCACCGGCGTCCCGGTGACGGGGCCCGCGGGCCTGGCGGCGCTGCTGGTGCTGACCGGCACCGTGGTTCTGGTGCTGCGGCGGCGGTTCGCGACGGAAGGCTGATCAGTCCGCCGGGGGCGCGCTCGCGAGGGCGAATCGCGCGCTCTCGGCGTCGGTCACCAGGAAGTCGATGACGCCGGTGCGCAGGGCCCCGGCGATGGCCTCGTGCTTGCCGGCCCCGCCGGCCACGGCGATGACCCGCGGCACGGCGCGCAGCTGGTCGACGCTCATCGCCACGGCACGATCGGTGATCGAGGTCGGGGTGAAGGCGCCGTCGCGATCGAACAGGTGCACGAGGAGGTCGCCGACCGCACCGCGGGCCGCGAGCGCGTCCCGCTCGGCATCTCCGATGGCTCCGGCGCTGAGCAGCGCCGATTGACCGGGCTCGGCGAAGGATCCGATCGACACCAGGGCGATGGTGACGTTGTCGAACAGCTCGACGGTCGGGCTGATCGCGGGGTGCTTGAGCAGTTCCTGCAACGTCGGGGTGTTGTCTAGCAGCGCGGGGGTGAGCAGCCAGTGAGCGTGCTCACCGAGTTGCGAGGCGAACTTCGAGGTGATCTCGAGCGGGCCCTGACCGCGGTCGGTGTGGGCGAGGGCCCCGCAGATCTGCACCACCGGCAGATCGAGGCCGCCCTCGAACCGGGTGAACTCGGCCACGCGCTGCAGCGTCGAGCCCCAGGCCACCCCGAGCACGTCCTCGTTGCGCACGAGCTGCCCGAGCCAGTTGGCGGCGACGGCGGCGATCGAGTCGGTGAGGTCGGCACCCTCCTCGACGTCGACCACGAGGGCGTTCTCGAGCGCGAACCGCTGTTCCAGCGCCCGGCCGAGTTCGGCATCCAGCGCGCTCTTGCCGCGGATCTGGATGCGCACGATCCCCTCGGTCTTGGCGTGGTCGAGCATCCGGGCGACTTTGAATCGCGAGATCCCGAGCTGCGCGGCGATGTCCTGCTTGGTCATATCGCGCTCGTAGAAGAGCTGGGCGACGTGCACGACGACGCTGTCGGAGGCATCCACGGGGGCCTTGTCGGGCATCGACATCCCTCTTCCGTTCCGGTCGATCTCAGGGGAGCGCTGGCTCCTCGGATGAGCGTACCCGCCCTCGCCGCGACGTGCGCGCTCGTTTGTGAGTAGGGCGCTCAGATGATTGACAAGCGGCAAGGCCGTCAATATCGTGGAGCCAACCCGCCCGTCGGCCGTTGCCGCCGAGTGTGGCCTCCCTGCTCGTTACCCCAAGAATGCGAGGAATACGGATGTCCGGAACGACGAAGTCGAGGACCCGCGTGATGGCCGCTGCCGGCGTCGCGATGGCCGCGGCGCTCACCCTCGGTGCCTGCTCGGGTCCGCCCGCGCCCAGCACCGGCGACGAACTCACGGTGATCGGCTACAGCGTGCTCGGCCGCGGTGGCGGCCACTGGCTGCGCATGATCGACGAGACCACCAAGGCCGGCGAGGCCGCCGGCATCGAGGTGCGGATCTCCGACCCGCAGTTCGACGCCGTCACCCAGGTCAACCAGGTGCAGGACCTCATCACCGGCGGTGCCCAGGTGCTGATCATCGCCGCCCTCGACCAGGAAGCCATCGCCGTCGCCGTCGAAGAGGCGCAGTCCAAGGGCATCAAGGTCATCGCCGACCTGTCCGGCTTCGAAGGCGCCGACGCCTACGTCGGAATCGACGAGTGCGACCGCGGAACCAAGGTCGGCGAGTACATCGGCCAGTGGTGGTCCGAGAACCGCGACGACGCTCCGCGGGTGTTCGAGTCCAACGCCGACTCGCTCGGCGGGTCGCTCCCCGACCGGACCGACTGCATGCTCGCGGGACTGAAGGCCGCCGTGCCCGAAACCGAGCTGGTCGCCGACCTCGAGGCCTGGCAGGAGGAGGACGGCTACAACGCGATGAGCGACGTACTGACCGCCCACCCCGAGGTGAATCTGGTTCTCGGCTCGAACAACGAGGGCACCTGGGGCCACGTGGCCGCGGCGGAGGCCGCCGGCCGGACGCCGGGAACCGATATCTTCTTCGCGACGGTCGACGGGCAGGAGCGCACGCTCAAGCTCATCGACGAGGGCAAGGTCCTCGTCGGCGACCGCATCCCGCAGGAGATCGAGGGCCCGCTCCTCGTCAAGACCGCGCAGGGCCTGTTCGACGGTTCGATCGAGCCGGGGCAGACCTTCACGGTCGACACCTCCGTGATCACCTCGGAGAACGTGGCTGCCGAACTGGCCGCGATCGCCGGCTAGACCCAGACAGGAAACCCCGCATGAACGCCAGACCCGAACCGGTGGTCCCGGTCCTCGAACTCGAGGGCGTGACCAAGAGCTACGGCCACGTCCGAGCCCTCACCCGGATCGATCTGGCGTTCCATGCGGGAACCGTCATCGGCATCACCGGGGACAACGGCGCCGGCAAATCGACCCTTCTCAAGGTCATCGCCGGCGCCGTGTCCCCGGACACCGGGACGATCCGGCTGGGCGGGCAGGAGGTCCACTTCGACTCGCCCACCGCCTCGCGACTGCACGGCATCGAGATCGTCTACCAGGAGCTCGCCCTCGCCCCCGACCTCGACGTCGTCCAGAACGCCTTCCTCGGCCGCGAACTGACCCGCAAGCTGTTCGGCTGGCTGCCGCTCGGCGGACTCGATCGCAAGCGCATGGAGGCCGACGTCCGCCAGCGCCTGCACGACCTGAACGTCGAGCTGCACCCCCTCGACCGGCCGATGGCCGAGTTCTCGGGCGGGCAGCGCCAGGCCGTCGCCATCGTGCGGGCCATGACCTCCGAGCCGCGCGTCGTCGCGCTCGATGAACCCACCGCCGCGCTGTCGGCGGCGAAGATCCCCGCCGTGCTGTCGCTGCTGCGCCGGCTGCGCGACCAGGGGGTGTGCGTGCTGATCGTCTCGCACCGCATCCAGGACCTGCTCGAGGTGTCGGACCGCATCGTGGTCGTCGGCGGCGGGACCGTCGTGCTCGACGCGCCCGCTGCCGGGCTCACCCTGCGCGATGTCGTGGATGCCGTGGCCCAGCCGGTGGGAGAGGACTGAGATGAGCACCGAGACCGTGACCACCCCCGGCCGCGCCGTAGCGCAGTTCGTCTCCCGCCACTGGAGCACCTGGGGTGTGCCGATCGTGCTGATCGTGCTGATCGTGCTGTTCAGTATCACCGCGCCGGCGTTCGCCAGCCTGGCGAATATCGCCACCGTGCTGCAGCGCGAATCGGTGATGGCGATCGCGGCGCTCGGCGCCACCATCGTCATCATCTGCGGCGGCATCGACCTGTCGATGGGCGCCGTGATCGGCCTGACCTCGATCGCCGTCACCATGCCGATCGTCGAGGCGGGCTGGTCGGCAGCCGCGACCCTGCCGGTCGCCCTGATCGCCGGCGCCGCGGTGGGCGTCCTCACGGGTGTCGTCGTCACCGCGCTGCGGGTGCCCCCGCTCATCGCGACCCTCGGCGTGCTGCTGCTCACCCGCGGGATCGCCTCGATCGTCTCGGACAACGAGACGCTCTCGGGCGCCGATCTGCCCGCCTGGCTGACCGCGCTCGGCCGCGGGTTCCTCGGCCCGATCCCGGTGTCGGTGGTGATCGTCGTCGTGCTCTATCTGGTGGCCCACTACATGATGACCCGCACCCGGTTCGGCACCCACACCTACGCGATCGGCTCGAACGAATCCGCGGCGCGCCTGTCCGGCATCCGCGTGGAGCGTCACAAGGTGCTCGTCTTCGCGATCGGCGGCCTCACGTCGGCGCTGGCCGGGATCCTGCTCGTCGCGCGGCTGGGCTCGGGCTATGCGCTGCACGGATCCGGCTGGGAGTTCCAGATCATCGCCGCGATCCTGCTGGGCGGCACCAGTATCTTCGGCGGACGCGGCTCGGTGCTCTGGACACTCGTCGGGGTCGCGGTGCTGGGCGTTCTCACCAACGGCCTCAACCTGCTCAACGTCAGCTCGTTCTACCAGACGGCGGCCACCGGTGCGCTGCTGATCATCGCGGTCGCGCTCTCGGAGATCGGGCGGCGCTCGCGGCGGGACGACACCAAGTGAGCGCCGAGACGGCGGCGGCCTACCTCGAACGCGCCCGCGGCATCCTCGCTGACATCGCCGAGCACGAGACGGCGGGCATCGCCGATGCGGCCGGGCTCGCCGCGGCGGCGATCGCTGGCGGAGGCTATGCGCACCTCTTCGGGGCAGGTCACTCGCACGCGGCCACCATGGACGTCTACCCGCGGATCGGCGGCTACGACGGGTTCAACCCGATCATCGAGCCGTCGCTGACCAAGTTCCAGGGCGTCGTCGGCAACGAGGGGCTGCGACAGATCTCGTTCATGGAGAGCGTCCCGGGCCTCGCCGAGGCGATCTTCGTGAACCAGCTGGTCGCCCCGCCCGACATCATGGTGATCGTGAGCAACTCGGGCATCAACACGGTGATCGTGGAGATGGCCCTGACGTGCCGCGACCACGGGGTCCCCGTGGTCGCCGTCACGTCGCGGGCGCACTCGGACTCGACGAAGTCGCGGCACCCCTCCGGCAGCAAGCTGCTCGACCTCGCCGACGTCGTGCTCGACACCCACGTGCCGGCGGGGGATGCGGTGGTGCCCGTGGACGGGCTGCCGTACCCGGTGGGCGCGATCTCCTCGATCGCCTCGGTAGCACTCATCCAGTCGCTGGTGTCCCAGACGGCGGCCGATCTCGTCGCGCAGGGGATCGTGCCGAAGCAGATCCCGAGCCACAACCGCCACGACGCGGCGACTTCGGGTGCGGACTCCAGCACCGAGGACTCGCTCATCGCCTGGGCGCGTCGCCGCGCGGCCCGGCTCGCGGCGCTCTCCGAGCCGGACGGTCCCTGGGCTCGTCCCGGCGACCCGCGATGACCCCTGCCGCGCCCTGGTACGCCGGGGTCGACGTCGGGGGGACCCGGCTGAAGTGCGCGGTCGTCGGCACCTCGGGCGAGGTGCTGGCCCGGCACACCGAGCCGAGCGCGGGCCGCGCGTTCGGTGACCTGATCGACACGACGACGGCGTGGATCCGCGCCCAGCAGGAGCGGATGGGCGCGGGACCGACGGGGATCGGCGTCGCGACTCCCGGGATCACCCGCCTGCGTGAGGGGCCCGTGCTGCTGCCGGGCAGGCTCGCCGGCAGCGAGGGCTACCCGCTGGTCAGCAGGCTCAGCACCGAGTTCGGCGCCGGGGCCGTCTGCCTGAACGACGGCGACGCCGCCGCGCTCGGCGAGCACCGGTTCGGAGCCGCCCGCGGGGAGCGCAGGCTCGTCGTCGTCACGCTCGGCACCGGCGTCGGAGGGGGTGTGCTGATCGACGGCGAGCTGCTCGGCGATCTCGAGACCGGCGAGGGTCCCTACCTCGGCCACATCGTGATGGATCCCGCGGGAGAGCCGTGCCTGTGCGGCAACCGCGGCTGCGCCGAGACCCGGGTGTCGGCCAACGCCGTCGTCGGGCGCCTGCTGGCGGCGCTCAAGCGCGGGGTGCCCTCCGGCCTCGCCGAGCGGTTCCGCGAGGACCCCGCGGCGATCGGCTTCGAGCAGCTGACGGCGGCCGCGCGAGACGGCGACCCGCTGGCGCACGAGGTGCTCGCCGGATTCGAGGAGGACCTGGTGAGCTACCTGGTGTCGCTCGCGCACCTCTTCGCGCCGACGGCCATCGCCGTCGGCGGCGGGGTCATGCACGCCTCGGCCGGGTTCCTCCCGCGGGTGCGTGCCGCCGTCCGCGCGCGGCAGTTCCGGGCGCCGGGCGTTCCGCCGGTGCGGGTGGTGCGCGCCGGGTCGATCGATTTCGCGGGTGCCCGCGGAGCGTGCGTCCCGCTGATGCCGCGCTGAGGCCGAGGGTCAGCGGTCGCGGAAGCTCAGCGCGCGCGCCGGGTTGTCGACGAGGATCGCCCGCACCGCGTCGCCGAGCCCCTCAGCCTCGAGCCGCGGGATGAAGCGGTCGAGGAGGTAGGACAGCCCCGGTCCGCCGCCGAGGGAGCGCCAGTACGACCGGCGGGCCAGATCGCAGCCGAGCAGCAGCCGATCGCCGTGCCCGGCGTCGACCAGCCGGCCGATGAGCTCCATCGAGTCGGAGTCGGGGGCGTACTTGATGCGCCCCGGCCGGTCGAAGATCAGGAAGGCGCCGCGTGCCGCCAGGTCGGCGAGATACCCCGGGTCGGGGTTGTGGTCGATGTGCCCGAGCATGACGCTCGAGGCCGGCGCCCCCGCGCTCTCGAGGCGGTCGAGAAGTTCGTGGCCGAAGCTGCCCTTGTCATTGTGCGTGGCGATCGGTACCCCGGTGGCGCCGTGGGCCGCCGCCACCGCCTCGGCGTAACGGTCGATGTCGCGTCCGAACCGGTGGTACAGGGTCGCCACCTTGACGATGCCGGCCCGCGCCACACCGCGGTCGATGTGCGGTCCCTCGAGCCCGTTGTGGTCCATGCCCTGTTCGATCTCGTCGATCAGGAGGCCGGCCATGCGTTCGACGGAATAGCCGTGCAGCCAGTGGTTGTCGGCGTAGTACGCCGCCTTGTGCAGACCCGTCGTCGCGATGACGTGCACGCCGGTGCGCTCGGCGATCTCGACGAGACCCGCCGGCGAGCGCCCGAAGCCGAGCGGGGTCATCTCGACCACCGCCCGCAGGCCCGCGGCCATCGCGTCCTCGACTTCGCGGACGGCGGCGTCGACCGAGTCGAGCCGGAAGTCGGGCTCGTTCATGACCGGCCAGCCACCGGTCATCAACAGATGCTCGTGGCAGTGCGTGACCCCGAGCTCGCCCGGGGCGATGTCGCCCAGAACCGTGCGGATCACAGCACCGCTCCGTTCGCCAGCAGACGCTCGCGGACCTCGGCGGACTCGACCTCGGCGATCTGCCTGCCGGTGCCCGTGGCGATGGCGGCCGTCGTGCCGGCGGCCTCGCCGGTGGCGATGCATTGCGCGATCGAGCGCACCGAGGCGTGAGCATCGTGAGTGGCCGACAGACAGCGGCCCGCGACGATGAGGCCGGGGGTATTGAGAGGCAGGAGACTACGCAGCGGAACGCCGTAGGTCGCGCTGTTCGGGCCGGCGCCGCCGATGTATTCCCAGATGGTCTTCTCGCCTCCGTCGTGATCCTCCAGCGGTGCTCCGCAGAGGGCGATCTCGTCGTCGAAGCGTCGTGCGCTCATCACGTCGTCGCGCGTGAGCACGTGCCTGCCGACCAGGCGCCGGGTCTCGCGGACCCCGATGCGCACCCCGGTGCCGAGCAGATGGGATTCGGCGAACGCCGGCACCCGCTCGCGGAGGAAGCGCATGTACTCCACGACCTGCCGGCGGCCCTCGGTCTCGGCCGCCGAGAGCTGCCAGGGATCGGTCGGGTCGACGCCGCTGACCCGCGTCAGATTGGTGTGCACCGAGTGCGGGACGGTCGTGCGATG
Source organism: Pseudolysinimonas sp. (assembly GCA_035556655.1). Lineage (GTDB taxonomy): Bacteria > Actinomycetota > Actinomycetes > Actinomycetales > Microbacteriaceae > JBDSKH01. Next base: position 11,214 of record DATMFW010000048.1, read on the forward strand.
CACCGACCCCTCGCGCCGCGGCAGCCGGTAGTCGCCGGATTCGGCGGCTTCGTGCATGGCGCGGTGCAGGTCGGGGGTCGACACCGCGGAGGGATCGACCCCGCCGACCCGGAACGTCGCGGTGAGCGGCTGCACGCGTCGATCGGCGGCCGGGACCTCGAGGGCCGCGCCGGCCTTCCAGGCGATGTCGGCATCCCCGGTGGCGTCGACGATCGCGGATGCGCGCAGCCAGTGCGATCCGGAGCGGGTCTCGACGACGACGCCGCAGACGGCGCCGCGGCTGCGCACGACCGCTCGGGCGAGCGTGTGGCTGAGCAGCTCGGCGCCGGCTCGGCCGAGCAGGTCGTCCCAGGCGATCTTGAGGTACTCGGGGTCATAGGTGATGCCGGTCCCCGCCCCGTAGGTGTTCGGGCGGCGGAACGCGGTGCCGTCGGCGAGCAGCCCCGACACGAGCTCCCAGCCGATCCCGCCGACGACGTGGTGCTCGTGGTCCGCGGGAGCGAAGAAGCCGTACATCGTGTCGAGCACGGCCGCCCCGGTTCCGCCGAGGAACCCGGATGCCTCCACCAGCAGCGTGCGCGCTCCGCCCCGTGCGGAGGCGATCGCGGCGGCGCACCCGGCAGACCCGCCGCCCACGACGATGACATCGCCCGACCAGAGCGGCTCGGTCCCGGCCAGGTCGCCGACCTCGTAGCGCGGCTGCAGGACGATCGAGCTCATCGCAGCGACCACCCGCCGTCGACGGGGATCACGGCACCCGTGGTCCGTGCCGAGTCGGGACCGAGCAGCCACGCGACGGCCTGCGCGATCTCGGCGGGGGAGACCGCACGGGCTCCCAGCGGCATCAGCTCGGGGAGGCGGGCGGCGATCTGCGGGTCGCCGAGAGCGCGCGTCGCCATCGGGGTGTCGACGAGTCCGGCGCTGACGACGTTCACCCGGATGCCGCGCGCAGCACCCTCGTAGGCGGCGGCTTCCACGAGCGGGACGATGGCGGCCTTGGCGGTGCGGTAGGCGGTGGTCAGGAAGTCGCGGTCGAGCGTCGTGGCCAGTGCCGAGCCGATGACGACGATCGAGGCGCCGTCGGCCGCGGCCCGCAGTGCGAGCCGGAGGAAGCGGAACACGCTGGTGAGGTCGACCCGCAGCACCTCGTCCCACGCCTCGTCGGTACACGCGGTGAGCGGCCCGTCGCCGAGCCGGCGGCCGCTCATCCCGACGGCGTGAACGGCGCCGTCCAGCGCGGCGTCTCCGAGCGCTCCCGGCAGCCAGGCCTCGGCACTGCCGGCCGTGGCGATGTCGACCTCCGGGCGGTCGCTGCCGATCACCTGCCAGCCGTCCTCGGCGAGTCGGCGCCCGCACTCGGATCCGATGCCGCCGGTGCTGCCGGCGACCCACGCGATCCGCGTCGTCATCAGGTTCCTCCGGGTTGTCCGCTGACCGATTGCTCACCTGAGAGCATAGCGCTCATATGATCCACCGCAACCGGTGGGGTCGCCCCCGGTCCTCGGGGGGTTACCCCGACTGACCCCCGGCGCGGGCCTTCCTACCGTGAGGGTATGACCACAGCACACCGCCTCGTCCTGCCCGCCGTCGCCGCCGCCGCACTCCTTGCGCTCGCCGGCTGCGCCCCCGTCCTGCCCCTCTCCGGTCCGCGGATCAGCGAGGACCGCCCCATCGAGGCGGTCGACTCCGTCGTCGTGGAGACCTCGGGCGACCTGACCGTCACCGTCGGCGACACCCCCTCGCTGCGCATCACCGCCCCTTCCGGGGTCATGAGCAGGCTCACGTCCGAGATCAGCGGCGACGAGCTGGTGCTCGGCGCCCGCGGCCCGTTCGCGGGATTCGGTGCGCGCGACATCCGCTACGAGCTCGTCGTGCCCCGCCTCAGCCAGGTGCACGTGAAGGGCTCGAGCGACGTGGAGGCCGACTTCACCGGCGCCGACGACGTGACCGTCGTGATCGAGGGCTCCGGCGAGGTGAGCGGAACCGGCGTCGCCGCGACCGCCGTCGAGCTCGTGATCGACGGGTCGGGCGACATCGAGCTCACCGGCACCACCGACACCCAGCGCATCGAGGTCTCCGGATCCGGCGACATCGACACCGCAGGCCTCGTCTCGCGCGCCACCCGGATCGAGATCTCCGGCTCGGGCGATGCCGAACTGCACGTCACCGACACCCTCGACGCCGCGATCAGCGGCTCCGCCGAGATCCGCTACACGGGCGACCCCCGCGTCCGCAGCGAGGTGTCGGGCTCCGGCGAGGTCCGCGCCGCCTGAGAGCCGGGCCGGATTTCGTCGTGGCGCACGACGCGGGGCGGTGGACGAGGTGATGAAATGGCCGACATGACCATCGCACCCTCGCCCACCGCCCTTCTCGCGCTCGCCGGCGCGGTCACCGCCGACCTCGGCGCCCACGCCCCGAAGCCCACGACCCTGACCCCCGGTCAGACCGAGGCCGCCGTGACGCTGTGGGCCTCGGAGGACGGTCGCTACGAGGCCGGGATCTGGGAGGCGACCCCCGGCGACTTCCCCTCGGTGCGCGAGGGATTCCACGAGGTGTGCCAGCTGCTCGCCGGCTCGGTCACCATCGACAGCACCGACGGCACGACCACCGAGCTGCGCGCGGGAGACCTCTTCGTCACCCCCGAGGGCTGGACGGGCACCTGGCGAGTGCACGAGACCCTGCGGAAGGCCTGGGTCACGATCCAGACGTCGTAGGCATGCGGGCGTAGATCCGCTTCGAGATCAGCCCCATCGCCACGGCCGAGGCCACCAGCACGACCGCGCACGCCCCCCAGAGGCCTGCCGGTCCGCCGAGACTGAGCGCGAGTCCGCCCGCCGCGGGCGTCACCATCTGCGCGATCGCGATGATCAGCGTGTACATGCCCTGGTAGGCACCGCGGTGCCGGCGGGGCGCCATGTCGGCCACCGTCGCCCCGGCGATCGGGTACGAGGCGAGTTCCGCGACGGTCCAGATCAGGGTCGCCAGCAGGAAGTGCCACCACTGCTCCGAGACGATGTAGCCCGCATAGCCGACCGCGGTCACCAGGAAGCTGCCGATCAGCAGGCGCATGCGCGGGAAGCGCTCGATGAGCCGCAGGGTGGGCAGCTGCAGCGCGACCAGCACCAGGCCGTTGACGCTCAGCAGGATGCTGAACTCGGCCGCGCCGAGCCCCTCGGCCCGCATGACGATCGGCAGGTTCGCGCCGAACTGGGTGTACATACCGGCGTAGCCGAAGAACGCGATGACGAAGACCAGGAAGAGCTTGTCGCGCATCAGCGTGCTCCAGGCGCCGCGCTCGGCCGTCACCGTGTCGGCGGGGCCGGTCGTCACCTCGGGCGACCAGCGCCGGGCGATCAGCCCGAAGGCGACGGTGCTGACCAGGGTGAGAGCCGCGGTGGCGAGGAAGGGCACGGCGAACTGGATGCTCGAGAGCCAGACCGCCAGCGCCGGGCCGATCGCGAACCCGCAGTTGAGGGCCCAGTTGGATAGCGCGTAGGCGCGCGGACGCTGCGGCGCCGGCACGATGTCGGCGATCATCGCCATCAGGATCGGGATCGTCGCGAACGAGCTGACTCCGTAGCAGAACAGCAGGGGGATCAGCACCGGCAGCGGGTGCTCGACCGCGAGCGCGACGAGCACCACGGACGAGATCGACAGCGTCACCACGCTCATGGTCACCCGGCCGAAGCGGTCCGAGAGCATGCCCCCGATGACGGTGGAGAGCACGCCGCCCGCCCCGAACGCCCCGAGGATCAGCCCGGACAGGCCCGGATCGATGCCGCGGTCGACGACGAGATGGATCGAGAAGACGGGCACCACGAACTTGCCGAGGAACAGCACGAAGGTGATGGCCCAGACGGTCCAGTACATGCGGGGGAGCCGGGGACGAATCCCGGATTTGCGTGAGCGTGTGATCATTTTTAAGGGGGCCGCTTCGGGGCTCATCCCACATTGACAGACCGGCCGGACGGGGAACTTGTTCCGCATGCCAATCGCGCGCGGTGCAGTTGTGCATCGAGACATAGATCGACGCGGAGAGGGAATGCAGTCTTGACGGACCTTCGCGGCGTCGTGGCCTACGAAAGCCTCCTCGCTCGGACAACACCTACCCCATTGGAGGCAAGACCAGTGCACCAGAAAACCCGGAGGGCGCGGCTGACGATGGCGTTCGCGGCCCTCTCCGCCGCAGCGCTCACCCTGAGCGCCTGCTCCGTCACCACCGAGGAGCCCGCCAGCGACCAGTCCATGGTCGTCGACCTCTCGTTCGCCATGACGACGCTCGACCCGGCCAAGGCGTTCGACGTCTCGGCCTCGTTCGTGCTGTCGCAGGTCTACGAGACCCTCACCCGGTACGAGCCGGGCGACAGCGAGGTCAGCCCGTCGCTGGCCGAGAGCTGGGAGGTCTCGGACGACGCCACCGAGTACACGTTCGCCCTGAAGCCGGGCGTGACGTTCTCGACCGGCGCGGCCATGACCTCCGCCGATGTCGTCTTCGCCTTCAACCGGCTGAAGAACATCCAGGACTCGCCGGCCTACCTGATGGACGGCCTGACCGTCACCGCCGAGGACGACCTGACGGTGAAGATCGTCAGCGAGACCCCGCTGCCGCAGCTGCCCTCGATGCTCACCTCGATGAACTTTGGCGTGTACGACTCGGCCGCAGCGAAGGAGATCGGTGCCACCGACGCTCCGGATGCCGCGACCAGCGACACCTCGGGCACCGGATTCGACACCGCCTCGTTCGGCAGCGGCCCGTACGAGATCACCCGCTACGAGCCCAACTCGCAGGTGGGCCTGGAGTACAACGACACGTTCCTCGGCGACGAGCCGACGTTCACCACCGTCGTGTTCCAGAACACCACGAGCACCCAGCAGCAGCTGCTGAACGTGCAGAACGGCGGCTCGCAGGTCGCGCTGAACATCCCGTCGACGCAGCTCGCGCAGCTCGACGAGAGCAAGGTCGACATCCAGAGCCAGCCGCTCCCGCAGGTGGTCTACATCGCCCTGTCGAACACCATCGGCGCCACGCACAACGCGGACTACCGCGAGGCGGTCGCCCTCGGCATCGACTACGACGGCCTCGTCAGCATCGGCGGACCGGGCACCGTGCAGGCCACCGGCGTGATCCCGAGCACCCTCGCGGGCGCTCTTCCGGAGAGCGCCGCGACCACGCGGGACCTCGAGGGCGCCAAGGCGGCGCTCGAGCGCAGCGGGCTGGCCTCCGAGCCGCTCGTGATCTCGTTCGGCAGCGACTACGTGGTCGGTGGCGTCGACATGAGCGCCCTCGCCCAGAAGGTCCAGTCCAGCCTCGAGGAGGTCGGCTTCACGGTCACCCTCGATGGAGCCCCGACGCAGGTCTCGCGTACCGCGAACCAGCAGGGTCTCGTCGGTGCGGCCATGTGGCCCTTCCCACCGGACTACCCGGACGCCAGCCAGTTCCTGATCTACCAGCCGGACGGCCTGCTCGGTACGCGCATCCACTGGACCGCGGCCGAGGCCCCGGAGATCGCGGCCCTGGGTGAGGCGGCTCAGTCCGAGGTGTCGGGTGAGGCTCGCGTCGAGGCGTTCCAGAAGTGGGGCGAGGCCCTCAACGCCGAGCACCGGTTCATCCCGCTGGTGACCATGCCCACCAACCTGGTCGTGGCCAAGGGCATCACCGGGCTGAACGTCGACATCAACGGCACGACCTACCTCGACCTGCTGGGCAACTGAACAGATGCTCGGTAAGACCGAGGCTGCCGGGTCAGCCGCCGGGGCGTCGCACCTTCCGGGTGCGGCGCCCCGGCGCCGCCGACGGCACCCGCTGATCGAGTACACCCTGCGGCGGCTGGGGCTGATGGCCCTGCTCGCCCTCGGGATCACGATCATCACGTTCGTGCTGGCGAACATCATCCCGATCGACCCCGTGGTGGCCAACCTGGGCGAGCGGGCCGCCGCGAACCCCGAGGTCGTCGCCGCCTATCGGGCGCGGTACGGGCTGGACCAGCCCCTCATCGTGCAATACGTCATCTACCTCGGCAACCTGCTGCGCGGCGACTTCGGGATGTCCCAGCAGACCGGCCGGCCGGTCCTGGCGGACCTGCTCGCCTTCGCCCCCGCGACCCTGGAACTGGTCATCGGGGCCATCGTCTTCTCGCTGCTGGTCGGCGTGACCCTCGGCACGGCCGCAGCGCTGCGCCGAGGCGGAGCGCCCGACCACGCGGCGCGCTTCGTGTCGCTCATCGGGGTCAGCACCCCGATCTTCTGGCTCGGCATCGTCGCCTCGTACGTCTTCTTCGCCCAGCTGCACCTGCTGCCCAGCGGCGGCCGGGTGTCGCCCACCATGCCGCGGATCAGCGGTGGCACCGGGTTCCTGGTGCTCGACAGCATCCTGGCCGGCAACCCGGCGATCCTCGGCGACGTTCTGCAGCACCTCGTGCTGCCCGCCACCGTGCTCGGGGCGTCCACCCTCGGCCTGATCGTGCGCTTCACCCGGACCTCGGTGCTCGAAGTCTCCGGCAATGACTACGTGCGCTCGGCGAAGGCCAAGGGTCTCGCGCCCCGCAGCGTCGTCGGACGCTACATCCTGCGCGGGGCCGCCGGCCCGATCCTCACCGTCACCGGCGTGGCCTTCGGTGGCCTGCTCGCCGGCACCGTCCTGGTCGAGACCGTCTTCAACTGGCCGGGCCTCGGGCAGTACGCGTTCCGTGCGGCCTCGACCGCCGACCTCAGCGCGATCATGGGAGTCACACTGTTCGTGTCGCTGTCGTACATCATCATCAACTTCATCGTCGACCTGCTCTACATGGTGATCGACCCGAGGGTGCGCCTGACATGAGCCAGTCCACGATCGCGATCGCCACGACGCCCACCGTGCCCACCCCGCGCGGCCGGGTGCGGCTGTTCCGCGCCGCCCGTCGCCGCCCGCTGCTGATCACCGGCCTGGTGATCGTGCTGGCCTGGATCGCGGTGGCCGCCCTCGCCGATCTCATCGCGCCCTACGACCCGCTGTCGCAGGCGTTCGTGCCGCTCACCCCGCCCTCGCCCGAGCACCTGTTCGGCACCGACAACCTCGGGCGCGACACCCTCAGCCGGGTGATCCACGGCTCCCGGATCTCCGTGACCCTGTCGTTCGCGCTGGTCGGTGCCTCGATGCTCATCGGCGGCACCATCGGCCTGATCTCGGGCTTCTTCGGCGGCTGGGTCGACGAGCTGCTGATGCGCATCGTCGACCTGTTCTTCGCCTTCCCGGTGATCATCCTCGCCATGGCGGTCGCCGCCTCGCTCGGCGCGAACCTGCAGAACTCGGTGCTCGCCGGCGTCGTGGTCTCCTGGCCGATGTACGCCAGAACCGTGCGCGGCCTCGTCGTCGGCCTGCGCGAGTCGGAGTTCGTGCAGGCCAGCCGGCTCGCCGGGGTGTCCTCGCCGCGCTCGATCGCCGTCGACATCATCCCGAGCATCGCCGGACCGACCTTCGTGCTGGCCACCCAGGAGCTCGGCTCGGCCATCCTGCTGCTGTCGGGGCTGTCCTTCCTCGGTCTCGGTGCGCAGCCGCCGCTGCCGGAGTGGGGCGCCACGATCGCCGCGGGCACCACCTATTTCGCGGCCTGGTGGATCGCGGTCTTCCCGGGCCTGGCGATCATGTCGCTCGCCTTCGCCGCCAACCTGCTGGGCGACGGCCTGCGCGACGCGTTCGATCCCCGCAGCGGACGGAGCGGCCGATGAGCGCTCTCGTCGTCGAGGACCTCCAGGTCCAGATCCCCGGCCCGGATCGCGAGCCGATCACCATCGTCAGCGAGATCGGCATGCGGGTCGAGCCCGGCCGCATCCTGGGGATCGCGGGCGAGAGCGGAAGCGGCAAGACGATCTCGAGCCTCGCCGTCATGGGCCTGCTGCCGCGCGGTTCGCGGGTCACCGGGTCGATCCTGCTCGGCGGCACCGAGTTGGTCGGCATGCGCGAGTCGCAGTTGCGCGGTCTGCGCGGCCGCCGGGTCGCGATGGTCTTCCAGGACCCGCTGAGCAGCCTGCACCCGATGCTCACCATCGGCGCCCAGATGACCGACCACATGCGCAGGCATCTGGGGCTGAACCGCTCCGACGCCACGCGCAAGGCCGCCGACCTGCTCGGCCGGGTCCGGTTGCCGAACCCGCAGAAGCTGGTCGACGTCTACCCGCACCAGCTCTCGGGCGGGATGCGGCAGCGCGTCGCGATCGCGATCGCACTGGCCTGCGATCCCCAGGTGCTCATCGCCGACGAACCGACCACCGCGCTCGATGTGACCGTGCAGGCGGGGATCCTCGAGCTCTTCGACCAGCTGCGCAGCGAGATCGGCATCGCCACCGTCGTGATCACGCACGACCTGGGCGTGCTCTCCAGCATCGCCGACGACATGGTCGTCTTCCAGTCGGGCCGCATCGTCGAGTCCGGTCCGAGCGGCGAGCTGTTCACCGCCCCGAAGCACCCCTACACCCGCACCATGCTCGCGGCCCTCTCGACGGTGACCCGCGACGAGCAGAGCACCCCGGAGAGACGATGACGACCCCCGACACGGCACCCGTCCTCACCGTGCAGGACCTCGTGGTGGCGTTCAAGCGGCCCGACCACGCCGTCGTGCGCGCCGTCGACGGCATCAGCCTGGACCTGCGGCCCGGCGAGATCCTGGGCGTGGTGGGCGAGAGCGGCTGCGGCAAGTCGACGGTCGCCCGGGCGGTGATGGGACTCGCGCCGATCACCTCGGGCTCGGTCGAGTTCCGCGGCACCCCGGTGCGCACGCTCGGCCGGCGTTCCCGGCCGGCGGGTCTGCGCCCGGTGCAGATGATCTTCCAGGACTCCGCCGCGGCGCTGAATCCGCGCCGCACGGTGGGTGCCCAGCTCGCCGAGGCGGTGCGGGCCCGCGCCGACGAGCCGGTGGCGGCCCGTGAGCGTGAGCGCGAGGTCGCGGGGCTGCTGGACCGGGTGGGTCTGCCGTCGACGGCGGCCGGCCGGTATTCGCACGAGTTCTCCGGCGGCCAGCGCCAGCGCATCGCGCTCGCCCGCGCGCTCGCGTCGCGCCCCGAGGTGATCGTCGCCGACGAGCCGATCTCGGCGCTCGACGCGTCGTCCCAGGCGTACGTCGCCGAGCTGTTCATGGACGTCTGCCGCGACGCCTCGATCGGGCTGTTGTTCATCTCGCACGACCTCGGCATCGTGCGCGCGATCAGCGATCGCGTGGCCGTCATGTACCTCGGCAAGGTGGTCGAGCAGGGGCGCACGGCCGACGTCTGGAACGATCCGCAGCATCCGTACACGCGCGCGCTCGTCGACGCGATCCCGGTGGCCGACGGCGCGCACATCCTGCCGCGCACGCTGGCCGGCGAGGTCCCGGATCCGGCGGCCGTTCCGAGCGGCTGCCCGTTCCATCCGCGTTGCCCGCGTGCCATCGACGACTGTGCCGTGATCCGCCCCGTTCTGGAGCTGAAGAGGCACACCGAGGTGGCGTGCATCCGCGTTCCGGGCGGGGTCGAGCTGTCGTCGCCACCCGTTGTGCGAGCGCACTAAGAACTGCCGGTTCGTGGTGGCGCGCGACATAGGGTGTGCCGTCCGCGCTGATTAGCGTGAGAGACGCCGGCCACCGCTGACGGTGATGCATCGCCGGCGCGAGAACTCACCGAAGGAAGACCCATGGACAACCCCACCGAGCTCATCGTCCCCGAGCGCGGTCTCGTCAGCCGTCGCATCTTCGTCGAGGACGAGATCTTCCGCAAAGAACTCGACCGCATCTTCACGCGTGCGTGGCTGTTCGTCGCGCACGAGGACCAGATCCCCAACAACGGCGACTACGTGGTGTCCAAGATGGGCACCGACGCCGTCATCGTGACCCGCGACATGGAGGGCAAAGTCCACGTCCTGCTCAACACGTGCACCCACCGCGGCATGAAGCTGTGCCGCAACGACATGGGCAACGCGCGCACCTTCAGCTGCCCGTACCACGGGTGGAGCTACTCGATGGACGGCCGGATCGTGGAGCAGCCGGGCGACCTCGCCGGCGTCCCCGGGTTCTCGACCTACTACCACGGAGAGCTCGAGAAGAAGGACTGGGGCCTCGTCCGCGCCCCCAAGGTGCACGTCTACAAGCGCACCGTCTGGGCCTCCTGGGACCCGCAGGTGCCGACCTTCGAGGACTACCTCGGCGACATGCGCCTCTACCTCGACTACGCGCTCGACGGCCGCGACGGTTCCGAGGGCAACAACGAGATGATCGGCGGCATCTACAAGTGGCGCGTCAACACGAACTGGAAGTTCGCGCCCGAGAACTTCATCGGCGACAACTACCACGACATCAGCCACCGGTCGGTCGACCTGGTCGGCATCGGGCCGAGCGGCGGCCGCGGCCGGCGTGACGACGAGCCCGACGCCGCGACCACCATCGGCTTCCCCGCGCTCGGCCACGGCCTGATCGGCGAGCCGCCGCACTACGCCGAGCCCGAGTACCGGCCCGGCTGGACCCTCGACGAGGAGGCCGCCGCGTACGACCGGCGCAACTACGACCGCCGGGTCGAGAAGTTCGGCGACCAGCGCCGGGTCAGCATGACCGTCGGCACCATCTTCCCGAACATGTCCTTCCACGGCAGGCAGCCGCGCACCATCGCGGTGTTCCATCCGATCTCGCCCACCCAGATGGAGATGTGGCGCATCTTCCTCGTCGACCGGGACGCCCCCGAGTCGGTGAAGGAGGCCGCGCGCAACTACTACATGTCCTACTCCGGCCCCGGCGGGCTGACCGAGTCCGACGACATGGAGAACTGGTCCTACGCCACCGAGTCCAGCAAGGGCACCGTCTCGCGCAGCATCTACTTCAACTACGAGATGGGCCTCGGCCACGCGGTCGAACTCGAGGGCATCGAGGGGGCCGTCGAGAACGGCGTCTTCACCGAAGAGAACGCCCGCATCTTCTACAACCGCTGGAACGAGTTCATGAACGCCGAGTCGTGGGACGACCTGGTGCCGGTCAAGAAGGAGGACGCGGAATGACCGACCTCGCCCTGCTGTCCTCCGTGCAGACCTGGCTCTACCGCGAGGCGGATCTGCTGGACTACCGCGAATACGACGAGTGGCTGAAGCTGCTGCACCCCGACGTGCGCTACTTCGTGCCGATCGTGCGCAACGTGCCCCGCACCGCGACCACCGAGTTCACCACCGAGGGCAAGGACCTCGCCTGGATGGACGAGGGCATGACGATCATCACCAAGCGCGTCAACCAGCTGAAGACCAACATCCACTGGGCTGAAGAGCCGCCCTCGCGCGTCTCGCACCTGGTGACCAACACCTGGATCCCGGAGTGCGAGGGCGAGCCCGGCTCGCGTCGCGTGACCGCCAGCTCGCGCATCTTCGTCTACCAGAACCGCATCGACGACGAGCAGAACTTCTTCGTCGGCAAGCGCAAGGACGTGCTCGTGGAGTCCGAGGGATCCTGGCTGCTGCTGCACCGCACGGTGCACCTCGATCAGAGCGTGATGCTGGCCAAGGCCCTCACGGTGTTCCTCTGAGATGGTCAGAGCGCATTTCGACGAGCCAGACGGGAACCGCGTCTCGATCGACGTCCCGGACGGCTGGTCCCTCATGGAGGGTGCCCGCCAGGAGCTCGTACAGGGCATCGTCGCCGAGTGCGGTGGCGGGGCCATCTGCGGGACCTGCCACGTGCGGGTCGGCAAGCCGTGGTTCGACAAGCTCGACGAGCCCGGTCCGAGCGAGTCGGCCCTGCTCGGAGTGGTCCCCGAATCCACCGAGACCAGCCGGCTGGCCTGCCAGATCATGATGTCCGACGAGCTCGAGGACATCGAGGTCAGCATCCCGTCCACCCAGATCGACTTCTGACCCATCCACCACCCACTCCGAGAGAGATACCCCTCATGTCACGCCCCATCGTCTTCAACTCCACGCACGTCCCCGCCGACCTGATCGCCGACCTCGAGAAGGACTTCGAGGTGATCGAGGTGCCCGAGGGCACGACCGACTTCTCCTCCTACCCCTCGCCGGTCGGCTGGATCATGGACGGAGCGACCCCGGTCGACGCCGCCGCCCTCGCGCAGCTGCCGGAGCTGAAGGTGGTGTCGAACTACGGCGTCGGCTACGACAGCCTCGTCGCGGCCGACCTCAAGGCCGCCGGCGTCATCGCCACCAACACCCCCGGCGTACTCGACAACGCCGTCGCCGAGCTCACCCTCGGCCTGATCATCGCCATGGGCCGCGGCATCGTGGGGTTCGATGCGTACACCCGTGACGGCCGCTGGATCAAGGACGAGGGCGATGCCCCGCTCACCCGCGACGTGCACGGCTCGACCGTCGGCATCGTCGGACTCGGCCGCATCGGATCGCGCCTGGCGCAGCTGCTGAAGCCGTTGAACGTCAACGTCATCTACCACAACCGCAACAAGCGTCCCGAGTCCGAGACCGCGGGCCTGGCCGAGTGGCGCGAGTGGGAGGACCTGCTCGCCGAGTCCGACTTCGTCGTGCTGCAGGTGCCGCTGACCGAGCGCACCCGCGGGTTCTTCATCGCCGAGGACTTCGCCATGATGAAGGACACCGCGTACCTGATCAACATGGCGCGCGGCGCCGTGGTCAACACCGGCGACCTCATCGAGGCCGTGAAGACCAAGAAGATCGCCGGTGCGGCGCTCGACGTGTTCGAGCAGGAGCCCCTGCCGCTGGATCACCCGCTGGTCGAGCTCGAGGGCGTCGTGCTGCTGCCGCACATCGGCAGCGCCACCGTCGAGACCCGGCGCGACATGATCGAGCTCGCGGTGCGGAACCTGCGCAACGGCGTCCTCGGGCAGCCGGTCGAGACGCCCATCGACCTCGGCTGAGGCCGGAGCCGCCCGGCGTAGACTGGACGGCGGTGGGAGGGGCGATGCCGAACTCGACTCCGCGCTTCGCGGCGGTCACGCTGCGCTCGCTGCTGGACGAGCGGTCGCTGCAATTGCGAGCCATCCATGCGCCGGAGGCCTACCTCGACCGCGAGGTCAGGTGGGTCACCGTGACCGAACTGGTGGACCCGTCGCCGTACCTGCTGGGTGATGAGTTGATCCTCACCCTCGGCAGCTCGTGGACCGACCCGGACTCGCCCGAGATCGACCGGTTCATCGAGCAGATCTCGAAGGCGAACGTCACCGCCGTCGGCATCTCGCTCGGGTTCGATCACGATCACATCCCGCAGCGCATGATCGATGCGGCGAGCCAGTTCGACCTGCCGCTGATCGACGTGCCGATGACGACGAGCTTCCGCTCGATCGGCGAACACGTCGTGGAGCGCATCGCCAGCGACCGGTACGCGGCGGTGCAGCAGAACCTCGACTCCTATGAGGAACTCACCGACGCCCTGCTCACCCGGCTCGGCCTCGACGGGCTGCTCGACACGCTGCGGCGCAAGATCGGCAAGCCGATCGCGATCCTGGACTATCACGGCAACGTGCTCGCCTCACGTCCCGAGCGCGAGCCATGGGCGGTGGGCGGCATCATCGCCGCGCGCCCTGATCTGGTGCACGGCAGCGTGGTGGATGACGTGGCCGTCTACCCGATCACCTACAAGGATCACGTGGTCGCCTTCCTGTGCTCCAAGGGCGAGGCCGACGCCGACGCCGACGCGACGATCAAGTTCGCGATCGCGCTCATCGCGCTGGAGCTCTCGCGCCGGCAGGCCGAGCTGCACGGCCGGCGCGAGCTGCTCGGCCAGGTGCTCGGCGACTACGTCCAGGGCGATCTGGCCGATCACGAGGCGGAGCGAAGGCTGAGCCGCGAGGGCCTGTCGTTCGACACCCCCCACCGGGTGCTCCTCGCGCGCGTGCAATGGCCGCAGGAGCGCCTGGCCGACATCCCGTGGAACGGCGACATGTTCCTGCGCGAGCACGCCAACTCCTACATCGTCGCGCAGGTCGACGGCCTGATCGCCGTCATCGCCCCCGAGGGCGTGCCGATCGACGCGCTCGCGAGCTCGACCGTGCAGTACCTGCAGCAGCTCGGTCCGACGACGATCGGCTACGGCGGGCTGTACACCGGCATCGCCGGCCTGCGGCTGTCCTGGCTCGAGGCCCAGGAGGCACTGCGGCACGGCGGATCCGGCGGTAGTCCGCGCACCATGAACATGTCGCGCATCGTGCTGGCCAACATGAAGGTCCCGCTGCGGCACATCGGCGAGGAGGCGCTGCGCCCGCTCATCGACTACGACCGCGAGCACAACGCGAACCTGGTGGCGACACTGCAGGCGTTCCTGGCCAACGACTGCCAGACCACCGAGACGGCCTCCATGCTGTTCGTGCACCGCAACACCCTGCGCTACCGGCTGCAGCTGATCGAGCGTCTGACGAGTCGCGACCTGAACTCCTTCGAAGACCTGGTCGACCTCCACCTGTCGCTGAAGGCCATCGAGAGCGGGGCCGGCGGGTCCTGAGCCCTGTGCGCCTGCCCATCAAGGGCGCCATTCGCTGTGCCCGGGTACATCGAATGGGGTGGGGGGCCCTCCTAGCATGAGTCCGTGCCCGTGAACTCCGGAACCCTTGATGCCGTCCGCAACCGCTCCGCCGTCCTCATCGGCGGCGAGTGGGTGGCCGCCGCGAGCGGCGTCCTCACCGACGTGCGCAACCCCGCCGACGACACCGTCATCGGCCGCGTGCCGCACATGGACGCCGGCGACGTCGACTTCGCCGTCAGCATCGCCGAGCGGGCCCAGCGCGACTGGCGCCGGGTGCCCGCGAAGGAGCGCGCGACGCTCATCCGCCGCTGGACCGAACTGGTCGTGGCGAACACCGAGGAGCTCGCCGTCCTGCTCTCCACCGAGCAGGGCAAGCCGCTGCGCGAGGCGCGCACCGAGATCGCCCAGACCGTGTCGTACCTGGAGTGGTACGCCGAGGAGGCCCGCCGCATCTACGGCGAGGTGATCCCGGCCAACACCGCCGACCGCCGGCTGCACGTGACGCGCGAGCCGGTCGGGGTCGTGGGCATCATCACGCCCTGGAACTTCCCCTCGAGCATGATCGCCCGCAAGGCGGGGGCGGCGCTCGCCGCCGGGTGCACGGTGGTCATCAAGCCGGCCGCCGAGACCCCGTTCTCGGCGATCGCGCTGGCGCAGCTCGCGGCCGAGGCCGGCATCCCGGCGGGCGTGGTGAACGTCGTCACGGGCTCCGGCTCCGTGGTCGGCGGCGCGCTCACCGCCAACCCTGCGGTGCGCAAGGTCTCGTTCACCGGATCGACGGAGGTGGGCCGCTCGATCGCGCGCGACTCCGCCGAGACGCTCAAGCGGGTCACGCTCGAGCTCGGCGGCAACGCACCCCTCATCGTCTTCGAGGATGCCGACCTCGATCGCGCGGTCGCCGGCGCCATCGCCAGCAAGTTCCGCAACGCCGGCCAGACCTGCGTCGCCACCAACCGCATCTACGTGCAGTCCTCGATCGCGGACGCGTTCGCCGAGCGCTTCGCCGCGGCCGCCGCGGCGCTCGTCGTCGGCGACGGCCTGGCGGAGGGCACCGACATCGGCCCGGTCATCAACCGCAGCGCGCTCGAGTCGATCAGCTCGGTCGTCGACAGCGCCCGCGACGGCGGTGCGCGGGTCGTCACCGGCGGCACCGCCGACCGGCTGTTCTACGCGCCGACGGTCGTGCTCGACGTCCACGACGACATGGAGATCGTGCGCGCCGAGACGTTCGGCCCGGTCGCGCCGATCTCGACCTTCGAGACCGAGGAGGAGGTCCTCGAGCGGGCCAACGCCACCCCCTACGGTCTGGCCGCCTACTTCTACACCGCCGACCTCGCCCGCTCGATCCGCGTGGCCGAGGGCCTCGAGTTCGGCATGGTGGGCGTCAACGAATCCCTGGTCGCGACCGAGGTCGCGCCGTTCGGCGGGGTCAAGCACTCCGGCTACGGCCGCGAGGGCTCCAGCCACGGGATCGACGACTATGTCTCGATGAAGTACGTCTGCATCGGGGGACTGACATGACCGGCGCCGTCGTGGTGGTCGGCGCCGGTCAGGCGACCGCGGAGCTGGTCAAGACGCTCCGTACCGAGGGGTACACCGGCGGCATCCGCGTCTTCTCGCGTGAGGCACGGCTGCCGTACGACCGCACCCCGCTGTCGAAGGGGGTGCTCGACGGCTCCTCGGCGCCGGACCGGCTCTCGTTCGTGTCCGAGCACGCCTTCGCCGAGCTCGGGGTCGACCTGCACCTCGGCCTCGCGGTCACCGGCGTCGACCCCGCCGCCCGGGAGGTCGTCGACGCCGACGGCGGACGCCACCGCTACGACCGGCTGGTGCTGGCCACCGGCGCGGATGCGATCCGGCCGCCCTGGGAGTCCTCGGACCGCGTGCACACGGTGCGCACCGTCGACGACGCCCTGCGCCTGCGCGCGGCGGTTCTGGCTGAGCCCGGCCCCGTGCTGATCATCGGCGGCGGGTTCCTCGGCCTCGAGCTGGCGAGTTCGCTCGGCAAGATGGGCAACGAGATCTCCATCGTCGAGGCCGCACCGCGGCTGCTGAGCGGACGGTGCTCGACCTATCTCTCCGACTGGCTGCTCGAGCGGCACCGCGAGGCGGGTCACCGGGTCAGCGTCGGCTGCCTCGTCACCGACCTGACCGACCGCGGCGACCGGGTCGACGCGGTGCTGAGCGACGGGCGCACCCTGACCGCGCGGCACGTGGTGTTCGCGGTCGGCGCCGTCCCCGACGTCTCGCTCGCCCAGGCGCTCGGCGCCGACACCTGCCGCGGCGTGATCGTCGACGACCTCGGCCGCACCAGCGTGCCGGGCGTCAGCGCGATCGGCGACCTCGCCAGCGAACGCGACGATGACGGCCGCGAGCAGCGCACCGAGTCCGTGCAGCACGCCGTCGCCCTCGGCCGCGCCGCCGCCCGCGACATCGCCGGCTCCGCGCCGGTGCCGCACGGCCCGGCGACCTTCTGGACCCAGCAGTTCGGCCAGCGCATCCAGCTCGCCGGACGGGTCGCCCCGGACGCCGAGACGCACGACGAGGTCGTGCTCGGCGAGAACGGCTGGGCCGTGCGCCGGATGCTCGACGGGCGACTGGTGGGCATCGAGACCCTCAACGACCCCGTCGCCTACCTCGGCGGCATGCGCGAACTCGGGGTGACGGCCAAGGCGGCCGGATAGATGGGGATCAAGGACGACCTCACCAACTACGGCGACGACGGGTTCGCCGAGTTCCTGCGCACCGCGTTCGCCTCCTCGATGGGCTACAGCGACGAGATCCTGTCGCGCCCGGTCGTCGGCATCACATTCACCGCGAGCGACTTCAACAACTGCCACCGCCAGGTGCCCGAACTGGTCGAAGCGGTCAAGCGCGGCGTGCTGGCCAGCGGCGCGCTGCCGATGGTGTTCCCGACGATGTCGCTCGGCGAGGGCTTCCTCACCCCGACCTCGATGTACTTCCGCAACCTCATGGCGATGGAGACCGAGGAGCTCATCCGCGGTCAGCCGATGGATGCGGTGGTGCTGATCGGCGGCTGCGACAAGACCCTGCCCGCCCAGACCATGGCGGCGCTCTCCGCGGGCAAGCCGGCGATCGTGCTGCCGGTCGGGCCGATGAGCACCGGGCGGTTCGAGGGCGAGCGCCTCGGCGCCTGCACCGACTGCCGCCGGTACTGGGGCCGTTACCGCGCGGGCGGCATCGGCGAGGACGAACTCGCCTCGGTGCGCGGCAACCTCGCCTCCACCAGCGGCACCTGCCCGGTGATGGGGACCGCGAGCACGATGGCCTGCCTGCTGGAGGCCATGGGGCTGACCGTCCCGATGGCCGCGACGATCCCGTCGGTGCACGCCGATCGCCTCCGGGCGGCCGAGCAGACCGGGGTCGTCGCCGCGCGCCTGGCGACCGAGGGCGGGCCGCTGCCCGCCGATCTGGTGACCGCCGCATCCCTGGAGAACGCCTTGCGGGTCCTGCTCGCGGTGGGCGGCTCGACGAACGCGCTCGTGCACCTGACCGCGATCGCGCGGCGCGCCGGCATCCGGATCGACCTCGACCGGTTCAACGAGCTGAGCGCCGAGACCCCCGTCGTGGTCTCGCTGAAGCCGGTGGGCGCGTCCTACATGGAGGACCTGCACGCCGCCGGGGGAGTGCCCGCCGTGCTGCGCGAGCTGCAGGACCTGCTCGACCTCGACGTGCCGACCGTCGGCGGTCCCACGCTCGGCGACGTGGTCGGCCACGCACCCGCCTGGACCGACCGCGAGGTGGTGGCCACCGCATCCGAGCCGTTCGATGCCGAGGGCGGCCTCATCGCGCTGTTCGGTACGCTGGCCCCCGACGGCGCCATCCTCAAGCGCGGCGCCGCGACGCCGGAGCTGTTCGAACGGACGGGACGGGCCGTGGTCTTCACCTCACTCGCCGACCTCGCCGAGCGCATCGACGACCCCGATCTCGACGTCACTGCCGACGACTTCCTGGTGCTGCAGAACGCCGGACCGCTCGCCGCCGGGATGCCGGAGGCGGGCTACCTGCCGATCCCGAAGAAGCTGCTGAAGCAGGGGGTCACCGACATGGTGCGGCTCTCGGACGCGCGCATGAGCGGGACCGCGTACGGCACCGTCGTGCTGCATATCGCCCCCGAGGCGGCGGCCGGCGGCCCGCTCGGGCTGGTGCGCGACGGCGATCTCATCCGCCTGTCGGTGGCCGAGCAGCGCCTCGACCTGCTCGTCGACGCCGAGGAGCTCGCCCGGCGCGTGCCGGCGGAGACCGTCCGGCTCGTCGGCGACCGCCCGGCGGGGTACGCCTGGGTGTTCCAGCAGCATGTCATGCAGGCCCCCGACGGCGCCGACTTCGACTTCGCCATGCCGGAGGGCACGCCGTGACCAGGCGCCTGGTCGTGGCGATCACCGGCGCGTCCGGCGCCGTGCTCGGGCTCTCGGCCCTCCAGCTCGCGCGCACCCTCGACGACGTCGAGACCCACCTGATCGTCACCCGGGCCGGGCGCGAGACCGTGCACCTCGAGCTCGACATGACCGTCAAGGACGTCGCCGCGCTGGCCGACGAGGTGCACGCCGACAACGACCTCGCCTCGCCGCTGGCCAGCGGCTCGTTCCCGGTCACCGGGATGCTGGTCGCGCCGTGCAGCGTCACCTCGCTCTCCGCGATCGCCCAGAGCTACGACGCGACACTGACGGTGCGCGCCGCCGATGTCACCCTGAAGGAGCGCAGGCCCCTCGTGCTCATGCTGCGCGAGACGCCGCTGCACGCCGGGCACCTGCGCCTGATGTCGGAGGTGACCGCGTCCGGGGGCATCATCATGCCGCCCGTGCCCGCCTACTACCTGAAGAGCGACTCGGTCACCGAGATGGCGCGGCAGACCGTCGCGCGTGCCTTCGACCTGATCGGGATGCCGCTGCCGGACACCCGGCGCTGGACCGGCCGCGAGGAGGACGCGTGAACGCCGCGGCGACACTGCGCGACGAACTGGAGCGGCTGCGGGCCGCCGGACTGCTGCGGGAGGTGTCGCGCGCCGTCGATCCGCGGTTCGAGGTGACCGCCGTCGCCGACGCGGCCGGTCCCGGAACCGGGCTGCTGTTCGGCGACGTCGCCGGCCGCCGGGTCGCGATCGGCACGCTCGGCAGCCGCGATCAGATCGCCGCCTCGTTCGGGGTGTCGCGGCAGGAGGTCACCGCCGCGTTCCTCGATGCCATGCAGAACCCGCTGGCGCCGGTCGAGGTCGACGACGCCCCGGTGCACGAGGTGGTGCTGCGGGACGACGAGATCGACCTGCGCCGCGATCTGCCGGTGCTCACCCACCACGAGCGCGACGGCGGGCCGTACATCACCACCGGGGTCGCGGTGGCGGAGTCGCGCGACCGCAGCCGGCGCAACCTCTCGTACCACCGCATCCAGGTGCGTTCGGCGCGCGAGACCGGCATGGTCATCGTCCAGCGCCACCTGCACCGCCTGGTCGAGGAGTTCGACGCCCACGACGAGCCCGCGCCGGTCGCGATCGCGATCGGCCTCGACGGGGCCACCCGGCTCGCCGCCGCGTCCTCGGGCAGCCTGGTGCCGTTCGGGTTCGACGAGCTCGGAATCGCCGGTGCGCTGCACGGCGCGCCCGTGCGCATGGTGCCGGGGGTCAGCATCCCGGTGCTGGTGCCGGCCGACGCCGAGATCGTGATCGAGGGCCACGTGCTGCCCGGCGAGCTGCAGCCCGAGGGGCCGTTCGCCGAGTTCGACGGCAGCTACGAGTCCGAGCCGGCGCGGGTGTTCCGCGCCAGCGCGCTGACGATGCGCTCCGACGCCGTCTACCAGGGACTCACCAGCGGCAGCGTCGAGCAGTTGAACATCATGGGGCTTCCGAACGAGGCGGTCCTGCTCGGGGCGATCCGCGCCGTCGTGCCCGGTGCCCGCGCCGTGCGCGTGAGCCTCGGGGGGCTTCGCAAGTTCCACGCCGTGGTGAGCGTCGACAAGCGCATCGAGGGCGACGGGTTCGACGCGATGGTGGCGGCGTTCGCCGGCCACCGCGACCTCAAGCAGGTCATCATCGTCGACGGCGACGTCGACCCGTTCGACGATCTCGCCGTCGAGCGCGCCGTCGCCACCTGGTTCCAGGCCGACCGCGACCTGCTCGTCGTGGGCGGCGGCCGGGGCAACCCGGTCGATCGCAGCCTCCGCGCCGACGGCCAGACGGCCCGGATGGGCCTCGACGCGACGCGTCCGGTCGGCCGGCCTGCCGAGGAGTTCGAGCGGGCCGTGATCCCCGGTGCCGCGGGGCTGGATCTCTCCGCCTACCTCTGATTCTGTGCCCCGCACGCGTGGCACCATCCCTGGGGGTTGGTGTCACGGCAGAATCTCCCGGAAGCTGGTCACGCTGCGGTCGTCGGGGGGACGGCCGCTTTCCCGCGGAGGAACCGCATGCGCCCGAGAATCGCCACCGCCGTCGCGGCCGTCACGGCGGCCGTCCTGGTTCTCTCGGGGTGCGCCTTCGGCGGCGACTCCGGCTCGGATCCGAACAACCCGAACCAGGTCGAGGCGATCACCTGGTGGGCGTCGGGGGTCGAGAAGACCTCGCTCTACGACATGGTCGCGGTGTTCTCGCGCGACAACCCCGAGATCGAGTTCATCGACGCGTCGGTCCGCGGCGGCGGGGGCGCCAAGGCGCGGCAGGCCATCGCCGCCCGCCTCGACGCCGACAACCCGCCCGACACCTTCCAGGCCACGGCCGGGGCCGCGCTCACGAACTACATCGCCGACGGGGACCTGCAGGATCTCACCGGGTTCTACACCGAGAACGGTCTCACCGACGTCTACCGGGCTGCGCTGCTGGAGCTGATGAGCGTCGACGGCAGGATCTACTCGGTGCCGAGCGACATCCACCGGGTCAACGTGCTGTGGACGAACAACACCCTGCTGACCGACGCCGGGGTGGACCCGGCCGTCGCGCCGGCGAACATCGATGCCTGGCTGGCCGATCTGGAGAAGGTGCGCCGATCGGGCATCGAGTACCCGCTCGCCCTCGGCAACGACTGGACCCAGGTGCAGCTGTTCGAGAACGTGCTGATCGCCGACCTGGGTGCGGTCCTCTATCAGAACCTCTGGAAGAGCACGAAGAACTGGGAGGGCGCCGCCCTCGCCAAGGCGATCGCCCACTACGGGCAGCTGCTGGAGTACACCGACCCGCGCAGCCGCAACGCCGAGTGGACCGACGTCACCAAGAAGGTCGTCGAGGGCGACGTGGCGTACGTGATCATGGCCGACTTCGCGCTGTCGTCATTCCAGCGCGCCGGGTTCATCACCGGCAAGCAGTACTCGGCCATCCCGACGCCCGGCACCGTCGGCGTCTTCGACTTCCTCGCCGACTCGTTCACCCTGCCGGTGGGCGCTGTCCACGAGCAGGCCGCCAAGTCCTGGCTGCTCACCGTCAGTTCGGCCGACGGGCAGAAGGCGCTGAGCCTGACCAAGGGCTCGATCCCGGCCCGCACCGACACGGTGAAGGCCGACTACCCGCCGTACCAGCAGGCGGCGATCGCCTCGCTGCAGCTCGACACCATCGTGCCCTCGATCGCGCACGGCGTCGCGGCGAGCCCGGCCTGGACCCGGGCGATCACGGATGCGGTGGTCAAGTTCGGCGGCGACCGCAAGCCCGCGGCGCTCGCCAACGCGCTCATCGCGGCGGCGCACTCGGCGCTGGAGTAGTCAGCGCGTCGCTCGGGTCGAAGTCCTCGAAGATCAGCCAGGTCTTCGTCGAGCGCACGCTCGGGATCGACTGCAGTTGCTCGAGCACCACCCGGCGCAGGTCGTGGTTGTCGCGGGCGCGCACCAGCAGCAGCAGATCCACCTCGCCGCCGACGAGCGCGATGTGCACGACTTCAGGGATGTCGATGAGCCGCGCCCGCAGCTCCTGCCAGGGCGCCTGGTCGACCGAGAGGGTCACGTACGCCGAGGAGTGCAGTCCCGCCTTGACCGGGTCCACCCGGGCGCTGAACCCGGTGATCACGCCCGTCTCGATCAGCCGGTTCACTCGCGCGTAGGCGCTCGCGCGCGAGATGTGCACGGCGCGCGCGACGGCGCTCATCGAGGCGCGCGCATCGCGGCGCAGTTCGGTCAGGATGCGGTGGTCGATCTCGTCCAGATCCATGCGGCGCGCGGACCCCCGTTCGGCTGTTCCATGAGACATCCGACCCGGATTCCGCGGATTCCGGGTCAATCCGTCTGACCATAGCAGCATCCGCCCCGACCTATTGCGGCCAGCCAGCAGAATTGAGGTCTAGATCGTCCAACGATCGTCCAACGACGGAAGAGATCATGACCGACGCATCCGAGGATCAGCTCCCGCGCGAGCACCCCGTCCAGTTGCTGGACGCCGCCGGGACGCCCGTCGCCGACACCGGCTACCGGCTCCCCGTCAAGGACCGCCTGCTCGCCGGCTACCGCGCGCTCGTCATCGGCCGGCGCATCAACGACCAGAGCAACGCACTCGTGCGTCAGGGCCGGCTCGCGGTCTACCCGTCCTCGCACGGGCAGGAGGCCTGCCAGGTCGCCGCCGTCATGACCCTCGCCCAGCAGGACTGGCTCTTCCCGACCTACCGCGACTCGGTCGCCGTCATCTCGCGCGGCGTGCCGCCGGGCGAGGCGATGGTGCTCCTGCGCGGGGACTGGCACTCCGGCTACGACCCCAAGCGGTACCGGGTCGCCACCCAGGCCACGCCGCTGGCCACCCAACTGCTGCACGCCGTCGGGTTCGCCCACGCGGCGAAGCTGCGCGGCGAGGACATGGTCGTCGTGGCCCTGTGCGGAGACGGCGCCACGAGCGAGGGCGACTTCCACGAGGCGATGAACTTCGCCGCCGTGTTCCAGGTGCCGGTGGTGTTCTTCGTGCAGAACAACGAGTTCGCCATCTCGGTGCCGCTGTCCCGCCAGACCGCCGCCGCATCCCTCGCCCACAAGGCGATCGGATACGGCATGCCGGGCGAGCGCGTCGACGGCAACGACCTGCCCGCTCTGCTCGCGGTGCTGGATGCGGCCGTCGCCCGTGCCCGCGCCGGCGGGGGGCCCTCGCTCGTCGAGGCGCACACCTACCGCATGCAGGCGCACACCAACGCCGACGACGACACCCGCTACCGCGAGCAGGCCGACGTCCAGGCCTGGATCGATCGCGATCCGCTGGCCCGGATGCGCGCGTTCCTCACCGCGAAGAAGTGGCTGACCGCCGCGCTGGAGTCCGAGATCGCCGCCGAGGCCGAGGCCGTGGCGACCGAGTTGCGCGACGTGATGAACGCCGAGGCCGAGGTCGACCCGGAGGACCTGTTCCGGCACGTCTACGCGCAGCGCACGCCGCAGCTCGACGAGCAGTGGGAGGCCCTGCGCGACGAACTCGAACGCACCGAGGGAGGTCACCGATGACCCTGATCCAGGACGCTCCGCAGGCCGCACGGCCGGCGGTCGAGACGCTCACCATGGCCGGCGCGATCAACCGCGCCCTGGCCGACGCGATGGAGGCCGACGACACCGTCGTCGTCTTCGGCGAGGACGTCGGCGCGCTCGGCGGCGTGTTCCGGGTCACCGACGGTCTCCGCGCCCGGTTCGGCGAGAGCCGCTGCTACGACACGCCGCTGGCGGAGTCCGGGATCGTCGGCACCGCCGTGGGCATGGCCATGAACGGCATGCACCCCGTCGTCGAGATGCAGTTCGACGCCTTCGCCTACCCCGCCTTCGAGCAGGTGGTGTCGCACGTGGCGAAGATGGGCAACCGCACCCGCGGCGCGCTGCGCGTGCCGCTGGTGATCCGCATCCCGTACGGCGGGGGGATCGGCGGGGTCGAGCATCACTGCGACTCCTCCGAGGCCTACTACGCGCACACGCCCGGCCTCACCGTCGTGTCGCCGTCGACCCCGCAGGATGCCTACTCGCTGCTGCGGGCGGCGATCCGTTCCGAGGACCCCGTCGTGTTCCTGGAGCCCAAGAAGCTCTACTGGTCCAAGGGCGAGGTCGACACCTCGGTGACCGCCACGATCGGCACCGCCTCGGTCGTCCGGCCCGGGACCGATGTGACGCTGATCGCCTACGGCACCTCGGTTCCGACGGCGATCGCCGCCGCCGAGGCCGCCGCGACGGAGGGCCGCAGCGTCCAGGTGGTCGACGTGCGGACGCTGGCGCCGTTCGACGACGCCACGGTGACCGCTGCCGTGAACGCGACCGGCCGCGCCGTCGTCATCGCCGAGGCGCCCGGGTATGCCAGCGTCGCCTCCGAGATCGCGGCGCGGGTCGCCGAGCGCAGCTTCAGCTACCTCGAGGCCCCGGTGCGCCGGGTGACCGGGTTCGACGTGCCGTACGCCCCGCCGAAGCTCGAGCACTTCTACCTGCCCGACGTCGACCGCATCCTCGATGCGATCGACACGCTCTACCCGGACGGCGAATGAGCGCGCAGGTGTTCCGGCTGCCCGACCTCGGCGAGGGGCTCACCGAGGCGGCCGTGGTGAACTGGCTGGTGGCCGTCGGCGACGAGATCGTCGTCGACCAGCCGATCGTCGAGGTCGAGACGGCCAAGAGCGTCGTCGAGGTGCCCTCGCCGTTCGCCGGGACGGTCGCGGCGCTGCACGGTGCGGCGGGCGACGTCCTCGCGGTCGGAGCCCCGCTGCTCGAGGTCGGCACCGCGGCGCTCGACACCCCTGACACCACCGAGCTCGAGGCGTACCGCGCCGAGGAGCGTGCCGGATCGGGCAACGTCCTGATCGGCTACGGAACCACCGAGACGGCGGCCGGGGGGCGCACCCGCAAGCGCCGCGGCGCCGCGGTTCCGGCGAAGCGCGAGCACGTCGCCGCCCCGGCCGGCCCGGTGGCGGTGCGTTCTCCGATCGTGCGCCGCCTCGCCCAGGAGCGCGGCGTGGATCTGCGCTCGGTGACGCCGACCGGGTCCGACGGGGCGGTCACGCGCGCCGACGTGGAACGCGCGCTGTCGCAGGCGGCGGCCCCCGCATCCGGCAGCGCGGTATCGGGCAGCGCGGCGGGCGTCGTGCGGACCGAGCCGCTCAGCATGCTGCGCAAGGCCGTCGGCGCGAAGATGTCGGCGAGCCGCCGTGAGATCCCCGAGGCCACGGTCTGGGTCGATGTCGACGTCACGGAGCTGTGGGAGCTGCGCCGCGCCGTCCCGGCGCCGGCGCCCTCGTTCTCGGCCATCATCGGCCGCTTCGTGATCGCCGCTCTCGCGAAGTACCCGGTGCTCGGTGCGCGGTTGAGCGCCGACGGGCTCTCGATCGAGCACCTCGACGGCGTGCACCTGGGCTTCGCCACCGACACCGAGCGCGGCCTGCTGGTGCCGGTGGTGCGGAACGCCGAGAAGCTCGGCATCGCCGGACTCGACGCCGCGATCCGGTCGACCGGGGATGCGGCGCGCGCCGGGACCGCGGCGCCGGCCGAACTCACCGGGTCGACCTTCACGATCAACAACTACGGCACCCTCGGCGTCGACGGCTCGGCGGCGATCATCAACCACCCCGAGGTCGCGATCCTCGGCATCGGCCGGATGATCGAGCGGCCGTGGGTGCACGAGGGGCAGATCGTGCCGCGGCGCATCGCGACGGTGTCGCTGGTGTTCGACCACCGGGTCTGCGACGGCGGCTACGCGGCCGGGTTCCTGAACACCGTCGTCGAGGCGATGGAGCACCCGCTGCTGTTCACGCTGTCGCTCTGACGCGGGTGGCGGGTCCGTTGTGCAGGAGTTCTCCCGACGAGGGTTACCCGAATCGCACCCGTTCCGGGGCGGGGTGCCCGGGGAGCGCAGGGTTTTCCTGCACAACGGAGCCGGTCAGCCTCGGAAACTCGGCGTCCGCTTCTGCTGGAACGCGGCGAAGCCCTCGCGGTAGTCGTCGGTGTCGCAGAGCGCGGCCTGGGCCCGGTTCTCGGCGTCCATCGACTCCCAGAGCCCGATGCGCTCGTCCCGCAGGGCGCGTACGAGCTCCTTGGAGGCCAGGAACGCCTGCGTCGCGCCGGTCGCGGCCGTGCGGGCGGCATCCCGCGTCGCCGGCAGCACCTCCTCGGCCGGGAACACCCGCGAGAACAGCCCGGAGGACACCGCCTCCTCGCCCGACATCAGCCGGCCGGTGTAGATCAGGTCGAGCGTCTTGTGCGCCCCGAGCCGCTCGAGGAACAGCGCGTGCCCGCCGGAATCGAGGGTGGCGCCGAGGTTCGCGAACGGCGAGCCGATCTTCGCCGAATCGGCGACGTAGACCACATCGGTGGCGATGAGCAGCCCGAGCCCGACCCCGAGGCAGGCGCCGTGGGCGGCGGCGAAGGTCGGCGCCGGGAAGGCCGCCATGCGCTTCAGCAGCGGGGTGACCAGATCGCCGAGATACCCGAGCACGTCATCGGTGCGGGGATCGACTCCGGAGATGTCGCGCCCCGCGCAGAACGCGCGCCCCTCGCCGCGCAGCACGAGCGCGCGGACCCCCGCCGCCTCGGCATCGGCGTACGCCGCCGACAGGTCGGCGACGTCCTGGGGGTTCAGGGCGTTCAGGCGCTCGGGGGCGTCGAGCGCGATCTCGGCGACGCCGTCGGTGATCTCCAGCACGATGCTCATACGTCGTAGTCCACCTTCACGGTCGGCGTCCGGGGGTGCGACTGGCAGGTCAGGATGTACCCGCGCTCCAGCTCGTCCGGCTCCAGGGCGTAGTTCTCGCTCATCTGCACCGTGCCGTCGATGAGGCGCGCCCGGCAGGTGCCGCACACCCCGCCCGCACAGGCGAACGGCACATCGGCGCGAATGCGCAGCGCCGCATTGAGGATCGTCTCCTGCGCGCTCACCGGGGTCTCGACACTCGCCGAGAGCCCGTCGAGCGTGAAGTCGATGCGATAGGTCTCCTCATCCGGCCGCACCACGACGGGGCGACCGACGTCGCCGTCGAGGTGCTGGGTGTCGCTGGTGAACAGCTCGTAGCGCACCCGCTCGGCCGGCACCCCGCGCTCGGCGAGGGTCTCGCGGCAGAGCTCGACGAGCTCGAACGGCCCGCAGAGGAACCACTCGGTGACGTGCTCCGGCCGAACCAGCACGTCGAGCATGGTGCGCAGCTTCTCACCGTCGATGCGTCCCGACAGCAGCGGTGCCGCCCGCTGCTCGCGCGAGAGCACGTGGTGCAGGGCGAGGCGCGCGGGGTAGCGGTCCTTCAGCTCGGCGAGCTCCTCCAGGAACATCACATCGAGCGTGGACTTGTTCGTATAGATGAGCGTGAAACGGGCGGTGTCGTTCGCGGCGAGCACCGTGTGTGCGACGGCCATCATCGGCGTGATGCCCGAGCCCGCGGCGATCCCCACCAGGTGCGCGCCGTCGAGATCGGGAAGCTGGGTGGTGAAGCGGCCCTCGGGGCTCATCACGTCGACCCGGTCACCCGCGGTCAGCGACTCGTGCGCCCAGGTCGAGAATCGCCCGCCGAGGTCCTTCTTGATCGCGACGCTGATCCGGCCCGGAGCCGGAGGCCGGCAGATCGAGTAGCTGCGCCGCAGCTCGTGCTCCCCGCCCCGTCCGTCCGGAACGTGCGCGCGCAGCGCGACGTACTGACCCGGCAGGTAGCTGTAGTCCTCGTGCAGCTCGGGCGGCACGGTGAAGCTCACCTCGATGCTGTCCGCCGTGAGCGGGCGCACCTCGGCGACCTCGAGCTCGTGGAACCGGGCTCGGCGACGGGCCGTGGTGGTCATAGCACTTTGAAGAAGTCGAAGGGCTCCAGGCACGAGGCGCACTCGTAGAGCGCCTTGCACGAGGTCGATCCGAAGCGGGCCACCTCGCGGGTGTCCAGCGAGTCGCAGCGCGGGCACTTCACCGCCATGCGCAGAGCGACGCGGCCGTCGGCGGCGCGCGCGTTCGGCGGGGTGATGCCGTAGTCGTGCAGCTTGCGCTTGCCGTCCTCGGTCATCCAGTCGGTCGTCCAGGCCGGGGCGAGCACCGTGCGCACCTCCACCTCGCGGTAGCCGGCGCCCTCGAGCGCCGATCGCACGTCGTCGCGCATGGCGTCGATCGCGGGGCAGCCGCTGTAGGTCGGGGTGAGATCGACCCGCACGCGGTCGCCGTCCTCGACGACCTCGCGCAGCACACCGAGGTCCTCGATCGTCAGCACCGGGATCTCGGGGTCGACGATCGTGGCGGCGATGTCCCAGGCGGTCACCAGCTCGCCCCCGGATGCTGCCGGGCCAGCACCTGCAACTCGGCCAGGTGGTACCCGAGGTACGAGCTGTGTCGTCCCTCGCGACCCCCTCCCGCGGCGAACGGGACCGCGGGAGCCTGCAGGTCGCAGGCGGCGAGGATCGCGGCCACCGCATCCGTGACGGGCGCGCGCAGCGCCGAGGGGGCGACGACCGCGTCGCCCAGGCGCTCGGTGAGCGCATCGTCGCGGAACAGTTCGTCGAGGTAGGGCCAGACGTCCGCGAGTGCCACCGTGATGCGCCGCCGGGACTCGTCGGTGCCGTGGGCGAGGCGCAGCATCCACTGCTCGGCGTGGTCGACATGGTAGGCGACCTCTTTGACCGCCTTCGCCGCGATCGCCGCGAGCGTCGGGTCGGTGCTGTGCACGAGGCGGGAGTACAGCGCGTCGAGGTAGATCGAGGTGAGCAGCTGGCGCGCGATGGTGTGGGCGAAGTCGCCGTTGGGCTGCTCGAACAGCCACGCGCAGCGGAACTCGCGCTCGTCGCGCCAGTAGGCCAGGTCGTCCTCGGTGCGCCCGGATGCGGTGCCGGCATAGTGCAGCAGCGAGCGCGCGTGCCCCAGCAGATCCAATCCGATGTTGCCGAGTGCGACGTCCTCCTCGAGTTCGGGGGCGCGGCTGATCCACCACCCGAGTTGCTGGGCGAGGATCAGCGCGTCGTCCCCGAGGCGCAGCGCGTACTCGGCCACGTCGTCGCTGGCGACCGAGGTGCCGGCTCCGGCGAGCTCCTCCGAGAGCTCGACCTCGTCGACGGCGACCTCGCCGTGCGGGTCCTCGTTCACAGGTGCTTCACCCCCTCGGCCTTGTCGTAGTAGCGGGCGTGGCGGTAGTTCTTGCCGGCCGGGCTCTCGAAGAAGGCGTCGCGGGCGTCGGGGTCGCTCGTGGTGATCGCCTCGGCGGGCACCACCCAGATCGACACCCCCTCGTTGCGCCGGGTGTAGACATCGCGCGCGTTGCGGATCGCCAGGTCGGCGTCGGGGGCGTGCAGCGATCCGACGTGCACGTGGCTGAGACCGCGGTTGGCGCGTACGAACACCTCCCAGAGCGGCCAGGCCTCGTTCTCGTCGGCGCCGGGGGTGGTCATGCCGCCTTCTCCGCGGTGCGCTGCTTGGCCGCGTAGGCCGCGGCGGCCTCGCGCACCCAGGCGCCGTCCTCGTGCGCCTGGCGCCGGTGCTGGATGCGCTGGGCGTTGCACGGGCCGTTGCCGGCGAGCACCTCGTGGAACTCGGTCCAGTCGATCTCGCTCATCGCGACGACCTTGCCGTCGGCGTCGAGTCGCAGTTCGGGGTCGGGCAGCGTGATGCCGAGCACCGCGGCCTGCGGCACGAGCATCTCGACGAAGCGGTTGCGCAGCTCGTCGTTGCTGAAGCGCTTGATGTTCCAGGCCATCGACTGCGCCGAGTTGGGGGAGTCGTCGTCGGGTGGGCCGAACATCATGAGACTCGGCCAGTACCAGCGGTTCACGGCATCCTGCGCCATCTCACGCTGGGCATCGGTGCCGTTCATCAGCTCGAGCAGGATCTCGAACCCCTGGCGCTGGTGGAAGCTCTCCTCCTTGCAGATGCGCACCATCGCCCGGCCGTAGGGGCCGTAGCTGGCGCGGCAGAGCGGCACCTGATTGCAGATCGCGGCGCCGTCGACGAGCCAGCCGATGGCGCCCATGTCGGCCCAGGTCGGGGTGGGGTAGTTGAAGATGCTGGAGTACCGGGCCTTCCCGGCCAGCAGCGCCTCGGTCATGGCGTCCCGGGTGACGCCGAGGGTCTGGGCGGCGGAGTAGAGGTAGAGCCCGTGCCCGGCCTCGTCCTGCACCTTGGCCATCAGGATCGCCTTGCGCTTCAGGCTCGGCGCGCGGGTGATCCAGTTCGCCTCGGGCTGCATGCCGATGATCTCGGAGTGCGCGTGCTGGCTGATCTGGCGCACGAGGGTCTTGCGGTAGGCCTCGGGCATCCAGTCGCGCGGCTCGATGCGCGAGTCGGCGGCGATGAGCTCATCGAAGCGCTGCTGTTCGACGGTCGTGTCCACGGGGGGCCTCCCTTTACCTACCGATCGTTCAGTTAGTATATGGTGGGCAGCGACAGGAGGGCAACACATGCGCCGGATGATGGAGCGCGACAGCGCATCGGCCCTGCTCGGCATGGTCGTCGAACGCGACGATCCCGGTCATGCCGTGGTGTCGATGGTGCTGCGCGAGGACATGATGAACGGGCACGGCATCACGCACGGCGGGTTCGTCTTCGCGCTCGCCGACACCGCGTTCGCGATCTCGTGCAACGACGACGTCACCGTCACCGTCGCCGCCGGTGCCGACATCACCTTCCTCAAGGCGACGACGGCCGGCCAGACCCTGCGCGCCACGGCGGTGACGCGCGCCCTGAGCGGACGCAGCGGCCTCTACGACGTCACCGTCGTCGACGAGACCGGGGATGTGGTGGCCGAGTTCCGCGGTCGCAGCCGGTCCACGGGCCGCCCGGTGCCAGACTGAGCCCATGAGCGAACCGCGCCGCGGGCGCCCCGGGTACGACCGCGACGGGGTGCTCGACATCGCCGTGCGCGCGTTCAACGAGTTCGGCTACGACGCCACCTCGATGGGGACCCTCGCCACGCGACTCGGGCTGTCGAAGTCGGCGATCTACCACCACTTCGATTCCAAGGAGGCCGTGCTCGACGCGGCGCTCGATGAGGGCCTCGGTGCGCTCGAGGGCGTGCTCGCCGAGCCGGGTGCGCTGCTGGGCTCGCCGGCGGCGCGCCTGACCTTCGTGCTCGAGCGCGCCGTGCACGTGCTGGTCGAGCGCCTGCCCTACGTGACGCTGCTGTTGCGTCTGCGGGGCAACACCCCCGTCGAACGCGCGGCGCTCGAGCGCCGGCGCGAGTTCGACCGCGCGGTCACCGCGCTCGTCGTCGACGCACGTGACGCCGGGGAACTGCGCGACGACATCGATCCGCGCATCGCCGAGCGGCTGCTGTTCGGCATGATCAACTCGATCGTCGAGTGGTACCGCCCCGAGGGTCCGGAGGATGCGGAGCGCCTCGCGGCCGACGTGCTCGCGTTCACCCGGGACGGCCTGCGCCTGCCGACCGGCGCCTAGCGCGGCCTACGCCGCCTCGCGGTGCTTCGCGACGAGCGTGAGCACGTCGTAGCTCGCGACGAGCTCCTCGTCCTGGTTGCGCAGCACCGCATCCCAGCGCACCTCGCCGTACTCGTCGGTCTCGCGCGGGGTGATCTGCTTCGCCGTGAGCTCCACCCGAATGGAGTCGCCGGGTGACACCGGGGTCACGAACCTGAGGTTCTCCAGCCCCGAGTTCGCCAGCACCGGTCCGGGCGCCGCATCGACGAACAGGCCGGCCGCCCACGACACCAGCAGGTAGCCGTGCGCCACCCGGCCGGGGAAGAACGGGTTCGCCGCCGCCGCATCCTCGTCCATGTGGGCGTAGAACTCATCCCCGGTGAAGTGCGCGAAGGTCTCGATGTCCTCCAGGGTCACCGTGCGCGACCCCGACACCAGCTGGTCGCCGATGCGCAGCTCGTCGAGGCTCTTGCGGAACGGGTGCTCGCCGCCGGCCACCGAGTTCGCTCCCGCGTGCCACACCCCGGTGAGTGCCGTCAGCATGTCGGGCGAGCCCTGGATCGCCGTGCGGCGCATGTGGTGGAGCACGGCGCGGATGCCGCCCAGTTCCTCCCCGCCACCCGCCCGGCCCGGTCCGCCGTGCACCAGGTGCGGCATCGGAGAGCCGTGCCCCGTCGAGGTGCGGGCATCGTCCCGGTCCAGCAGCAGCACGCGGCCGTTGTAGGCCGAGATGCGGCTGGTCAGCTCGACCACGAACCCCGGGTCGTGGGATGCGACGGAGGTCACCAGCGACCCCCCGCCCCGCGCGACCAGGTCGACGGCCTCGTCGACGGTGTCGTAGGTGAGCACGCTCGACACCGGGCCGAACGCCTCGAGCTCGTGCACCGCCTCGGCGCCCGAGTCGTCGAAGCGCAGCACGATCGGGGCGACGAACGCCCCCTCGACGGGCAGGTCCTGGGGGGCCTCGGGCGAGCCGATCACGACACGGCCCCCGGCATCCACCAGCTTTCCGACCTGGGCGAGCACATCATCGCGCTGCTCGGTCGACACCAGCGGGCCCATGGTGACGCCCTCGGTGCGCGGGTCGCCGACGACAACCTTCTCGGCGATCCGGGTGCGCAGGGCCTCGACCACCGCATCCGCCGCCGCCGTCGGCACGATCGCCCGGCGGATCGCCGTGCACTTCTGCCCGCTCTTGGCGGTGATCTCGGTCATCAGCTGCCGCACGTAGGCGTCGAACTCGGGGGTGCCTTCGGCGGCGTCCGGCCCGAGCACGGAGGCGTTGATCGAGTCGGTCTCGGAGCTGAACAGCACCCCGCCGGTCTGCACCGACTCGTGCGCGCGCAGGCGCTCGGCGGTGGAGGCCGACCCCGTGAAGGCCACGAGGTCGCCGAGCCGCAGGTGCTCGAACAGGGTCGGGACCGATCCGCTCACCAGCTGCAGCGACCCCTCGGGCAGCAGTCCCGACTCGACCATGATGCGCACCATGTGCTCGGCCACGTAGCCGGAGGGCGTGGCCGGCTTCACCAGGGTCGGCACGCCGGCGATGAACGCGGGGGCGAACTTCTCCAGCGAACCCCAGACCGGGAAGTTGAACGCGTTGATCTGCACCGCGACTCCGGGCAGCCGGGTATAGATGTGCCGGCCGATGAACGAGCCGTCCTTGGACAGCGCCTCGACCGGGCCGTCGACGTAGACCCGCGAGTTCGGCAGCTCGCGCCGCCCCTTCGACGAGTAGGTGAACAGCACGCCGATGCCGCCGTCGATGTCGATCCACGAGTCGGTCTTCGTCGCACCGGTGCGGCTGGAGAGTTCGTACAGCTCGGCCTTGCGCTCGGTGAGCACCTGCGCCAGCTGCTTCAGGATCACCGCCCTCTGGTGGAAGGTCAGCTCGCCGAGGGATTTGTGCCCGGCGGTGCGCGCGTACTCCAGCGCGGCGCCGAGGTCGAGCCCCTCGGTGCTGACGGAGGTGACGACCTCACCGGTCGAGGCGTCCCGCACGGGGGCGCCGTCGGCGGGCGGGGTCCACCACTGGCCGTTCACATAGCTCGGCAGCACGGTCATGTCAGTCCTCCCAGACGTAGAAGCCCTCGCCGCTCTTGCGGCCGAGCTTGCCCTCGGCGACCAGGCGTCGCAGCAGGGCGGGCGGTTCGAACCGGTCGCCCAGCTCGGCGTGCAGGTACTCGGCGATGCCGAGGCGCACGTCGAGGCCGACCAGGTCGGTCAGGCGCAGCGGCCCGACCGGATGCTTGTACCCGAGGGTCATCGCGGCGTCGATGTCCTCGGCCGAGGCGACGCCGGACTCGAGCATGCGAATCGCCTCGAGCCCGATCGCGACCCCGAGCCGCGACGACGCGAATCCGGGGGCGTCGTGCACGGTGATCGGCGTCTTGCCGATCGCCTCGACCCAGCCGCGCGCCTCGTCGGCGAGTCCGGATGCGGTGGCCGCCCCGCGCACCAGCTCGACCAGTTGCGAGGCCGGCACGGGATTGAAGAAGTGCATGCCGAGGAAGCGCTCGGGGCGGCTCAGGTGCGTCGCGAGTTCGTCGATCGAGATCGACGAGGTGTTGGAGGCGAGGGCGGCGTCCGGGGCGAGGACGGCCTCGACGCGGGTGAGGGCGTCGATCTTCAGCGCGAGGTCTTCCGGCACGGCCTCGATCACGAGATCGCATGCGGAGAACGCCGGCACCTCGACCCCCGTGCCGAGCTCGACCGGGGGCACCTCGATGCCGCGGGACATGCTGGCCTGGACGCTGTCGCGGATGCGTTCCTCGGCGGCGGCCGCCGCATCCGGGTCGCGTTCGACGACGGTGACGCGGGAACCGGCCAGCAGGAAGGCGTGCGCGATGCCGGCGCCCATGCGGCCTCCGCCGAGCACGCCGACGTGCGCGGGCGCGGTCACTTCTTCGCTCGTCTCTGCAGGAACTCGGTCATGCGGCGATGCTTCTCGGGGCTCTCGAACAGCTCGGCCTGCGCCTCGATGTCGACGGCCGGGTGCTGATCGCGCGGGGCGTGGAACACGCTCTTGGTGAGCTGGGTCGCGCGCGGGTCCTGCGCGGCGATCCGGTCGGCGAGGGCGTGGGCGGCATCCAGCAGGTCGGCGGACGTGTGCAGCGCGCTGACCAGTCCCGCGTCGAGGGCCTCGCCCCCGGTGAGGATGCGCCCGGTGAGCAGCAGCTCCAGGGCCAGGGCGTCGCCGACGATCTCTTTGAGGCGCCAGGTCGCCCCCGCCCCGGCGATGATGCCGAGTCCGGTCTCGGGATTGCCGAACCGCGCATCGGGGGTGGCGATGCGCAGGTCTGCGGCGTAGGCGAGCTCGGCACCGCCGCCGAGCGCCCAGCCGTCGACGGCCGCGATGACCGGCATCCGCAGCTCGTGGATGCGGATGAACGCGTTCACGTTGATGCCGGCGCGGGCGTCCTCGGCGGTGCGGTCACGCAGTTCCGCGATATCGGCGCCCGAGGCGAACACCCCCTCGGATCCCGTGATGATGAGGATGCGCGGCTCGGCCTCCAGCTCGGCGCACAGCGCGTGCAGTGCGTCGATGGTCGCCTGGTCGATGGCGTTGCGCACCGCGGGCCGGTTCAGGGTGGCGACGACCCGGTCGGGCCGGCGCTCGATCTCGAGGTCGGCCATGCTCAGACCCTCTCCACGATGAGCGCCGTGCCCTGGCCCACGCCGACGCACATGGTGGCGAGACCGTGGGTGGAGTCCTCGCGCTCCATGCGCCCGAGCAGGGTGACGACGAGGCGCGCGCCGCTGGATCCGAGCGGATGCCCGAGGGCGATGGCCCCGCCGTCGGCGTTGACGCGTGCCGGGTCGAGCCCGAGGCGACGGATGACGGCGAGCGACTGGGTGGCGAAGGCCTCGTTGAGTTCGATGCTGCCGATCTCGCCGAGCGCGAGCCCGCTGCGGCGCAGCGCCTTCTCGGTCGCGGGTACGGGACCCAGGCCCATGATCTCGGGGGCGATCCCGGCACTCGTGCCGGTGACGATGCGGGCGCGCGGGGTGAGCCCGTGGCGCTCGATCGCCTCGGCGCTCGCGACCACGATCGCCGAGGCGCCGTCGTTGAGCGGGGAGGAGTTGCCGGCGGTCACCACCGAACCCCCGGCGACGACCGGCTTCAGCGCGGCGAGCCCCTCGGCGCTGGTGTCGCGGCGCGGGGTCTCGTCGACGGAGAAGGTCTCGCGCCCGGTCTCGACCGCGACGATCTCGCCGGCGAAGCGCCCGGCGTCGATGGCGGCGGCGGCGCGCTGCTGGCTCTCGAGGGCGAAGGCGTCGGCGTCGGCGCGCGTGATGCCGTCGACCCGTGCGACCTCTTCTGCGGTCTCGGGCATCGTGAAGGTGGCCTTCTCGCGGTCGAGCAGCCGGGGGTTGGCGAAGCGCCAGCCGATCGAGGTGTCGAAGGCGGCGCCGGGCTTCGCCCAGGCCTTCTCGGGTTTGGCCTGCACCCATGGCGCGCGGGTCATCGACTCGACGCCGCCGGCGACGATGAGGTCGGCGTCGCCGGCCCGGATCGCCTGCGCGGCGAGGGTGATCGCGGTCATGCCGGAGGCGCACAGCCGGTTGACGGTGAAACCGGGGATGCTGTCGGGCAGTCCCGCGA
The DNA here is from genome assembly GCA_035556655.1 of Pseudolysinimonas sp. Lineage (GTDB taxonomy): Bacteria > Actinomycetota > Actinomycetes > Actinomycetales > Microbacteriaceae > JBDSKH01. The sequence goes on from DATMFW010000048.1 coordinate 47,497, forward strand.
GCAGCACCGCCATGCGTGCGACGTTGCGGTTGTCCTCACCGGCCTGGTTGGCGGCGCCGAGGATGACCTCGTCGATAGCCGCGGCATCCTCGATGCCCGCGCGCCGGACCGCCTCGGCGACCACCAGCGCGGCGAGATCGTCGGGGCGGACGCCGGCCAGGGCTCCGCCGTACCGCCCGGTGGGGGTGCGGGTGCCGCCGACGAGGAAGGCCTCTGCCATGGGGACTCCTATTTAGTGAACGATCGTTCGGAAAATGAGTATAGCGACATACACTTTCCCCGTGTGGAAGATCGTGCTCGGAGAGCTGGACGAGAAGATGGGCGTCGAGATCCTGGAGCAGTCGGCCGAACGCGTCGTCGCCACGATCCCGGTCGAGGGCAACCGGCAGTCCTTCGGGCTGCTGCACGGCGGCGCCTCGGTCGCGTTCGCCGAGGCGCTCGGGTCGTGGGCGGCCGTCATCCACGCCTCGTCGCTCGGCAAGAGCGCCGTCGGGCTCGACATCAACGCCACCCATCACGCCGCGGCACGCTCTGGGATCGTGACCGGGGTCGCCACCGCCGTGCGGCTCGGGCGCACCGTGACCAGCCACGAGATCGTGGTGACGGATGACGCGGGCCGCCGGCTCTGCACGGCCCGGATCACGAACCTGGTGGTGGACTCGCCTTCGTAGCAGCCGCGACGACCTCGTGCATGTACGGGGCGACGACCTCGCGCGAGACCCGCAGGTCGCAGAGGAACACGCCCTCGGCACCCGAGGCCAGCCAGTCCCGCAGCGCGTCGAGGTCGCCGAGCGTGCGGATCACCGCCGCCCGCGCCCCGAGCGCGGTCGCGAGCCCCGCGAAGTCGACCTCGGGGATGAGCATCGGCGCGGTGTCGATGCCGCGCACGCCGTACTGGTGCACCTCGGCGCCGTAGGCGGCGTCGTTGAAGATCAGCACGACCCCGTGCCGTACCGTGCGCACCACCGTCTCGAGGTCGGCGAGTCCCATCAGCGCACCCCCGTCGCCGGAGGACAGCACGATCGTCGAGTCCGGGCGGGCGGCGCCCGCGCCGGCCGCGCTCGGCAGTCCGAGGCCGATGGTCTGGAACGCCGTCCCCACCATCAGCAGGCGGTCGGGGGAGGGCACGCGCAGGTAGGTCGGCGCCCACCCGATGAAGTGGCCGCCGTCCTGCACGATCACCCGGTCCTCGGGCAGCAGCGCATCGATCACCCGCATCGCCGAGCGCGGGTCGAGCCGGCCGTCGGGGGCGAGCTCATCGCCCGGGTCGCGGCGCACGATGTCCTCGGGCGTGGGCACCGTCCAGGCGGCCGCACGCTCGGCGGGCAGGGCCGCATGCAGCGCCCGGGCGATCTCCCCGGCGTCTCCGCGCAGGAACACGTCGACGCGCGGGTTCGTCGCCGCCTCGGCGACATCGACCTGGATCACCGTGGCGCCCGCGCCGAACGCGTCGCCGAAGCGGGTGGTGAACTGATTGAGCCCGGCGCCGAGCACGAGCACCGCATCGGCCTGCTCGATCGTCTGCGCCGTCACCTCGGAGGCGAAGCCCCCGCTGATGCCGAGGGCGGTGGGCCCCTCGAAGAACCCCATCGCGAGGGCGCTCGTCGTGGTCAGCGCGCCGAGCTCGGCGGCGAGTGCGGCCGCGGCATCCTGCGCGCCCGACAGCCACGCGCCGCGGCCGGCGAGGATCAGGGGACGCTCGGCGCGCGCCAGCACGGCGGCGGCCTCGGCGACGCTCGCGGCCGGCGGCGGGGCGAGACGCACCTCGATCGTCTCGGACACCCCGCGGAGCGCGTCGGCGGGCAGCGCCCCCACGTCGTACGGGATCGCGAGCACGACCGGGCGGCGATCCCCGAGCGCGAGCGCGACAGCGTGCTCGGCCGCCGTCGCCGGGTCGAGCGCGTCGGCCTCGACGTAGTGCGCGCCGGAGGTCTCGGCCAGCACGCGCTGGTCCACGTCCCACGCGCGCGGGGTCCCCGGTGCTGCGCCGGTGACGAGCACCAGCGGCACGCGGGCCTGCGCCGCCTCGATCAGAGGGGTGAGCGCGTTGGTGTACCCCGGGCCGTAGGTGGTGGTCGCGATGGCGAGCCGTCCCGACGTGCGGAAGTAGGCATCCGCCGCGGCGACCGCGGCCGCCTCGTGCCGCACGGCCGTGTAGCGCAGGCCCGTCGCGGTCACGACCGCGTCGAGGAACCAGGCGTTGCCGTTGCCCATCACCCCGAACACGTCGGAAGCGAGCGGGTCGAGCGCGGCGGCGATGCGCGCGCTGACGGTGCCGGCGGATGCGGAAACCACGGGAAGAACCTCCACGGATGAGACGACATATACGAGGGCCGTATGTGTCTCGATCGCGGGTCGCGGTCTATCGCCCCTTTTCCGGGTGAGGGCGGCGGGCCGCCCGACGGCCCCATGCTAGCGTGCGGCGCATGAAGGCGCTTCTCAAGGAACGCCCGGCGGCAGGTCTCACCCTGACCGAGTTGCCGGAGCCTTCGCCCGGACCGGGTGAGGCGAAGATCCGGGTGCTGCGGACCGGGATCTGCGGGACCGATCTGCACATCGAGTCGTGGGATCACTGGGCTGCGGGGGCGATTCGTCCGCCGTTGGTTCCGGGGCATGAGTTCTCGGGGGTGGTCGTCGAGCTGGGAGCCGGTGTCGAATCCGTCAAGATCGGCGACCTCGTGTCGGCCGAGGGCCACGTGGTGTGCGGCATCTGCCGTAACTGCCGGGCGGGGCGGCGGCACATGTGCATCCGCACCTCGAGCATCGGGGTGGATCGCGATGGTGCGTTCGCGGAGTACGTCGCGGTCCCCGCGGGCAACCTCTGGGTGCACCCGGCGGGCATGGACCCCGACCTCGCCGCGATCTTCGACCCGCTCGGCAATGCGGTGCATACCGCGTTGACCTTCCCGCTGGTGGGGGAGGATGTGCTGGTTACGGGGGCTGGGCCGATCGGGTTGATGGCGGCGCGGATCGCGCAGCACGTGGG
>DATMFW010000049.1:0-8174 GCA_035556655.1 Pseudolysinimonas sp.
GTTCAATCCTGACTCGGGGCTCGAGAGCTCTTGTCGGTGCTGCTGGCGGCGGTGGGAGTTCCGTGGCTGAGTAGCTCAGTTGGTGAGAGCGCACGACTCATAATCGTGAGGTCGCGGGTTCGAATCCCGCCTCAGCTACACACGGAAAAGCCCCGCCGTCGAGCGGGGCTTTTGCGTGCGTGCTGGGGTGTCGGCGAGAACCTTCTTGGGCCCACGCCCGCGCAGTCAGCCGCGGGCCGTTCAGGCCCGTGGATGCGGCGTCGGGTGGGGATCGAGTCCCGCCTCAGCTACACGAGACCAGTCCCCGGTCCGAGAGGCCGCGATGCGCGGGTGCCCATTCGAGCACCTCGCCGCCGACCCGCACGTCTCCGTCGCCGTCGAGGAACTCGATGCCCCCAGCTCGTCGGAGGTGCGGTGCCGATGAGGGTGACCGTGGTCACCTGTGGAGCTCTAGACAAACCGTTGAACACGCGTTTAGTCTCTTGAACGTGCGTTCAAGCCACCCGCAGGACCTGACGACGCGAGCGCGCATCCGGGACGCGGCGATCGTCCTGTTCGGCCAGCAGGGTCCCGCGAAGACCAGCGTCCGTGAGATCGCCGAACGCGCGGGCGTGAGCGCGGCGCTCGTCATCCACCACTTCGGATCCAAGGATCGTCTGCGCAGCGAGTGCGACGACTTCGTGGTGCAGGAGTTCCTCGGCCGCAAGGACGAGCTGGTCGGCGAGGATGCCTCCACCGCGATGCAGACCTGGCTGGCGGACATCGACCAGTTCCGGCCGCTCGTCGACTACCTCGCACGGATGCTGACCGATCCCACTCCCGCCGGTGATCACCTCTTCGACTCGCTGCTCATCGCGACGAAGCGGATGCTCGACCAGCAGGTGATCGCCGGGGTCGTGCGGCCGCCGCTGGACCGGGACGTGACGGCGGCGTACATCACCCTGTACGGGATCGTTCCGATCATCATGCAGGGACTCGTCGCCCGCGCCCTCGGCGGGGATCAGCTCGACGCTGCGATGCTGCGCAGGTCGACCCTGCCGCTCCTCGACCTGTACACCAACGGGCTCTACACCGACTCCCGCATCCTCGACTCCGCACGCGACGCACTCGCGCGGACCGCCGGCCCCAGCTCCGACAAGGGAGAGAACGACCCCAATCAGGATCCCGACCCGCCTCGGTAGGTCCTGTTACGCGTCGTTCTCAACATCTCCCACTCATCGAAAGGAGCACGGTCGATGACCGCTGCCATCACCACCCGCGGACTGCAGAAGCGCTACGGCGCTCGAACCGCCGTCCAGGCACTGGACCTCGAGGTCCAGCAAGGTACCGTCTTCGGCCTCATCGGCCCCAACGGAGCAGGCAAGACCACGACACTGCGGATGCTGCTCGACATCATCCGCCCGACCGCCGGAACCGCCGCGGTCCTCGGCGCCGATCCTCGTCACGGCGGTCCGGCCCTGCGTCGACGCATCGGATTCGTCCCCGGCGAGCTCCGGCTGGAGGGCCGGGTGCGCGCCCGCACGTTGCTCGCCCACTATGCGGACCTCAGCGGTCCCGTGCCGCACGGCGAGATCGACCGGCTCGCCCGCCGCCTCGACGTCGATCTCAGCCGACCGGTGCGGGCGCTTTCGAAGGGAAACAAGCAGAAGGTGGGTCTCATCCAGGCCTTCATGCACCGGCCCGAACTGCTCGTACTCGACGAGCCCACCAGCGGCCTGGACCCCCTGGTCCAACGTGAGTTCCTCAGCATGGTCCGCGAAGCACGTGACAACGGGCAGACGGTCCTGCTCAGTTCACACGTGCTCAGCGAGATCCAACAGACCGCAGATCGGGTCGCCGTGCTCAGCACGGGCCGTGTCGTCGCCGAGGGGGACGTCGAGAGCCTGCGACTGACCAGCCGCCGCCGCATCCGCGCGGGCGTTCGCGATACGAATCACGAGGCGATGCGGAACGCATTGGCGGGAATCCCCGGGGTCAGCCACGCCGAGGTCATCGAGGGTGACATCGTTCGCGTGAGTGCCACGATCGACGGCGACATCGACCCGCTGATCAAGCTGCTCGCGTCATCGACGGTGGTCGACCTGGCCATCGAAGAGCCCGACCTCGAGGAGTCGGTTCTTGCCCTCTACGGGGCCGACGCAGAAGGAGCCGTCCGTGCGTAAGCCCCTGCCCGTCTTCCGGCGCTCGCTCGCCGACAGCTGGCGGTCGTTGCTCGGCTGGACAGTCGGCGTCGTCGCGGTCCTCGCGCTCTACCTCCCGCTCTACCCCAGCATCGGAGGGGACGGACAGATTCAGCAGATCATCGAGAGCATGCCGCCCGAGCTGGTCAACACCCTCGGGTTCTCGGGCATCGGTTCGGGTGCCGGATACACCCAGGCGACCTTCTTCGGGCTGATCGGCTTCCTGTTGCTCACCATCGCAGCGACCTCATGGGGTGCAAGCGCGATCGGGGGCGCTGAGGAGTCCGGACGGCTCGAACTCGCGCTCGCCCACGGAGTCGGCCGAGCGCGATATGCGCTGGAGTCCGCGCTCTCGATTCTGGTCCGCCTGCTCTGGCTCGGACTCGTCGCGACGCTTCTCATCCTTGCCCTCGACGGCCCATCAGAGCTTGGGCTGTCGGCTTCGGATGTCGTGGCCGCCGTCTCGGCGCTGCTGGGGCTGACCTTCCTCATCGGCGCTGCGGCACTGGCGGTCGGCGCCATCGCCGGACGACAGAGCATCGGTACCCTCGCCGGCGCCGCGATCGCCGTCGCCGGCTATGTGCTCAACGCCATCGCCAATCAGGTGAGCGACGCAGACGCGATCCGCGCAGCCTCCCCGTACGCGTGGGCGTACCAGGACGACCCCCTCGTCAACGGGGCGGACCCGGCGGGACTCGCGGCGCTGTGGGGAGTGGGTCTCGTCCTCGTCGCACTCGCGACGTTCGCGTTGCGACGGCGAGACGTCACCGGGTGACGGTCTTCCGACGCGCCTCACCGACCTGGGCCGTCATCGCCTGGACAGCGGGATGACGACCGAGGAGCAGGAGCGGGCGTGGCGATTGCTGAAGAGCATGATCGCCTCCCTCGGGTAGCGGACCGCGCCGGCCCTTACCCGCTCTTCCGGCGGAACTCCCGCTTGCCGCCCGCCTTGCCGTGCGCGCTCTGCACGGCCGAGCCGGCATCCAGGTGACCGGGGCGGTTCTGCTGGGCCTGCTTCTTGCGCTCGAGAGCCTCGCGGAACTTGCGCTTGGTCTCGTCGGCGGACTGCTCCGGGGTGGACTCTGCCATGCCTCGACCCTACGCCGTGGCGACCGGGACGTGCCTATCCTGAATGAGCCGAGCGAACGGAGACAGCCGTGAAAGCCATCGTCGTGACCGACCCCGCAGGGGGTGTCGACGCAGCGGCGCTCGCCGAGCACCCCGAGCCGGTGCCGGCGATCAACGACGTCCTCGTCGAGGTGCACGCCGCCGGATACGTCCCCACCGAGGTCGGCTGGCCCTCGACCTGGGTCGATCGCGCGGGCCGCGATCGCAGCCCGTCGGTCATCGGCCACGAACTGGCCGGCGTGGTCAGCGCGCTCGGCTACGGCACCACGGGACTCTCGGTCGGGCAGCGCGTGTTCGGCCTCACCGACTGGCACCGCGACGGCACGCTGGCGGAGACCGTGGCGGTCGAGGCCCGCAACCTCGCGCCCCTCCCTGGTGACGTCGGCTTCGACATCGCGGCGAGCCTTCCCATCTCGGGTCTCACGGCCTGGCAGGGTCTGCTGCAGCACGGTCGCCTGCAGTCCGGGTGGACTGTCCTCGCCCACGGCGGGGGTGGGGCGGTCGGCACCATGGTGATCCAGCTGGCCCGCGAGTTCGGAGCCCACGTGATCGCCACCGGACGGGCCGCCGACCGCGAGACGGCACTCGGGTTCGGCGCGCACGAGTTCGTCGACCTCGACAACGAGCGCCTCGAAGACGTCGGCGGCGTCGACCTGGTCTTCGACGTCATCGGCGGCGAGATCCAGGCGCGCTCGGCCGCCCTGGTGCGGGCGGGCGGGGTGCTGGTGAGCGTCACCGGACCGGTCGAGACCCCCCCGGCGAACGGCACCGCCGTCGACTTCGTCGTCGAGTCGGACCGCGTGCAGCTCGGCGAGATCGTCGAGCGGGTCCGAGACGGTCGGCTGCGCCCTCACATCGACGCCGTCGTGCCGCTCTCCGATGCGGTGGCCGCCCTCCACCCGGCCGGGCGCCGCACCGGGAAGACGGTGATCCGGGTCCGCCCGTGACCGATCAGGCCTTCGCCGCGATCCGCCAGGCGATCATCGACGACCCCGACAACGCCGGGTTCACCGCGGCCGGTCTGCTGCCGCTCTACACGGCGGGTCCGGATGCGCGCATCGCCGTGATCGGGCAGGCCCCCGGCCGGAAGGCGCAGGACTCCGGAATCCCCTGGAACGACGCCAGCGGCGCCAAGCTGTTCGACTGGCTCGGGGTCGCCGAGGAGCGGTTCCGCGACCCCGCGTCGTTCGCCATCCTGCCGATGGACTTCTACTTCCCCGGCAAGGGCACCGGCGGCGACCTGCCGCCCCGGCGCAGCTTCGCCGCGCGGTGGCATGCGCCGTTGCTGGGGCTGATGCCCCGCATCCGGCTGACGCTGTTGATCGGCGGGTACGCGCAGAAGCAGTATCTCGGGCGGCGCGCGCGCCCGACGCTGACCGAGACGGTGCGCGCCTACCGTGACTACCTGCCCGAGTATCTGCCGCTCGTGCACCCGTCGCCGCTGAACTTCCGCTGGCAGGCTCGCAACCCGTGGTTCGCCGCGGAGGTGATCCCGGTGCTGCGGGAGCGGGTGGCCGCGGCGCTCAGAACTTGACGCCGCGGTGTCGCACGCAGGTGCCACGATCGCGCCAGAGATCCGGCGGGAGGCGAGATGCGCGGCGAAGCGAGCGTCCTGCACGCCGACCTCGACGCGTTCTACGCCTCGGTCGAGCAGCGCGATTCGCCCGAGCTGCGCGGGCGTCCGGTGATCGTCGGCGGCGGGGTCGTGCTCGCCGCCAGTTATGAGGCGAAGGCGCGCGGGGTGCGCACCGCGATGGGCGGCCGGCAGGCGCTGCAGCTCTGCCCCGACGCGGTGATCGTGCCGCCTCGCATGGATGCCTACTCGGCCGCCAGCACAGACGTGTTCGCGATCTTCCGCGACACCACACCGCTCGTCGAGGGTCTCTCGATCGACGAGGCCTTCCTCGAGGTCGGGGGCCTCCGTCGCATCGCGGGGACCCCCGAGCAGATCGCGGTGCGCCTGCGCGAGCGAGTGCGCGAGGAGGTCGGGCTTCCGATCTCGGTGGGCATCGCGCGCACCAAGTTCCTGGCGAAGGTGGCCAGCGCCGTGAGCAAACCCGACGGCCTGCTGGTGGTCGAGCCGGATCGCGAGCAGCAGTTCCTGCTTCCGTTGCCGGTCGAGCGGCTGTGGGGGGTCGGCAAGGTGACGGCCGAGAAGCTGCACCGGCTGAACATCCACACCGTCGGTGAACTGGCCGAGCTCGAGGCGGCGACGGCCGAGCGGCTGCTGGGCAGGGCTGCGGGTGCGCACCTGCACGCGTTGTCGCGCCTGCGCGATCTGCGACCGGTCGACACCACCCGGCGTCGTCGCTCGATCGGCTCACAGCGGGCGCTCGGACGCCGGCCGCGCACCATGGCCGAACTCGACCTCATGCTGACGCAGCTCGTCGACCGGCTGGGCGGCCGGCTGCGCGACGGCGACCGGGTCTGCCGCACGGTGGTGCTGCGGCTGCGGTTCGGCGACTTCGCCAGAGCGACCCGTTCGTACACGCTCGGCTCGCCGACGGATCGCACGGCGGTGCTCGTCGAGGTCGCACGGCGCCTGCTGGCCGCGGCCGAATCCGAGATCGCCGAACGCGGCATCACGCTGATCGGGGTCTCGCTCGCGCAGCTCCGGCACACCCGCGACCTGCAGCCCGAGCTGCCGATCGACTGGGGCGAGGGCGCGCGCCTCGACACGGTGCTCGACGCGGTCCGCGACCGGTTCGGGGCGGCCTCGGTGGCGCGGGCCACCCAGCTGGGCCGCGACCCGGGCTGGTCGACCCCCGTGCTGCCGGAGCACGAGTGACGGTCAGCGGGTCACGCGCTCCAAGAACTGCAGCGTCGCGGACAGCGCGTCCCGGGCGTCCTCGCCGTCGAGGTGGAACTGGTACTCGTGCGGGAGAGCCGGCTCGTGGTCGGCCGGGTAGAACACCCGCGTGACGTCGACGCCGAGCTCGTCCAGCCGGTTCGCCATCGGCACCGACTGGACCCAGGTCAGGGCGTCGCCGTTGCCTCCCGAGATGTAGGTGGGCGGGAAGTCCGGGGTGGCGAACTCCAGGGTCGACATGAGTGCGCCGGGCGCCTCCTGCGACCAGTCCTTGGTGCCGGTGTAGGCCCAGAGCGCGATCTTGAAGCCCCAGGCTCCGATGCCGGTGAGCTTCGCCATGCCGTCGAGTTCGTACACCCCGCAGTTCAGCACGACGCCCGCCAGCTGATCGGCCTCGAGCGCGGAGTCGACGCCGACCAGCAGCTCGTAGTCGGGGTTGGTCGCCATGGCGGCGAGCTGGCTGGCGAGCTGGGCGCCGGCGGAGTCGCCGGCCAGAACGATCCGGGTGGTGTCGACGCCGTACCGGCCGGCGTTGTCGAGCAGGTACTCGATGCTCTGACTGAGCTGCCGGATGGCCGTCGGGTAGGCGGCTTCGGGTGCGACGGTGTAGCCCAGCGAGACGGTGGTGTAGCCCTCGGCGGCGAGGATCCGCAGGTAGCCGTCGACGTTGCTCTTGTCGCCGGAGATCCACGCGCCGCCGTGCACCCAGATCACCGTGGGCTGGGGTCCTTCGGATTCGGCGGTCCGGATCACGTCGTACGGTGCCCCGGTGCCCTGCGGCGGCGACTGGTCGAGTTGCTCGTCGAACTCGACGTCGGGGACGTGCCGCGCGAGTTCGGCACTGGTCGCCGCGCCGCCCTGCTCGAACACGGCACGGATCAGCATCGCGGACGGCCACGGGGTGGCGTTGGTCCAGACGCTGAGCGCGGCGACGACGGCGACGATGGCTGTCAGCACGATGCGCGAGCGGCGCGAGAACCACCACCGCAGTCCGGAACGCGCCCGCGTGAAGAATCGCTGCATCCGAGAACCCCCTGTCACGATGCCGCTGGCACCTTATCGCGTCGGCACTGATTGAGTCTTGACTTATATAAGCTGCCACGCAAATATGGGGGGATGCACGCGCTCGACATCCTCGGCGACCCGGTTCGCCGCCGGATCCTCGAGCTGCTCGCCGAGGGCGAGCGCGCGGCTGGCGAGATCGGCGGCGTGGTGCAGCGCGAGTTCGGCATCAGCCAGCCCGCCGTCTCGCAGCACCTCCGCGTGCTGCGCGAGGCAGGGTTCGCGACGGTCCGCCCCGAGGGCACCCGCCGGCTGTACGCCGTCGACCCCCAGCCGCTCGGCGAGGCCGAGCAGTGGCTGGCCGGATTCCACCGGTTCTGGCAGCCCAAGCTCGACGCCCTCGGCACCGAACTCGCCCGCGGACGCCGGGCGGACCGAACCACCGACAGGGAGTGACAGATGGATGTGAAAGCACAGATCGACGCCGTCGAACGCGAGGTCGAGATCCGCGAGGCCGACGGTGCGACGACGTACGCGCAGTCGCTCGCCCAGACCTATCCCTCGCCTCTCGCCGATGTCTGGGACGCGGTGACCTCGGCCGAGCGCATCCCGCGCTGGTTCCTGCCGGTCACCGGTGACCTGCGGCTGGGCGGCAGCTACCAGTTGCAGGGCAACGCCGGGGGAGAGATCCGCGGCTGCACTCCGCCCGCCGACGGCCGGGCCGAGTACACGATCACCTGGGGCATGGGCGGCGAGCCCGCGCTCGTCACCGTGCGGCTCACCGAGGTCGACCCGGAGCACACCCGGGTCGAGATCCACAACGTGATCGCGGCGGATGCGCTGCCCCTCGGCATGTGGGAACAGTACGGCCCCGGCGCCACCGGCGTCGGCTTCGAGCTGGGGATGATGGGCCTCGGGTTGCACCTCACCGGGGACACCTCGGTCACCCCGGAGACCGCGGAGGCCTGGCAGGTCTCCGACGAGGGGCGCGATCTCACCCGCCGCGCCGTCGATGCCTGGGCGGACGCGCAGGTCGCGAGCGGGGCATCCGAGCA
>DATMFW010000050.1:0-73037 GCA_035556655.1 Pseudolysinimonas sp.
CAAGGTGCTCGCCAACCAGCTCAATGGCGCCCGCCAGGTTCCGGGCCGTCACACCCGGGTGACCGGACTCGACCAGCTCGACAAGGTCGTGCACGTGGATCAGGCGCCGATCGGGCGCACGCCGCGGTCGAATCCGGCGACGTACACGGGGGTCTTCGACCGCATCCGCACGCTCTTCTCCGAGACGATGGAGGCGAAGGCCCGCGGCTACCAGCCCGGCCGATTCAGCTTCAATGTCAAGGGCGGCCGCTGCGAGAACTGCGCGGGTGACGGCACGATCAAGATCGAGATGAACTTCCTGCCCGACGTCTACGTGGCCTGCGAGGTCTGCGGGGGAGCCCGCTACAACCGCGACACCCTGCAGGTGCACTACAAGGGCAAGAACATCGCTCAGGTGCTCGACATGCCGATCAGCGAGGCCGCGGACTTCTTCGAGCCGATCAGCGCCATCCACCGCTTCCTCAAGACGCTGGTGGATGTCGGGCTCGGCTACGTCCGGCTCGGCCAGTCGGCGACCACCCTGTCCGGCGGCGAGGCCCAGCGCGTCAAGCTGGCCACCGAACTGCAGAAGCGATCGAACGGGCGCAGCGTCTACGTGCTCGACGAGCCCACGACGGGGTTGCACTTCGAAGACGTGCGCAAGCTGCTGCTGGTGCTCAACGGCCTCGTCGACAAGGGCAACACGGTCATCGTCATCGAGCACAACCTCGACGTGATCAAGAGTGCGGACTGGATCGTCGACCTGGGCCCCGAGGGCGGCTCCGGTGGCGGTACCGTCATCGCGACCGGAACCCCGGAGCAGATCGCCCGGGTGCCCGAGAGCCACACCGGCACCTTCCTCGCCGAGCTGCTGGCCTCCGAGTCCGCGGGGCAAGGGCGCCGGAAGGCGAGCTAGGCGTGGCCCGGCACGAACGCGCCGACGCGATCGCCTGGCGGCCGAAGCCGAGCGAGATCCCGGCGCAACCCGGCGTCTACCGATTCCGCGACGCATCCGGCCGCGTGCTCTACGTCGGCAAGGCGATCAATCTGCGGGCGCGGCTGGGGAACTACTTCCAGCCGTTGCGCAGCCTGCACGAGCGCACCCGCCACATGGTGTTGAGCGCCTCGGGGGTGGAATGGACGACGGTCTCCAGCGACTTCGAGGCCCTGCAGCTGGAATACACCTGGATCAAGGAGTTCGCGCCCCCGTACAACGTCAAGTTCCGTGACGACAAGAGCTACCCGTTCATGGCGATCACCCTCGCCGACGAGGCGCCGCGGGTCATGGTCACCCGCAATCACCGGATCGCCGGTGCCCGGTACTTCGGTCCGTATCCGAAGATCTGGGCGGTGCGCGACACCATCGAACTGATGGTGAAGGCGTTCCCGATGCGCACCTGCTCCGACTCCAGCTACAAGCGGGCGATGGCCAGCGGGCGTCCGTGTTTCCCCGGCCAGATCGGCCGATGCGGGGGGCCGTGCTCGATGACCGTGACCGTCGAAGAACATCGCCGCAATGTCGAGGAGTTCGTCGCGTTCATGACCAGCCACGATCGCAGCGTCATCACCCGCCTGCAGCGCGACATGAAGCGCGCCAGCGACGCCCAGGAGTACGAGCGGGCGGGCAAGCTCCGTGATCGCATCGTCGCGCTCGAGAACGTCCTCGAGAAGAGCGCGGTGGTGCTGCCCGACAGCGTCGACACCGACGTGTTCGGGATCGCCCACGACGAGCTCGCGGCGGCCGTTCAGCAGTTCGTGGTTCGCGGCGGCCGCATCAGGGGTGTGCGCAGCTGGGTGGTCGACACCGAACTCGACGTGCCGCTCGGCGAACTCGTCGAATCGGTGCTGGAGAGCGCGTACGAATCCGAGCAGCCCCCGCACGAGATCATCGTCCCCGGTCTGCCGGATGACGCGGCGGCCCTCGAGACCTGGCTCGCCGGCAGGCGGCCACGCGGTGGCGGTGTGACGCTGCGCACGGCGCAGCGCGGCGACAAGGCCAAGGTGCTCGGCACGGCCACCCTCAACGCCCGGCAGGCTCTCGCCCTGCACAAGACGCGGCGCAGCGCCGACTACATCTCCCGATCGTCGGCGCTCACCGACATCCAGGAGGCGCTGGGGCTCGATGAGGCCCCGTTGCGCATGGAGTGCTACGACGTGTCGCACCTCGGCGGCACCAACATCGTGGCGTCGATGGTGGTGTTCGAAGACGCCCTGCCGCTGAAGAACGCGTATCGCAAGTTCGCGATCGCCGAGTACGTCGATGACACCGAGGCCATCTACCAGGTGCTCAGCCGCCGGCTGGCTCGGCTGGAGGAGGACGAGCGGCCGGCCGACGACGACCCGGAGTCCGGCGCCGTGAAGCGCAAGCGGTTCGCCTACCGGCCCGGGCTGATCATCGTCGACGGCGGACAGCCCCAGGTCGAGGCCGCGCAGCGGGCGCTGGACGACGCGGGGGTCACCGACATCCCGGTCTGCGGTCTCGCCAAGCGCCTGGAGGAGATCTGGCTCCCGGGTGAGGACTTCCCGGTGATCCTGCCGCGCAACAGCGAGGCGCTGTTCCTGTTCCAGCGCATCCGCGACGAAGCGCACCGCTTCGCGATCACCTTCCAGCGGCAGAAGCGCCGCACCGACATCTCGTCCCAGCTGAGCGAGATCCCGGGGCTCGGCCCCAGCCGCGTGAAGGTGCTGCTGCGGCATTTCGGCTCGGTGACCCGGCTGCGCGGCGCGAGCATCGACGAGATCGGCGAGGTGAAGGGCATCGGACCGGCCCTGGCCGCGGCGATCGTCGGTAGGCTGGGGACACCGCCCGACGATCCCGACCAGGAGCAACGACCCGACGCATGAGCCCGCAGCCCAAGGTCAACCGCGAGATGCTCATCGTGACGGGGATGTCCGGAGCCGGCCGCTCGACGGTGGGGAACGCGCTGGAGGATCTGGGCTGGTACGTCGTCGACAACCTGCCGCCGCAGATGCTGAAGCCGCTCGTCGACCTGGCCGGGCACACCGGCGAGGCGATCCCGAAGGTGGCGGCCATGGTCGACGTGCGCGGCGGCAAGCTGTTCGCCGATGTGCTCGACGCGCTCGAGATCCTGCGCCGCAAGACCCACGTGCGGGTGCTGTTCCTCGACGCCGCCGATGCCACTCTGGTGCGGCGATTCGAGCAGGTGCGCCGTCCGCATCCCCTGCAGGGCGACGGGACGCTGCTCGACGGGATCGCGGCCGAGCGTCTGCGTATGGCCGAACTGCGCGAGCTCAGCGACTTCGTCATCGACACCAGCGACCTCAACATCCACCAGCTCGCGACCCGCACCCAGGAGCTGTTCGCCGACGAGGGCGAGGTCGCCACGCGCCTCACCGTGCTGAGTTTCGGCTTCAAGTACGGTCTCCCGCCTGATGCGGATCTCGTCGCCGACTGCCGATTCCTTCCCAACCCGTTCTGGATCCCCGAACTGAGCGGTCACACGGGCCTCGAAGACGAGGTGCGCGACTATGTGCTCGGCCAGGAGGGCGCCGAGGAGTTCATCGACGCGTACGCGAAGGCTCTCGAGCCGGTGCTGGCCGGGTACCGTCGCGAGAACAAGCGGCACGCTACGATCGCTTTGGGCTGCACGGGCGGGAAGCACCGCTCCGTGGCCATCGCCGAGGAACTCGGACGCCGTCTCGGCGCGCTCCCCGGCTTGAACGTCAAGGTGAAGCACCGCGACCTGGGTCGCGAGTGAAGGATGCGCGCGTGACACTGACCGCCGACGTCAAAGACGAACTCGCCCGGGTCGAGGTCGGCAAGACCACGGTGCGGGCCGCCGAGCTGGCGGCCCTGCTGCGCTTCTCGGGCGGCCTGCACATCATCTCGAACCGGATCGCCGTGGAGGCCGAGCTCGACTCGCCGCAGATCGCCCGCCGGCTCCGCAAAGACCTCGCCGAACTCTACGGAGTGCGCAGCGACGTGTCGGTGATCTCCGGCAGCAGCGTGCGCACCACGAGCACCTACCTCGTTCGCGTCATCGACGGCGGCGAGACCCTGGCCCGCCAGACCGGTCTGCTCGACGCCCGCCGCCGCCCGGTGCGCGGCCTGCCCAACCGGCTGACGACGGGTTCCCGTGAGGAGCTCGCCGCCGTCTGGCGCGGAGCCTTCCTCGCGCACGGCTCGCTGACCGACCCCGGCCGCTCCTCGGCCCTCGAGGTCAGCTGCCCCGGCAATGAGGCCGCCATGGCTCTCGTCGGTGCGGCGGGGCGCCTGAAGATCCCCGCCAAGGCCCGTGAGGTGCGCGGGGTGCACCGGGTCGTGGTCCGCGACGGGGACGCCATCTCGGCGATGCTGCGCCTGATGGGCGCCGAGGCCACCGTCGTGGCGTGGGAGGAGTCGCGTCAGCGCCGGGAGGTCCGGGCCACCGCGAACCGCCTGGTCAACTTCGACGACGCGAACCTGCGCCGCAGTGCCCAGGCCGCCGTGGCCGCCTGCGCGCGGGTCGAGCGCGCGCTCGAACTGCTCGGCGATGACGTGCCCGACCACCTGCGCTACGCGGGCGAGTTGCGGCTCAGCCACCGCGAGGCGAGCCTCGACGAGCTCGGGCACTTCGCCGATCCGCCCATGACGAAGGATGCGGTGGCCGGCCGGATCCGCCGCCTCCTGGCGATGGCCGACAAGCACGCCTCCGATCACGGGCTGCCGGGCACGGACGCCAACCTGCCGCCCGACTACGTGGAGTAGAAAGTCCTAGGCTGGAAGCATGGCCGAATACACGCTTCCGGAACTGCCCTACGACTACGCAGCCCTCGAGCCGCACATCAGCGCTCGCATCATGGAGCTGCACCACTCCAAGCACCACGCCGCCTATGTGGCCGGCGCCAACACCGCCCTCGAGAAGCTGGCCGAGGCCCGCGAGGCGAACGACTTCAGCAAGGTCAACCAGTTCTCCAAGGACCTGGCCTTCCACCTCGGCGGGCACGTCAACCACTCGATCTTCTGGACCAACCTCAGCCCCGACGGCGGCGACAAGCCCGAGGGCGATCTTCTCGCCGCGATCGAGAACGACTTCGGCTCGTTCGACAAGTTCCAGGCGCACTTCACCGCCGCATCCCTCGGACTGCAGGGCTCCGGCTGGGGCGTGCTGGCCTGGGACTCGGTGGGGGAGCGGCTCATCATCGAGCAGCTCTACGACCAGCAGGGCAACACCCCGCAGACCACGACGCCGATCCTGCAGCTCGACATGTGGGAGCACGCCTTCTACCTCGACTACGTCAACGTCAAGGCCGACTACGTGAAGGCCTTCTGGAACATCGCGAACTGGGCCAACGCTGCCGAGCGTTTCACCGCCGCACGCGGCTAGTAGGCTAGGGGCGGCATCGCGGCCGGGCTCCTCTGCGTGCCCGGCCGCTCGCCCCGCCACCACCACAACCCACCCCGGCGCCCGGCGCCACAGCTAGGAGAACCGTGACCGTCAAGGTTGGCATCAACGGCTTCGGCCGCATCGGCCGCAACTTCTTCCGCGCAGCCCTCGCCAAGGGCAGCGACCTCGAGATCGTGGCGGTGAACGACCTCACCGACAACCAGACGCTCGCCCACCTGCTGAAGTACGACAGCATCACCGGGCGGCTCGACGGCGACGTCTCGTTCGACGAGACCCAGATCATCGTCAACGGGAAGGCGATCAAGGTCTTCGAAGAGCGCGATCCCGCCAACCTCCCCTGGGGCGAGCTGGGTGTCGACATCGTCATCGAGTCGACCGGCCGGTTCACCAAGTCCGAGGACGCACGCAAGCACATCACGGCCGGCGCGAAGAAGGTCATCGTGTCCGCTCCGGCGTCCGGCGCCGATGTGGCCACCCTGGTGCTCGGCGTCAACGAGGGCAGCTACGACCCGTCCGCGCACGACATCATCTCCAACGCCTCGTGCACCACGAACTGCCTCGCACCGCTGGCCAAGGTCTTCATGGACGAGTTCGGCATCGAGCGCGGTCTCATGACCACGGTGCACGCGTACACCGCCGACCAGAACCTGCAGGACGGCCCCCACGACGACCTGCGTCGCGCCCGCGCGGCCGCCGCCAACATCATCCCCACCTCGACCGGCGCCGCCAAGGCGCTCGGCCTGGTCATCCCGGAGCTGGTCGGCAAACTCGACGGCTACGCGCTGCGCGTCCCCGTCATCACCGGCTCGATCACGGACCTGACGGTGCAGGCGTCGAAGCCCGTGACCGTCGAGGCGGTCAACGCCGCGTACAAGAAGGCCGCCGAGGGCCCCCTCAAGGGCATCCTCAAGTACACCGAGGACGAGATCGTCTCCAGCGACATCGCCGGCGACCCGCACTCGTCGATCTTCGACGCCAAGCTCACCAAGGTGATCGGCGACCAGGTCAAGGTCGCCTCGTGGTACGACAACGAGTGGGGCTACTCCAACCGCCTGGTCGACATCACCGAGTACGTCGCCGGCAAGCTGTGACCCTCAGGACCCTCGCCAGCCTCGGCTCGCTCGACGGCACGACGGTCCTGCTGCGCTGCGATCTCAACGTCCCGCTGAAGGACGGCGCGATCACCGACGACGGCCGGGTGCGCGCATCGGTGCCCACGATCCAGGCCCTGCTGTCCGCGGGGGCGAAGGTGGTGGCGATGTCGCACCTCGGCCGCCCGGAGGGCAAGGCCGACCCGCAGTTCTCGCTGGAGCCGGTCGCCCGCCGGCTCGGCGAGCTGCTGGGTGAGCAGGTGGCGTTCGGCGAGCCCGGCTCCGCCCGGGTCACGCTGCTGGAGAACCTGCGGTTCGACCCGCGCGAGACCTCGAAGGATGCCGGAGAGCGTCGCGCTCTCGCCACCGAGCTGGCCGCGCACGGCGACGTGTTCGTCTCCGACGGATTCGGTGTCGTGCACCGCAAGCAGGCCAGCGTGTACGAGCTCGCCGCACTGCTGCCGAGCGCGGCGGGCCTGCTCGTGGAGACCGAGCTGGGCGTCCTCGAGCGCCTCACCACCGACCCGCAGAAGCCGTACACGGTCGTCCTCGGCGGCTCGAAGGTCAGCGACAAGCTGGGCGTCATCGACGCGCTGCTGCCGAAGGTCGACCGGCTGCTGATCGGCGGGGGCATGGTCTACACCTTCCTCAAGGCGCAGGGGCACCCGGTCGGCACGAGTCTGCTCGACGCCGACGGTCTCGAGGCCGCCCGCGGCTATCTCGCCGAGGCCGAGGAGCGCGGGGTGGAGTTCGTCCTGCCCACCGACGTCGTCGTGGCCGAGACGTTCTCGGCGGATGCGGCCCACACCGTCGCGCTCATCGACGGCATCGAAGACACCGAGTTCGGCGCCGACGGCATGGGACTCGACATCGGCCCGGACACGGCGGCTCATTTCGCCGAGCTGGTGACCTCGTCGTCGACCGTGTTCTGGAACGGGCCGATGGGCGTGTTCGAGTTCCCGGCCTTCGCGGCGGGGACGAAGGCGATCGCCGACGCGCTCACGAAGGTGAGCGGGCTGGGCGTGGTCGGGGGCGGGGATTCCGCCGCCGCCATCCGGCAGCTCGGTTTCACCGACGATTCGTTCGGCCACGTGTCGACCGGTGGCGGTGCCAGCCTCGAGTTCCTCGAGGGTAAGAAACTCCCCGGACTGGAGGTCCTCGGATGGCAAGCGTGAAGTCCGAGGGGCGCACGCCCCTCATCGCCGGCAACTGGAAGATGAACTTCGACCACCTGCAGTCGATCGCGTTCGTGCAGAAGCTGGCCTGGACGCTCGCCGATGCGCGGCACGACTTCGGCGCGGTCGAGGTGGCGGTCTTCCCGCCCTTCACCGACCTGCGCAGCGTGCAGACGCTGGTTGACGCCGACGACCTGCCGGTCAGGTTCGGCGGGCAGGATCTCTCGACGCACGACGACGGCGCCTACACGGGTGAGATCTCGGGCGCCTTCCTCGCCGCCTTGGACTGCGCGTACGTGATCATCGGCCACTCGGAGCGCCGGCAGTACCACGGGGAGACCGATGAGGTGATCGGGGCGAAGGTGGCCGCCGCCCACCGCCACGGGCTGGTGCCGGTGCTCTGCGTCGGCGAGACGGCCGACGACCTCGAGCAGCACGGTCCGAGCGCGGTGCCGGTGGCGCAGCTGCGCACGGCTCTCGAGGGGGCGAAGAAGGGCAGCGAGATCGTCGTCGCCTACGAACCGGTGTGGGCGATCGGGTCGGGCCAGGCCGCGACGAGCGAGCAGGCTCAGCAGGTGTGCGCGGCGCTGCGCACCGTGGTCGCCGAGGTGCTCGGGGCGGATGCGGCGGCGCAGACGCGGATCCTCTACGGCGGGTCGGTGAAGTCGGGGAACATCGCGGGGTTCATGCGCGAACCCGACATCGACGGGGCTCTCGTCGGCGGTGCGAGCCTGCAACTCGAGGAGTTCGCGAGCATCGTGCGCTACCAGAAGCACGTCGGAACCTGAGTCCCGGCTTATACTGAACGTCGGCCCGGTCGGGCCGTATGCGAAAGGTTTCCCTCCCGATGGAGATCCTCCAGGTCATCGTCCAGGTGCTGCTCGGCATCACGAGCCTCCTGCTGACCCTGCTCATCCTGCTGCATCGCGGTCGCGGTGGCGGCCTGTCGGACATGTTCGGCGGTGGTGTCACCTCCAACCTCGGCGCCTCCGGCGTCGCGGAGCGCAACCTCAATCGCCTGACGGTCATCCTCGGCCTGATCTGGCTCGCCTGCATCGTGGTGCTGGGCCTGATCATCAAGTTCACTGGGTAAAGGAGCCCTCACATGGCATCAGGCGGCAGCGCCATCCGCGGCTCGCGCGTCGGCTCGGGCCCCATGGGCGAGCAGGACCGCGGCTATCACGCCGAGCGCGTCAGCGTCTCCTACTGGGACGCCCTGGGCAATGAGACGGTGCGTTACTTCGCCGCCAACCTCCCGGCGGAGGAGATCCCCGACGTCATCGACAGCCCGAACTCGGGACTGCCGGCCGGGCGCGACAAGGACAACCCTCCGCAGCTGGCCAAGATGGAGCCGTACAAGACCCATCTGGCCTACGTGAAAGAGCGCCGCACCGACGCCGAGGCCGACCAGCTGCTGGCCGAGGCGCTCGAGCAGTTGCGCGCGCGGCGCGCGGGGACGGCGTAGGCGGCTCGGGACTCTGGTCTCGGGTCTCGATACGCGCCTTCGGCGCTACTCGACCACCGGACGCGCCTTCGGCGCTACTCGACCACCGGGTCGGTGGGCAGCTCGTGGGCGGCGGTCCAGTAGTACGAGGGGGCGACGAGGGACTCGGGCACCTCGGCAGCCGCGGCCTTGTCGACGAAGAAGACCGTGCGCTTGCGTCCCTCGACGCCCGCGGCCGGCAGATCCCCGATGCTCGCACCCGCCAGGGCGAGCCCCAGAGCGCCGGCCTTGTCGGCACCGGCGAGCACGAGCCACACCCGGTCGGCCGAGTTGATGACCGGCAGGGTGAAGCTCAGACGCTCGGGCGGGGGCTTCGGCGAATCGGTCTCGGCCACCACGACCCGTTCCGTCTCGTGGATGAGCTCGTGGTCGGGGAACAGCGACGCCACGTGCCCGTCGGGTCCGACCCCGAGGAACAGCACGTCGAAGAGCGGATAGCGGGCGCCCGCGGGGGCCGCGGCCGCGAGCTCGGCCGCGTACGCATCCGCCGCCGCCTCGATGTCGGAGTGCTCGCCGGGGGCCGGCAGCGCGTGGATCTGCGACGGGTCGAGGGGGAGGTGGTCCAGAAGCGCGGCGCGCGACTGGGTCTCGTTGCGTTCCGGGTCGCCGGTGGGCAGGTAGCGCTCGTCGCTCCACCAGAAGTGGATGCGGGACCAGTCGACGCTGTCGCGTGCGGGTGAGGAGTCGATCGCCTCGAGCACCGCGGAGCCCATGGTCCCCCCGGTGAGGCAGACGTGGGCGCGCTCCTGCTCTTCGAGGACGTCGATGATCTTGGTGAGGAACCGAGCGGCGACGCTGCCGGCCAGTGCGTCCTTGTCCGGGTGGATGAGGACTCGTCGTTCGTTGCTCACGCCTTGCTCCGGCTCCGCTTCTTCGCCGGGGCGCTCAGGGCGCCGAGGCCGTTCCTGACCACCTCTCCGAAGAGGTCGTCCGGGTCCAGCCTACGCAGTTCCTCGGCCAGGCAGTCCCGGAGGCTGCGGCGGGGCAGCGCGATGTCGTGGCTCGGCTGGCTCGGCTGGGTCAGCGTGGCGACGTTCGGGACGAGCCGCTCGAGGCTGATCACCCCCGAATCGCGGGTGAGTCGGACCCCGTGGATGCCGCTGACCCCGTCGACCGGATCGGTGATGTCGAGCTCGACCCTGACCTCGAGCTGCTGCTGCAGCCAGGCCGCGAGCAACTCGGTGGAGGGGGAGTCGGAGGATCCGCTGACACTGACCGCCGTCACCGGCTCGTACGGCGGCTGATCGAGCACCGCCGCCAGCTGGGCGCGCCAGAGCGTCAACCGGGTCCAGGCGAAGTCGGTGTCGCCGGGGGAGTAGTGCTCGCCGAGGCTCTCGAGCGCCTGCAGCGGGTTGTCCGCGGCCGCCGCGTCGGTGATGCGTCGCTGCGCGATGCGTCCGAGCGAGGAGTTGCGCGGGCTCGGCGGCGCATTGCGCGGCCACCACACCACGACGGGAGCGTCGGGCAGCAGCAGGCTGGTGACGAGGCCCTCCTCATCGGCGGCGGTGTCGCCGAAGGCGCGCAGGACGATCACCTCGCTGGCACCGGCATCCCCGCCGACCCGGATCTCGGCGTCGAGACGCGCGCTCTCGCGCTGCCGTCCGTGGGGGTGCCGAGAGAGCACGATGACCCGCATCGGGTGCTCGCGCGAGGCATCGTTCGCCGCGCCGATCGCCTCCTCCTCCTCGCCGAGCGGGGTGGCGATGACCAGGGTCAGAACGCGGCCGAGCGCGACGACGCCGTTCTCTTCGCGGATCTTGACCAGGGCTTTCGACACCGCGCTGGTGGTGGTGTCGGGCAGATCGACGATCACGGCATTCCTCGATTCACGGGCGTCTCCAGACTCGGCCGTCCCGCTCGAGCAGCTCGTCGGCGGACGAGGGACCCCAGGTGCCGGGCTTGTACTGCTCGGGCTGGGTTCCGAGACCGGCCCAGTACTCCTCGATCGGGTCGAGGATCTTCCAGCTGAGCTCGACCTCCTCGTGCCGCGGGAACAGCGGCGGGTCGCCGAGCAGCACATCGAGGATCAGCCGCTCGTACGCCTCGGGGCTGGCCTCGGTGAACGCGTGCCCGTATCCGAAGTCCATCGTCACGTCACGCACCTGCATGCCCGCCCCGGGGACCTTCGAGCCGAAGCGGATGGTGACCCCCTCATCCGGCTGGACGCGGATCACGAGTGCGTTCTGCCCGAGCGCGGAGGTCTGGCTCTCGGCGAACAGGTACTGCGGGGCGCGCTTGAACACCACGGCTATCTCGGTGACGCGGCGCCCCAGCCGCTTGCCGGCGCGCAGGTAGAACGGCACGCCCGACCAGCGCCGGGTGTTGATGTCGAGGCGGATCGCCGCGTACGTCTCGGTCTGCGAGGCCGGGCTCATGCCGTCCTCCTCGAGGAAGGCGAGCACCTGCTCGCCGCCCTGCCAGCCTCCGGAGTACTGGCCACGCGCGGTGACCGTCGACAGGTCGCTCGGCAGGGTGACCGCCGACAGCACCTTCTCTTTCTCGGCCCGCAGGTCGGCCGCGTCGAACGACACCGGCTCCTCCATCGCGGTGAGGGCGAGCAACTGCAGCAGGTGGTTCTGGATGACATCGCGAGCCGCGCCGATGCCGTCGTAATAGCCGGCGCGGCCGCCGACCCCGATGTCCTCGGCCATGGTGATCTGCACGTGGTCGACGTAGTTGGCGTTCCAGATCGGCTCGTACAGCTGGTTGGCGAAGCGCAGCGCCAGGATGTTCTGCACCGTCTCTTTGCCGAGGTAGTGGTCGATGCGGAACACGCTGTCCGGCGGGAACACGCTCTCGACGACGTCGTTCAGCTCCCGCGCGGTCGTCAGGTCGGAGCCGAACGGCTTCTCGATGACCACGCGGCTCCAGCTGCCGGGCTGCTGATCGGCAAGGCCCGAGCGCCGGAGCTGCTCGGTGACCTGCGGGAACGACTTCGGGGGGATCGAGAGGTAGAAGGCGTGGTTGCCCATCGTGCCGCGGTCGCGGTCGAGCTCCTCCAGCGTGGTCGTGAGGGCGTCGAAGGCCCCGTCGTCGTCGAACTCGCCCTGCACGAACCGGATGCCGACCTTCAGCTGGCGCCAGACCTCCTCGTCGAACGGGGTGCGCGCGTACTTCTGGATCGCGTCGTGCACCTCTTTCTCGAAGTCCTGGTCATCCCAGTCGCGCCGGGCGAAACCCACGAGCCCGAAACCCGGCGGCAGCAGTCCCCGGTTCGCGAGGTCGTACACCGCCGGCATCAGCTTCTTGCGCGACAGGTCGCCGGTGACGCCGAAGATCACCAGGGCGCTCGGACCGGCGATGCGGTTGAGCCGGCGGTCCGATGCGCTTCGCAGCGGGTTGTGCCCCGCCGAGATGGGGACGGGCATCAGGAGATGGCGGCGCGCAGCCGCGCGACCGCCGCCGGGACGTCCGGAACGGTCAGCGTCAGCACCGGCCGCCCGTGGTCGGCGAGCACGGATGCGTCTCCCGCGGCCTGGGCCTGGATCAGCTGGCCGAAGGTGAACGGGCGCTCGGGGATCGCGAGATCGTCGCCGCCGGTGCCGACCAGTTGCAGGAACACGCCGACGGCGGGACCGCCCTTGTGGAACTGTCCCGTGGAGTGCAGGAATCGCGGGCCCCAGCCGAAGGTCACGGGGCGATGCGCGCGCGCCGCGAGCGGATCGCGCAGAGCCGCCACAGCGGGGTGGGCGGGACGATCGAGGTAGGCCTGGACGGCGAGGTAGCCGTTCTCGGGCAGAGCGGCCAGCAGGGCGGCGACCGCGGCCTCCAGCGTGTCGCCGTCGATCGTCAGCGGCCCGGCGGTGCGCACCTCGATGCCGTCGGTGGTGAAGACCGGGGTGGTCGGTTCGGGGCGGGCGTCGAGCAGTCCGCGCGCGGCGATCTTGGCGGATTCGACGTCGGGCTGATCGAACGGGTTGATGCCCAGCAGGCGCCCGGCGACGGCCGTGGCGTACTCCCAGACCAGCAGTTGCCCGCCGAGAGAGCCCGAGATCTCGATCTCGCCCTCGGCGACCTCGTGGGTCGCGCGCTCGTCGGCGACCAGCCGGACGATCTGCAGGTCGGGCAGCGACTGCGTGAGCTCGGGGGACCGCGGGTCGAGCACCACCGGGAGCAGCCCGGTGCCGTTCTTGCCGGTGGATTCGGCGATCAGCTGCTCTGCCCAGTCGGCGAAGCCCACGATGTGCGTGCCGTCGGCGACGATACCCAGCTTGTCTTTCAGCGGCTCGGTGCCGGCGATCGCCGCCCCGAGCACCAGGCCCGGGTTGTCGTCGTCGTCGATGGCGAGCTCGAGCACCATCGCCTGCGCCTCGTCGAGCAGTTCGGCGATGTCGACGCCGGCCAGGCCGCTCGGCACGAGTCCGAAGGCGGTGAGCGCCGAGTAACGTCCGCCCACGTTCGGGTCGGCGTTGAAGACGCGGTAGCCGTCGGCGCGGGCCGCGACGTCGAGCGGTGAGCCCGGGTCGGTCACGACGATGATGCGCTCGGTCGGGTCGATGCCTGCCTCGCGGAAGGCCGCCTCATACACGCGCTTCTGGCTGTCGGTCTCGACCGTCGAGCCCGACTTCGAGGAGATCACGACGGCGGTGGCGTCCAGCCGGTCCGTCAGCGCGCTACGGACCTGCCCGGGGTCGGTGGAGTCCAGGACGGTCAGCGGCACGCCGTAGGTGCGCGTGATCACCTCGGGAGCAAGCGAGGAACCGCCCATCCCGCCCAGGACGATGTGGCTGACCCCCCGCTCGCGCAGCTGATCGCGCAGCTCCAGGATCTCGGGAACGAGGCCCTCCGAGATCGCGACGGCCTCGGTCCAGCCCAGCCGCTTGGCGGCCTCCTCTTCGGCCTCGGGACCCCAGAGCGAGGGGTCCTGGGTGGTGATCCGGCCGGCGACGCCGTCCTCGATGAGGCTCGGCAGGTGGCGTTCGACGGCCGCGGCCGCCGCACCCGTCGCGACGACCGTGACGCTCACTTGGCCGCCTCCAGGGCCGCCGAGACGGTATCGAGCAGCTCGTTCCAGGACACGATGAACTTCTCGACGCCCTCCTTCTCGAGCAGGGCGGTGACATCGTCGTAGTCGATGCCGACGGCCGCGAGGTCGTCCAGCACCTTCCGCGCCTCGGCGTACGAGCCGGTGACGGCGTCGCCGTGCAGCGGCGCGTGGTCGAAGGTGGCCTCCATGGTCTTCTCCGGCATCGTGTTCACCACGCCCGAGACGGCCAGTTCGGTCACGTAGAGCGTGTCGGGTAGGTTCGGGTCCTTGACCCCGGTGGATGCCCACAGCGGCCGCTGCAGGTGGGCTCCGGCCGCCAGGAGGGCCTTCGCGCGATCCGTGGCGAACTCCTCCTCGAACAACTGGTAGGCCAGCTGGGCGTTGGCCACGCCCGCCTTGCTCTTCAGCGCGTCCGCCTCGGGAGTCCCGACGGTCTCGAGCCGCTTGTCGATCTCGGTGTCGACGCGAGAGACGAAGAACGACGCCACCGAGCGGATCGTCGACAGGTCGATGCCCGCCGCCTTCGCCTGCTCGAGGCCGTCCAGGTAGGCGTGGATCACCTCGCGATGCCGCTCGAGGCTGAAGATCAGCGTGACGTTGACGCTGATGCCCTGCGCCGTCGCGGCGGTGATCGCGGCGAGACCCTCGCGCGTGGCGGGGATCTTGATCATCACGTTCGGACGGTCGACGGTGGCCCAGAGCTGCTCGGCCTGCGCCGTCGTGCCCGCGGTGTCGTGGGCGAGCCCCGGCTCGACCTCGATCGAGACCCGGCCGTCCTGCCCGGCGGTGGCGTCGTAGACCGGCCGGAAGACGTCGCATGCGGCGGCGACGTCGGCCGTGATGATCTCGAACACGGCGTCGTGCACGCTCGTGCCCTTCTTCGCCAGCTCGGCGACCTTCTCGTCATAGGCGTTGCCGGTGGCCAGCGCGTTCGCGAAGATCGTCGGGTTCGTGGTGACCCCGACGACGTTGCGCTCGTCGATCAGGCGCTGCAGTCCGCCGGAGGCGATGCGCTCGCGCGAGAGGTCGTCGAGCCAGATGCTCACGCCGAGATCGGACAGCTTCTGGGTGTTCGTGGTTGCCATGGTGTCGATCCTCATTCAGTGTCCGGCCGCGGCGAGCGAGTCGCGCGCCGCCTGGACGGTGGCCTCGGTGGTCATACCGAACTCGCGGTACAGGGTCTTGTAGTCGGCGGAGGCGCCGAAGTGCTCGATCGAGACCGAGCGGCCGGCGTCGCCGAGATAGGGCTTCCAGGTCAGGGCGAGTCCTGCCTCGATCGACACCCGCGCGCGCACGGAGGCCGGAAGGACCGACTCGCGGTACGCGGCGTCCTGCTCGTCGAACCACTCCTGACAGGGCACCGACACGACTCGGGCGTTCACCCCCTCGGCCTCGAGCGCCTCGCGGGCATCGATGGCGATCTGCACCTCGGAACCGGAGGCCAGCAGGATCACGTCGGGGCTTCCGCCGGGCGCCTCGGCCAGCACGTACGCCCCCTTGGCGACATGCGCGGCGGATGCGAGGGTATCGCCCTCTGCGGAGCCCTCGCCTCGTGCGAACACCGGCAGGTTCTGCCGGCTGAGGGCGATCCCCGCCGGACCCTGGCGCCGGGACAGGATCGTCTTCCAGGCGTAGGAGACCTCGTTCGCATCGGCGGGCCGGACGATGTCCAGTCCGGGGATCGCGCGCAGCGCCGTCAGCTGCTCGATGGGCTGGTGGGTCGGGCCGTCTTCGCCGAGAGCGACCGAATCGTGTGTCCAGACGTAGATCGCGGGCGCCTTCATGAGGGCCGCGAGCCGCACGGCGGGCCTCATGTAGTCGCTGAAGATGAGGAACGTACCGCCGTACGGGCGCGTGTTGCCGTGCAGGACGATGCCGCTGAGGATCGCGCCCATCGCGTGCTCGCGGATGCCGAAGTGCAAGGTCCGGCCGTACAGGTTCCCATTCCACTCGTGGGTCGAGTGCTCGGCGGGGACGAACGAGGGCACCCCCTCGATCGTGGTGTTGTTCGACTCGGCGAGATCAGCCGAGCCGCCCCACAGCTCGGGGATGACCGGGCCGAGGGCGTTCAGCACCTTGCCGCTGGCCGCACGGGTCGAGAGGTCCTTCCCCGCCTCGAACGTCGGCAGCGCCTCGTCGACGCCCTCCGGCAGATCGCCGGACAGGATGCGCTCGAGCAGCGCCTTGCGCTCCGGGTTCGCGGCCGCCCAGGCGTCGAAGTCCTTCTGCCAGGCGGCGTGGGCCTCGGCGCCCCGGTCGAGCGCGGTGCGGGTACGGGCAAGCACCTCGTCGGCGACGACGAAGCTCTGCTCCGGATCGAAACCCAGCACCTTCTTCACGGCGGCCAGCTCGTCGGCGCCGAGCGCCGATCCGTGGATCTTGCCGGTGTTCTGCTTCGTCGGAGAGGGCCAGCCGATGATGGTCTTCAGGATGATGAGCGACGGCCTGTCGCTCACGCCCTGCGCGGCGAGGATCGCGTCGTACAGCGCCTGCTTGTCTTCGACGTACTCGCCGGTCTTCTTCCAGTCCACCACCTGGACGTGCCAGCCGTAGGCCTCGTAGCGGGCCTGCACGTCCTCGCTGAGGGCGATGTTCGTGTCGTCCTCGATCGAGATCTGGTTGCTGTCGTAAAAGGCGATGAGGTTGCCGAGCTTCTGGTGGCCGGCGAGCGATCCCGCCTCGCTGGTGATGCCCTCCTCGATGTCGCCGTCTCCCGCGATCACATAGGTGAAGTGGTCGAACGGACTCGTGCCCGGTGCGGCGTCCGGATCGAACAGCCCGCGCTCGAAACGCTGGGCGTAGGCGAATCCGACGGCGGATGCCAGCCCCTGACCCAGCGGACCGGTCGTGATCTCGACGCCGTCGGTGTGGCCGTACTCCGGGTGGCCGGGAGTCTTGGAGCCCCAGGTGCGCAGCGCCTTCAGGTCGTCGAGCTCGAGGCCGTAACCGCCGAAGTAGAGCTGCACGTACTGGGTGAGCGAGCTGTGGCCGGCCGAGAGGATGAAGCGGTCCCGTCCGATCCAGGCGTTGTCGGCCGGGTCGCGTCGCATGACCTTCTGGAACAGCAGATAGGCAAGCGGGGCGAGGCTCATCGCGGTGCCGGGGTGGCCGTTGCCCACCTTCTCGACGGCGTCGGCGGCGAGGATCCTGGCGGTGTCGACCGCCCGGTCATCGATATCGTCCCAGGAGAGTGATGCCACTTTGTCGACCTTTCGTGCGGTGCAAGCGGCAGCTCTCGCTGCCGACGACGGATGTCCTCGCCGTCGGACGACTTCGGCTCACCGCAGGCTGCCCGCGCGATCATGGTGGCGATTTCCGGGGTTCCTGCCCGCGGCCGGCGAGCATCCTCCGATTATAGGAGTCGCCTAGACTGGCTGCAGCCGTCACCCCTCCGAGGAGCCATGCAGTCAAGCGCCCCGACGATCGTCGCCCCGCCCACCGGCAACCGCAACATCGTCCTCCGCAAGATCGTCGCGTACGTCGCACTCACCAAACCGCGGGTCATCGAGTTGCTGCTGGTGACCACCGCACCGGTCATGGTGCTGGCCGCGAAGGGCGTGCTCGACCTCGATTTCCTGTTCACGCTCATCGTGACCCTCATCGGCGGAACGCTCTCCGCGGCCTCGGCGAACGCCTTCAACTGCTACATCGATCGCGATATCGACGCCGTGATGAAGCGCACGCAGAACCGCCCTCTGGTCACGGGGGAGCTCAGCCCGCGAGAGGCCCTCGCCTTCGCCTGGATCAGCGGCGTCGCCTCGATCGCGATCCTGTGGGTGCTCACCACGCCGCTGGCCGCGATCCTCAGCCTCGTCGCGATCCTGTTCTACGTGCTGGTGTACACGCTCGTCCTCAAGCGGCGCACCCCGCAGAACATCGTCTGGGGCGGTGCAGCGGGCTGCATGCCGGTGCTCATCGGCTGGGCCGCGGTCACCGGCTCGCTGAGCTGGGCGCCCGTGATCCTGTTCGGCATCGTGTTCCTGTGGACGCCGCCGCACTACTGGCCCCTGTCGCTGCGCTATCGCGAGGACTACGCCTCGGTCCACGTTCCGATGCTCGGGGTCGTGCGCGGCCAGGCCCAGGTCGGTCTGCAGGTCGTCCTGTACGCCTGGGCGACCATCGCCTGCTCGCTGCTGCTGGTCCCGGTCGCGCCGATGGGCATGGTGTACGCGATCGTCGCGGCCCTCTCAGGGATCTGGTTCCTGGTGGAGGCTCACCGGCTCTATTCCGGCGCGATCCGCGATGTCGAGGCGCGCCCGATGCGGGTCTTCCACGCCAGCATCACCTATCTGACCCTGGTGTTCCTCGCGGTCGGGATCGACCCGTTGCTGTACGTCCCGATCGGCTTCTAGTCCGCCGGTCGCGGCGACCGCAGGCTGAGCACCGTCGCGGTCATCGTGGCGACCAGAACGCAGGCCAGCACCATGTGGATGCCGACCAGCAGCGGCGGCAGGCCGGTGCGCGCCTGCGCGAGACCGACGCCGATCTGCACGAGCTCGACGGCGAGAAGAGCACCGACGAACGGGAGCGACGGCACGCGCAGAGCGACGGCGGCGATCACCAGCGCCAGCGTCAGCCCGAACGTCACGTAGGCCGGCCAGGAGTGCACGTGCTGCATGACCTCGGTGTCGAGACCGTTCCGCGCGGCGGCGTCGTCGCCGGCGTGCGGCCCGGAACCCGTGGTGAGGATCCCCACGACCACGGTCACGGCGACGACAGCGGACGTCAGATGGGTGAGCACGGCGAACCATCCGGGTACCGCGCGGACGCCGCGCGGACCGCGCTGCACCCGGTAGACGACGACCGCGGACAGCGCGACCAGGATCACGGAGATCACGAAATGCACCCCGACGGTGCTGGGATCGAGCGCGCCGAGCACGGCCCGGCCTCCGATGACCGCCTGCAGACCGGTGCCGACCAGCACGAGAACCGCCGGCACGAGCAGGTACGCCCGCCGGCGGAGGACGATGACCGCGACGACCAGTGCGACAGCGATGAGGCCGACCACCCCCGAGAACACCCGGTTGCCGAACTCGATGATCCCGTGGATCCCCATCTCCTCGGTCGGCACGAGGGATTCCTCGGTGCACAACGGCCAGGTCGGACACCCCAGCCCGGAGCCGGTGAGCCGCACGGCCCCTCCCGTGCCCACGATGAGCGTCTGACTGACGAGCGTCGCCCACGCCACGACGCGCAGCAGAAGGGGAGAAGCGGGGGAGGAGGTCACACCTGTCAGTGTAGGCAGCCACGCGCGGGGCGCTTTCCGGTTCCCAGGCTGCCCGGCTACCCTGGGGGACCGTGCCCGTGAACTCATCCCGCCTGTCCGGAATCGCCGCGCTCGGTGCGCTCGCCCTGGTGCTCAGCGGCTGCGCCGGCGACGAGCAGGCCGCCGTCGGGGTCGACTCGCTCTCGATCGCCACGCTCGGCCCGGTGACCCCGTCGGAGCAGGCGTTCGTCGACCGCATGAACGAGCTGTCCGAAGGCTCGATCACCCTCGACGTGACCGAGAACTGGGCGGGCTCGGGTGACGGGCCCGATGAGATCGCCCTGACCGAGGCCGTCGCAGCCGGCGACGTCGACATCGCCTGGGTGACGGTCCGGTCGCTGCGCGCGATCGGCATCACGGGGATCGACGCCCTCGAGGCGCCGATGATGATCCAGACCCACGACCAGCAGCGCGCCGTCGCGCTCGGGGTGCCCGCCGAACTGCTGATGCGCAAGCTGCGCAACAGCCCGGTCCAGGCCCTGGCGATGCTTCCCGGCCCGGTGCTGTACCCGATCACGTCGGGAACACCGCTGTTGTCGGCGGCCGACTGGGCGGGCGCCACGTTCCAGGTGGGCGCGGCCGGTGGCGCGGAGGCGCTGACCGCCGAGACCCTGGGTGCCACCGCATCCGAGGGCGACGGGGGAGCCGCCGACGTCGTCAACGGATCGGTCCAGGCCGCGGCCGCCGCTCCCGGCGACCTGCCGGCGGCGGGCGTGGCCAAGGACGGACCCGTGATGTCGGCGAGCATGGCCCTCTGGCCGCGCATGTCGATGATCATCATCAATCGCGATGTGCTGGACCGCCTCACCAGCAGGCAGAACGGCTTCCTGCAGGGCTCGGTGGTCCGGGCCCAGGATTCGGCGATGGCCGCCGGTCCCGACCTCGAGGCCCAGGTCGCCGCCGCGTGCGAGGCGGGTGCGCTGTTCGGCATCTCCACGCAGGCCGAGATCGACGAGATGCGCGAGCTCGTCAGCAGCGTCTACAGCAAGCTCTCCGAGGACAAGGCCGACGCGAAACTGCTCACCGCGATCGAGGAGGCGGTGAAGCGTCACGCCGGGACCGGCGCGCTGGTGATCCCGAAGGCCTGCCGCTGGGTCGCCCCGAAGTAGCATCAGCCGCCGGGAACCGGCGGATCACCGGTCCTCCCCTGTAAGATCGAGGGGTTCGCAGCAACGTCGCCGCCGCAACGGGATGGCCTGCGGGCCTCCCGGATGGCGTGCGGGGCTCGACGCGATGGAATGCCGACACGGGCGGAATGGTTCGCTTCGGCAGAGAAGAGGTTGCCCCACCATGTCTGACGTGCTCATCGACCGACCCGAACTCGCCGGCCTCGGCCAGTACGAGTTCGGCTGGTCCGACTCCGACACCGCGGGTGCCTCCGCACGGCGCGGTCTCTCGGAAGAGGTCGTGACCGACATCTCCGGGCTCAAGAACGAGCCCGAGTGGATGCTCAAGAACCGTCTCAAGGCCCTCAAGCTCTTCGGCATGAAGCCGATGCCCACCTGGGGCGCCGATCTCAGCGGCATCGACTTCGACAACATCAAGTACTTCGTGCGATCGACCGAGAAGCAGGCCTCCTCGTGGGAGGAGCTGCCCGAGGACATCAAGGCCACCTACGAACGTCTCGGCATCCCCGAGGCCGAGCGCCAGCGCCTGGTCGCCGGCGTCGCCGCGCAGTACGAGTCCGAGGTGGTCTACCACCAGATCCGCGAAGATCTCGAGGCCCAGGGCGTCATCTTCATGGACACCGACACCGCGCTGCGCGAGCACCCCGAGTTCTTCGAGGAGTACTTCGGCACCGTGATCCCCGCCGGTGACAACAAGTTCGCCGCGCTCAACACGGCGGTCTGGTCCGGCGGCTCGTTCGTGTACGTGCCCAAGGGCGTCCACGTCGAGATCCCGCTGCAGGCCTACTTCCGCATCAACACCGAGAACATGGGCCAGTTCGAGCGCACGCTGATCATCGCAGACGAAGACAGCTACGTGCACTACATCGAGGGCTGCACCGCCCCGATCTACAAGTCCGACTCGCTGCACTCGGCCGTGGTCGAGATCATCGTGAAGAAGAACGCCCGCGTGCGCTACACGACGATCCAGAACTGGTCGAACAACGTCTACAACCTGGTCACCAAGCGCGCCATCGCCCACGAGGGCGCGACCATGGAGTGGATCGACGGCAACATCGGCTCCAAGGTCACCATGAAGTACCCCTCGATCTTCCTGGTGGGGGAACACGCCAAGGGCGAGACCCTGTCGGTCGCTTTCGCCGGTCCCGGTCAGCACCAGGATGCCGGGGCGAAGATGATCCACATGGCGCCGCACACGACGTCCTCGATCGTGTCCAAATCCATCGCCCGCGGCGGCGGACGCGCGGGATACCGCGGCGAGGTCCGGGTCGATGCGAACGCGCACCACTCGGCGAACACGGTGCGCTGCGATGCACTGCTGGTCGACACCATCTCGCGCTCCGACACCTACCCGGCCATCGACATCCGGGTCGACGACGTCCAGCTCGGGCATGAGGCGACCGTTTCG
Organism: Pseudolysinimonas sp.; assembly: GCA_035556655.1. Lineage (GTDB taxonomy): Bacteria > Actinomycetota > Actinomycetes > Actinomycetales > Microbacteriaceae > JBDSKH01. Next base: position 21,886 of record DATMFW010000050.1, read on the forward strand.
CGGGTCAGCGAAGAGCAGCTGTTCTACCTGCAATCGCGCGGCATGCCGGAGGACGAGGCCATGGCGATGATCGTGCGCGGCTTCATCGAGCCGATCGCGCGCGAACTGCCGATGGAGTACGCCCTCGAGCTCAACAAGCTGATCGAGATGAGCATGGAAGGCAGCGTCGGCTAGTGGCCGAAGCAACCCTCGCGGTCCCGGTGCAGACCCGGTCCGAACGATTCAGGTCGCGCGTCCACGGCGAGTTCCCCGAGGTGGGCGGGCGCGAGGCGGAGTGGAAGTTCACCCCGGTCGAGCGCATCCGCGACCTGATCGACGGGCGCCTCGACGGATCGCCGTACGCCATTCTGTACCCGGAGGTGGCGGGGACGGCGGTCGACTGGATCGATCGCTCGGATGCGCGGATCGGCACCGCGGGCACCCCGGAGGATCGCGCAGCCGCCAACGCCTGGGGCTCATTCGAGAAGGCCCTCCACATCGACGTCGCCGCCGAAGAGCCCGTCGCGCTGACCGTGACCCGTACCGATCTCGGCACCACCGCACGGGCCGCGCACGTCCTGATCACCGCGCAGCCGAACAGCAACGGGCTGGTCGTGCTCGACAGCCGCGGAACCGCCAACCTCGCCGAGAATGTCGAGATCCTGGTCGGCGAGGGCGCCCACCTGACGGTGGTGAGCGTGCAGGAATGGGCCGAGGACGGCATCCACCTGGCGAGCCATTTCGCGCGCGTGGAACGCGACGGGCGCTTGAAGCACATCGTGGTCTCGCTGGGCGGCTCGATCGTGCGAATCAACCCGTCGACTCACCTCGCGGGAGCCGGATCGGACACCGAGATGCTCGGCGTGTACTTCGCCGACGCCGGCCAGCATCTCGAACAGCAGGTGTTCGTGCACCACGACGCCCCGCAGTCCAAGAGCCGCGTCACCTACAAGGGCGCGCTGAACGGTGAGGGCGCGCACACGGTCTGGATCGGCGACGTGCTGATCGGGCGCAGCGCCGTCGGCACCGACAGCTACGAGCAGAACCGCAACCTGGTGCTCAGCGAGGGCACCCGTGCCGACTCGATCCCGAACCTCGAGATCGAGACCGGCGACATCGCCGGTGCCGGTCACGCGAGCGCCACGGGCCGCTTCGACGACGAGCACCTCTTCTACCTGCAGGCGCGCGGGATCACCGAGCAGGAGGCCCGGCGCCTCGTCGTCCTCGGCTTCCTCAGCGAGATCGTGCAGAAGATCGGCGAACCCGCGCTCGAGGCGCGGCTGTCGGCCGCTCTGGAGGACGAGCTGGGCGGTGCCCGATGACGGCCCAGAAGGCGTTGGCGCTCACCGATCTCAGCCCGGATGCGGCGCAGCGGGTGGTGCTCGACGGCATCCCGATCGCGGTGGTTCTCGACAGTCACGGCACCGTGCACGCCATCGGCGACACCTGCACCCACGGCGACATCTCGCTGAGCGAGGGTTTCGTCGAGGACGACACCCTCGAGTGCTGGGCGCACGGCTCGAAGTTCGAGCTCACCACCGGCAAGCCCCTCAGCCTCCCGGCCTACGAGCCGGTCCCCGTCTTCGCGGTCGAGGTCATCGACGGCGACGTGTACATCGATACGGAAAAGAAGCTGGCAACCTCATGAGCACACTCGAGATCACCGATCTGAAGGTCTCCATCGAGACCGACCAGGGCACCAAGCACATCCTCAAGGGCGTCGACCTGACGATCGACGAGGGCGAGATCCACGCGGTGATGGGCCCGAACGGCTCGGGCAAGTCGACCCTCGCCTACACGATCGCCGGGCACCCCCGGTACACCGTCGAGGGCGGCTCGATCACCTTCGACGGGCAGGACGTGCTGGCGATGAGCGTCGACGAGCGAGCCCGCGCCGGACTGTTCCTGGCGATGCAGTACCCCGTCGAGATCCCCGGGGTGACCGTCACCAACTTCCTCCGCACCGCCAAGACCGCCATCGACGGCGAGGCGCCGGCCATCCGCGGCTGGGGTGCCAGCGTGAAAGAGGCCATGGGCAACCTGCGCATGGACCCGGAGTTCGCGGCGCGCAACGTCAACGAGGGCTTCTCCGGCGGCGAGAAGAAGCGTCACGAGATCCTGCAGCTCGAGCTGCTGAAGCCGAAGTTCGCCGTCCTCGACGAGACCGACTCGGGGCTCGACGTCGACGCGCTCAAGATCGTCTCCGAGGGGGTCAACCGGGCGCACGAGGCAACCGGTCTCGGCATCCTGCTGATCACCCACTACACGCGCATCCTGCGCTACATCCAGCCCGACTTCGTGCACGTCTTCGTCGACGGCAAGATCGCCGAGGAGGGCGGGCGCGAACTCGCCGACCGCCTCGAGGACGAGGGCTACGACCGCTACCTGACGGCCGCGAAGTAGGCTGAGGACATGCCCACCGCTCTCGAGCCGGCGCTCTTCGACCAGGTCGAAGAGGGGCTGAAGAATGTCATCGACCCCGAACTCGGGGTCAACATCGTCGACCTCGGCCTGATCTACGACCTCGCCTGGGATGACGAGAACGACGCGCTGATCATCTCGATGACCCTCACGTCGGCCGGCTGCCCGTTGACCGACGTCATCGAAGAGCAGACCGGCCAGTCGCTCGACGGCATCGTGGAGCGTTTCCGCATCAACTGGGTCTGGATGCCGCCGTGGGGTCCCGAGCGCATCACCGACGATGGCCGCGACATGATGCGCGCCATCGGCTTCGCGATCTGATCAGCGATCTCGGTGATCGAGTAGCCGCGCCGCGGCGTATCGAGATCAGTCGTTCCGCGTCCGCGACAGCCGTCCCGCGCTCCACCAGGCCAGGGGCAGCAGCCCCGCCGCGATGGCGGCCTTGATCAGTCCGCCGATGATGAACGGGTACAGCCCGCCCTCGAGCGTCTGCTGCAGGTTCAGGCCCAGCACGACCGCCAGCCACGGCAGGCCGATCGCGAACACCACGACGGTCCCGCCGAGGAACGTGGCCGCCGCCTTCAGCAGCCGGCGGTCCCACTGGCGCTCGGAGAGCCATCCGACGAGGAATGCCGAGAAGATGAATCCCACGATGTACCCACCGGTCGGACCGGCGACGACGTTCCAGCCGCTGCCGGACTCGCTGAACCACGGCACACCCACGATTCCGGCAATCGCATAGACGATCATCGCCAGCGATCCGCGCACCGACCCGAGGGCCGCCCCGACCAGCAGCACCGCGAGGGTCTGCCCGGTGACCGGCACCGGCCAGAGCGGCACGTACAGCTGAGCGAAGCCGCCGACGAGCGCGGCGCCGAGCACCACCAGCGTGATGTCGGTGACGACGTGGCGCGGGATCACGCGGTCGGCGAGGACCAGACGGCGGGGTGCTGCGGGAGCGAGGGAGGTCATGGACGTTAGACTAGCGGGCTGGCCCTTCTGGCCCTTCTGTCGACACCCTCCACAAGAAACGGAACGTCATCGTGCTCGCCGTGCATGACCTCGAGATCCGCGTCGGGGCACGCGTCCTCATGTCGGACGTGAACTTCCGGGTCGATACCGGCGACAAGATCGGGCTCGTGGGCCGTAACGGCGCGGGCAAGACGACGCTCACCAAGACGCTCGCGGGGGAGGGCCAGCCGAGCGCCGGGCGCATCGAGCGCATCGGAGAGATCGGGTACCTGCCGCAGGACCCGCGCACCGGCGATCCCGAGGACACCGCTCGCACCCGCATCCTCGACGCGCGCGGGCTGGGCCGCATCGTGCAGCAGCTGCAGCAGTCGACCCTCGACATGGCCAGCCCGGATGCGGCGGTCAGCGCCGCCGGCATGGCCGCCTACGCGAAACTCGAGGACCGCTTCCTCGCCCTCGGCGGGTACGCGGCCGAAGCCGAGGCGGCGGCCATCGCCTCGAACCTCGCGCTGCCGGACCGCATCCTCGATCAGCCCCTGAAGACCCTGAGCGGCGGGCAGCGCCGCCGGATCGAACTGGCGCGCATCCTGTTCTCGGGCGCCGACACGATGATCCTCGACGAGCCGACGAACCACCTGGACGCCGACTCGGTGGTCTGGCTGCGGGAGTTCCTGAAGAGCTACCAGGGCGGTGTCATCGTCATCAGCCACGACGTCCACCTCGTCGAGGAGGTCGTCAACAAGGTGTTCTACCTCGACGCCAACCGCCAGGTCATCGATGTCTACAACATGGGCTGGAAACACTACCTGCGCCAGCGTGAGGCCGACGAGGAGCGCCGGAAGAAGGAACGCGCCAACGTCGAGAAGAAGGCGACCACGCTGCAGCTGCAGGCTGCGCGTTTCGGTGCCAAGGCATCCAAGGCGGCCGCGGCGCACCAGATGGTCGCGCGGGCCGAGAAGATGCTGGCCGGGCTGGACGAGGTGCGTGTGGCCGACCGGGTCGCGAAGCTGCGCTTCCCGGAGCCCGCTCCCTGCGGCCGCACCCCGCTCGCCGCATCTGACCTGTCCAAGAGCTATGGGTCGCTGGAGATCTTCGCCGCCGTGGACCTCGCCATCGATCGCGGCTCGAAGGTCGTCGTGCTGGGGCTGAACGGTGCCGGCAAGACCACGCTGCTGCGCATTCTGGCCGGCGTGGATGCTCCCGACACCGGAAGGGTGGAACCCGGTCACGGGCTGCGCATCGGGTACTACGCGCAGGAGCACGAGACGATCGATGTCAAGCGCACCGTGCTGCAGAACATGGTCAGCGCGTCACCCCAGCTGACCGAGACCGAGGCGCGCAAGGTGCTGGGTTCGTTCCTGTTCACGGGCGACGACGGGCACAAGCCGGCGGGCGTGCTCTCCGGCGGTGAGAAGACCCGGCTCGCGCTGGCGATGATCGTCGTCTCGGGCGCGAACGTGCTGCTGCTGGACGAGCCCACCAACAACCTCGACCCGGCGAGCCGGGAAGAGATCCTGGGGGCGCTGGCAGGCTACTCGGGCGCCGTCGTCCTCGTGTCGCACGACGAGGGCGCCGTGGAGGCGCTGAACCCGGAGCGGGTGCTGATCCTGCCCGACGGGGTCGAGGATCACTGGAACCCGGACTACGCGGAGTTGATCTCGCTGGCGTGATCTCGACACGCCGCTTCGCGGCTACTCGATCAGCGGGGGCCGCTTCGCGGCTACTCGATCAGCCGGGGTTTCCGTCGAGGACCGCGTCCTCGTAGTCGGAGTCGTCGGAGCGGCGCCGCGGGGCCCGCGCCGCGGCACGCTCCGCCTCCGGCAGCGCGGCGATGCGCCGCTCACGCCGGATCGCCCAGAACAGCCCGATGAAGGCCAGGATCCCGAAGGCGATCCACTGCAGCGCATACGACAGGTGCGGACCCTCGTCGGCGTCCGGCTTCAGGGCGGGTGCCGGTCGTCCGGTCTCGGCCGCCGGGTCCTCCGACGCCAGCAGCCCATAGGCGCCCGTATAGGTTCCGGGTCCCGTGCGCTCCGCCACCGCCGGCAGGTGGATGGTGGCCAGTTGCCCCTCCGGAGCCGTGCGGCCGGGCAGCTCGGGTTCGCCCGCCTGCAACCGGGCCACCACGGTGACCGGACCGGCGGGCGGGGGCGGGACCGCATCCGGTGCCTCGATCGAGGACCCGACCGGCACCCAGCCGCGATCGACGACGAAGACCCGGCCGTCGTCCAGCCGGAACGGCACCAGCACCTCGAACCCGGACGCCCCTCGGTACGGCCGGTTGCGCACCAGCAGCTGCTCGTCGGCGAGGTAGCTGCCGTGCAGCTCGACAGGCACCCACTCGTCGTCGATGTCCCAGTCATCCAGTGCCGGCAGAACCGTGCCGACCGGCACGGGGGCGGCGTCGTAGTTGGTCTCGACGCGCTGGATCTCGGCCACCGCATCCGCCCGGCGCGACCACTGCCACCACGACAGCAGCCCGCAGGCCACTGCGAACACGATGACGAGGACGATGTAGCCGCCCCAGCGGCGCAGCGCGCTCATGCCGGGTCCGGCACGGCATCCACCGGGGACTCCAGGCCGCTGACCAGAACCGGGAACCCGCGTGTCGTGAGGTAGTCGGCGAGGGTGCCGCGGTGCGCGTCGCAGGCGAGCCACACCTTCACCCGGTCGCGGGTGTGGATGCGGGGGTTGCGCCAGTTGACCCGCCAGGCCGCCGAGGCGGTACAGCCTGCCGCGGAACAGCGCACCGGCGCCTCGGCGGATCCGCCGAGGCCGAACAGGCTCACGGGTGGTCCCGGTCGACCGGGACGAGGGCGCCCGGGCGCGCCACCCGCGCCGAGCCCGCACGGCTGACGTTGTTGGCGATGATGACGGCGATGTAGGGCAGAACCAGCGCTCCGACGAGCGGGATCACCCGCCACCAGTCCTCGATGAAGATCGCCAGCAGGAAGCACACCATGCGAATGCTCATCGCGATCGTGTACCGGATCATGCGGGCACGGCGCTCGGCGTCCGGGGAGGGCGGAAGCTCGGTGATGGCGGTCGGCTTGGTGCGCATGGGCTCGGGTTCAGCCTACGCGCGCACCGGTCGATAGGCTGACGCGCATGACTGCTCGCACCGTCCTCGTCACCGGCGGCAACCGTGGAATCGGCTTCGCGATCGCCGAGGAGTTCCTCGCCCAGGGCCACCGGGTGGCCGTCACGGCGCGTTCGGGCGAAGGCCCGGCCGGAGCACTGACCGTGCGCGCCGATGTCACCGACGCCGAGGCTCTCGACGCCGCATTCGCCCAGGTCGAGGCCGAGCTCGGAGCGGTCGAGGTCGTCGTGGCGAACGCCGGTATCACGCGGGACACGCTCTTGATGCGCATGAGCGACGAGGATTTCGACCAGGTCGTCGACACCAACCTCGGCGGATCATTCCGCGTGGTCAAGCGCGCCTCGAAGGGCATGCTGAAGGCGAAGTTCGGGCGCATCATCCTGGTCTCCAGCGTCGTCGGCCTGTTCGGCGGGGCCGGGCAGGTGAACTACTCCTCGTCGAAGGCGGGGCTGGTCGGCATGGCGCGCTCGATCACGCGCGAGCTCGGCTCACGCGGGATCACCGCCAACGTCGTCGCGCCCGGCTTCATCGAGACCGACATGACGGCAGAACTGCCCGAAGCGCAGCAGGCGGAGTACAAGAAGAACATCCCCGCGGGGCGCTTCGCCTCCCCGTCCGAGGTCGCGAAGGTGATCGCCTGGCTCGCCTCGGATGACGCGGCCTATATCTCGGGCGCCGTCATCCCGGTCGATGGCGGGCTCGGCATGGGTCACTGAGGGTCTGCGCGGATCCCCAGCAGCGCGGTGAGCATCGACAGATCGCGCACATCCAGCAGAACGTCGGCCTGGTCGCGCACGGGTGCCTTGGCGTCGAATCCCACGGCGAGCCCGCAGATCGCCATCATGGGCAGATCGTTCGCCCCGTCGCCGACCGCGATCGTCTGCGAGAGCGGGAGGCCGGCGGCATCCGCCCACTCCCGCAGGGCGTCGGCCTTCGCCGCGGCGTCGATGATCGGGGGGATCAGACCGCCGGTGAGGCGTCCGTCGACGATCTCGAGGCGGTTGGCCCTCCAGTGGTCGAGGCCGAGATGCTCGGCGATCGGATCGATGATCTCGTGGAACCCGCCGGACACCACAGCGACCCTGCCCCCCGCATCCTGCACGGCGCGCACCATCTCGGGCACGCCCCGCGTCACCGTGACCGCCGCGCGCACGGTGTCGAAGACGCTCTCGGGCAGGCCGGCCAGGGTCGCGGCGCGCTCACGCAGGCTCTGCTCGAAGTCGAGTTCGCCGTTCATCGCACGGAGGGTGATGTCGGCCACCCGATCGCCCGATCCGGCCTCGGCGGCCAGCAGCTCGATCACCTCGTCCTCGATGAGGGTGGAATCGACATCGAGCACCACGAGGAAACGCGCCACCAGCGGCCTTTCTAGTCGGTGACGTGCACGCCCTTGCCGACGACGGTGATGCCGCTGTCGGTGACGGTGAACCCCCGGGCCCGATCCGCATCGTGATCGACACCGACCTGGGCTCCGGCGTCCACGACGACGTCTTTGTCGAGGATAGCGCGCTGCACCACGGCGCCCGCGCCGATGTCGACGCGCTCGAACACCACCGAGTCGACGACCCGCGCCCCCGAGTGCACGTCGGTCCACGGCCCGAGCACCGAGCGCTCGATGTGGCCGCCGGAGACGACGCAGCCGAGCGACACGATCGAGTCGATCGCCGTGCCCGGCTTCTTCGCGGCGTCGCGGACGAACTTCGCCGGGGGCGAGTTGAGCTGCTGGCTGAAGATCGGCCAGTCCCGGTTGTAGAGGTTGAACACCGGCAGCACGTGGATGAGGTCCTGGTGGGCCTCGAAGAACGACTCGATCGTTCCGACGTCGCGCCAGTAGAACCGGTCGCGATCCGTCGAGCCGGGCACGACGTTGCGATTCAGGTCGTAGACCCCGGCCTGCCCGCGGGCCACGAAGTCGGGGATGATGTCGCCGCCCATGTCGTGATCCGACTCGGGAAGCGCGCCGTCGCGCTGGACGGCGTCGATCAGGACGTCGGCGTCGAACACGTAGTTGCCCATCGACGCGAGAACCTCGCCGGGGGAGTCGGCGAGACCGACGGCGTTCTTCGGCTTCTCGTGGAATGCCGCGATCTTCTCGGGATTCTCGGCGTCGAGTTCGATGACCCCGAACTGGTCGGCCAGCGCGATCGGCTGCCGGATCGCGGCGACGGTGACGCCCATCCCGGATGCGACGTGCGCCTCGACCATCTGGCTGAAGTCCATGCGATAGACGTGGTCGGCTCCGACGACGACGATGATGTCCGGCTTCTCGTCGGTGACCAGGTTGAGGCTCTGCAGGATCGCATCCGCCGACCCCGAGAACCACCGCTTCCCCAGCCGCTGCTGGGCGGGTACCGAGGCGACGTAGGCGCCCAGCATGCCGCTCAGGCGCCAGGTCTGCGAGATGTGACGGTCCAGCGAATGCGACTTGTACTGGGTGAGCACCACGATCTGGCGCAGACCGGAGTTGACGAGGTTCGACAGCGCGAAGTCGATCAGCCGGTAGCCGCCCGCGAACGGCACCGCGGGCTTGGCGCGGTCTGCGGTGAGCGGCATCAGGCGCTTGCCCTCACCGCCCGCCAGGACGATGCCGAACACTTTCTGGGGGGACATGTCCCGAGAATAGGCGAGCACAGGGCGCTGTACTAGCGTCGGACAGATGCGGGTCGATGTGCTGAGCCGGGAGTATCCTCCCGAGGTCTACGGGGGCGCCGGCGTGCACGTCGCCGAGCTGGTCAGGGCGCTGCGCGGGGGAGATCTCGATGTCGTGGTGCGGGCCTTCGGCCTGCCCCGCGACGAAGAGGGCGTGTTCTCCTACCTGGTGCCGCCGCAGCTCGCCGAGGCCAACCCCGCCCTGTCGACCCTGGGCGTCGATCTGCAGATCGCGCAGGACGCGGCGGGTGCGGATCTGGTGCATTCCCACACCTGGTACGCCAACGCGGCCGGCCACCTGGCGAAGCTGCTGCACGGCATCCCGCATGTGGTGACGGCGCACAGCCTGGAGCCGCTGCGGCCCTGGAAGGCCGAGCAGCTCGGCGGCGGCTACCGCGTATCGTCAGCGATCGAGCAGACCGCGTTCGAGTCGGCGGATGCGGTGATCGCCGTGTCGGCCGGCATGCGCGCCGACATCCTGCGCTGCTATCCCGCCATCGACCCGTCTCGCGTCCACGTCGTGCACAACGGCATCGATCTGGACCGCTGGATCCGCGTCGACGAGCCGGCGGTGGTGCGCGGCCTCGGGATCGACCCGGATCGCCCGAGCGTCGTGTTCGTGGGGCGCATCACCCGGCAGAAGGGTCTGTCCTACCTCCTCGAGGCGGCCCGGCTGCTGCCCCCCGAGGTCCAGCTCGTGCTGTGTGCCGGCGCTCCCGACACACCAGAGATCCTCGCCGAGGTGCAGGCCGGTGTCGCGCAGTTGCAGCAGAGCCGCACCGGGGTGGTCTGGATCGAGCACCTGCTCACCCAGCCCGAACTGGCCGCGGTGCTGTCGGCGGCGACCACCTTCGTGTGCCCCTCGGTCTACGAGCCGCTCGGCATCGTGAACCTCGAGGCGATGGCCTGCGGCGCCCCGGTCGTGGGCACAGCGACCGGTGGCATCCCGGAGGTGGTCGCGGACGGCCTCACCGGGCGCCTGGTCCCGATCGACCAGGCCCAGGACGGCACGGGGACCCCGCTCGATCCGGAGGCCTTCGTGCGTGCTCTGGCCGACGCCCTGATCGCCGTCACCGGTGACCCGGTCGCCGCACGCCTGATGGGCGAGGCCGGCCGGTTGCGGGCGGAGGCCGAGTTCGGCTGGGACCGCATCGCGGCGCGGACCCGCGCGGTCTACGAATCCCTGCTGACGTAGTCTGGACTCATCATGGCTGCGGTTCTCGACTTCACGAACGTCTCCGTCGTCCGCGATCGCACCCCCATCCTCGATTCGCTGAGCTGGACCGTCGAGCCCGACCAGCGCTGGGTCGTCCTCGGGCCCAACGGCGCCGGCAAGACGACCCTGCTGCAGGTGGCATCGGCGACGATTCACCCCACCTCGGGCACTGCGATGCTTCTCGGAGAACCGCTCGGCGCGAGCGACGTCTTCGAGTTGCGGCCCCGGATCGGCTTCGCGTCCTCGGCACTGGCGCGGCGCATCCCGGCTGACGAGACGGTCATCGACGTCGTCATGACGGCGGCCTACTCGGTCACCGGACGCTGGAACGAGGAGTACGACCAGGTCGATCTCGACCGCGCCCACGGGGTGCTCACCGAATGGAAGCTCGAGCACCTCGCCGAGCGCCGGTTCGGGACCCTCAGCGACGGTGAGCAGAAGCGCGTGCAGATCGCGCGTTCGGTGATGACCGACCCCGAACTCCTGCTGCTCGACGAGCCGGCCGCCTCACTCGATCTCGGAGCCCGCGAAGAGCTTCTGCAGTTGCTCGGCGCCTATGCCGAGCAGAAGGCGAGCCCGGCCATCGTCATGGTGACCCACCACGTCGAAGAGATCCCGCCCGGGTTCACCCACGCCCTGTTGCTCGCCGACGGCGAACTGCAGGTGGCCGGACCGATCGCCGAGGTCATCACGGGGGGAAACCTCAGCGACACGTTCGGACTCGAGCTGGTCGTGGCGACCAGCGAGCACGGGCGGTACGCCGCGCGCTCCGCGGACTAGTCCGCCTGCGCCGTCAGTTTCCGCAGCTCCTCGGCCAGCGCCGCGGGGGAGCGCAGCGGGATGTCGTGGTGCGCACCCGGGACCTCGACGTACCGCGCATCGGGCGCCGCTGCGGCGAGGCGCCGGAGCCCGGCACGGACGACCCGCTGCTCGTGGCTTCCCGCCAGCAACAGCATCGGCCGGGGATGCAGCGTGACGGCCGACTGCGGCCGGTAGTCGAGGTTGGTCCGCAGCAACCGGCGCAGCGATTCCGGGCTGAACGCGAGTGATCCGGCGACGTAGGCCTCGACGTCCTCCGCGGGAACGCCCATCGCGGCCGCCTGCTTGCGCGCGAAGCCGGCGTGCCGCGCGAGCGGAGCCGTGAGCGCCCCCAGCGCGACGACGAGTCCGCGACCGGGCATCGGTTCGACGAGGGTGCTGACCAGGGCCAGGGACGAGATCCGCTCGGGGTGGCGAGCAGCGAGTTCCAGCGCGACCTGGCCCCCGGCCGAGAAGCCCACGACGATGAGGTCGTCGCGTTGCTCGATGCCGATCTCGCGAGCGACGTCCTCGGCCGCGGCGACCGGGCCGTCGTAGTGCGACGGATCATCGGCACGGTGCCCCGCGAAGCTGGGCGTCAGCACCGGGATGCGTTCCCCCAGCTCCCGCAGGACGGGCCGCCACATCCAGGCCCCCACTCCGCCACCGTGGATCAGCACGATCTCGCTCATGCTCCATGGTCCCACGTGGTAACATCGACCCTTGGCCCGTCGGCCACGCACACTTCCCTGATTCCACCGGAGTACCTCCATGAAGACCGACATCCACCCCGAGTACCAGGCGGTCGTGTTCCGCGACCTCGCCAGCGGTGAGACCTTCCTCACCCGCTCGACGGTGACCAGCGAGAAGACGATCGATCTCGACGGCACCACCTACCCGGTGATCGACGTCGAGATCTCGTCGGCGTCGCACCCGTTCTACACGGGCAAGCAGCGCATCATGGACAGCGCGGGTCGCGTCGAGAAGTTCAACTCGCGCTACAAGAGCTTCGGCAAGTAGGGGCACAACGCTTCAGAGATACGGGGATCGGCTGCGGCCGGTCCCCGTTTTCGTGGGCGGTCTCGATACACGCCTGCGGCGCACTCGACCACCGGCGCCTTCGGCGCACTCGACCACCGGCGCCTGCGGCGCGCTCGACCACCGGGTCAGAAGAGGGTCGAGCTGCGGGCCGCCCAGAGGGGCAGTAGCGAGTCCCGCGACAGCGGCGCGACCTCGACGGCGAGGTCGTCGAGCCGCTCGACCCAGTGCAGTTCGGCGATCTCGGCGCTCGCCACCGGCACGTCGTGCGTGACGAGGAAGAAGACCTCGGCGCGCACCACCGTGTTCTCTTCGTGGGCGGCGATGGCGCGATAGCTGCCGATGTACTCGGTCTCGGCCGGATCGACCACGAGCCCCAGTTCCTCTCGGAGCTCGCGGGTCAGCGCGTCGAGCGCGCTCTCGCCGGACTCGATCTTTCCCCCCGGTTGCATGAACACCGTGCTGCCTGTCTTGCGCACCAGCAGGCTGCGACCCGCCGGGTCGGTGACCACGGCCGCCGCGATCCGCAGCACGGTGGGCTTCGGCGCACGGGGGGTCAGCGGCGCCAGCGGTTCGACGAACGTCTCGGTGACGACCACGGGTTCGTCGGGCGTGTCGCCGACCGGCCCGACGACGGGTTCGTCGAAGACCTCGACGGTGATCGATTCGCTGATGACACTGTGCTCGACGACGACCAGCGGGGGAGGAGCGGTCTCGTACGCCGACCGCGTGCGCGGGGCCTCGAGCGCCAGGGGCTCGCTGAAGTCGAAGGTCGGGATGGAGGCACTCGGCCGCGGGCGGGGGATCGGCAGCGGCATCGTGTCTTCGAAGAGCATCGGGTCATCCAGTGGCCGCAGCGGCCAGGACGCCTCGGCGACGTAGGACTCATCGCCCTTGACCTCGCGGATGTACTGCTGGAAGGCCGCCGCCTGCTCGGCGTACCAGATCTGCTGCCGGCCGTGCAGATCGGCGAAGGACACATCGACCTCATCAGGGAAGGCGCGCGCGATGGCCTGGGCGACCCGCCCGGCCGCGATCGCATCCGCCGCCGCATCGTGCGCATCGTCGAGGCTGACGCCGTAGCGCTCGGCGGCCACCACGAGGGTGCGCTTGCCCTTGCGATACCGGTCGACCGCCTTGTCGATTACGAGCGGATCGATGACGGGGGTGGGGGAGCCGAGGGGCTCGACGCGGTGACGCCGGCATTCGCGGTCGAGCAGCGACAGATCGTAGGGCGCGTTGTAGACCACCAGCGGGATGCCGGTGGCCAGCAGCGTACGGATCGTGGCCGTGATCTCGGCGACGACCAGATCGGCAGGCCGGCCGTCGCTGCGCGCGCGCTCGGTGGTGATGCCGTGCACGGCGCTCGCGCCCTCGGGGATCTCGATGCCCGGGTCGCTCAGCCAGTTCCACTGGGTGTGCAGCGTGCCGTCGGGCTCGAGGACGGCGATGCACGCGGAGACGATGCGCGCGGTGTCGACGTCGACGCCGGTGGTCTCGAGGTCGAAGACCGCGAGCCGGGTGTCCCAGTACGTCATGTCCGACAGGGTATGCCCCTCAGCCGACAGGCAGCGCGGCAGTCCCCAGGAATCAGGCCGGATCGGCAACGTGCAGCCAGTAGAAGCTCTGCGTCGCCAGGGTCAGGGTGAGGGTGCCGTCGGCGGCGACGGACGGGAACTCGCCCCCGCCGAACAGGTCGTACACGGCCGAGCCGGCCAGCGCATCCCCCACCTGGATCGTGGCGGAGACGGGGTTGTGGGCGAACGAGAAGACGCACAGGATGCGCTCCGGGGCGTCGCCGAACTGGGTTCCCGAGCCCGCGTATTCGCGCACGAAGGCCAGCACCGACTCGTGCGTGGTCTCCAGCACCCGGATCGATCCCAGCCCGAATGTCGGGTGCGCCTTGCGCACATGGATGACGTTGCGCACCCAGTGCAGCAGCGAACGGGATTGCGCGAGCTGCGATTCGACGTTGACGAGCGTGTAGTTGTACACCAGCGACTGCACGACGGGCAGGTACAGCTTGCCGGGGTCGGCCGTGGAGAACCCGGCGTTGCGATCGGGCGTCCACTGCATCGGGGTGCGCGAGGAGTCCCGGTCGGGCAGCCAGATGTTGTCGCCCATGCCGATCTCGTCGCCGTAGTACAGGAACGGCGACCCCGGCAGGGAGAACAGAAGCGCGTGGGCGAGTTCGAGCTCGGCGCGCGAGTTGTCCAGCAGCGGCGCGAGCCGGCGCCGGATGCCGATGTTGGAGCGCATCCGCGGGTCGTAGGCGTACCAGCCGTACATCGCCTGCCGGTACTCCTCGCTGACCATCTCGAGCGTCAGCTCGTCGTGATTGCGCAGGAACACGCCCCAGGCGGCCCCCTCGGGCACGTCCTGTGTCTCAGCCAGCACGCGCTTCAGCTCGGCGGCCGACTGCGACCGCAGCGAGTAGAAGATGCGCGGCATCACCGGGAAGTCGAAGGCCATGTGGCACTCCGGCTCCTCCTCGGTGCCGAAGTACTCGGCCACCTCGGACGGCCACTGGTTGGCTTCGGCGATCAGAACCCGGCCGGGGTATTCCAGGTCGACCAGGGTGCGCAGCCTCTTGACGAACTCGTGGGTCGCCGGCTCGCTCTCGCCGTTGCCCTCGTCGGTCTCGTAGAGGTAGGGGATCGCGTCGAGCCGGAGGCCGTCGACGCCCATGTCGAGCCAGTGCCGCACGACGTCGAAGATGGCCTCGTGCACGGCCGGGTTCTCGAAGTTCAGATCGGGCTGGTGGCTGAAGAAGCGATGCCAGAAGAACTGCCGGCGGACCGGATCGAACGTCCAGTTCGACTCCTCGGTGTCGACGAAGATGATGCGGACGTTCTCGTACTTCTCGTCGGTGTCGCTCCAGACGTAGAAGTCGCCGTACGGGCCCTCGGGGTCGCTGCGCGACTGCTGGAACCACTCGTGGGCGTCCGAGGTGTGGTTGATGACGAGGTCGATGATGACGCGCATGTTGCGCTCGTGGGCCTTGGTGACGAGCTCGCGGAACTCATCCAGCGTGCCGAACTCGGGGAGGATCCCCTTGTAGTCGGCGATGTCGTATCCGCCGTCGCGCAGCGGCGAGGTGAAGAACGGCGGCAGCCAGAGACCGTCGACACCCAGCCATTGCAGGTAGTCCAGCTTCGAGATCAGGCCGCCCAGGTCTCCGGTGCCGTCGCCGTTGGAGTCCACGAACGACCGCACCATCACCTCGTAGAACACCGAGCGTCGGTACCACTGCGGGTCGAGGGCCAGACCGGGCAGGGTGATCGGGGCGGTGAAGGTCACCGTCAGAGTCTAGGAGAGCGCTCGACCTAGAATCGCTGGGTGACCGTCCCCACCCCGCACGCCGATGCGCTGGCCAGGATCCCGGTGAGCCGCATCGAGGTGGAGGTCCTCGGCAGCACGACCCGGTACTGGCACTACGGCCCGCCGGATGCCGCCCACACCGTCGTGATCGCGCACGGCTATCGCGGCGATCACCACGGCCTCGAGCCGGTGATCGCGCTGCTTCCCGACGTGCGATTCGTCAGCCCCGACCTGCCGGGGTTCGGCGAGTCGACGCCGATGACGCGTGCCCCGCACTCGATCGCCGGGTACGCGAGCTGGCTGTCCGCCTTCATCGAGACCCTGCACCTGCAGGACGCCGTCCTGCTCGGCCACTCGTTCGGCTCGATGGTCACCACCTACGCCCTGGCCAACGGGCTCTCAGCCCCCGCCCTGATCCTCATCAACCCGATCTCGACCGACCCGCACCAGGGTGGCGGGGCGGTGATGAACGCGCTGACCCGCGCGTACTACACCACCGCCCGGAAGCTGCCGGAACGGCTCGGCCGGGCCCTGCTGGGCAACTGGGCGATCGTGCAGATCATGTCCGTCACGCTCGCCAAGACGCGCGACGCCCGGCTGCGGCGCTGGATCCACGAGGAGCACCATCGCTACTTCAACGGCTTCAGCGACCCGCAGACCGTGGCCGAGGCGTTCGATGCCTCGCTCAGCACCGACGTCACGCGCTACGCCGACGCCCTGACGATGCCGGTGCTGGTGATCGCGGGGGAACAGGACGCGATCGCCCCCGCCCCCGGCCAGCACACGTTCACGGCGACGCTGCCCGACGCACGGCTGGTCATGCTCGACGGGGTCGGCCACCTCATCCACTACGAGCGGCCGCAGGAGGCCGCCGACGCGATCCGCGCGTTCCTGCAGCAGCTGCCGTGAAGGTCGTCGTCGATTGCCGGTACACCCGGCTGCAGCACCACGACGGGATCAGCCGCTACGGGGCGCGGCTGACCGCCGCCCTCGCCCGGCTGACCCCGGTCACCATGCTGATCAGCGACGAGGCACAGCTGACGATGCTGCCGAACCTGCCCTGGCACAAGATCTCGGGCCCGACCAGCGGTCTCGAGCCGTGGGTGGCGCACCAGATCAACAAGCTCGAGCCCGACGTGGTCTTCACCCCGATGCAGACGATGGGCGGCTCGGGGCGGCGCTACGGTCTGGTGAAGACCCTCCACGACCTGATCTATTACCGTCATCGCACCCCGCCGCGCGACCTGAACCCGGTGATCCGGGTCATCTGGCGGCTCTACCACCTCGCCTGGTGGCCGCAACGGCTGCTGCTGAACCAGGCCGACGAGGTGGTGACCGTGTCGCAGACCTCGAAGGCGCTCATCGAGCAGCACCGCCTGACCCGCCGGCCGCTGAGCGTCGTGCGCAACGCCGCCGACCCGCCGGCCGAGACGACGACTCCGCGGACGCCGCCGGTCACGCGCGAGCTGGTCTACATGGGCTCGTTCATGCCCTACAAGAACGTCGAGACCCTGGCGATGGCGCTGCACGTGCTGCCGGGGTACCGCCTGCACCTGCTGTCGAAGATCGGCCGCAACGACCGGCGGCGACTGCTCGAGCTCGCGCCCCAGGGCGCCCTGATGGTGCACGACGGTGTCACCGATGCCGAGTACGCCGAGCAGCTGCGCGGAGCCTTCGCGCTCGTGCACGCCTCGCGCGATGAGGGCTTCGGCATCCCGCTCATCGAGGCGATGGCGGCCGGCACCCCGGTCGTCGTCAGCGACATCCCGATCTTCCGCGAGGTGGGGGCGGATGCGGGGACCTACTTCCCCGCGGACGACCCGGACGCCGCTGCGGCCGCCATCCGCTCGCTCGAGGACCGCGCACACTGGAGCGAGCTCTCCCGCCGGGGTCTCGAGGTGGCCGCGGGCTACGACTGGGACGCCTCGGCGGCGGCGCTGCTGGAGGTGCTGCAGCGCGTGGCCGCTACCCGATCGGCAGCACCTCGGCGTTCGTGAGCCGGGCGAGTTCGGCCGGCGCGATCGCGAAGACCGCCGTCGCGCTGCCCGCGGCGGCCCACACCACCGGCAGGGCGAGCAGCGTCTCGTCGAACACCGTGCGCAGGGGTGCCGGGTGCCCGAGGGGCGGCACCGCGCCGATCGAGTAGCCGGTCGCCTGCTTGACGGTCGCGGCATCGGCCTTGCCGATCACGGCGCCCAGCCGCTCGCCGAGCGCGGCGGTGTCGACCCGGTTCGGTCCGGATGCCAGCACCAGCAGCGGGGCGCCGTCGGCATCGAAGACCAGGCTCTTCACGATCGCGGCGACATCGCACCCGATGGCGGCGGCGGCCTCGGCCGCCGTGTGCGTCGACTCGTCGAACTCCCGCACCTCGGGCACGAGCCCGAGAGCACTCACGCTGGTGAGGAACCGCTCGACCGCCGGCGAGGTCATGCCGCACCGCCCTCCCGCGCCTCGACGGCGTTCTGATCCTCGATCGACTCCGGTTCCAGCGGATCGTCGAAGGCGATGAGGGCGAGCATGTCGTCATCGAACCGGAAGCTGTGCACCGATCCGTTGCCGATGTGCCCATGGCGCACCTCGGGCTGCACGGTCATCAGCACCGACCGGATCGCGCCGCCGTGGCTCACGACGAGGAGCGATTCACCGGGGTGCGCGGCCGCGAGGTCCTGGAGCGCCGGAATGACCCGCTCGGCGACGGCGTCGCGGGTCTCCTCCCCGGGCACGCTCGAGCGGTCGGGATAGCGCTGCTCGATCTCGGCGAAGCTCAACCCTTCGGCATCGCCGTAGTTGCGCTCGACGAGCGCGTCGACGATCCCGGGTTCCGGCAGTCCGACCTCGCCGGCGATGATGCTCGCCGTCTCGACCGCGCGGGAGAGCGGGCTGGAATACACGGCGTCGAAACGCCGGCGCGCCAGCAGGCGCCCCGTGGCGCGCGCCTGCGCGCGTCCGGTCTCGTTCAACGGGATGTCAGTGAGCCCCTGGATGCGGTGCTGCTGGTTCCAGTCGGTCTCACCGTGCCGGATCAGGTACAGCTCGGTAGTCACCCTGCCAGTCTGTCAGCCAGGACTCCCAGCACCTCGGAAGTCCCCGCGTCGATCTTCAGATCGGCGCGGGTGTCGCCCTTGGTCACGCCCCGGTTGAGGACCACCACCGGGATGCGGCGCTTCACGGCCTGATCGAGCAACCGGATGCCGGAGTTGACCACCAGCGACGAGCCCGCGATCAGCAGCGCGTCGGCGCGACGCACCAGGGCCGCCGCTTCGGCGAACTTGGTGGTGGGCACGAACTCGCCGAAGAACACCACCTCGGGCTTCAGCACCCCTCCGCAGACGGAGCAGTCCGGCACGACCATGTCATCGACGGCGTCGATGTCGACATCGCCATCGGGGTTCAGCCGCACCGCGTCGGGCGGGTCGAGCCACGGGTTCGCCGCCGCCATGCGCTCCGCGATGTCGACGCGCGCGAAGCTCTGCCCGCAGTGCAGGCAGCGCACCCTGTCCATCGACCCGTGGATGTCGACGACGTGGCGCGACCCGGCCCGCAGGTGCAGCCCGTCGACGTTCTGCGTGACGATGCCGTTCACGACGCCCGCGAACTCGAGCCGGGCCAGAGCCCGGTGACCGGCATTGGGTTCTGCGGCCGAGAAGTGCCGCCAGCCGAGGTGACTGCCCGCCCAGTAGCGCTTGCGGGCCCGCTCGTCGGAGACGTAGGTCTGGAACGTCATCGGGGTGCGTACTGGCGCGCCTTCGCCCCGATAGTCCGGGATCCCCGAGTCGGTGCTCACCCCGGCGCCGGTCAGGACCGCCACCGTGCGTCCGCGCAGCAGCGCCTCGGCCTGGTCGACGAGCGCGCCGACGGCGGGATCGAGCACCGGTTTCACGACGGACATGGGCTCCCCTTCTTCCTGCAGACTAGACAACGAAGTTTTCGGGGATGTTTCGGGGTGCCATGCAGATCGTGACGGTCACGGATCCGGCGGATCCACGCCTGCGCGACTACGTGGGCCTCACCGATGTGGTGCTGCGCCGGCTGAGTGAACCGGCGGACGGGTTGTACCTGGCCGAATCGGCCAAGGTGATCCAGCGCGCCCTGGCGGCCGGTCACCGCCCGCGCTCGGTCCTGCTGCAGCAGAAGTGGCTCGACGACCTGGCTCCGGTGCTCGAGGGCTACCGGATCCCGGTGTATCTCGCCGAGCCCGAGGTGCTCGCCGGCATCACCGGTTTCGTCATGCACCGCGGGGCGATCGCCTCGATGCACCGGCCGCCCCTGCTGCCGGTCGCCGAGGTGGTCCGCGACGCCCGCCGGGTGGTCGTGCTGGAGGACATCGTCGACCACACCAACGTCGGCGCGATCTTCCGCGCCGTGGCCGGGCTCGGAGCCGACGCGGTGCTCATCACGCCGCGCTGCGCCGATCCGTACTACCGCCGGGCGGTGCGGGTCAGCATGGGCACCGTCCTGCAGATCCCCTGGACCCGCCTGCCCGAATGGCCGGAGGGCGCCGACCAGCTGCACGCCGCGGGCTTCGAGCTCGCCGCACTCGCCCTCGCCGAGGACGCCGTCGATCTGTCCGACTACGCGCGCGACGCCCCCGACCGGATCGCGTTGCTGCTCGGCACCGAGGGCGACGGTCTCAGCGCGGCGGCCCTGGCATCCGCCGACCGGGTGGTGACCATCCCGATGTCGCGCGGAGTGGATTCGCTCAATGTGGCGGCTGCGAGTGCCGTAGCCCTGTGGGCGCTGCGCGGATAGGCTCCGCCCCTGGCGACCCAGCCGCGATCCGACTGGGCGACGGGGGTCGCGCCTGATCGGAGGCGGCGTCACGCCGGGTTAGCATCATCCGGTGCCTTCGCGTCGACAGATCTACCGTCGGCGCCGGATCGTCGTGTTCGGCGGGCTGCTCATCCTGCTGACGGTGCTCTTCTACCTGCCGATGACCCTGTTGGCGCCGCTTCGCGAGACCACGCCGGTCGTGCCGGCGCACGTCGAGGAACCCGGCCCGGCGGCGGCTCTCGCCTTCCCCGGATACGGTGCCGCCGCGATCGGCGCGCTGGAGTTCCCGGGCGTGCTGGCGGCGGCGGGCTCGGAGAAGGCGCTGCCGATGGCGAGCATCACCAAGATCGTGACGGCGCTCGTGGTGCTGCAGAAGCATCCGCTCGGGGTGGACGAGGCCGGCCCGCGCGTGACGATGACGGCCGCGGATGTCGCGCTCTACACCAGCTATCGGGCGGTCAACGGCAAGGTCGCGCCGGTCAGCGCGGGCGAGGTGTACACCCAGCGCGAGCTGATGGACCTCATGCTCATCGAGTCGGCGAACAACTACGCGACGACTCTCGCGGTCTGGGCGTTCGGCAGCGAGAAGGCGTACGTGGCTGCGGCGCGGGACTGGCTGGCCGGCCGGCAACTGCCGAGCCTGACCATCGTCGACGCGACCGGGCTCGACGCCGGGAACCGGGGCACGGCATCCGATCTGATCGAGCTCGGACGGCTGGCCCTGGCCGACCCGCTCGTCTCGGCGATCGTCGGGACCGAGAAGCTCACGATGCACGATGTCGGGCTTGTCGAGAACTCCAACGAGCTGCTCGGGACGCACGGCGTGACCGGCATCAAGACCGGCACGCTCGACTCGTTCGGGGCCAACCTGCTGTTCTCGGGCGAATACGCCATCGGATCCACCTCGATCACCGTCATCGGGGTGGTGCTCGGCGGGACCGACCACCCGACCCTCAACAAGGCCATCGTGAAGCTGCTGGCGAGCGTGCAGGAGGGCTTCCACGAGGTCGACGTGAGCGATGTCGGCGAGGACTTCGCCACCTACACCACCGCGTGGGGCCAGACCGCCGAAGCCGAGGCCGGGGCGGAGGCGGTGCTGCTGACCTGGAGCGACACCCCGATCACCGCCCAGGTCAGCGTCGACCCGGTGCGGCTCGGCGACGCGGGCGCGCGGGTCGGCGAGGTGGTCTACACGGCGGGGGAGCGCAGCGTCGTCGTGCCGCTCGTACTCTCGAGCGCGCTGACCGACCCCGGGCCCGGCTGGCGGCTGACCCACCCCGGCGAGCTGTTCTAGGAGAACGTCGGCCGCTTCGGGGTCACGCCGTCGCCCGAGGACTGATGCCGGATGCGGCGCAGGATCCACGGCGCGAAGTACTCCCGCGCCCAGCCGATGTCGTCGATGCGTGCCTGGCGCCAGGTCTGGCGGGGCAGCGGCTCCGCCGCGAAGGGTTCCAGATCGTTCTCGACGTTGAGCGCCCGCAGCACCATGCGCGCGATCGTCTGGTGCCCGACCGGTGAGAAGTGCAGGCGATCGGGCGCCCACATCCGCGGGTCGGCCAGCTCGCGCAACGACCACATGTCGGCCACGATCGCGTCGTACTTCTGGGCGATGGTGCGGAGGTTCTCGTTGTAGATGGCGACCTTGCCGCGGATCCGCCCGAGCACCGGGGTCATGCCGATGTCGGGCCCGTTGAACATGACGACCGTCGCGCCGTCCGAGGCCAGCCGGGCGATGCCGCCGTCGAAACGTGCGGCGATCTCGTCCGGGTCGGTGCCCGGCCGGATGACGTCGTTGCCTCCCATGGACACGCTGATCAGATCGGGGCGCAGCTGCAGCGCAGGCTCGACCTGCTCGTCGAGGATCTGCTGCAGCAGCCGGCCGCGCACCGCGAGGTTGGCGTAGGCGAAGCCGTCAATCCCGGCGCTCAGCACCTCGGCGACCCGGTCGGCCCAGCCGCGATGGCCGCCGGGGGAGCGTGGCTCGGGATCGCCGATGCCCTCCGTGAACGAGTCGCCGATCGCGACATAGCGGGACCAGGGGTGCTGCGCGGGCATGACACCATGATGCAACCTCACGACGTCTCCACCTCCACGTTTCCTGAACGTCACCCGCGGGCCGCGCCAGGCGGATGGCCGCGAGTGGTTGAGTGGGGGGCGAGCCCGAGACTCGGGCCTGCAGATTGGGAGACACATCATGGGATTCCTGGCATTCCTCCTCCTCGGCCTGATCGCCGGCGCCATCGCGCGCCTGATCATCCCGGGCCGCCAGAAGGGCGGATGGTTCCTGACGCTCATCCTCGGAGTCGTCGGAGCGATGCTCGGCGGCTGGATCGCGGGTTTCTTCGTCGAAGACGCGTACGAGAACTTCTGGTCGATCCCGGCCTGGATCGCCGCCATCGTCGGCGCGCTGATCGTCACGATCATCTTCAACCTGCTGTTCAACAAGCGCGGCAGCCGCGTCTGAGACAGCGCGAAGGGGCCCCGGTTCGCCGGGGCCCCTTCGTCGTGTCCGGGTGACAGACTGAAGCGATGAGCAAGCAGGACGGACGCGGCCGCCAGGTCACGACCGAGCCTCTCGACGACGCCACGGCGACGATCCTGCACCTCGACATGGACGCCTTCTTCGCCTCGGTCGAACTGCTCGAGCGGCCCGACCTGGTCGGGAAACCGGTCATCGTCGGCCACGCCTCGCCGCGCTCGGTGGTCACCGCGGCGACCTACGAGGCCCGCAGGTTCGGGGTGAACTCGGCGATGCCGATGGCGGTCGCCCTGCGCCGCTGCCCGCAGGCCGTCGTGCTCGAACCGCATTTCGAGCGCTATGCGCACTTCTCGCGGGTCGTCATGGACCTGCTCCGCGACGTCACCCCGCTCGTCGAGCCGCTGTCGATCGACGAGGCGTTCCTGGATGTGGCGGGCGCCCTCCGCCTGATGGGAACCCCCTGGCAGATCGGCACGCGCCTGCGGGAACGCGTCGTCGCCGAGACCGGGCTGCGCGCCTCGGTGGGCGCCGCGTCGACCAAGTACGTGGCGAAGCTGGCATCCTCTCGCGCGAAACCCGACGGGCTGCTGGTCGTACCCGCGTCAGCCACCCTGTCGTTCCTGCATCCCCAACCGGTGTCGGCGCTGTGGGGCGTGGGGGCGAAGGCCGAGGAACAGCTCGCCCGTCTGGGGCTGCGCACCGTGGGTGACGTCGCCGAGATCCCGCTCGACGCGCTCACCCGCGCGGTGGGTCCGGCGGCGGCGACGCGGCTGCACGAGCTGGCCTGGGGCCGCGACCCGCGCTCGGTCACGACGGAGCGCGACGAGAAGAGCGTCGGGCACGAGACCACCTTCGAGGTCGACGTCGTCGACCCCGCGACCCTCCATCGCACCCTGCTCTCGCTCGCCGACGGCGTCGGCGTGCGCCTCCGGCGGGCGGGCGTCCAGGCGCGGACGGTGTCGATCAAGCTGCGCTTCTCCGACTTCACCACGATCACCCGCTCGCGGACGCTGGCCGACCCCACCGATCTGGCGCGCCGGCTCTACGAGGAAGCGCGGGTCCTCTACGACGCCGCCAATTCCGACGGGCGCCCGGTGCGCCTCATCGGCATCCGTGGCGAGCAGCTCAGCGGCGCGGTCGCCGCGCTCGGGCTCTGGGACGACGACGAGGCGTGGCGTTCCGCCGAGCAGACCGTGGATGCGGTGGCCGGCAAGTTCGGTCAGGGCACCCTCCGCCCGGCGGCCCTCCTCCACAAGCGGCCGCTTCGGCGGTACGGCCACGGCGACGACTGAACGCGCCGGCGATGTCCCCGGGGTGATCTACTCTCGATCGAGTGAGTGAATCGGGGGGCGGGCCGGCTTTCCGCGCCACCTCGGCCGCCGAACAGCTTCCCCCGGCGTTCCCCGAGCGCGCCGCGCGCGGCACCGTCGCGGCTCTGCGCGCCTGGCAACAGGAGGCGCTCGACACCTATTTCGCCGGCACCCACCGCGACTTCCTGGTCTCGGCGACGCCGGGCGCCGGCAAGACCACCTTCGCCTTGCGATTGGCGGCAGAGCTGCTGCGGCAGCGCGTCGTCGATCGCATCACCGTGGTGGCCCCCACCGAGCACCTCAAGGTCCAGTGGGCCGACGCCGCGCACCGGGCGGGGATCCGGCTCGACCCCCGGTTCAGCAACCGTCATTCCGGGGAGTCGCGGCAGTACCACGGCGTCGTGGTGACGTACGCGCAGGTCGCCGTGAAGGCATCCCGGCATCGTGCGCTCACCGAGTCGCGGCGCACGCTCGTCATCCTCGACGAGGTGCACCACGGCGGCGACGCGCTGAGCTGGGGCGACGCGATCCGTGAGGCCTTCGGGCCCGCCACCCGCCGGCTCTCGCTGACCGGAACCCCGTTCCGCTCCGATACCGCGCCGATCCCGTTCGTGACGTACCTGCCCGACGGGCGCGGCATCCGCACCTCACAGACCGACTACGCCTACGGGTACGGGCGGGCGCTGCGCGACGGGGTCGTCCGTCCGGTGATCTTCCTCTCCTATGCAGGCACGATGCGCTGGCGCACGCGTCAGGGCGAAGAGTGGGAGGCGACCCTCGGCCAGGACGACACCAAAGACGTCACGGCGCAGGCCTGGCGCGCAGCGCTGGATCCGGACGGCGACTGGGTGCCCGCGGTGCTCGCCGCCGCCGACCGCCGGCTGAGCGAGGTGCGGCACGCCGTCCCCGACGCGGGAGGCCTGGTGATCGCCACCGATCAGACGACCGCCCGCGCGTACGCGACGATCCTGGCCGGGATCACCGGGCGCGAGCCCGTGCTGGTGCTCAGCGACGAGAAGGCCTCGAGCGAGCGCATCCAGGCGTTCGCCGACGGAGACGATCGTTGGATGGTCGCCGTGCGCATGGTGTCCGAGGGGGTCGATGTGCCTCGCCTGTCGGTCGGGGTGTACGCCACCAGCGCCTCGACACCGCTGTTCTTCGCCCAGGCGGTCGGCCGTTTCGTGCGTGCCCGCCGGCGAGGCGAACTCGCCTCGATCTTCGTGCCCAGCGTGCCCGTGCTGCTCGGCCTCGCCGCCGAGCTGGAGCGCGAGCGCGACCACGCCCTCGACCGCGAGACCGCCGGCGACGAGCTGCTCGACGACGAGCTGCTCGACCGCGCCGAGCAGCAGGACGCCGCCTCGGCCGAGCTGCTCGACGAGTACGAATGGACGGCACTCGGCTCCGTCGCGACCTTCGAGAAGGTGCTCTACGACGGCGACGAGTACGGCACGCTCGCCGAGCCCGGCAGCCCGGAGGAGTGGGACTTCATCGGCCTGCCCGGCATCCTCGAGCCAGAAGAGGTGTCGCGGCTGCTGCGCTCCCGGCAGGCCCGCCAGCGCCGGCACGCCGCCGAGCGCCCGCCCGCCCCGGACGGCGGCTCGAGCCCGCAGGCTCTTCATCGCACGCTGTCCGAGCAGCGCAAGCTGCTGAACCGGCTGGTCTCGATCCAGGCGCGCTCGACCGGCGCGACCCATGCGCAGGTGCACGCGGAGGTCCGCCGGGTGTGCGGCGGTCCGGAGGTCGCGCGCGCCACCGTCACCCAGTTGCAGGCGCGCATCGATCTGCTCCGCCGGCGCATCGGCGGCCACTGACCTACTGGAAGTCGCGCGACCGATGACTGACCGGCACGGTCAGCGGCTCGAACCGGTCGGCCAGCAGGTTGGTGACCCCCTCGTCGGAGCGCTCCAGGATGCCCCGCACGATCAGGGCGGGGGAGTCGCGCACCACCCGCCGGTAGCGCCCCCACACCCCCATCGAGCAGATCACGTTCACCAGCCCGTGCTCGTCCTCGAGGTTCATGAACGTGATCCCGGATGCGGTGGCCGGCCGTTGCCGGTGCGTCACCAGCCCGGCGACCTCGATGCGCGTCCCCGGATCGGTGGTCTTCAGCGCCGCCGAGTGCAGCACCCCGCGCGGGTCGAGCACCGAGCGGAAATGCGCCAGCGGGTGGTCGTCCGTCGAGACCCCGGTCGCCCAGAGGTCGGCTGCCAGCGTCTCGAACGCCGTCGGATCGGCGAACAGCGGCGGCTGCACCGCGACGAGCGACTCGGCGAGGAACTCCTCACGATCCTCCGCCGCGGCGCCTGCCCGCCAGAGGGCCTCCCGGCGCTTCAGGTCGAGGGAGTCGAACGCTCCCGCCGTGGCGAGGGACTCCAGCTGGGCACGCGTGAGACCGGTGCGGCGCACCAGATCCTCCATCGAGCGGAAGGCGCCCCCCGCATCCCGCTCGGCGACGATCCGTTCGGCGACCTTCGTGCCGATGCGGGTCACCCCGGCGAGCCCGAGGCGCACCGCGAATCGCCCGTCCCGGCGATGGGCGGCCGAGTCGTCGGGCGCGTTCCTGTCGAACTCGCCGACCGGAGGCTGGGCGGCGAGGCATTCCTCCCGCCCGCCCGTCTCGAGGCCGCCGATCTCTTCCAGCCCCGCCTCCACCCCCGACACCAGGATGTCGGGGCGGCGCACCTCGACCCCGTGCCGACGGGCGTCGGCGGTGAGCGAGGCGGGGGAGTAGAACCCCATCGGCTGCGCGCGCAGCAGCCCGGCCAGGAACGCGGCGGGGTAGTGCAGCTTGATCCACGACGAGGCGTAGACCAGCAGCGCGAAGCTCAGGCTGTGCGATTCGGCGAACCCGAAGTTGGCGAACGCCTGGATGCGCGCGTAGATGTCGTCGGCCGCCTCGCCCACCAGCCCGTTCGAGGCCATGCCGGCGTAGAGCTTCTCGCGCAGCGACTCGATGCGCTCCATGCCGCGTTTGGAGCCCATGGCCCGGCGCAGCAGATCGGCGTCCTCGCCCGAGCATTCGCCGACGGCCATCGCCATCTGCATCAGCTGCTCCTGGAAGACCGGTACGCCGAGCGTGCGCTCGAGCGCGGGGATCAGCTTGGGGTGCGCATAGGTCACCGGCTCGTGGCCGAGCTTGCGGCGCACGAACGGGTGCACCGCCCCGCCCTGGATCGGTCCGGGGCGCACCAGCGCGATCTGCACGACGAGGTCGTAGAACCGGCGCGGCTGCAGGCGCGGCAGCAGTCCCATCTGCGCGCGCGACTCGACCTGGAACACGCCGATCGAGTCGGCGCGGCAGAGCATGTCGTACACCGCCGCCTCCTCTTTCGGCAGGGTCGCCAGCTCCCAGCGTTCCCCGGTGGCACCCGCGATGAGATCAAAGCAGTACTGCAGCGCCGCCAGCATGCCGAGCCCGAGCAGGTCGAACTTGACCAGACCCATCCAGGCGGCGTCGTCCTTGTCCCACTGGATCACCGTGCGCTCCGGCATACGCGCATGCTCGATCGGCACCACCTCGCCCACCGGGCGGTCGGTCAGCACCATGCCGCCGGAATGGATGCCGAGATGCCGGGGGGCCTTGAGCAACTGCATCGCCAGGTCGACGACGGGCTGCGGGATGTCGTTGTCCTCCTGAGAGGAAAGGCTCGCCCCCCAGCGCTCCACCTGCTTGCTCCAGGCGTCCTGCTGGCCGGGGGAGTGCCCGAGCGCCTTCGCCATGTCGCGGATCGCGTTCTTGGGCCGGTACTGGATGACGTTGGCCACCTGGGCGGCGTTGCGGCGTCCGTACTTGCGGTACACCCACTGGATGACCTCCTCGCGCCGGTCGGAGTCGAAATCGACGTCGATGTCGGGCTCTTCATCGCGCAGCGACGACAGGAACCTCTCGAACGGCAGCCGGTAGTAGATCGAGTCGACGGCGGTGATGTCGAGCAGGTAGCAGACGGCCGAGTTCGCCGCCGACCCCCTGCCCTGGCAGAGGATGCCCTGCGAGCGGGCGAACGCGACGATGTCGTGCACGATGAGGAAGTAGCCGGGGAAGTCCTTCGTCTCGATGACCTGCAGTTCGGCCTCGATGCGCGCCCGGTCCTCCGCGCTGAGGTCCGGGTACTTCCGGGGCACCGCATCCCACACCAGCGTGCGCAGATACGACATCGGCGTGTGCCCGTCGGGGACGTGCTGCTTCGGCAGCGCCGGTTTCGCCCGCCGCAGGGGGAAGGCGAGCTCGTCGGCGAGGGGGACCGTGCGTTCGACGGCACCCGGGTACCGGGCGAACCTCTGCTGCATCTCACGCCCCGACCGCAGATGCGCCGTGCCGGCCGGAGGCAGCCAGCCGTCGAGCTCGTCGAGCGAGCGCGAGGCCCGCACGGCCGCGACGGCCGTCGCGAGCCGGTGGTCGGCGGGGGTCGCGTAGTGCACGTTGCCGGTCGCGATCGTCGGGATGCCGCGGTCGGCCGCCAGGGCGGCGAGCGTGTCGTTGTGCTCGCTGTCGAGCGGATTGCCGTGGTCGATCAGCTCGACATAGACGTTGACCGAGCCGAACAAGCCGGTGAGCTTGTCAAGCTCTGCGGCTGGATCACCGCCGTGTAAAGCCTGGCGGATTGCGCCCTTGCGGCAGCCGGTCAGCACCACCCAGTGCCCGTCGGCGTGCTGCGCCAGCTCGTCGAGGTCGTAGACCGGGCGGCCCTTCTCGGCGCCGCGCAGCTGACCCTCCGTGATCGCCCGGGCCAGGTTGTGATAGCCCTCCTGCCCGCGGGCCAGGACCAGCAGGTGGGTGCCGTCGGGATCGGCCTCGCCGTTCTGCGGCCGGCGCAGCCCGAGCGAGAGCTCGGCGCCGAACACCGTCTTGACCTGCGCGGTCTCGGCCGCCTCGGCGAACCGGACGATGCCGTAGAACCCGTCGTGATCGGTGACGGCGAGTGCGTGCAGGCCGAGACGTTCCGCCTCCTCCAGCAGTTCCTCCGGGCTGGAGGCCCCGTCGAGGAAGCTGTAGCTGGAGTGCGCGTGCAACTCGGCGTACGGCACCGCATCCGCCGGCCGCTCGATACCCTGCGGCACGTACGGGCCGCGGCGCAGCGACCAGGCGGGGCTGTCACCGCCGTCGACCCCGCGCGGCATCGCCTTCGGACGACGCCGGTCGCTCAGCGCGCGCTCGAAGTCGCTCCACGAGATGGGCGGGTTCTGGAAGCCCATCAGGGGCTGCCTACGCTGAGGACATGAGCGAGGAGTGGCGCGGAGTGCTGGCGGTCCTGGTGAACCCGAGGTTGCGCAGGGCGCTGGCCGAGATCATCGTCGAGGCCGACCCGCCGCTGACCCCGGCCGAGCGACGGGACGCCCGCCGCATCCTCGATCAGCGCGGGATGCTGACCCCCGCCCTGCAGCTCGACGAGCGCCGCCTGCGCACCCTGCTGGCCGCGGACCGCGACGACCCGCAGGGGGTCGACCGCTGGCTGCGCGCCGATGGCCGGATCGACCGCTGGCCGCGCTCCGCCGCCGACCGGCACGAGCTGCTGACCTTCCTCGTCGAGCGCCTGCTCGGCTCGGGCGAGGTGCTGGCCGAGAAGGAGCTCACGCGGCGGCTGACGACGTTCACGGCCGACCCGAACACGCTGCGCCGCGCGCTCGTCGATGCCGGCCTGCTCACCCGGAACCCCGACGGCACGGACTACCGGCGATCGCCGGCCGCGTAGCGGCTCAGTCATACCGGCCCGTCGCCCACCAGCCCTCGCCGTCGAGCACCAGCAACCACGCCTCGCCCTGGGCGTCGACGACCTGGAACCGGGATGCGGTGCGAGCCGCCGCGGGGTCCCACCACCGCTCGTCGAGCGGCCAGGGACCCGCCCATGCGGTCAGCCGGCGCTCGGAGCCTGTCTGCGACACCATGACCGCCGGGGGCGCGCTCAGCATCCCCCGCTCGTCGACGGCGACCGTCCGCCCGCGGGCATCGTGGACGGCGATCTGCCGCGGCAGCTCGTACACGGTCGCCGGAGCGGGGGGAGGCAGGGCCCCCGGCCACGGCCGGCGCGGATCGCGGGCGACCAGGGGGCGATCACCCCACGGCACGAGAGTCTGCCGCTCACCGGGGCTCCGCCCGCCCGAGGGCGCCGCGGTGAGCACCCCGCGATGCCCGACCATGCCCTGCACCCGTGAGAGTCCCGAGTGCACGCCCTCGTCGGGACCGGTGCCCCACAACCCGCGCTCGTGAGCGCCCGCGGCATCTACCGCATCCGGCGAGATGCGCACCCGCGTCACCCCGGCCCGCAGCCCGGCCCCGTCGAGCTGCCACCGGACCCTGTCGACGACCTCGGAGGCGGTGAACGATCGCGGATGCAGCCAGACCCGCTCGGACTCGTCGCCATCGTCGGTCAGGAACTCGATGCGCACGGCCGTGCACACGAGCTTCTGGGCCAGCAGCCCGCCGAGGAAGTCGTCGGCGGCGGACCGCACCCCGAACGCGACCTGGTCGGCACGGTCGAGCGCCGGTTCGAAGTCGACCTGCACATCGAGATCGCGGGGCGGGATGCGGGGGGTCGCGGGACGCGGATCGTGGCCGGCGGCGAGGCTGTGCAGTCGCGCCCCGTCGGGACCGAACCGCGCGATCACATCGGCGGCGGGGAGCGCGGCGAACCCGCCCAGGGTGCGGATGCCCAGTCGCGGCAGGAGCGCGACCAGCTCGGGGTCGTCGAGCAGCGTGATGGGCAACGGGGCCAGGAACGCCGCCTGCCCCCCACGCGGCACGATGGTGACCCGAGCCGGATCCGGAACGCGCGCCGCACGCTCCGCCGCGAACAGTCCGTCGGCGATGCCCACCCGCGCCTCCGGCAGATCGAGGTCGGATGCCCTGCCGAGAACCGTGAGCGCGGCCGCGTGCTCGCCCCCGTAGAACCGGGCCGGACCGCGAGCGCGCACGGCGACGGTGCCCGGACGCACGGGATGGAGGCCGGGCAGAACCGCTTCCAGCGCGGTGAGCACCGGTTCGAAGGCGCGGGCGTCGAGAGCGGGGTCGTGGGTCAGGATCTGCACCCCGGGGCAGCGGGCCTGCGCCTCGCGCCGGCGCATGCCCCGGCGCACCCCCTCGGCACGTGCCGCCGCAGAACAGGCGTGCACGAGCCCCCGGGCGATCAGCGCCACCGGCGCCCCGTGCGGGATGCGTTCGGCACGGGCGTGCACGAGGACCGGCCAGTCCGGGACCCACAGCACCAGCAGGCGCGCGCCGGTTCCCATCATGTCGGAGTCCACGATCCAGTTTCGAACACATGTTCGATTGTGTCAAACCCCGCCGACACCCCGGTGACGCGCACCCGAGCGGCGACCCGCGCAGAAGGTGACAGAACTTGTCCTTGGTAACGGGCAGGTAACGAGGCTAGTCTGCACGAGGGGGGACAACGACCCGACCCCTGGAGCATGGATGGCAACCCGCATCACCCATGTCAGATTCCACCGTGTCGTCGAGCATGAGAACGCGATCTCCTTCCGCTGGAACGTCGACAACGGACTCAGCGGCGAGACCGACCGGCTCACGATGATCGAGTGGCTCGAGCAGGGAGGCGAACTCGTGATCGGCGAGGGGCGCGACCAGATCCCGGTCGCCGTCGTCCGGATCCCGGGACTGGCACCCTTCCTCCGCGCTCACGTGAACGGGCAGTGGACCGACCGGCTTCTGGCCCTACCGCGCTTCTGATGGGGGAATGAAATGGCTGCACAGATCACCCATGTCCGGTTCCACGGATACCGCAAGAACGAGGACATCGCCGTCTACCGATGGCGCCTGGATTCGGGGGAGCAGGGCGAGAGCGACCGCGCCGCCATGATCGCCTGGATGGAGCAGGGCAACGACATGGTCGTGGCCGCCGACGGCGTCTGGCAGCAGGTCGGCATCGTCCGGATGCCGGGAACGGCGCCGTTCCTGTGCGCGCACGCGAACGGGCAGTGGACCGAGGCACTGCTGAATCTGCCGATGTTCTAGAGGCCTACACGGCCCGGGCGAGCCCGCCCGCGCGCGTCTCGACCTCCCCGAGTCCCTGATCGTGACCCGGCAGCCACAGCCGCCGCGACACCGGACGCCCTGCCGGCGAGGTCGCGGTCACGGTCACCTGCCGGCCCGAGAGATGCCCGAACCCCGAGCCCAGGCCCGCCCAGCTGCTGTCGGCGACGGCGAGCCGGGCGCTCGCCCCCGGCCAGTCGCCGACGGCGACGAGAACGGCCTCGCGCTGGCGCAGCCGGGCCGCCAGCTTGTTCGCCACCCCCTCGGACACCCGCGTGCCGCCCGGCCGGACCAGGACCACCGACACCACATCGATGAGGGCCGACAGCACCGCCAGCCACTGCTCGCCGGGGTGCGGCACGAGCACGAGCCGCTCGAGATCGATGCCGAGCCCCGCGGCGGACTCGACGCCCAGATCGGGCATGCCGACCACCGCGCACCAGGCACCGGCCGCGCTCGGCCCCTGCAGCATCCCGAGCGCCAGCGTCGTCGATCCGGTCACGCCGTAGGCGCTGCCCGCAGCGAGCGCGCCACCGGGCAGCAGCCCCGCGAGGGCCGGGTGGGTGGGCAGTTCGCGGGTGTCGAGGCGGTTGCGCTGCATGCGCCGGATGCGGGCCTGGAGCTCGGCGATGGACGCCGCACGAGAGACCTCATGCGACTCGGCGACCACCGCGCTCTCGAACATGTGTTCGATTGTGCCACGCTCCACCGACGAGGCGTAACGTGAGGATCATGCGCTTCGGATTCCACTTCCTCGATTTCACCCTGCCCGGCGAACCCGCCACCCTGGCCGGCCACCTCACCGGCACGGCACGTGCCGCCGACGCCGCCGGGGCGTCCTGGCTGACGGTGATGGACCACTTCTTCCAGATGGAGCAGTTCCAGACCGCGCACGACCCGATGCTCGAGGGCTGGACGACTCTCGGCTATCTGGCCGCAGCGACCGAGAAGGTGCGGCTGGGCACGGTCGTGACCGGGGTGACCTACCGGCATCCCGGTCTGCTGGTGAAGATCGCGAACACGCTCGACGTGCTGAGCGAGGGGCGATCCTTCCTGGGCCTCGGCGCCGCCTGGTACGAGCGCGAGCACCTCGCCCTCGGAGTGCCCTATCCGCCGATGGCCGAGCGCTTCGAGCGCCTGGAAGAGACCCTGCAGATCGCGCACCAGATGTGGAGCGAGGACGAGGGGCCGTACGAGGGGAGGCACTACCGCCTCGCCGAGACCATCAACGTGCCGGCGCCGGTGCAGACCCCGCACCCGCCGATCGTGATCGGCGGCGGAGGAGAGCGCAAGACGCTGCGTCTCGTCGCGAAGTACGCCGATGCCTGCAACCTCAACGTCACCGACCCGAGCGAGGTCGCGCACAAGCTCGACGTCCTGCGCGCCCACTGCGACGCCGAGGGCCGCGACTACGCCACCATCGAGAAGACCATGCAGGGTGGCGCGGCCGACCCGAATGCCGACCCGGATGCCTTCCTGCGCTACGCAGAGGAGCTCGCCTCGCTCGGCATCGAGCACATCCAGCTGCGCACCCAGAGCGCCGACCCGGCCGGCTATGTCAGCCGCTTCGGCGAACTGGTGGCCCCGCGGCTCGCAGACATCTAGTCGCCGCCGGCGCGCGAAGCCATCGTCCGATGCCGCCCCCGTCATAAGGTGGCAGGACCGATCTATCGCGCGAGAGAGGGGACGCCGTCATGGCTGCCAAGTTCGAGATCAAGACGACCACCAACGGTCAGTTCCACTGGGTTCTGAAGGCGGCGAACGGTGAGCCGATCGCCCAGTCCGAGACCTACACCACGAAGTCCGCCGCCCAGAACGGCATCGACTCGGTGAAGAGCAACGCGGCAGGGGCCGAGGTCGTCGACCTCACCTGACACCCGGCCTCACCGGAAACGCAGAAGGGCCCCGGGAAACCGGGGCCCTTCGACTCGTGCGCGAGGGGGGACTTGAACCCCCACGCCCTTTCGGGCACTAGCACCTCAAGCTAGCGCGTCTGCCATTTCCGCCACCCGCGCGAGTCCGGCCCGATCTGTCTGGGCCGAAGGTAGACACTACCAGACCGCACTAGCGTGGATGACATGGCCGACGAGCTCGAGGACACCGCCCGGATCGCTCGCGATCTGATCCGCTTCCCGACCGTGAACTGGGGTATGGGGCGCTCGGAGGGCGAGACCGAGGCTGCCGAATATGTCGCCGCCGAGCTGACCCGGCTGGGCCTCGCGCCCGAGCTGATCGATGCCGAGCCGCGCCGGACGAGCGTGGTCGCCCGGGTCGAGGGTGCCGACCGGTCGCGCCCGGCTCTCGTGCTGCACGGGCATCTCGACGTGGTGCCGGCGGTCGCCGCGGACTGGAGCGTCGACCCGTTCGCCGGTGAGATCCGCGACGGCATGCTGTGGGGCCGCGGTGCCGTCGACATGAAGGACATGAACGCGATGATCCTCGCGGCGCTGGGCGACATCCTGGGGGCGGGGGAGCAGCCTCCGCGCGATCTGGTGGTCGCGTTCTTCGCCGACGAGGAGAACGGCGGGGTCTACGGCTCGCACCACCTCGTCGACACCCGGCCCGAGCTGTTCGCCGGGGCGACCGAGGCGATCAGCGAGGTCGGCGGCTACTCGATCGACGTCGCGGGGCGCCGGGCCTACCTGCTGCAGACCGGCGAGAAGGCCCTGGTCTGGATCAAGCTGACGGCACGCGGCACGACGGCGCACGGTTCGCGTGTCATCCGTGACAACGCCGTGACGAAGCTGGCCCGGGCCGTCCTCGCCATCGGCGAGCTCGACTGGCCGGTCCAGCTCACCACGACGACGACGGCGCTGCTCGCCGAACTGCGCACCCTGCTCGGCGAGCCGGCGGATGCCGACCCGAGCGAGGTGATCGCCGCGACCGGGACCGCGGCCGGCTTCCTGCAGGCGACGCTGCGCGTGACCGCGAACCCCACTGCGCTCGACGCCGGATACAAGCACAACGTGATCCCCGACCACGCCTCGGCCCTCATCGACCTGCGCCCGTTCGCCGGGCAGGAGGCCGAGGTGCTGGCACGCATCCGCGAGACCGTCGGAGACGAGATCGAGATCGAGACGCTGCACCACGACATCGGGCTCGAAGCGCCGTTCGGCGGCACCCTCGTCGACGAGATGGTCGCGGCGCTGAACCGGGCCGACCCCGGAGCGCCGGTGCTTCCCTACCTGATGAGCGGAGGCACCGACAACAAGGCGCTGGCGAAGCTCGGCATCACCGGCTACGGCTTCGCGCCCCTGCAGCTGACCCCCGACCTCGATTTCCCGGCCATGTTCCACGGCGTCGACGAACGCGTGCCGCTGTCCGCCTTGGCGTTCGGCAGGAGGGTGCTGGGCGATCTCCTGCGTCACTCCTGATGGTGTTGGATAGAGGATCGTGGGTTTTCTCGAGGCGATCATCCTCGGCCTGGTCCAGGGGCTGACGGAGTTCCTCCCCATCTCCTCCTCGGCGCACCTGCGCATCGTCGGCGAGCTGGCCGGCTGGGGCGACCCCGGCGCGACCTTCACCGCCATCACCCAGCTCGGCACCGAGCTCGCCGTCATCATCTTCTTCCGCCGCCAGATCGGGCGGATCCTCTCGCGCTGGTTCCGCTCGCTCGGCTCCCGGGGCGGGCGCCGGTCCACCGGCGTGCAGAAGGGCGACCCCGATGTCCGGATGGGGTGGCTGATCATCGTCGGCACGGTCCCGATCGTGATCGTCGGCTTCCTCTTCCAGGAGGCGATCCGCACCGCGCTGCGGTCGCTGTGGATCGTGGCGATCGTGCTCATCGTGTTCGGAGTGCTGCTGGGGCTCGCCGACCGGCTCGGGCGGCGCACCAAGGTGCTCACCGACCTGAGCTATCGCGACGGGATCCTCATCGGCCTGGCGCAGATGCTCGCTCTCGTGCCGGGGGTGTCACGCTCCGGAGCGTCGACGAGCGCGGGACTCGCCCTGGGCTACGAGCGCCCGTCGGCGGCGCAGTACTCCTTCCTGCTCGCCGTGCCCGCGGTGTTCGGGGCCGGGCTGTACGAGACCTACACGGCCCTGACCTGCGATCCGGTCGCGGATGCCGTCGAGGGCTGCGGGGCCGGCTACGGGATGCCGGAGACCGTCCTCGCGACGGTCGTCGCGTTCGGCGTGGGCCTGGCGGTGATCGCCTTCCTGATGAACTACATCAAGACCCGGTCGTTCCTGCCGTTCGTGATCTACCGCATCGTCCTCGGCGTCGTGATCATGGTGCTGCTCGTGCTCGGCCTCGTGCAGCCGAACCCGGGCACCCCGCTGGTCGAGTAGCGCCGAAGACACCCCGGTGGTCGAGTAGCGCCGAAGGCGCGTATCGAGACCCGGATCTCGACACGCCGCTGCGCGGCTACTCGATCAGCGCAGACGCCGCTGCGCGGCTCCTCGATCAGCGCACGCTCAGCGCGGCCCTCCGGCCTTCCCGTCGCGCCCGTCACGCCGGCGCAGGTAGCGCTCGAACTCCTCGGCGATCGCCTCTCCGCTCGCCTCGGGCGAGTCGACCGTGTCCCGTGCCTGCTCGAGCTGGGCGATGTAGGCGCGCATGTCCTCGTCGTCGTCGGCGAGGGCGTCGATGCCGCTCTCCCAGGCGGCCGACTCCTCCAGCAGCGACCCGCGGTCGACGTCGAGGTCGACGAACTCCTCGAGCCGCTCCAGCAGGGCGAGGGTCGCCTTCGGGCTGGGGGCGTTGTGCACGTAGTGGGGGACCGAGGCCCAGATCGACAGGGTGGGGATCCCGGCGCGCTCCGCCGCATCCGACAGGACAGACAGGATGCCGACCGGACCCTCGTAGGTGCTGCGCTCGAGCTCGAAACGGTCGCGCACGACGTCGTTCTCACTGCTGGCGAACACCGAGATCGGCCGGGTGTGCGGGACATCGGCGAGCATCGCCCCGAGGAAGACCACCGCCGTGACGTCGGCGGCCTCGATCGCATCGATCACCTCGGCGGCGAACGTCTTCCAGCCGCGGGAGGGCTCGGTGCCCAGCAGCACGTGCACCTCCATCGCGTCGGGGTCCGGGATGCTCAGCGGCCCGGGTCCGTACAGCGTGACGGAGGGCCACTCGAGCACCCGGTCGCCGTTCTCGTCGATCGACACGGTGGGCCGGTTGAACTGGTAGTCGAAGTAGTCCTCGGGCTCCAGGTCGGTGAGCGGCTTCAGATCGAGCTGATCGCGGATGGCGCGGGCGGCACCGCTGGCGGCCTCGCCCGCGTCGTTCCAGCCCTCGAACGCGACGATGAGCAGCGACCCCCCTGAGAAGGTGCCTGCATCGATCTCGTCGCTCACCCGTCCACAATACGGCGCCCGCCCGCCACGCGCCGGGGCCCCGCCTAGACTTGACCGTCGTGAACGCCGCCCCCCTTCCCGCCGCGGTCTTCTGGGACATGGACGGCACCCTGATCGACAGCGAACCGTACTGGCTCGCCGAAGAGACGGCGCTCGTGGAGTCCTTCGGCGGAGTCTGGAGCGCGGCCGACGGGCTGCAGCTCGTCGGCTCGTCGCTGGAGGGTTCGGCGCTCATCCTGCAGTCCCGCGGGGTCGCGATGACCACGCAGCAGATCATCGATCACCTGACCGATCGGGTCATGGCGCGCATCGCCGGCGAGGTGCCCTGGCGCCCCGGCGCGCGCGAACTGCTCTCGGCGCTACGCGATGCGGGCGTGCCCACGGCCCTCGTGACGATGTCGATCCGCCGGATGGCCGAGCCGGTCGTGGCCGCGCTCGGCTTCCCCGGTTTCGACGCGCTCGTCGCCGGCGACCAGGTCGACGAGGGCAAGCCGGCGCCGGAGTGCTACCTGCGCGCCGCCGAACTGCTCGGAGTCGACCCGGCCCGCAGCGTCGCGATCGAGGATTCGGAGTATGGGGTCGCCGCGGGGGTTGCCGCGGGCATGGCGACGATCGCGGTGCCGCTGCACGTACCGCTGCCCGAGAGCCCGAGCTACACCCTGTGGCCAGGACTCGACGGTAAGACCCCGGCCGACCTGGCGGCCGTTCTCGCCGCACGCCGGGCGGGGGCGCAGGCGTGACGCGCACGCCGCGCGGCCCCTTCCGCGCCGGGGACCGCATCCAGCTGACCGGGCCGAAGGGCCGTCTGAACACGATCACCCTGGCGCCCGGCAAGCAGTTCCACACCCACCGCGGGGTGCTCGAGCACGATGCGCTGCTCGGGCTGCCGGACGGCAGCGTGGTTCGGGCCAGCAACGGCGACGAGTACCTGGCGCTGCGGCCGCTGCTGTCCGACTTCGTGATGTCGATGCCGCGCGGCGCCGCCATCATCTACCCCAAGGACGCGGCGCAGATCCTGGCGCTGGCCGACATCTTCCCCGGGGCGACGGTGGTGGAGGCCGGGGTCGGCTCGGGCGCTCTGTCGCTCTGGCTGCTCCGCGCCATCGGCGACGGGCGGCTGCTGTCCTTCGAACGGCGCGCGGAGTTCGCCGAGGTCGCCCGGGCCAACGTCGCCGCCGCGACGGGCACCGGTCTCGAGGACCTGCCGCCCGGCTGGTCGATCACCCTCGGCGATCTGGCCGAGCAACTGCCGCTGGTCACCGAGCCGGGCAGCGTCGACCGGGTGATCCTCGACATGCTGGCGCCCTGGGAATGCCTGGACGCCGTCGCGACCGCCCTCGCCCCGGGCGGGGTGCTGCTGTGCTACGTCGCGACGGTGACGCAGCTCTCGCGCGTCGCGGAGGCGATCCGCGCGACCGGGCGGTTCACGCATCCGGAATCGAGCGAGACGATCGTGCGCGGGTGGCACGTCGAGGGCCTCGCCGTGCGCCCGGATCACCGCATGGTCGCCCACACGGCGTTCCTGCTCACCGCGCGACTGCTGGCGCCCGGCTCGGTGCTGCCGGCCCCCGCGCGGCGGGCCTCGAAGACCGAGTACGGCGACGAGGACGTCGAACTCTGGACTCCCGGCGCCGTGGGCGACCGGGTGAAGAGCGACAAACGCGTGCGCAAGGTGGTCCGTGAGGCACGCGGGATGCTCGCCCGGGGCGAAGACGGCGAGAACAGCAAGTAGAGTTGTCCAGGCCCCAGCGGCCCGCGATCCGTCTCTCACGAAGGAAGTCCCGTGCGCTCCACGTCCCGCTCTGCGAGGGTCCCCGCGCTGCTCGGCGCCGCCGCTCTGGTCACCGCCGCCCTGGCCGGCTGCACCGCGCTTCCGGGCTTCGGCGGATGCACCCCGGCCTACCACGACGGCGACACCTCCTCGACGGTCACGGCGACGGGCGACGTCGGCTCCAAGCCCGACGTCGACTTCCCGACCCCGCTGATCGCGAAGACCCCCGAGGTGAGCGTGCTCACCCGCGGAGACGGCGCGCAGATCGGGCAGAACGGTCAGGTCGACTACGCGATCAGCTGGTTCGACGGCTCGACCGGTGCGTTGCAGCAGGCCGTCGGCTACGGCGAACCGGGCAGCGACGACACCCCCGCCCGCAGCGCCGTCGGGCTGTCCGCGTACGCGATCAGCCAGGCGCTCACCTGCACCCGGGTGGGCGACCGCATCGCGCTGACCGCCACCTACTCCGAGGCCTTCCCGCCGGACGACCCGTCGAAGCAGGACGACACCACGATGGTCTACGTCATCGATGTGCTGGCGAGCTACGCCGACCGCGCGACCGGCTTCAACCAGTTGCCGCAGGACGGTCTGCCGGTCGTCGTGACGGCCCCTGACGGCACGCCCGCCATCGCGCTGGGCACCGTCGAACGCCCGACCACCACCCGCATCGAGACCGTCAAGGGCGGCTCGGGTGCGACGGTCCGCGAGGACTCGCGGGTCGTCGCGCACCTGCGGCTCTGGGGCTGGCCGGGCGACACCGGCGGTGAGCCGGCGGAGCTCGCCTCGACCTGGGGCAAGTCCCAGCAGGCGGTCACCCTCACTCTCGAAGACTCCGCGAAGAACATCATCCCGCCGGGGATCGTGCGGGCCCTGACCGGGGCCAAGGTGGGCAGCCAGTTGCTCGTCGTCATCCCTCCGGGGGACGACGGCTATCAGACCCCGCCCCAGGGCGTCGGCGCCGACACCACGATGATCTGGGTCGTCGACATCCTGGGTATCCAGAAGTAGTGGCCGCCTCCTCTTCCGGTCCGCGCGTCCCGGTCGAGGAGCGCCTCTTCAGTCTCGTCCTGGCGCTGCTCGCGACGGAGGCGGGACTCACCAAGAACGAGATCCTCTCGACCGTGCAGGGCTACCGTCAGCGGTACAAGGCCGGGGGCGACAACGCGAACCTCGAGCGGCAGTTCGAGCGCGACAAGGACGACATCCGCGAACTCGGCGTGCCGCTGGAGACCGTCGACGCCCCGGGTGACGCCGGCAACAACCAGACCCTGCGCTACCGCATCCCGCGCGGCGCCTACGAACTCCCGCACGACATCAGCTTCACCAGCGACGAGACGACCCTGCTGAATCTGGCCGCGATGGTCTGGCGCGAGGGATCGCTCTCGGGCGAGTCGCGCCGTGCGCTGCTCAAGCTGCGCTCTCTCGGGGTCGTGGCCGAGGAGCCCGTGCTCGGCTACGCCCCGCGGGTGCGGTTGCGCGACGCGGCCTTCGATCCGCTGAACACGGCGCTCGAGCGCCACCTGGTCGTCCGGTTCCCGTACCTCAAGCCAGGGGAGGTGGCCGCGCGCGAACGGGAGGTCGTCCCGCTCGCCCTCGTGCAGTACCAGGGCCGCTGGCACCTCTCGGCGGAGGAGACCGCGTTCGGCACCCAGGTCGCCGGCACCCGCAAGATGTTCCTGCTGCGCCGCATCGTCGGCGCCGTGACGGCGGGCGCCGTGGCTCCCGCACCGATCGGCGATCAGGCCGCGCTGGCCCTCGCCGACCTCGAGGAGATCTGGGAGCGCTGCATCGCCGAGGTCGAGGTCTCGTGCGACACCGACGCCGCCACCCGCCTCGCCAATCGCCGCGGCACGGAGGAGCTCTCGGTCGCGCCCGACGGCAGCGTGCGCACGCTGCGGCTGCACTACGTCGACGGCGCGATCCTCGCCGACGAGCTCGCGGGGTTCGGACCCGAGGTGCTGGTGCTGTCGCCCCCCGAACTGCGCAGCGCGGTCATCGAACGCCTGGAACGGACGGAGCGCGACCATGGCTGAGTTCCAGGCCCGCGACAAGCTCGCCTTCCTGCTGTCCCTGGTCCCGTGGCTGATGGAGCACGACGGCGCCACCGTCGCGCAGGCGGCCGAGCATTTCGGGGTCAGCCCCCAGCAGATCCGGGATGCGGTCGAGCTGATCGCGGTCAGCGGCGTCCCCGGCGACACCGACGCGTATCAGCACGGAGACCTCTTCGACATCAACTGGGATGCCTTCGAGGAACGCGACGAGATCGTGCTGACGAACCTGGTGGCGATCGACGACTCGCCGCGGTTCTCGGCCCGTGAGGCCACCGCGCTGATCGCCGGGCTGCAGTACCTGTCGTCGCTGCCGGAGAACGCCGGCAGCGTGACCCTCGCCCGCCTGACCGCGAAGCTCAGCCGGGGCGCCTCCGCGCAGCCGGCGCAGGTCGGGGTCGAAGAGGTCGCGGGGGGTGCCACGCTCGCCCTCATCAGGGATGCAGCGGCGCGCGGCGTGCAGCTCGAGCTCGACTATCTCGACTCGGCCGGGCATCGCGAGCGCCGCCGGGTCGACCCGCTCCGGGTGGAGTCGTTCGACGACGACTGGTATCTGCGCGGCTGGTGTCACCTGCGCGAGGCGGTGCGCACTTTCCGTCTCGACCGCATCTCGAACGCGGTCATCACCGAGGCGCCCATCGAGCATCGGGCCGGCGAGGTCCGGTTGCCCGACCGGCTGTTCGAGACCTCGCCCGAGGATCTGGAGGTCACCATCGAGGTCGCCCCCGCTGCGATGCCGCTGCTGGTGGACTACATCCCCGACGGGGCGACCTCGACCGAGGTGGGCGGACGGATCCGCACCACGCTGCGGGTCTCGCACTTCCACGGCCTGAAGCGTCTGATCGCCAGCATGCCGGGTGTGGCGACGGTCGTGGCGCCCCCCAGTGCGCGCGCCGCCGTCGCCGAGTGGGCGGCCGCCGGGGCTGCCAGGTACCGCTGATCGAGTTCGCGTAGGATCGGGGGAACAACCCCTCGACCAAGGACGGCTCAGATGTTTGGCAACGCGTTCGGTTGGCCGCACCTTCTCCTCATCCTCGCGGTCGTCCTCCTGCTGTTCGGAGCGACGAAGCTTCCGGCCCTGGCCAAGAGCGTCGGCCAGTCGATGAAGGTGTTCCGCAAAGAGATGAAGTCGGACGACGACGAGCCCGCCGGGCAGGCCGACTCGACTGCGGACAAGACCGCCGACAAGTCCTGAGGTCGTGGCCGCTCGCACCAGACGCAGCCGCGACCCCGAGGGTCGGATGTCGCTCGGCCAGCACCTCGTCGAGCTCCGTAAGCGCCTGACCCGCGGTGCGCTGGCGGTCGTCGCCGGAACGGTCGGCGGCTGGTTCCTCTACGACCTGATCTGGCCGCAGATCACCAACCCGATCTCGCACATCGCGGCGGCTCAGGGCGCCACCGAGGATCAGATCGCCCGGATCGCCCTCAACTACACCGGGATCACCGGCGCCTTCGACGTGCGCATCCAGATCGCTCTCGCCGTCGGGATCGTGATCTCGAGCCCGATCTGGCTCTATCAGATCTTCGCCTTCCTGGTGCCGGGTCTCACCCGGCGCGAGAAGCGCTACACCTTCGGCTTCTTCTTCAGCGCGGTCCCGCTGTTCATCGGGGGAGTGGCGGCGGGCTGGTTCGTGCTGCCGCACATCGTCGAGATC
Source organism: Pseudolysinimonas sp. (assembly GCA_035556655.1). Classification (GTDB taxonomy): domain Bacteria; phylum Actinomycetota; class Actinomycetes; order Actinomycetales; family Microbacteriaceae; genus JBDSKH01. Next base: position 64,698 of record DATMFW010000050.1, read on the forward strand.
ATGTACAGCTTCGTCCCGAAGGGCTCGACCACCTTCTTCGAGACCAAGACCTACCTGGACTTCGTGCTGAAACTCGTGCTGGCGACCGGCATCGCCTTCGTGCTGCCGGTGTTCCTGGTGCTGCTGAACTTCATCGGCGTCCTGCAGGCGCGCACCATCCTGAAGGGCTGGCGCTGGGCGATCCTGGCGATCACGATCTTCACGGCGATCGCCACGCCCGCCGCCGATGTGATCTCGATGATCCTGCTGGCGATCCCGATGATCGCGCTGTACTTCGCCGCCGTCGGGGTCGCCCTCGTCCACGATCGAGGGGTCCAGCGCCGGGCACAGGCCCTCGAAGCCGAGCTCGCGTGAGCGAGACCCCGTCACCCTCGGAACGCTACGCCGCCGCACGTTCGCGACGCAGTGCCGCCGTCGCGGCCCCCCAGCTGGAGACCTTCCGCGCGCGACTCGACATCGCGCTCGACGACTTCCAGCTCGCCGCCTGTCGCTCGCTCGAGGCCGGCCGCAGCGTGCTGGTGGCCGCACCGACCGGGGCCGGCAAGACCATCGTCGCCGAGTTCGCCGTGCATCTGGCGATGCTGACCACCCGCGACAAGGTGTTCTACACCACGCCCATGAAGGCGCTCAGCAATCAGAAGTACGCCGAGCTCGCCGCCGAGCACGGCGCGGCGAACGTCGGGCTGCTCACCGGCGACACCAACATCAACAGCGGCGCGCGGGTGGTCGTGATGACCACCGAGGTGCTGCGCAACATGCTCTACGCCGACTCGCCGCTGCTGCGCGACCTGGCGTACGTCGTCATGGACGAGGTGCACTACCTCGCCGACCGGTTCCGCGGCGCGGTCTGGGAGGAGGTCATCATCCACCTTCCGCAGGCGGTCCGGCTGGTGTCGCTCAGCGCGACCGTCACCAACGCCGAGGAGTTCGGCGATTGGCTGCAGGCGGTGCGCGGCGACACCGACGTGATCGTCTCGGAGGAGCGCCCCGTGCCCCTGGAACAGCACGTTCTGGTGCGCAGCAAGCTGCTGGAGCTCTTCGACTCATCGGGGCAGGTGGCGACGAACCGCGTCAACCCGGAGCTGGCGCGACTGGCCGCCGCCGGCGGGCGCGCGGCGGGCACCTACCGCGGCATGCACCCGGGCAGGCATCACCGCAAGGGCACGGGCGGCAAGGGGTCCGACGGCACGCGGCGCTCCTGGGACGGCGGGGACCGCATGGACCGTCCCGACCTGGTGAAGCTGCTGGAATCCAAGAACCTGCTGCCGGCGATCTTCTTCGTGTTCAGCCGGGTCGGCTGCGACAGCGCCGTGCGTCAGGTCGTGAACGCCGGAATCGGTCTCACCGAGCGCTGGGAGCGCGACGAGATCCGGGCGATCGTGGAAGAACGCACCCGCAGCATCCCCGACCCCGACCTGGGCGTGCTCGGTTACTGGGACTGGCTCGACGGCCTGCAGCGCGGGGTCGCCGCCCACCACGCCGGAATGCTGCCCGCCTTCAAAGAGGTGGTCGAGGAGCTGTTCCAGCGCAAGCTGCTGAAGGCGGTCTTCGCGACCGAGACCCTCGCGCTCGGGGTGAACATGCCGGCCCGCACCGTCGTGCTGGAGAAGCTGGAGAAGTTCAACGGCGAAGCCCGGGTGCCCATCACGCCGGGGGAGTACACCCAGCTCACCGGGCGCGCCGGCCGCCGCGGCATCGACGTCGAGGGGCACGCGGTCATCCAGTGGGTGAGCGGCCTCGACCCGCAGGCAGTGGCCTCGCTGGCCTCGCGGCGCAGCTATCCGCTGATCTCGAGTTTCCGCCCGACCTACAACATGGCCGTGAACCTCATCGAGCAGTTCGGCCGGGACCGCACGCGCGAGATCCTGGAGAGCTCGTTCGCCCAGTTCCAGGCCGACCGCGCCGTCGTCGATCTCGCCCGCCGGGTGCGGGAGCAGGAGAAGTCCCTGGCCGGCTATGCCGAGGCGATGCGCTGCCATCTGGGCGACTTCGCGCAGTACGCCGGCATCCGGCGCGAACTCGCCGACCTCGAGAAGAAGAGCGCCCGCGCCGCGAACGACTCCCGGGCGGAGCGCGATCGCCGGCAGCGCCGGATCGCCGACCTGCGCAGGCAGCTGAAGCAGCATCCGTGTCACGCCTGCAGCGATCGCGAGGCGCACGCGCGCTGGGCGGAGCGCTGGTGGCGCCTCAAGCGCGAGACGGATGCCGTGAGCGGCCAGATCCGCGGACGCACCGGCGCCGTCGCCCAGGTCTTCGATCGGGTGAGCGACGTGCTGCTCGAGCTGGGTTATCTCGAGGCCGGAGCCGACGGTGTCGTCGTCGCCGCACCCGGACGGGCTCTGCGGCGCATCTACGGCGAGCGTGACCTGCTCGTCGCCGAGTGTCTGCGGCGGGGTACCTGGGCGGGGCTGGACGCCTCGGGGCTCGCCGCCATGGCCGCGGCGCTGGTCTACGAACCGCGCCGCGAGGGCTCCGGCGCGGGGGAGTGGGGCATGCCGCGGGGGGCGTTCCGAGCCGCTCTGGAGTCCACCGAGGCGATCTGGGCCGCGCTCGGCGACCTCGAGGCGGAGCACCGGCTGCCCACCAGCGAGCCGCTGTCTCCGGGGCTCTCGCTGGCGACGCAGCGCTGGGCCTCGGGCGCCACGCTCGACGACGTGCTTCGGCTGGCCGACCTCGCCGCGGGGGACTTCGTGCGCTGGATGAAGCAGGCGATCGACCTGCTCGACCAGATCTCGCTCGTCGCCGAGGACGAGACCGGTCGCACCGCCCGGAAGGCGATCGACGGCATCCGGCGCGGCATCGTGGCATACAGTAGCGTCGCGTGATGCTCCGCCCGCCGCTGCTTCCTCTCGGCATCGCCGTCGCCGTATCGGCGATCGCGGGTCTGGTGCTCGACAAGGCCTTCCCCGACACCGACATCTGGCCGCTCGCGCTCCCCGCGATCGCCCTGGCCCTGCTGGCGCTCCAGGATCGCAAGGGCGATTCGGCGTTCCTGGTGGGGCTGGTGTTCGGCCTGGCGTTCTTCTTCCCCCACATCGAGTGGGCCGCGGTGTTCCTCGGCCCGATCCCGTGGTCGGCGCTGTCGGTGCTGATGGCGCTCTGGTGCGGCCTGGGCGGCATCCTCATCGCCTGGGCGTACCGGTACCTGCCGCTCGTCTGGCCGTCTCCGGCCGGGCGGATGCTGCTGCTGCCGGCGGTCGTCGCCGGGCTCTGGACGGCGCGGGAGGCCATCTCCGCCGTCTGGCCGTACGGCGGCTTCTCGTGGGGGCGGGTGGCGTTCTCGCAGTCGGGAAGCCCGTTCGCGGACCTGTTCTCGTGGCTCGGGGTTTCGGGCGTCGGGTTCGTCATGGTGTTCCTGGCCGCGGCCTCGATCGAGGTGGCGCGAGCCGGGGTCACCGTGTTCCGTTCGCTCGCGGCCGTCGCCGTCGTGCTGGCGCTCGTCGCCGTCCCGGCCTGGGTCTCGCTGCCGGGGGCCGGCCCGTCGGGCACCCTGCGCGTCGGTGCGGTGCAGGGCGACACCAAGGCGGGCTACTTCGACCCGCCCGAGCACCGCGGCGACAACCTCGCCGGGCAGCTGAGAGCCACCGAACCGGTGTACGACCAGGACGTCGACGTCGTGGTCTGGCCCGAGGGGTCCTCCGACCTCAATCCGCTGGCCTATCCGGATGCGGCGGCCGCGTTCGACGCCGTCGCCGCCGCGGCCGATGCCCCGCTCGTCGCCGGCATCATCACGGCACGCGACCAGGGGTACGTCGACGCGGACGGCGAGGAGGTCTACCACTACTTCAACACCTCGACGCTGTGGCATGCGGGGCAGGGTCAGGTCGACTACTACGACAAGAAGCACCCGGTGCCGTTCGGGGAGTACGTGCCCAACCGGGCGTTCTGGCGGTTGTTCGCCCCCGAGCTCATCGATCTCATCGGCCGCGAGTACACCTTCGGAACCACCGACGCTGTGCTCGATGTGGGCAGCGCGAAGACCGGCGGTCGCAGCGTGCTCGCGGGAATCGCGATCTGCTTCGACATCGTCGACGACCAGCTGGTCACCGAGATGGTCGAGCAGGGCGCGCAGGTCCTCTTCGGCCAGACCAACAACGCCGATTTCGGGAAGACCGACGAGAGCGTCCAGCAGCTCGCGATCGCCCGCATCCGCGCGATCGAGACCGGCAGATCGGTGGTCAACATCTCGACGGTCGGCACGAGCGCGATCATCTACCCGGACGGGTCGGTGCACAACCGGCTGCCGTGGTACGAGCCGGGCGTCATGGTCGACGATGTTCCGCTTTCCACGACGATGACGCCCGCCGTGGTGGGCGGGCGTCAGATCGAGTGGTTGGTCTGCTTCGGTGCGCTCCTGGTGCTGGGGCTCTCGGCCCTGCAGTCACGCGCACCGCGGCGCGGCTAGGCGCTCTTCTTCTTGGAGGCGCTGCCCCGACGGGCACGCAGGTATTCCAGGCGCTCCTGCAGCAGTTCTTCGAGCTCGGCACGAGTGCGGCGTTCCAGCAGCATGTCCCAGTGGGTTCGCGGGGCCTTCACCTCGGCCTCCTCGGTCTGAACGAGGGTGCCGTCGTCGGCGACGAGGCGGCCCTCCTGCCCGGTACGCGGCGAGGACCAGACCTCGGGTACCTCGGCATCCGAGGCGAACACGACGTCGAACGTCGTTCCGTCCTCGGTGCGATAGACGCTCTTACGGCGCGAGGCGAACTCGACTCCCTCTTCGCTCTGTAGGCTCTGGGATCCGAGGCGCATTCCGCGCAGGCTGCGATCTGCCATTGTGTGGCCCTCCTGTGGCTGTACGCCAGTTCTAACGAACAGGGTGGCGTCGCCCATCCCCGCACCGCCCGGTTTCCAGGGCTTTCACAGGCATTTCAGGAGGGTTTGGTAGCGCGCCGCTCGAGCAGGCGCATGGCGAGGTCGGCGCGGTCGGTGACGAGCCCGTCGACGCCGAGGTCGAGCAGCCTCTCCATGTCCGCTTCGTCGTTGATCGTCCAGGCGTGCACCTCGACGCCGGCGTCGTGGAAGGCCGCCATCGTGCGTGCGGTGAAGGAGCCCATCCGCAGCACGCGCGGGGGGATCTGGATCGCCTGGACGTCCCGCAGGATGCGCCGCACCGTGGCGCGACGGCCCGCCCGTGCGGCGGCGATGGCGCCGGCCGCCCCGCGAGCCGAGACCGACGTCGCGACGCCGGGCAGCATCCGGACGGCCTCGATGCGCCGCCGCGGGCCGAACGAGCCGACGAGCACCCGGGACACGGCGTTCGCCGACCGGATCGCCTCGACCGTGGGGCCGACGGCGCCGCCGATCTTGATGTCGATGTTGAACCGGGTCTCCGGGAACGCATCCAGCGCCTCGGCGAGCGAGCAGAAGGCCTGGCCGTCGCCGAGATCGACCCGGCGCAGTTCGTGCGAGGTCAGGTGCTCGACCCTCGCGGTCCGGCCGGCCAGCCGGCGCAGGTCGGGATCGTGGCTGATCATCGCCACCCCGTCCGCGGAGACGTGCACATCGGTCTCGACGTGCGTCACCCCGATCGCGATCGCCTTCGCGAATGCCAGAAGGGTGTTCTCGGGCGCCTCGAGCGCGAGCCCGCGGTGCGCGAGCACGCGCGGGGGAGCGGGGAGGAAGAACCCCTCGCCGGCGCCCGGATCCCTACTTCGCCGGAGTCTTGCCACTTGCCGGAGCGAAGAAGCCCTCGCCGATTCCCTTCAGCGCCTCGGTGAGCTCGCTGGGGATGATCCAGAGCTTGTTCGACTCGCCGTCGGCGAGCTTCGGCAGCGTCTGCAGGTACTGGTACGCCAGCAGCTTGCTGTCCGGGTCGCCCTTGTGGATGGCGGAGAACACGGTCTGGATCGCCTCGGCCTCACCCTGTGCACGCAGCACCTGGGCCTTGGCGTCACCTTCGGCGCGCAGGATCTCGGCCTGCCGGGCGCCCTCGGCCTCGAGGATGGCGGCCTGCTTGGTGCCCTCGGCGGTGAGGATCTGCGCACGGCGGTCACGCTCGGCGCGCATCTGCTTCTCCATCGAGTCCTGGATGGACACGGGCGGGTCGATCGCCTTGAGCTCGACCCGGCTGACGCGGATGCCCCACTTGCCGGTGGCCTCGTCGAGCACGATGCGCAGCTGGCCGTTGATGTTGTCGCGGCTGGTGAGCGCCTCTTCCAGGTTCAGGCCACCGACCACGTTACGCAGGGTGGTGGTCGTGAGCTGCTCGACCGCACCGAGGTAGTTGGCGATCTCGTACGTCGCGGCGCGCGCATCGGTCACCTGGAAGTAGACGACGGTGTCGATCGAGACCACGAGGTTGTCCTCGGTGATCACCGGCTGCGGCGGGAAGGAGACGACCTGCTCGCGCATGTCGACGAGAGGGCGCACCCGGTCGATGAACGGCACCAGGATGTTGAGACCCGGCGAGAGCGTCTTGTGGTACTTGCCGAGCCGCTCCACGACGCCGGCGTAGGCCTGCGGGATGATGCGGATCGAGCGGAACAGGATCGTGAGCACGAAGATCGCGATGATCACCAGCACGATCACGAGGATCACGTTCCCGAAGACTTGCGCGTTGTTCACGCGGCTATCCCTTCTCTGAAGCCGGTACGACCACGGCGGTGGCACCGTCGATCGCCGTGACGACGACCCTCTCGCCCTCGGACAGCGCGATCTCGCCGCTGCCGTCGGCCAGGCGCGACGTCCAGGTCTCGCCGTTGGCGAGCTTCACCTGGCCGCGGCCGTCGTCGAACGCGACGACGACGGAGCCGGTGAGCCCCATCAGCGCCTCGACATTGGACCGCGCGGGGTCGCCGCCGCGCCGGAGCGCATGGAGCAGTGGCGGCCGCACGAAGAACAGCAGGACCAGCGCCAGCGCACCGGCGACGATGATCTGCACCCACCACTCGGCGCCGATCAGGCCGGCCACCAGACCGCCGAGGCTGCCCAGCGCGAGCATGAGGAAGGTGAACTCCAGACTGGTCACCTCGATGATGATGAAGACGAGGATCACGGCCAGCCAGAACACCCAGGACCACGTGGTGAGGAAGTCGCCGTCCATGAGGCGACGCTATCAGGAACGGGTAAGGTCGGGAACCGTGAACGACTCCCTGCTGCCGCCCGGCTCGCTCGAGGGCACGCGCGTCCTCATCACCGGCTCGTCCCGTGGGATCGGCGCCGACACCGCGGGGTATCTGGCCGCCGCCGGAGCGAGCGTCGTCATCAACTTCCGCAACAAAGAGGCGCGCGCCCTCAAGGTCGTGCAGGGAATCGAGGACGCCGGGGGCACGGCGATCGCGGTCGGCGCCGACCTGACCGAGCCGGATTCGGTGGCCGGCATGTTCGAGAACGTGCGCGAGCAGTGGGGCGGCCTCGACATCCTCGTGCTCAACGCCTCCGGCGGCATGGAGAGCGGGATGGGCGAGGATTACGCACTCCGGCTGAATCGCGACGCGCAGATCAATGTGCTCGACGCCGCACTGCCGTTGCTGCAGCCCGGTTCCCGCGTGGTGTTCGTCACGAGTCATCAGGCCCACTTCATCGAGACGGTGGCGACGATGCCCGAGTACGAGCCGGTGGCCCGCAGCAAGCGCGCGGGGGAGGACGCCCTGCGCGCGCGTCTGCCCGAGCTCACCGAGAAGGGGATCGGGTTCGTCGTGGTGTCCGGCGACATGATCGAGGGCACCATCACGGCGACCCTTCTCGAGCGCGCCCGTCCGGGCGCCATCGACGCCCGCCGCGAGGAGGCGGGGAAGCTCTACACGGTCAGCGAGTTCGCTGCCGAGGTCGCACGCGCCGCCGTGGACCCGATTCCGCCGGACAACACCCGCTATGTCGGAGACGTGAGCGGGTTCACCGCGACGTGACCTTCCGCGCCACATCCCGCCTGCTGCTCATCGACCCGGAGGACCGGGTGCTGATGTTCCTGCAGCACGGCAGGAACCGGGACGTCCCGCGCTGGATCACCCCGGGCGGGGGAGTCGACCCCGGTGAGGACCACGACGCGGCGGCGGTCCGCGAGGCGCACGAGGAGACCGGCCTGGTGCTCGAGGCCGTTCCGGCGCCCTTCCTCGAGGATGACTTCGAGCCCGATCTGCGCTGGCACATCTATGACGAGGGTCACTGGGCCTGGTACGCGATCCGGGTCGAGCACTTCGAACCGGATCGCTCGGGGTGGACCGAGGCCGAGATCGCCGACGTCATCGAGTGGCGCTGGTTCGGTGCCGCCGAACTGCGCGCCGAGCACGCGACCGGCTACGAGCTCGAACCGCCTCAGCTGCCGGACCTGCTGGAGCAACAGATTCGCGAGACACGGACATGAGCGATCTTCCCGTCTTCACCGCCGCCGACATCGCGGCC
>DATMFW010000051.1:0-23871 GCA_035556655.1 Pseudolysinimonas sp.
CGCGTGGCGACGAAAACTGAGGACGTTCGGACTGCGGGAGCGCGCACGTCGCCGCCGACGGGCGTTGTGCGTGGAGTCTCCTCAGTTTTCGTCGGCGCGGGGGAGACCCGCGGCGTCGAGACGCTCCTCGATCGCCTCCGCTGCGCGCCGCAGCAGCGGCAGCAGGCGCTGCTCGTCGGCCGAGGCGAGATGGGTGACGACTCCGATCGCGGCGGGAGGCAATCCCGCGCGCGGCGCCAGCGGAAGTGCCAGCGAGGCATTGCCGAGGGTCATCTCCTGCCGGGTCAGCGCGTAACCGCGCCGGCGGGTCGCCTCGACCTCGGCGCGCAGACGCGTCGGGTCCGTGATCGTGAACGGCGTGATCTGCGCGAGGGGACCGCGCAGCAGCGGGGCGGCTGCCGCATCCGGAAGCGCCGCCAGAATCGCGCGCCCCACCCCTGTGGCGTGCACCGGATGCCTCACCCCGACCCGCGCGAGCGTCGGGATCGCGCGCGCCCCGCTCGCGCGCGACAGGTAGAGCACCTCGGAGTCGACGAGCACCGCGACGTGGGCGTTCTCGCCGGTGCTGTCGTAGAGCCCGGTCAGTTCGGGGTCGGCGGCCTCGCGCAGACCGCGTACGACGGGTGCGCGCTCGCCGAGTTCCCAGAGCGCGGTGCCCGCCGCGTAGCGTCCGCCGGCCAGGTCGAGCTGCCCGAGCCTCACCAGCTCGGCCGCGATGCGGTGCGCGGTCGAGACCGGCAGGCCGGCGCCGGCCGCGAGTTCGCGCAGCGTTGCGCCCGACCCGTCGGCGGGGAGCGCCCGCAGCAGGCGGACGGCGCGGCCGAGCAGCGAGGCGCCCGGCTCGCCCGTGCGCCCCGCCATCAGACCAGCAGCTGGTGCTTGGCCAGCTCCTTGTAGAGCGGCGTGCTCGCCACCAGCTCGGAGTGCGTGCCGACCCCCACCACCTGCCCGCGATCGAGGACGACGATGCGGTCGGAATCGACCACCGTCGAGAGCCGGTGCGCGATGACGAGCAGGGTGCGGTCCTCGGCGACCGTGTCGATCGCCTCGCGCAGCAGCTGCTCGTTCACCCCGTCGAGCGAGGCGGTCGCCTCGTCGAGCAGCAGGATCGGGGGTGCCGCCAGCAGCGCCCGCGCGATCGCGAGACGCTGGCGTTCGCCTCCGGAGAGCATGACCCCGTCTTCGCCGACCGCGGCGTCGAGACCGGCCGGATCGCGGTCGAGCACGTCGCCGAGGTTGACGCTGCGCAGCACCGCGATGCACTGCTCGTCCGTGGCGTCGGGGCTGGCGAGGGTCAGGTTCTGCCGCAGCGTGCCGGCCAGCACCGGGGCGTCCTGTTCGACGTAGCCGATCTGGCCGCGCAGCTCGCCGCGGTCGAGTCCGCGCACGTCGAGTCCGCCGAGGCGTACGACGCCCGAGGTCGGGTCGTAGAACCGCTCGATGAGCGACAGGATCGTGCTCTTGCCCGCGCCCGAGGGTCCGACGAGCGCGACGCGGGAGCCACGCGGCACCTCGAACGACACCCCGCGCAGCACCTGCCGGTCGTGGGCGTCGTCGGTGCCGTCGTGCACCGCGACGGCGGCCTCGGGGTAGCTGAAGCGGACGTCCTCGAACGCGATCGCCGCATCCGTCGTCGCGGGCGCCGCCGGTTCGATCGCGGCGTCACCCTCGGCCTCGCCGGGAAGGGAGGTGATCTCCTCGATGCGCCCGAGCGCTCCGAGCGCCTGGTTGACGGACGTGATGGCGCCGAACGCCGAGGCCAGCGGCATGATCAGCATGAACAGGAAGAGGATGAACGCGACGAGACTCGCCACGGTGATCGCACCGCTGGCGACCCGGAATCCGCCGACGCCCAGCACGACGAGCAGCGAGATCTGCAGGGCGATCCCGGCGATGGGGACGATCAGCGCCGAGACCTTCGCCACCTTGATGCCGGCGGCCCAGGCGCCGCGGGCATCGGCCTCGACGGCTTCGAGCTCGCGGTCGGTGGCGTTGGCGGCGCGCACGGTGCGGATCGCCCCGATGACGCGTTCGACGGCGGCGGCGAGGTCGCCCACCTTCTCCTGCTGCTCTTTGCTCGCCTGGCGGATGCGCCCCGAGAGCAGCACGACGGTGACGACCGAGACCCCGATGACGAGTACCGTCAGCCCGAGCAGCAGCGGGTCGATGACCAGCATGGCCACGAGGGCTCCGACGAACACGACGGCACCGCCGATGGCGTCGACCAGGCCCTGGGTGATCACGGCGTAGAGCAGGGTGGTGTCGGAGCCGACCCGGGAGACCAGGTCTCCGGTGCGGCGCTGGTCGAACTCGGCGATCGGCAGCCGCAGCATGCGGCCGACGAGCCGTCGGCGCGCCGAGAGCACCACCGAGGTGCCGGTGCGCTGCAGCAGGTAGTGCTGGAGCCCGCTCAGCGCTCCGGCGGTCACGACGAGTCCGACGAGCAGCCAGACCAGGGCCCCGAGCGGCCGGCCGCTCTCGACGACGCCGATGACCTGGCTGACCAGGATCGGCTGGGCGAGGGATGCGGCGGCGCCGGCGAGGCTCAGCGCGACGACGGCGATGAGGACGGGCCGGTGCTCGGCGAGGTAGGGCAACAGCTGGCGGAGCGTCCCGCGGGGGCCGTCGGTGGTGGGTGCGTGGGTCATCGTCTTCCGTATTTCTTGTGCACCGCCTGGCGGCTGACGCCGAGGGCGAGTGCGATGAGTTGCCAGGAGGCATCGGCGTTGCGGGCACGGCGGACCGCGACCGTCTCGATCCGGTCGAGTTCGGTGCGCAGCCGCGCGACCGCTCGGAGCGCTTCGATCGGATCCTCGGACCCGGCCTCCGCGGCGAGGGTGTGGATGGTCCCGGTGTCCATGCTGTCAACCGTAGTTGACGCGCTGGCGGGCGTCAACTCAGGTTGACGTTGTGGCGCTGTCCGAGGGATTTCGTAGGCTGTCCGGGTGTCAGCCGCAGACCCTGTGATCGTCGCCACCGACCTGGTCAAGAAGTACGGCGCGACCGCTGCGGTCGACGGCATCTCGTTCGAGGTCGCACCGGGGGAGTCGTTCGGGCTGCTCGGCCCGAACGGCGCGGGCAAGTCGACGACGATGCGCATGGTCGGCGCCGTGTCGACCCGCACCGGCGGCGAACTCACGATCCTCGGGCTCGACCCGAACTCCGCTGGACCCGAGATCCGGTCGCGGCTCGGGGTGGTGCCGCAGGCCGACAACCTCGACGCCGAGTTGCGGGTGCGCGAGAACCTCATCGTCTACGGCAGATACTTCGGCCTTCCCCTGAAGCACCTGCGCACCCGGGCCGACGAGCTGCTGGCATTCGCCCAGCTCTCCGACCGCGCCATGGCGAAGGTCGACGACCTCTCCGGCGGAATGAAGCGCCGGCTCACGATCGCACGGGCGCTCATCAACGACCCCCGCATCCTGCTGCTCGACGAGCCGACCACGGGGCTCGACCCGCAGGCCCGGCACATCCTGTGGGACCGGCTGTTCCGGCTGAAGGAGCAGGGCACCACCCTCGTGCTCACCACCCACTACATGGATGAGGCCGAGCAGCTCTGCGACCGCCTGGTCGTCGTCGACAAGGGCCGCATCATGGCCGAGGGCTCGCCGGCCGCGCTGATCAGGCAGTACTCGACCCGCGAGGTGCTCGAGGTGCGCTTCGGATCCGACCTGAACGCCGGGGCGGCCGCCCGGCTCGAGGGCGTCGGCGACCGGCTCGAGGTGCTGCCGGATCGCGTGCTCGTCTACGCCGCCGACGGCGAGGCGGCGCTGGCCGAGGTGACCGGCCGCGGGCTGCAGCCGATGACCAGCCTGGTGCGGAGATCCAGCCTGGAAGACGTCTTCCTGCGTCTGACCGGACGGTCGCTGATCGAATGACCGCCCCTCTCGTCGACCCGGGCAGAGTGCGACGCTACGGTGCGCTCTACGTGTTCGAGCACCAGCTGCGGGTGATGCGCAACTACCGCAGTTCGCTGATCGCCACCGCGATCGGCACCCCGTTCATCTACCTGTTCGCGTTCGGAATCGGCATCGGGACGCTGGTCAGCGCGAACGCCGGCCACGTCGACGGGGTGAGCTACCTGACCTTCGTCGCCCCGGCGCTGATCTGCATGTCGGTGGTCGGCATCGCCGCCATGGAGTTCACCTACCCGATCATGCTCGGGTTCAAATGGAACCCGACGTTCATCGGCATGAACGCCGCGCCGCTCTCGGGGCGCCAGATCGTCGACGGCATCGTGCTGTTCGTCTCCCTGCGCATGGCGATCCCCGCGGTCGCGTACTACATCGTGATGGCCGCCTTCGGTGCGGCGCCGTCGCCGTTCGGCGCCGGGGTCATCGTGACCTCGGTGCTCGCGGGCCTCGCGCTCGGCACGCCGATCATGGCGTACTCGGCCTCGATCACCGAAGACAAGGGCCAGTTCGCCGTCATCGGCCGGGTCGTCGTGCTTCCCCTGACCCTGTTCAGCGGCACCATGTTCCCGCTCGATCAGCTGCCCGTGTTCCTGCAGTGGATCGGCTGGCTCTCGCCGGTGTGGCACGGCACCGAGCTCGGTCGCCAGCTCAGCTACGGCGCGACCGAACCGATCTGGCTCACCGTCGCGCACGTGGTCTACCTCGTGGCGCTCGCCGTCGCAGGGTGGCGGCTCTCGGTGCGCATCGCCACGAAGAGGCTCGACGGATGACCCTTCGGCACGCGGCCGCCGCGACCCGGGGCGCGCCCCTGTCGCGCGGGGTGGGAGCCCTGTACGCCGGCAACGCGCGCTCGGTCGTCGGGCGCGGCCTGCGCGCCACGCGCAGCACCAACTGGATCGTCGTACTCACCGGATTCGTCGAACCGGTCTTCTATCTGCTCTCGCTCGGGGTGGGGCTGGGCGCCTACATCGGCACCGTGCAGGATGCGGCGGGCAACGCGATCCCGTACGCCGCGTACATCGCACCCGCCCTGCTCGCCGTGTCGGCGATGAACGGCGCCATCTACGACTCCACCTGGAACGTGTTCTTCAAGCTCAACTACGCCAAGACCTACGAGGGCATGCTGACCACGAGCCTCGGCCCGCTGGATGTCGCGCTCGGCGAGATCTCGCTGGCCTTGCTTCGCGGCGGCGCCTACGGTCTGGGGTTCCTGCTCGTGATGCAGGCGGTGGGCCTGAACCTGTCGTGGACGGCGATCCTCGCCCTGCCCGCCCTGCTGCTGATCGCGTTCGGCTTCGCCAGTCTCGGCATGGGCATCACCAGCTACCTGAAGACCTTCCAGCAGATGGACTGGATCCAGTTCTTCCTGCTGCCGATGTTCCTGCTCTCGGCGACCTTCTACCCGCTGAGCGTCTACCCCGCGCCGGTGCAGTGGATCGTGCAGGCGCTGCCGCTCTGGCACGGGGTCGAGCTGATCCGCGGGCTGACCACGGGGGCGCTCGGCCCGGCGATGCTGGTGCACCTCGGCTACTACCTGGTGATGATCGTGGTGGGGCTGGCGTTCACGACCCGGCGGCTGCGCGCGCTCTTCCTCGACTGACCGCACCTCCGTTCTGCAGGACTACGGGTCCTGCACGCGCGAAACTTAGGCGCACGCACTCCTGCGGAGCCGCCGACTCCTGCACAACGGAGGGTCTAGGCCTTCGGCCCGCCCGCAACGTAGAGCACCTGGCCGTTGACGTACGAGGCCTCCTCCGAGCAGAAGAACGCCGCGGCGGCCGCGATGTCCTCGGGGGTTCCTGCCCGGCGGGCGGGCACGTCCTGGGTCGCCGCGGCGAGGTAGTCCTCGAAGCCCATGCCGATCCGCTCGGCGGTTGCGCGCAACATGTCGGTGGCGATGATGCCGGGGGCGATCGCGTTCACCGTCACCCCGAACGGTCCGAGTTCGATCGCGAGGGTCTTGGTGAACCCCTGCAGCCCGGCCTTCGCGGCGGCGTAGTTCGCCTGCCCGCGGTTGCCGAGGGCGCTCGTGGAGGACAGGTTGACGATACGACCCCACTTCGCGTCGACCATGTGCGATTGCACGGCGCGGCTCATCAGGAAAGCCCCCCGCAGGTGCACCCCGATGACGGCATCCCAGTCGGCGTCGGTCATCTTGAACAGCAGCGCATCGCGCAGGATGCCGGCGTTGTTCACCAGGATCGTGGGCGCGCCGAGCTCCGAGGCGACCCGGTCGACAGCGGCGGCCGCCGCATCCGCGTCGGAGACGTCGGCGCCGACGCCGATCGCCCGACCTCCGGCCGAGACGATCGCCTCGACGGTGCCGCCGGTCGTCGCCTCGTCGAGGTCGAGCACCCCGACGGCGGCCCCGGATGCGGCGAGCCGCATCGCGATCGCGGCACCGATCCCGCGCGCGGCTCCGGTGACGATGGCGACGCGCTCGGTCATGGGACGAGGTTACCCACCTGCCGGTCGATCAGGTCAGCCGCGCAGGCCCCTCAGCACGTTCGCCATCGCCAGCGCCGCCTCGGCGGCACGGGCCCCGATGTCCTCCTTCGACTCCGGCAGCCCGGCGCGGTCGAGGCCCTGCTGCTCGGTGTCGAGCGTCAGCACCCCGAAGCCGACCGGCTTGCCGGTGTCGAGGCACACCCGGGTGAGCCCGTCGGTCGCCGCCGCGGCGACGTAGTCGAAGTGGGGGGTCTCGCCGCGCACGATCACGCCCAGCGCGACCACCGCATCCGCCCCCGCATCGAGCGCGACCTTCGACGCGACGGGCAGCTCGAAGCTGCCGGGCACCTGCACGACGCTCACCTCGGCGCCCGATGCCTCGAGCACCCCGCGGGCGCCGGCGAGCAGGCCCTCCGAGATGCGGGTGTGCCAGAGGCCCGACACGATGGTCACCTTGAGTCCGGTGCCGTCGGTGTCGAGGCTGAGTGCCTCTGCGGAGGGTGCGCCTTTGCCGCTCATGAGTTGCCTTCCAGGGAGGATTGAAGCGCTTCGTCGAGCGCCTGATGGGTGGGGAGTGCGTGACCCATGCGGTCGCGCTTGGCATTGAGGTAACCCTCGTTGTAGATGCCCACCCCGACGACGAGCGGGACGAGTTCGGTGACGACCACGCCGCGCTCTTCGAGCTGGCGGGCCTTCTCGGGGTTGTTGCTCAGCAGGCGTACCCGGCCGATGCCGAGATCCTTGAGGATCGCCGTCGCCGCGCCGTAGTCCCGGGCGTCGGCGGGGAGCCCGAGCGCGAGGTTGGCGTCGAGGGTGTCGAAACCCTCCTCCTGCAGCCGGTAGGCGCGCAGCTTGTTGATCAGCCCGATGCCGCGGCCCTCGTGCCCGCGCAGGTAGATGACCACCCCGCCCTCCGCGGCGATGGTCTTCAGCGCGGACTGCAGCTGCGGTCCGCACTCGCACTTCTGCGAGCCGAACGCCTCACCGGTGAGGCACTCGGAGTGCACCCGCACCAGGGCGCCGTCGCCGGGGTCGCCGCTGATCCACGCCACGTGGTCCGCGCCGGTGGAGCGGTCGCGGTAGGCGCGCACCCGGAACGTGCCGTGCTCGGTCGGCACGTTGGTCTCGACCTCGAAGCTGACGCGCTGGAACTCGGGCACCTCGATCTGGGCGGTCGGGTCCTTCTCGCACTTGCGCTCCTCCATGAACCGGATGAGCGCCTCGATGGTGATGACCGGGACGTTCTCGGCCTCGCCCAGGGCGAGCAGGCCGGGCAGCCGCATCATCTCGCCCGTGTCGTCGACGATCTCGCCGATCGCGGCGACCGGGGTGAGGCCGGCGAGCTTCATCAGGTCGACCGCAGCCTCGGTGTGCCCGTCGCGCTCGCGGACTCCGCCGTCGACGGCGCGCAGCGGCAGGATGTGCCCAGGCCGGATCAGGCTCTCGGGGGTCGAGGACCCGTCGGCGAGCACCCGCAGCGTGTGGGCGCGGTCGCCGGCGCTGATGCCGGTGCTGAGACGGTCGGCCGCATCCACGCTGATCGTGTAGGCGGTGCCGCGCCAGTCCTGGCTCTCGGCCACCATGAGCGGCAGCTCGAGACGGTCGGCGATCTCGTTGGTCATCGGGGCGCAGATGTAGCCGGAGGTGACCTTGACCATCCAGGCCACCGTCTCTTGCGAGGCGTTCTGGGCCGCGATGATGACGTCGCCCTCGTTCTCGCGGCCCTCGTCGTCGGCGACGATGATCGGCCGTCCGGCGCGCAGCGCCTCGAGGGCGGTGGGGATCTCTGCCAGGCTCATCTCTTCTCCTCCACGGGGGTGCCGAACTCCGCCATTCGCAGCACATGCCGCGCGAGGATGTCGGTCTCGATGTTGACCCGGTCACCCGGGCTCAGGGCGCCGAGCGTCGTCGCGCCGAGCGTCTCGGGGATCAGCGACACCTCGAACCAGTCGTCGCCCACGGCACTCACGGTCAGGCTCACCCCCGACACGGCGATCGAGCCCTTGCGGGCGACGAGCGGTGCGTGCTCGGGGTCGAGGCTGAAGCGCACGACCGTCCAGCCGTCCTCGGGGCTGACGCCGAGCACGGTACTCGTGCCGTCGATGTGGCCCTGCACGATGTGCCCGCCGATCCGGTCGCCGACCGCGGCCGCGCGTTCCAGGTTCACCCGGTCGCCGACGCGCGCGTCGCCCAGCGTGCTCATCGCGATGGTGATGCCCATGACATCCGCCGTGAACCAATCGGGACCCTGGTCGACGACGGTGAGGCACACGCCGCCGACCGAGATCGAGTCGCCGTGTTTCGCGTCGGAGACGGCCACCGGCCCGCGCACGGTGAGCCGCCCCGCGTCGCCGGTGCGTTCCCAGGCGAGGATCTCGCCCTGTTCTTCGATGATGCCGGTGAACATCAGTCCCCTCCGCTGGTCGAGGCCGCAGGCCGTGTTCCGCTGGTCGAGTAGGCCGCAGGCCGCGTTCCGCTGGTCGAGTAGGCCGCAGGCCGTGTCGAGACCGCCCGAGCGCTGATCAGCACGTCGTCCCCGAGTTGCTCGACGCTCTGCACTCGCAACCGCAGCGCATCGCCCAGGGTCGGGATGCCGAGATCGCCGATCGCGACCCGGTCCCCGCCCAGCAGCACGGGTGCGAGATAGACGGCGAACTCGTCGGCGAATCCGCCGGCGATCAGCGCGGTGACGAGCCCCGGACCCGCCTCGACGAACACCCGCCGGATGCCGCGGGCATGAAGATCGGACAGCACCTTCCCGAGATCCCGGCTGCCGGTCTCGATCAGACCGGCCGGGTGCCGGCGCAGTGCCGCCCCGGCGGGTACCGGCCGTTCGCCGGCGACGACCGGGACGGGCTGGTGCGAGAGGAACTCGCCGGCGTCGCCGCGGGCGGTGAGCGAGGGGTCGTCGGCCAGCACGGTGCCCGTACCGGTGAGGATCGCGTCGTTCGCGGCGCGCTGCTCGTGCACCCGCTGCCGGGCGGCGGCGCCGGTGATCCAGCGGCTGGTGCCGTCGGCCGCCGCCGCCCGGCCGTCGAGGGTCGACGCCCACTTCACCGTGACCCACGGGCGTCCGCGGCGTACGGCCGTCAGCCAGACGTGCAACAGATGCTCGGCCTCGTCGGCGAGCACCCCCGCGATCACCTCGACCCCGGCCGCGCGCAGCCGGGCGGCCCCGCCCGCGGCGTGGGCGTCGGGATCGCCGAGCGCGTACACGACGCGCTCGACGCCGGCGTCCCGCAGCGCGACGCTGCACGGGCCGGTGCGTCCGGTGTGGTCGCAGGGTTCCAGGGTGACGACCGCGGTGAGACCTCGCGCGTCGGCGACCTTGCTCAGCGCGTCGACCTCGGCGTGCGGGGTGCCGGCACCGCGATGCCAGCCTTCCGCGACGATGGCGCCCGTCGCATCCACCAGCACGGCGCCGACCTGCGGATTGCCGCCGACGACCGGGCCGCGCTGGGCGAGCTCGAGCGCACGCCGCATCGCGGTGTCGTACGGGCTGCTCGCGGTCATCCGGTCCTTCATCTCTTCTGAGACGGTTCCGGGGATGCCAGGCTGGCGCGGGCGGCGAGATGCTGCCGCCTTCGTGCTTCCTCCCATCCGGACTTTCACCGTCGGTCCCGGATTTCCACCGGATCGGCGCCCCCTGACTGCTGAGGCGTTCGCGGACTGTCACCGCCGGCGCGGAATTTCACCGCCCCCGGAGCACGTGCTTCGTGTTCATATCGTACAACGCGGGGGAGTCCCCCCTATTCCCGCACCAAAACTGAGGAGATTCGGCGCGAAGCCGCTGCACGGCGGCGTCGTCGAGCGCGGGGCGCGCGAACGTCCTCAGTTTTCGTCGCGCGCGAGCAGGCCCGGCAGCTGCGACAACGAGCGGATCACGTCGGCACCCTCGGCGGCGGCCTCCGCGAGCTCGTCCCGGGTCGCGACTCCGCGCCGGTCGATCCACACCCCGCGCAGTCCCGCGCGGGCGGCCCCGATCGCGTCGGTGTGCAGCCGGTCGCCGACGTAGACGGCGTCGGCGGCCGTCACCCCGAAGCGCTCGCAGGCCAGTGCGAAGATCCGGGGGTCGGGCTTGGTGACGCCGACCTCGCCGCTGGCGATCACGTCCTCGACCCAGCGCTCCAGTCCGAGTGCGGCGATCTTGGCGTCCTGGAACGCCCGGTGACCGTTGGTGATGATGCCGATGCGGGCCGGGGCGAGGGCGTCGAGGCACGCGGCCACGTCGTCGTGCAGGGCCCAGGCCTCGGTGTAGTGCACGACGAAGGCCTCGAACCACGCTTCGGCCGCGGCGTCGTCGACGAGCTCGATGCCGTGCGGAGCGAGGAAGTCCCGCGCGCGTGCGCGGCGCTGGCCCAGGTAGTCGAGTTCGCCCGAGAGATAGCGGTGATAGTGCAGCTCCTCCAGCGCGTTCCACCGCGCGGCTTCGGCGTCGCGGTCGGCGGCCGCGAGGGCGCCCCCGAGCAGCGATCGGTGTGCAGCGATCCCCGCCTCCACCGACTCCCGGTGGGCGAACAGGGTGTCGTCGAGGTCGAAGAGGACCAGCTCAGCCACGCCGCAGGAACCCGATGCGGTCGTACGCCCGCTCGAGGGTGGCGCCGGCGATCGCCTCGGCCCGCTCGGCGTTGCCCGCCAGGACGCGGTCGAGCTCGGCCGGGTCGGCGAGAAGCTCGAGCGCCCGCTCGCGTACGGGGCCGAATGCGGCCGCCACGGCATCCGCCGCAGCCGTCTTCAGATCGCCGTATCCGCGACCCGCGAACTCGTCCTCGAGGCTCGGGATGCTGCCCGCGCCCAGCGAGGACATGATCGAAAGCAGGTTCGAGACCCCGGGCTTGCCCACCGGATCGAACCGCACCGACCCGTCGTTGTCGGTGACGGCCGACTTGATCTTCTTGGCGTTCGCGGCATCGTCGTCGAGCAGCCAGATGGTGCCCTTGGGCTCGGCCGACTTCGACATCTTCGCGGTCGGGTCCTGCAGGTCGTAGATCTTCGCCGTCTCTTTGAGGATCGACACCTCGGGAATGGTGAACGTGTCGCCGAAGCGCGAGTTGAAGCGCTGGCCGAGGTCGCGGGTCAGTTCGATGTGCTGGCGCTGGTCCTCGCCGACCGGCACGATGGCGGCGTCGTAGAGCAGCACGTCGGCGGCCTGCAGGATCGGGTAGGTGAAGAGCCCGACGCTCGTGGAGTCGGCACCCTGCTTCTGCGACTTGTCCTTGAACTGGGTCATCCGCGCGGCCTCGCCGTAGCCGGTGATGGTGTTCAGCACCCAGGCGAGTTCGGCGTGGGCGGGCACGTGCGACTGCACGAACAGGATCGAGCTCGCCGGGTCGATGCCGGCCGCGATGTACTGGGCGGCCGTGCGGCGGGTCGCCTCGCGCAGCTTCGCCGGATCCTGCGGCACCGTGATCGCGTGCAGGTCGACGACGCAGAACACGGCGTCGTGGGTGGTCTGCAGGTCTTTCCACTGCAGCAGGGCTCCGATGTAGTTGCCCGCGTGCAGCGAGGCGGCGGAGGGCTGCATGCCCGAGAACAGCCGGGGCTTGGTCATACCTCAACCCTACGGTGATCGAGTAGCCGCCCCTGGCGGCGTATCGAGATCAGAGGGCGTAATCCACCACCACCGGCGCATGATCGCTCCACCGTTCGGCGTAGCTCGGCGCGCGGTCGACCGCGTACGAGGCCGCGGTCGGCGCGAGCGACGCGGATGCGAGGTGGTAGTCGATGCGCCACCCGCTGTCGAGGTCGAACGACTTGCCGCGCCACGACCACCAGGTGTACGGCCCCGGCACCTCGCCGGCGAAGCGGCGGCCGACGTCGACCCAGCCGTCGCCGATCCAGCGGTCGAAGTACGCCCGCTCTTCCGGCAGGAACCCGGCGCGCTTGAGGTTGCCTTTCCAGTTCTTGATGTCGAGTTCGCGGTGCCCCACGTTGAAGTCGCCCAGCACGACCGCGTGGCCGCCGCCGAGCTCGGCCAGCCGCTCGGTCATGCCGTCGAGCAGCTTGTACTTCTCGGCCTGCTTGGGGGTGTCGGCTTCGCCCGAGTGCACGTACGCCGAGACCACCGTGATCGGGACGCCGCCCACCTCGTAGTCGGCTTCGAGCCAGCGCCCGGCGCTGTCGAAATCGTCGGCGCCGATCGCGACGCGGTGGATGGCGGTGGTCTTGTGCCGGGATGCGATGGCGACCCCCGCGCGCCCCTTCGCGCTCGCGGCGTCGTGCAGCACATCCCACTCGGGCCCGAGCAGCGCCACCAGGTCGTCGGTCTCGGCTCGCACCTCTTGCAGCGCGAGGATGTCGACGCCGCGGCCGGCGAGCCATTCGCCCATTCCCCGGCGGTAGGCGGCGCGGATGCCGTTGACGTTGGCGGTGGCGATGCGGAGGGGGTGGGTCACGTCTCCACGTTAGCTACGACCGCCGACGCCGCCGGGCGAGCCAGCGCACGGCACGGGGCATCGACGCCTCGATCTCGGCGCGCACCTGCTCTTCGATCTCCAGACGCATCCGCAGTTCGGCCTGCCGGCGCTCGCGATCGCCGACCGGGTCGAGCCCGGCTCCGGTGTCCCGGGCGCTGACCACGACCCAGGCCGCACCGATCAGGATCACCTGGCAGATCAGGTTGAACCAGATGAGCAGACCGACGATCACCGCGAACGACGCGATGAGCGGGTTGCTGGAGGCTCCGCCGAGCAGCGACGAGCCGAGCGCCTTGAGCACCCCGAGTGCGAGAGCTCCGAGCAGGGAGCCCTGCCAGAGCGGCCGCGCCGGCATCGGCACCCCGGCGAGCACGCGGTAGAGGGCGGCGAGCACGACGACGTCCAGCGCGAAGGCGAGCACGAGGCCGAGTGCCCGGGCGGTGATGGTGGCGGGCACCGAGTCCTCGTCGACCCCCAGCAGGTCCAGCACCCCGGTCAGCGCGGCGGTGCTGCCGACCGAGAGCGCCGCCGACACGATCAGCGCGACGCCGAACGCCAGGGCGAGTCCGAGGTCCTTCAGCTTGAGCAGCAGGAAGTTGGTGGGCGGAGCCGCGAGTTCGGCGATGTCGCGCACCGCATCCCGCGCCGAGCCGAGCCAGGCGATCGCGGTGACGAGGGCCGCGACGAGGGAGATCGCGCCGGTCCAGCCGAGCACTCCCGCCGACAGCAGGTCGTCGGGGTCGATGGCGCCGTCCTCGCCACGTCCGATCAGGCCGGGCACCGAGGTGGCGAGCACGTCGAACAGACCCTCGCGCAGCACCGGATTGGCGCCGATCACCAGGCCGGCGACCGCGAAGGTCGCCCAGAGCGCGGCGAAGACCGAGAAGATCGCCTGATACGACAGGCCGGCGGCCAGGATCGGTCCGCGGCGAGAGGCGTAGTGCTGGACCACCCGCACCGGCTTCCGGCGCTGCACCCAGGCGATCAGCGCCTTCCCGCGCGCGAGCAGCCCGCCCCCGTCATCCCCCTCGGCATCCGACACGATTCGAGCCTAACCATGCTCGCTAGGCTGACGGTCGTGACGTCGGCGGCCCCCAGCCGACGGGGAGGAAAGCGCGCGATGGAGCTGCACGGAGTCGGAGTGGGCCGCGGCGTCGCCGTCGGCACGGTTCTCACGATGCCGGAGCCCCTCCCCGAACCTCCCGAGCAGAAGCACGACGGCGACGCCGCCGCCGAGCGCGCCGCCGTGGATGCGGCCATCACGACAGCCGCGGCGGATCTCGCCGAGCGCGCGGGCCGCGCCGAGGGCGCCGGCCGCGAGGTGATCGAGGCCGCCATCCAGATGGCGCAGGACCCGATGCTCGCCGACGACATCACGGCGCGCATCGAGGCGGGCACCTCGGGTGAGCGCGCGGTGTTCGAGGCGTTCCGCTCGTTCCAGGAGCAGCTCACCGCCCTCGGCGGGTACATGGCCGAGCGCGCCGCCGACCTCGGCGACGTGTCCCAGCGCATCATCGCGGCGCTGCGCGGGGTCCCGGTGCCGGGTGTCCCCGACTCGCCGACGCCGTTCGTGCTGCTGGCACGCGATCTCGCACCGGCCGACACCGCGCTGCTCGACCTGACCAAGGTGCTCGGCCTCATCACCCGGGACGGCGGGCCGACGAGTCACACGGCGATCCTGGCCCGGGCCAAGTCGATCCCCGCGATCGTTGGGGTCGGAGCCGATGCGGACGTTCCCGAGGGAACCCGCGTCGTCCTGGACGCGGCATCCGGGACCGTCACCGTGGACCCCACCGACGCCCAGGTCGCCGCCGCCGAGCAGCGCATCGCCGAACGCGCGGCGCAGGCCGCCGCGCCGCTCACCGACGGCGCTCTCGCCGACGGCACGAAGGTGCCGCTGCTGGCCAACCTGGGTTCGCCGAAGGACGCCGCCGAGGCGGTCGCGCTGGGCGCCGAGGGGGTCGGGCTGTTCCGTACCGAGTTCCTGTTCCTCGACGCCGCGACGGCGCCGAGCATCGAGGATCAGCAGGCCCGGTACACCGAGCTGCTGCAGCATTTCCCCGGCAAGAAGGTGGTGGTGCGCGCCCTCGACGCCGGCGCCGACAAGCCCCTCAGCTTCCTCAACGACGCGCATGAAGAGAACCCGGCCCTCGGCCTGCGCGGCCTGCGGGCTCTGCGCGCGAAGACCGACATCCTGCACGATCAGTTGCAGGCGCTGAAGAACGCCCAGGACGCCACAGAGGCCGACCTCTGGGTGATGGCGCCGATGGTCGCCGACGCCGAGGAGACCGAGTTCTTCGTGCGCTACGGCAAGGACCTGGGGCTGAGCACCGTCGGGGTGATGGCCGAGGTTCCCTCGCTCGCCGTCGTGGCCGATCAGGTCGCCGAACTGAGCGACTTCGTGAGCATCGGCACCAACGACCTCACCCAGTACACCCTCGCCGCAGACCGGATGCTCGGCACCGTGGCCGGCTACCAGGATCCCTGGCACCCGGCGGTGCTGCGGCTGGTGAAGATGCTGGGGGATGCCGGGGCCGCCGCGGGCAAACCGGTCGGCGTCTGCGGCGAGGCGGCCGCCGATCCGCAGCTGGCGGTCGTCCTCGTGGGGCTCGGAGTGACGACCCTGTCGATGACTCCCGCGGCTCTCGCCGACGTGCGCGCCGAGCTCGCCGGGGTCACCCTCGAGCAGGCGAGGGCGAAGGCGGCTGCGGCTCTCGAGGCACGCACCGCGGCCGGCGCGCGCGAGGCCGCGGCGGCGGCATGAGGCTGCCGCCGCATCCCGATAGCACGAGCCGCGCTCGGCGGCGCAACCCCCGAAAGGGGGGTGAGTGGCGGGTGAACGGCCGCGTCATAGTTGAGCAGAAGGGCCGTCTCTTCCCATGAGGACGTCACCGGCGACGGGGGTCGCCGCGACTCCTCGTTTCATTCAGAAGGGAACAAGAGAGGCCCGGAATGGATCAGGGGGATGAGCGGTTCGGACCCGAAGCCGACCACTTCGGACGCGGATTTGATCGAAAGCGCTCGATCGGGGGATACGAGCGCTTTCGCGGAGCTCTGGCGCCGTCATTTCCGTCCCGCCGCTCGCGTCGCCCGCCAGTTCACCACGATCGATGCCGATGACCTCGTCTCCGAGGCCTATGCGCGCATCTTTCAGCGAGTGCTGGCGGGCGGCGGACCCACCGGGGCGTTCCGCCCCTACCTCTATACGACGATCCGCAACATCGCGAGCACCTGGGGCGCTGCATCGCGCGACATCCAGGTGGACATGATCGAGGAGTTCGAGGACGAGCGGATCCCCGCCGACCCGGCGGCGTACGCCCTCGACCGCACGCTCACGGCCCGCGCCTTCCGCAACCTTCCGGAGCGCTGGCAGACGGTGCTCTGGTACACCGAGGTCGAGGGCATGGACCCGCATGAGGTCGCTCCGATCATGGGGATCAGCGCCAACAGCGTCGCGGCTTTGTCGTACCGCGCCCGCGAGGGTCTGCGGAAGGCCTGGCTGCAGGCGCACATCACCGACGCGACCGCGTCGGGCGAATGCCAGTGGACGATGTCGCGGCTCGGCGATCACACGCGGGACGGCCTGAGCGCACGTGATGCCGCGCGCATGACCGTCCACCTCGAGACCTGCGCGAAGTGCACGGTCGTCGCCGAAGAGGTCGAGGAGGTCGGATCCCACCTGGCGATGGTCATGCTGCCGCTGCTGCTCGGCGGGATCGCGGGAGGCACGCTGCTGTCGCAGCTGGCCCAGCCGGCGGGTGCGATGGCGGCCGAGGTGGCGATCCCCGCCATGCCGCCGAGCGTCGAGGCGATCGCCACGGGCGGCGTCGCGGCCGGCAGCGCGATCGCCGGCGCCTTCTCGCTCGGCTCGACCCTCGGCACCGGGGCCGTCCTCGGCGGCGTCGCGGTCGCCGCCGTCCTCGGCGCCGGTATCGCGGTCGGGACCGCCGCCGCACCGGACTCCGGCTCATCGGCGGTCGTGGCCACCTCGGACGACACCGCCGCCGACGCGCCGCCCTCGTCGTCGGCGACCGACCCGGCGAGCGATCCCGGTCCCGCCGGACCCTCGCCGAGCGCCGTGCCGGCCGACCCGGGGACCTCCGGGGGCACCGGCGGCACCGGGGGGACGGGAGCCGTCGGGGGCGTGGCCGGCGGCGTGACGGACACCGTCGGAACCGTCGTCGACGAGGTGACGGATGTCGTGGAGGACACCGTCCAGGACGTCGCGACGGTGGTCCAGCAGCCGGTCGTCCTCAACGTCTCGGTCTCGGGCACGGGAACTCCCGGCGCCAGCGTCTCGCTGAAGGCCGGCGGTACCGTCTACGCGACCGCGAAGGTCGGGTCGAACGGCAAGTACGCGATCTCGGCGGGCGGCATCCCCGACACCGTCGGCAGCCTGTCGGTCGTGCAGAAGGTCGACCAGGGCCTGCTCGGCGGCATCGTGAACGGTGTGCTGCAAGTGCTGAAGCCGCTGACGATCTCGTCGTCCTCCGGCGGCCTGCCGGTCATCGCCGTCGGCTGAGCCGCCGGCTGACTCGCGCTGACCCCCGAAGGTGGGGTGCGCGGCGGCGTCATAGGGCGCGGGGTGCGGGGTCTCTTCTGGTGAGGCTCTCCAGAGCCCCCACCGTACGACGTCCCATCATCGGTGGAATCGGCCCGGTGCCGTAGCGATCCCAGCCGCTGCGGCACCGGGCGTTCCGCTGTCTAGACGCCGGCGGGGATGCTGGGCTTGCCCGCGAGGATCGCGTTCTTGACCTCGGCGATCGCCTTGGTCACCTGGATGCCGCGCGGGCACGCCTCGGAGCAGTTGAAGGTGGTGCGGCAGCGCCAGACGCCCTCTTTGTCGTTGAGGATGTCGAGGCGCACCTGCGATCCCTCGTCACGGCTGTCGAAGATGAAGCGGTGCGCGTTGACGATCGCGGCCGGGCCGAAGTACTGCCCGTCGGTCCAGAACACCGGGCACGAGGAGGTGCAGGCCGCGCACAGGATGCACTTGGTCGTGTCGTCGAAGATCTCGCGCTGGGCGACCGACTGGATGCGCTCCTTGCCCTCCTTGGGCTTGGAGTCGGCGATCAGGAACGGCTGGATCTGACGGTACGACTCGAAGAACGGCTCCATGTCGACGATGAGGTCCTTCTCCAGCGGCAGGCCCTTGATCGCCTCGACGTAGATCGGCTGGCTGATGTCGAGGTCCTTGATGAGGGTCTTGCAGGCGAGCCGGTTGCGGCCGTTGATGCGCATCGCATCCGACCCGCAGATGCCGTGCGCGCAGCTGCGCCGGAACGACAGCGAACCGTCCTGCTCCCATTTGATCTTGTGCAGGGCGTCGAGAACCCGGTCGGTCGGGTAGAGCTCGACGTCGTAGTCCCTCCACACCGGCTCGGTCATCGTCTCGGGGTCGAAGCGCCGGACGATGAGCGTCACGGTGAAGGCCTGGATGGGGGCCTCGGGTGCGGCGGATGCGTCGGTCGTTGCCATCAGTACTTGCGCTCCATCGGCTGGTAGTTCGTGATCACGACCGGCTTCCAGTCGAGCGTGATGTGGTCGGCGGCGTCGGCCGAGTGCGGGTCGCCGGTCAGGTAGGCCATCGTGTGCTTCATGTAGGTGGCGTCGTCACGGTCGGGGTAGTCGTCGCGCATGTGGCCCCCGCGGCTCTCTTTGCGGTTGCGCGCCGAGAACACGACGACCTCGGCGAGGTCGAGGAGGAATCCGAGCTCGATCGCCTCGAGCAGGTCGGTGTTGAACCGCTTGCCCTTGTCGTGGATGCCGATGTTCTTGTAGCGCTCGCGCAGCGAGTGGATCGTCTGGGTCACTTTCGCCAGGGACTCGTCGGTGCGGAACACCTGCGCGTTGCGGTCCATCTCGTCTTGCAGTTCTTTGCGCAGGGCCGCGATGCGCTCGGTGCCCTCCGAGTCGCGCACCTGGGCGACGAGGTCGCGCACCGACTTGGCGGGGTCCTCGGGCAGCGGCACGAAGTCCGCCGTCCTGGCGTACTCGACGGCGTTGTTGCCGGCGCGCTTGCCGAACACGTTGATGTCCAGCAGCGAGTTGGTGCCGAGCCGGTTCGAGCCGTGGACGCTCACGCACGCGCACTCGCCGGCGGCGTACAGGCCGGGCACGATGGTGTCGTTGTCGCGCAGCACCTCGGCCTTGACGTTGGTCGGGATGCCCCCCATCGCGTAGTGCGCGGTGGGCATGACGGGGACCGGTTCGTAGACGGGGTCGACGCCGAGGTAGGTGCGGGCGAACTCGGTGATGTCGGGCAGCTTGGTCTCGAGCACCTCGGCCCCGAGGTGGGTGCAGTCCAGCAGGACGTAGTCCTTGTGCGGCCCGGCGCCGCGGCCCTCCGCCACCTCCTGCACCATGCACCGGCTGACGATGTCGCGTGGGGCGAGGTCTTTGATGGTGGGGGCGTAGCGCTCCATGAAGCGCTCGCCGCTGGCGTTGCGCAGGATCGCCCCCTCGCCGCGGGCGCCCTCGGTGAGGAGGATGCCGAGCCCGGCGAGGCCGGTGGGGTGGAACTGGAAGAACTCCATGTCCTCCAGCGGCAGGCCCTTGCGCCAGATGATGCCGACCCCGTCGCCGGTGAGGGTGTGGGCGTTCGAGGTGGTCTTGTAGATCTTGCCGAAGCCGCCGGTGGCGAACACGATCGCCTTGGCCTGGAAGACGTGGATCTCGCCGGTGGCGAGTTCGTAGGCGACCACCCCGGCCGGCTTGTCGCCGTTCATGACGATGTCGAGCGCGTAGTACTCGTTGAAGAAGTTGACGCCGAGCTTCACGCAGTTCTGGAACAGGGTCTGCAGGATCATGTGACCGGTGCGGTCGGCCGCGTAGCAGGCCCGGCGCACCGGCGCCTTGCCGTGGTCGCGGGTGTGCCCGCCGAAGCGGCGCTGGTCGATCTTGCCCTCGGGCGTGCGGTTGAACGGCAGGCCCATGTTCTCCAGGTCGAGGACGGCGTCGATCGCCTCTTTCGCCAGGATCTCGGCGGCGTCCTGGTCGACGAGGTAGTCGCCGCCCTTGACGGTGTCGAAGGTGTGCCACTCCCAGGAGTCTTCTTCGACGTTGGCGAGCGCGGCGGCCATGCCGCCCTGCGCTGCGCCGGTGTGCGAGCGGGTCGGGTAGAGCTTGGTGATGACCGCCGTCTTCGCCTTCGGGCCGGCCTCGATCGCCGCGCGCATGCCGGCGCCGCCGGCTCCCACGATGACGACGTCGAACTGGTGGTAGTGGACGCCGTCGATCACGTCGCCGTCGGTGAACTCCATGCGCTGTGGTCCTTACTGTGCCGCGCAGAGATCGGCGAGCGTCTCAGACGGGGTGCCGATGCAGGGGTCGAACGTGGTGAGGACGAGCGTGCCCAGGACGAGCAGCACGACCGTCGCGCCCGCGAGCGCGATCAGGATGACGACCCGCAGGCGGCCGCGGGCGTAGTCGTTGGTGAGGGTCCGCATCCCGTTGGCGCCGTGGATGAGGGCCAGCCACAGCAGCAGCGTGTCCCACACGATCCAGAACGGGTTGGCCAGCTTGCCGGCGACGAACGCGAAGTCGATGGCCTTGACGCCCTCGCCGAGCACCAGGTTCACCAGCAGGTGACCGAAGATCAGCACGACCAGCAGCACCCCGGAGAAGCGCATGTACAGCCAGCCCCACTTCTCCCAGTTGGTCGACCGGCGCGCGCGGGCGGCGGACCGCGGCGGTTGGATGGCCTCCGTGGTCATCACTCACCCCCGAACACGTGCATGAGGTGCCGCGGCGCGAAGCCGAGCATGAGGACGATCCAGAGCGCGATGGCGATCCAGAACATGAGCCGCTGGTGCTTGACGCCCCAGGAGGTGAAGTCGATGGCGATCACGCGCAGGCCGTTGAGGGCGTGCAGCCCGATCGCGGCGACGAGGGCGAGTTCGCCGATTCCCATGATCGGCGTCTTGTAGGCGCCGATCACCGCGTCGTAGGCCGCGGGGTCGATGCGGATGAGCGCGGTGTCGAGGATGTGCACCAGCAGGAAGAAGAAGATCGCGGTGCCGGTGATGCGATGCAGCACCCATGACCACATCCCCTCCCGACCGCGGTACAGCGTTCCTGCGGGACGCTTCGGGGCGCTGATCCGCACCGCGGTGGCGGCTCCGGATCGTGCGGCCTGGCTCGACACGGATGCTCCTCCTGACTCCGGTCACGATCGCCGCGGTGGCACGCCGGTCGCTCGATAACGGGACGCTGCCAGTCTATGACCGGGTGGCGCGGCGCCGCAGGTTAGGCAGGCCTCAGTAGCTCGATATCGAGATACCCGGGGATGCGGGGCGCGCCCCTCGTAGGCTGGTCGCCATGGCCTCCGCACCGCTCGACCGCTTCTACAGCGTCATCCCCGCCGGAGGGATCGGTTCGCGGCTCTGGCCGCTGTCGCGGGCCGACGCCCCCAAGTTCCTGCACGATCTCACCGGCTCGGGTACGACGCTGCTGCGCGCGACCTGGGAGCGCTTGGCCCCGCTGTCGGGGGAGCAGCGGGTGATGGTGGTCACCGGCCGGGCGCACCGCGCCGCGGTCGAGGAGCAGTTGCCCGAACTGGCCGACGCCAACATCGTGCTCGAGAGCGAGCCGAAGGACTCCTCGGCGGCGATCGGGCTCGCGGCCGCGATCCTCGCTCGGCGCGAGCCGGAGGTGATCATCGGCTCGTTCGCGGCGGATCACGTGATCACCGACGTGGCGGCGTTCGGCGCCTGCGTACGCCAGGCGGTCGCCGCGGCCGACGCCGGCTACATCGTGGCGATCGGCATCGAGCCGACTGAGGCCGCCATCGGGTTCGGCTACATCGATTGCGGGGATGCGGTGGAGATCCCCGCGGCCCCCGACGCCAGGATCGTTCGCAGCTTCGTCGAGAAACCGGATCGCGCGACGGCCGAGGCCTACCTCGCCGGCGGAGAGCACCTGTGGAACGGCGGGATGTTCATCGGCCGCGCCGACCGGCTGCTCGACCAGATGCGCGAATCGGAGCCGGCGCTGGTGGCCGGGCTCGAGGAGCTCGCCGCCGCCTGGGACGACCCCGCCACCCGTGGCCCGGCGGTGGACCGGATCTGGCCGGGGCTGCGCAAGATCGCCATCGACTACTCGGTCGCCGAGCCCGCCGCGGCGGCCGGCCGGCTCGTGGTGATCCCCGGAGATTTCGATTGGGACGATGTCGGCGACTTCGCCTCCATCTCGAAGCTGCAGGCGGGCGGGCGCCAATCGGATCTGGCGATTCTCGGTGAGAACGCCCGGGTACTGGCCGACGCATCCAGCGGGATCGTGGTGAGCCAGACCGACCGCATCATCTCCCTCATCGGCGTGCACGACATCGTCGTGGTCGACACTCCGGACGCGCTGTTGGTCACCACCCGGGCGAATGCGCAGCGGGTGAAGAGCGTCGTCGATGCGCTGAAGCTCAGTGGTCGGTCCGAGGTCCTCTGACGCGCTCTTAAGAGCACGGAACGGCGTGAACATTTCGGAATCCTTTTCCGCGGCGGCCCGGTTTGTAACTGTTCTGCGACGGAGCCCGAGCCGCAGGTAGCGGTTCGCGTCACATTGGGTAACGTTGTGCCAATTCGCGCGGCATCCTGCCGCTGCGTGATCTTGGAGGACACAGTGACATTCACTTCTCGCAAGACCGCTCTCGCCGGTCTCGCAGCGATCGGCGCGAGCGCGCTTCTGCTCGCCGGTTGTGCCGCAGCCCCCGAAGAGGGCGATGGCGGCGGCGCCACCTCGGACTACCTGCCCTGCATGGTGTCGGACTCGGGCGGCTTCGACGACAAGTCGTTCAACCAGCTCGGCTACGAGGGCCTGGAGTCCGCGGCCGAGGAGGCCGGCACCGAGTTCAAGGCCGTCGAGTCCGAGAGCGACGCCGACTACGCCCCGAACATCCAGAGCCTGATCGACGCCAAGTGCGACCTGATCGTGACCGTGGGCTTCGCGCTGTCGGCCGCGACCGTCGAGGCCGCGCTCGCCAACCCGGATGTCAACTTCGCGATCGTCGACGACGCCGCGGACAACGACTTCGACGGCACGACCGACGCGCCGAACATCAAGCCGATCCTGTTCGACACGGCTCAGGCCGCGTTCCTCGCCGGCTATGCCGCTGCGGACTACACGAAGACCGGTGTTCTCGGCACCTTCGCGGGCATCGCCTTCCCGACCGTCACCATCTTCATGGACGGCTTCCACCAGGGCATGACCTACCACAACGAGCAGAAGGGCACCGACGTCAAGCTGGTCGGCTACGACCCGGCCAACGTCGACGCGACGCTCGCCACGGGTGGCTTCACCGCTGACGACAACGCCAAGGCCGTCGCGAAGAGCGTCCTCGACCAGGGCGCCGACGTGCTGCTCCCGGTGGGTGGCCCCATCTTCCAGAGCGGTGGCGCGGCCATCGAGGAGAACGGTGGCGACATCGTGCTGCTCGGTTGCGACGCGGACGTGTTCGAGACCTTCCCGACCTACGACGACCTGTACTTCACGTCCATCCTGAAGGACATGAAGGCAGCCGTCGGTGACGTCGTCGTGGCCGCCGCCGGTGGCGACTTCGACGCCTCGCCGTACGTCGGAACCCTCGAGAACGGTGGTGTCGGCATCGCTCCGTTCCACAACTACGAGGACAAGGTCGCGGCCTCGCTGGCCGGAGAGCTCGACGACATCAAGGCGTCGATCATCTCGGGTGACATCACCGTCACCTCGTACCTGAACAGCTGATCAGCTGATCGAACCATCGGGGAGACCGGTCCGCCGGTCTCCCCGATGCGTCTGTCTCGGGGTGTTTGCCCAGACGGGCGCGAATGAAAGGATGGTCGGGCAATGAAGCTCGAACTACGCGGAATCACCAAGCGCTTCGGCGACCTCGTCGCCAACGACAGCATCGATCTCGTCGTGCAGCCCGGCGAGATCCACTCGCTGCTGGGCGAGAACGGCGCGGGCAAGTCGACCCTGATGAACGTGCTCTACGGGCTCTATCAGGCCGAAGAAGGAGAGATCCTGCTCGACGACGTCCCTCAGAAGTTCCATGGTCCCGGCGACGCGATGAAGGCCGGCATCGGCATGGTGCACCAGCACTTCATGCTGATCCCCGTGTTCAC
>DATMFW010000052.1:0-18421 GCA_035556655.1 Pseudolysinimonas sp.
TCGTCGAGGACGGCACCCGAGCGCATGCCGGGGATGTCGAAGCTCGCGGCGAGCGAGCCGAATCCGGCCGCGAAGCCGCCCGCGGCGAGCCCGAGCACGACGATCCACGAGACGACGACGGTCCAGGCGCGTCGCGCGCTCAGTGTGCCCAGGCGGTAGAGGAGTTCGGCCATGCGGAAATGATACGCAACGGACCGTCTCGAATCCTTCGGATATCCTGAGCGTATGACCGAGCAGCGCCGGGGCGGCCGTGCCCGCAGCGAGGAATCGCGGAACGCGATCCTCGATGCGACAGCCCTGCTGTTCGCCCAGCGCGGCTACGACCACCTCACGATCGAGGGCATCGCCGCGGCCGCCGGGGTCGGCAAGCAGACCATCTACCGGTGGTGGCGATCCCGCGGCGAGCTCGTCGCCGACTGCCTGCTCGACGGGCGCCTGCTGCCCGGCCGGTTCCTGCCGCCCGACACCGGGGACCTGCGCGCCGACCTCGCGGCCTGGCTCGCCGACGTGCTCACCCTGCTCGATCGGACCGACGGCGAACAGCTCATGCGCTCGCTCATCCAGGCGGCCGCCGAGAACGAGGAGGTCGGGCGCCGGCTGCGTGAACGCCTGTCCGCCGACGCGTCGGTGACCGAGCGCATCCAGGCCGGAATCGACGCCGGGCAGCTGCGCTCCGGAGCGCCCGTCGCCGAGATCGCCGACGCCCTGGTCGGGGCGATCATCCTGCGCGCGCTCAGCCGTAGCGGTGCCGAGGCCTCCCCCGCGCGGCTGGTCGACGCGGTGCTCGGCTGAACGCTCGTCAAGCCCCTTCTTCTCCCATCGCGGATGGCTAGGGTTCCGGCATGGGATCGCTCACCTACGACAACATGGTCATCGAGTTCGAGGACCGCGTGCTGGCGCACCTGCAGATCGTCATCGTGCAGAAGCTGCGCCGCGGAGAGTCCTTCCTCATGTCGTGGCGCGACAGTCTGAACTCCGGCGACGGGCGTGCCGCGATCTGGATCGCCCCGACGATCCCGCTCTACTTCAAGTTCCTCGGCTCGAAGGTGCCCACCATCGACAAGGACTGGCTGCACGAGCTGGGCAAGTCCGCCGAGAGCTCGACCGGCCTGATCGTCACCAACGAGAAGGGCGAACTGATCGACGCCAATGCCGGATACCCCGGCTTCCAGAGCCAGAACGGCAAGAAGTAGCTCAGAT
The DNA here is from genome assembly GCA_035556655.1 of Pseudolysinimonas sp. Lineage (GTDB taxonomy): Bacteria > Actinomycetota > Actinomycetes > Actinomycetales > Microbacteriaceae > JBDSKH01. Next base: position 1,201 of record DATMFW010000052.1, read on the forward strand.
CCCGGTGACGAGATAGCCGCCGTCCACGGGCAGCACGGCGCCCGTGATGAACGAGGCGGCATCCGAGCAGAGGAACGCGACAGCCGACCCGATCTCCACCGGATCTCCGTAGCGGGCCAGCGGAGTGCGCGACAGGATGCGGGGGCCGATCTCCGGGTCGACCTTGAGCGGGGCGAGCAGCGGGGTATCGATCCAGCCGGGAGCGATCGCGTTCACCCGGATGCCCTCGGGCGCGTACACCTCGGCGAGCGACTTGGTGAGCTGGACGACCCCTCCCTTCGCCGCGGCGTAGGCGGCGATGCGGCCCCCGCCGAAGAACGCGTACATGGAGGCGATGGTGACGATCGACCCGCCCCGTGCTGCGAGCAGGGGCCGAGCCGTCTCGATCGTGCGGTAGACCGCGTGGAGGTTGATCGCGAGCACGCGTTCGAACGCGTCCCACTGCAGCTCGGCGTCGCCGAGGCTGATGCCGGCCGCCGGCACGAGGATGTCGAGGGAATCCAGCTCGGCGAACAGCGCGCGCAGCGCCGCGTCGTCGGTGACATCGAGTTCGCGCAGCGCGACGCCGGCGGTGGTCGTGAGCCCGGCCGCCCCCAGCCCGACCGCATGCACCTCCGCCCCGAGTTCCGCAAGAGCCTCGGCGGTGGCGAGGCCGAGGCCCGACGTGCCGCCGGTGACGACCGCCGTCTTGCCGGTGAAGAGTCCGGGCGCGAAGGTGCTCATGGGCTCATCCTGCTGCGCGGGGGATGCCCCGAACCGGGCTGTGCGCTCTGCGCCAAGAACCGTTCGCTAAGCGCGGGCGGCGCCGAGCAGCTCGGACCACACCTCGGGGGTCACCGGGTAGGGGGCGTTGAACGACAGGCGGGTGACCCGGCCGGCGAACCGGTCGCGGACCCCCGCGGCGACCTCGGCCGGCGAGCCGACCACGGCGAACTCGGCGAGCATCTCGTCGGTGACGACGCGGCCCATCTCGTCCCACTGCCCGCGGGTCGAGGCCGCGTGCAGCCGCTCGGCCGCCTCGCCCCAGCCGTGCAGCTCGAGCACCCCGCGGTAGGCAGGGGTCGAGCCGTAGAAGGCGACCTGCCGCCTGGTCGCCTCGATGGCGAGGTCGAGGGAGGCCTGGTCGTTTCCGACGGCGACGAAAGCCGGCACGCTGAGACCGACGGATGCCGCATCGCGGCCCGCCGCATCCCGACCCCGCGCGATGGCCGGGATCGTCACCTCGTCGAGATAGCGCCGGGTGGTGAAACTGTGCCCGATGACCCCGTCGGCGACCCGGCCGGCGGTCTCGGCCATGCCCTCGCCGACGGCGGCGATCCAGATCGGGGGATTGCCATGCGGGTTCGGGCCGGGATCGAAGAACGGCGACATCAGGGTGTGGCTATAGAACTCGCCGGTGAACGTCAGGCGCTCCCCGGTGGCCCAGGCCTGCCAGATGGCGCGGACCGCCTCGACGTACTCGGCCATCCGGGCGGCAGGCTGCGACCACGGCATCGAGAACCGGCGCTCGATGTGCGCCTTCACCTGCGAGCCCAGCCCCAGCAGGAACCGGCCGCCCGACACCAGCTGGATGTCGTTGGCCGCCATCGCGATCGTCATCGGGCTGCGCGCGAACGCGACCGCGATCCCGCTGGTGAGGGTGATCCGCTCGGTGCCGCGGGCGGCGAGGGTCAGCCCGACGAACGGGTCGTGCTTGGTCTCGGCGACGATCATGCCGTCGTAGCCGGCTGCCTCGGCGCCGACCGCCGCCGTCTCGATGTCGAGAGGGGTGGTGGAGACGTCGCCACCGGCGTCGATCAGGAAGGGGCTCGGCATCGGGCCAGCCTACGTGCCGTGTGTCGCGCCCTGGCATCGGCGCCGGGCGCGCATACCCTCAAGTACCGGTTGAGAGAGGGCGGACCGTGGGGATCGAACGCGGCTCGGTGCGGACGCGCGTCCGGGCGTGGGGGCACATCGTGCTCGTCGCGCTCGCCGTCGTCGCGCTCGGCGCACCGCTGCTCACCCCCTCCCTGAGCGCCTCCGCCGTCCCGAGCACGACCTACCCGACCTGGGCGCAGGTCAAGGCGGCGCGCGCCAGCGAGGCCGCGACCAAGAAGCAGATCGCCCAGATCGAGGCGCTGCTGACGCAACTGAAGAACCGTCTGGCGGCGGCCCAGGCCGACGAGATCGCGAAGGGCGAGGCGTTCGAGCAGGCGCAGAACGCCTACGACGAGCAGGTGATGGTCGCCGACGAGCTCTCGGCCCAGGCGGAGGCCGCCCGCTCCGAGGCCGGTGAGGCGAAGGAGCGCGCCAACAAGCTGCTGGCCATGCTGGCCAAGTCGGGCAACGGCGATGTCGTGGTGAGCCTGCTCGGCGCGGGTGCGTCCGAGGCCGACGGGCTGCTGCGCAGCCTGGAGACCATGAACCGGGTGTCGGGGCAGTCCGAGAAGCTCTACGCCGAGGCGCTGCAGCTGCAGAACACCGCGCAGTCGCTCGGCGATCAGGCCGACGTCGCCGAGAAGAAACGCGATGAGCTGCGCGAGTTCGCCGAGAAGGCGCTCGACGCGGCGCGGGTGGCGCGCGAGGCCGCCGACGCGGCGCTGCAAGAGCAGGAGGACCACCAGGTCGAGCTCGAGGCGCAGTTGACGGTGCTCAAGGAACGCCGGGAGGCCACCGAGGCGGACTACCGCAAGGGTGTCATCGCGCGCGAGAAGGCGCGGAAGGCGGCGCTCGCCGCAGCGGCCGCGGCGGCCGCGAAGGCCGGCCAGGTCAACTCGCGCGGCTGGGCGCGGCCCTCGGCGGGATATATCTCGAGCGGGTACGGCATGCGCTACCACCCGATCTACCACACCTGGCGGCTGCACAACGGAACGGACATCGCGGGTCAGGGCTGCGGAGCTCCGATCCGCGCGGCCCACTCGGGCACCGTGACCTACGCCGGCTGGAACGGCACGCTCGGCAACTACGTGCAGATCAACCACGGCGACGGATCGTCCTCCGGTTACGGGCACATCGTCTCCGGAGGCATCCTGGTGCGATACGGCCAGCACGTGAACGCCGGTCAGCAGATCGCCCGGGTCGGCTCGACGGGGGCATCGACCGGATGCCACGTGCACTTCATCATCCGGGTGAACGGGCAGCTCACCAACCCGGTTCCCTTCATGCGGAACCGCGGGGTGATCCTGGGCTAACGCCCGAGGAACGCCGCGAGGCCCTCGAGCAGCCGCTCGACGTCCCGCTCGTCGGTGTACGGCGCGACGCCCATGCGCAGGGCGTTCTCGTCGCGCAGGCCGAGCGCCTGGAATGGCTCCATCGCGTAGAAGGATCCCGACGGGGCGAGCACGTCGCGCTGAGCCAGGAACTCGTAAGCCTCGCCCATGTCGCGCCCCTCGACGGTGATGAGCAGCGTCGGCGTGCGCTTCTCGGCGCGGGACCAGAGCGTGACCTGGTCGCCGAATCCGGCGAGGCCGTCCTCGATCAGGTGTCGCATCCGCAGCTCATGCGCGTCGACCTCGTGCAGCGAGGCGCGCAGGCGCTCGCGGCGGGTGGTCGCCGAGCCGGGGGCGATCGACGCGAGCAGGTCGACGGCCGCGGTCGCCCCGGCCATGATCTCGTAGGGCAGGGTGCCGAATTCGAAGCGCTCGGGCACGTCGTTCGTCGAGGGCGCGAGCTTGTCGGGCTGGATCGTCTCGAGCAGGGCGGGGTCGGCGGCGAGCACCGCGCAGTGCGGTCCGAGGAACTTGTACGGCGAGCACATGAAGAAGTCGGCGCCGAGCTCGGCGATGTCCACGAACTCGTGCGCCGTGTAGTGCACCCCGTCGACGTAGACCAGCGCGCCGACGGTGTGCGCGCGATCGGCGATCTGCCGCAGCGGGGGCTGAGAGCCCACGAGGTTGGATGCGGCGGTCACCGCCACCAGTCGGGTGCGATCGGTGATGGCGGCCTCGATGCTCGCGGGATCGTGCTGCGTGGTGGCGGGGTCGATCTCGATCCAGCGCAGGGTGGCGCCCGCGCGCTCCGCCGCTTGCACCCACGGGCGCACGTTGGCGTCGTGGTCGAGCCGGCTGACGACGACCTCGTCGCCGGGGCCCCAGGTCTTGGCGAGGCTGCGCGAGAAGTCGTAGCAGATCTGGGTGGCGCTGCGGCCGTACACGATGCCGCGCGGGTCGGCGCCGAGCAGGTCGGCGAAGGCGGAGCGGAAGGCGTGCACGGCCTCGTCGGCGAGTGCCTCGGAGCGCCCGACGGTGCCGCGATTGGACAGCGGCCCGGTGAGGGTGCGGGCGATGGCCTCGCCGACCGCGCGCGGGGTCTGGGTGCCGCCGGGCCCGTCGAAGTGGGCGATGCCCGAGGCCAGGGACGGGAACTGGGACCGCAGGGACTCGACGTCGAAACTCACCTGCTCAGCATGGCAGCCCCGTCGCCCCGCGTCGAAAACTGAGGAGACTGGCGCGCGCGACCCCGATCGCGGTGCGAGTTCGGCGCGAGAGCGTCGATCTTCCTCAGTTTTCGTCGGGCGAGGGGCGCGGGCAGTAGAACTTCGTGGGGCGCTCGGCTCCGCCGCTGCGGTCGAACTCGTGCTCGGACATCGGGGACCCGCAGAGCGGGCACGCGCGGCTCGCGGGGGTCGGCGGCGCCGGCTGGTCGTAGGGTCCGAGCGGCGGCGGGCCGAGGTACGGGAAGAGCCGACGGTTGAGCCGGTTGAAGAATCCGCCGCCCTCGAAGTCGTTGGGCGGGCGCACCTCATTCGTTCGTGTCACAATCATTAGTGTACAAACAAATCAGGTACCATGCTCCCATGGCCGTCGACATGCTCGCCCTCGAGAACCAGGTCTGCTTCGCGCTCGCCGTCGCGACCCGCAAGGTGATCGCCGCCTACCGGCCGCTGCTCGAGCCGATGGGGCTCACGCATCCGCAGTATCTGGCGATGCTCGCCCTGTGGCAGCACAGCCCGCGCACCGTCGTCGACCTCTCCCGCGCGCTCGCCCTCGATCCGGCGACGCTGTCGCCGCTGCTCAAGCGCCTCGAGGCCGCCGGGCTGATCACCCGCGCACGCGGCGCCGACGAGCGCACCCTCGACGTGGCACTGACGGATCGCGGCCGGGCCCTGCGCGCCGAGGCCGAGACCGTCCCGCCGCGGGTCGCGGCGATGCTGGACATGAGCGCCGGCGAGCTCGACGCGATGCGCGCCACCCTGCACCGGGTCATCGCCGCCGCCGACGCGATCCCCGGTTAATCGCCCGCTAGAAGTGCGGGCCGGTCGCGTGCGGACCGATGGTGCACACGCAGAACCGGTTGCCCTCCGGATCCTCCAGCACGATGTAGTCGGCGTCCTCCTCGTACCGCCAGCGCTCCACCCGCGACGCCCCGAGCCCGATCAACCGCTGCGCCTCGGCCTCCCGGTCGTCGGCGTAGAGGTCGAGGTGATGCCGCCGCGCGGTGCTCGAGCTGACCAGCTGCAGGGCGAACTGCGTGCCGTCGCGCGATGGCGGCACGAGCACCACCCAGTCGTCGCTCGGCTCCTCGCGCGGTTCGAACCCGAGCGCCTCCTGCCAGAATGCCTGCGCGCGAGCGAGGTCATGCACTCCCCAGACGAATGTCCCGATGCGCAGCATGGTGGTCCTTTCAGGGTGCGATCGACAGGAACAGGAAGGCCGCGAAGATCACCAGGTGCACACCGCCCTGCAGGCGGGTCGCCCGGCCCGGGGCGATGGTGAGGATGCTCACCACGACGGTCAGCCCGAGCAGCACCATCTGGGCGGTGCCGAGACCGAGCAGCAGCGGACCGTCGAGGACGAACGACGCGACCGCGATCGCGGGGATGGTCAGCCCGATGCTGGCCATCGCCGACCCGAGCGCGAGATTGAGGCTGGTCTGGATGCGGTTGCGGCGTGCCGCTCGCACGGCCGCGATGCTCTCGGGCAGCAGCACGAGCAACGCGATCACGACACCGACGAACGAGCCCGGGAACCCGACGGCTTCGACCCCCGCCTCGATGGTCGGCGAGACGAGCTTGGCCAGGCCCACGACGGCCACGAGCGAGAGCAGCAGCAGGCCGAGGCTGATCAGGGCCGCGCGCCGGGTCGGCGGAGTGGCGTGCTCCTGCTCGCGCAGTGTCGCGCCCTCGGGGGTGACCGGGAGGAAGAAGTCCCGGTGTCGTAGGGTCTGCGTCGCGACGAACAGCGCGTAGAGCGCGAGCGAGGCGATCGCGACGAAGACGAGTTGCGACGTCGAGAACTGCGCATCGGTTCCGCTGGTGAAGTTGGGTAGCACGAAGCACAGCACGGCGAGCGTCGTCACGGTCGCCAGCAGAGCGCCGGCACCCTCGGCGTTGAACCGGATCGCCCCGTGCCGCAGCGCCCCGACGAGCAGCGAGAGCCCGACGATCCCGGTGGTCGTGATCATCACGGCGGCGAACACGGTGTCGCGGGCGAGGGATGCCGTCTGCGGCCCGCCCGAGATGACGAGCGTGATGATGAGCGCGACCTCGATGACGGTGACGGCGATCGCCAGCACCAGCGAGCCGTAGGGTTCACCGACCTTGTGGGCGATGACCTCGGCGTGGTGGACGGCGGCGAGCACCGTCGCCGCGAGGATCGCCGCCATGAGCACCACGACCCAGACGGCCGGGTCCGCGACGTTCCACCCCAGTGCGAGGGCGAGTACCCCGAGGAGAGGGACGCCGACGACGCCGAGGGCGCGGATCGGCAGGGCGGGGTTCACGCATCCAGTGTTTCAGACGAGTTGAGGCCCGGCCCCGCCGAAGCGGAGCCGGGCCTCGATTCCCCCAGCGTGAGGTGCGCGCTAGACGGACGTACGACGTCCTGTCAGGAAGCGGATCAGCCACACGATGGCGGCGAGCACCAGCAGCACGATGCCGACCCAGAGCAGGAAGTTCAGGGACTGCACGAACCCACCCGTGAAGAGCAGGATGACCGCGATGATCGCGACGATGGCAACCAAGATGTTCATGGTGTCGATCTCCTTTGCGCCTCGCTCGTAGCGGGGCATCCCCCACACAACCGCGCTTCGGGATGTCGGCGAGACCAATCCAGGGAACGTTCAGGTCTTGCCCCTGTGGCTTCCAGCCTCGGGCCGGATTCAGCGACATTCCGGGATTCCGGTGCGACCATGAAGCATGGATGCTCTGGCGCAACTGGTCGGCGGGTGGATGGCCCGCCAGCGCTGGTACGCCGGAAAGGGCGGCGCTCCGCGGCTGCGGACCGTCGGCGACATCCCGCTCGAGAGCCCGGACGACGACGCACGCGTGCACATCCTGCTGCTCGCCGACGACGCCGATCCGCGACGCTCGGTCTATCAGGTCCCGGTCGTGGAACGGCGTGAGGTGCCCGCCGGTTCCGAGCCGCATCTGATCGGCCCGAACGGAGACCGGGCGGTGTTCGACGGCCCGTACGACCCGGCCTTCGCCGCCGCCCTGCTCGGGGCGATCCGCGGGGACGCGCACCCCACGACCGAGGTCACCGGCAGCGGGGTGCTCACCGGCGAGCAGTCCAACACGTCGATCGTGGTCTCCACCGAGTCGGATGGCGAGCTGATGGTCAAGGTGTTCCGCGTCGTGCAGCACGGGCACAACCCCGATGCCGAACTGCAGGGTGCGCTGAGCACGGCAGGGGCCGGGTACGTGCCGCACTTCGTCGGAGTGCTCGATGCCGAATGGCGCGACGCCGGCGAGACCATGGGGGCGGGCCAGCTGGCGATCGCCCAGGAGTTCCTGCGGGGCGCGGAGGACGCCTGGCTCACCGCGCGGCGGTCGGTGGATGCCGGGGACGACTTCTCGCGCCAGGCCTTCCAGCTCGGTGCGGCGACCGCCGCGTTGCATGCGACCCTGGCCGAGCGGTTGCCGGCCGAAGCGCCCGGCCCGGCCGCGGTATCCGCGATCACGGCGATGTGGACCGCCCGGCTCGAGGCGGCGATCCGGGATGTGCCGGCCCTCGCCGAGCACCGCGACGATATCCAGCGCGCGTATGCCACCGCGGCGACCGGCGACTGGCCGCGACTTCAGCGCATCCACGGCGACCTGCACCTCGGGCAGATCCTGCACGCCACGGCGGGCGGGGCGGAGCGCTGGGTGTTCATCGACTTCGAGGGCGAACCGCTGCGCACCATCGAGGAGCGCACCCGGCCCGAGCCTCCGCTGCGCGACCTCGCCGGCATGCTGCGCTCGTTCGACTACGCGGCGGCCTCGTCGACCCACCCCGACGCCGATTCCTGGGCTCGGCGGGCGGGGGATGCCTACCTCGCCGGGTACACCGACGGCGGTGGCGGGCACGCCGACCATGCGCTGCTCACGGCGTTCGAGCTCGACAAGGCCGTCTACGAGGCCAGCTACGAGGCGCGCAACCGGCCCAGCTGGCTGCCGATCCCGGTGCGGGCGATCGAGCGGCTGACCAGCCGATCGCTGGCCTGACCCGCACCGCTCAGACGGGGTAGTTCGACGCCTTCAGCAGGCTCGCGAGATGGGCGGCATTGGCCGCGAGCGTGCGCGTCGCGGCGGCCGTCGCCTCGGGAGTCGAGGGCAGATCCCGATAGTCGGTGCCGCCCATCGCGGGGCCGTTCCAGTAGGTGACCCCCTGCGCCGGGATGGTGTAACCGACATCGTCGAGGGCCTGGAAGACCTCCGCCGAGATGAGGTGGGCGCCGTCCTCGTTGCCCACCGCCGCGACGACGGCGACCTTGCCGAACAGGGTGGGGCGCCCCTCGTCGTCGGTCTGCGACAGCTCGGCATCGAGGCGCTCGAGCACCCGGTGGGCGACGCTGGAGGGGTGACCCATCCAGGTCGGGGTGGCCAGGACCAGGATGTCGGCGGCGAGGACCATGCCCCGGATCGCCGGCCAGTCGTCGCCGTCGCCCATGTCGACCTCGACGCCCGGTTTCACGTCGTGGTCGACGACGCGCAGCGAGGCGCCGGTCACCCCGTGCCCGGCGAGCGCCTCCAGCACCTCGCCGGCGAGCTTGTCGGTGCTCGACGGTGCGGGTCCGGGCTTGAGCGTGCAGATCAGGGCGAGAGCGGTGAGGTCCGGCATGGCCCCACGGTAGGCAGGCCCCCGCGGGTTGCGGCGGCACTGCCAGGTGACGCGCAGGCGGGGCAGACTGGAGCCATGGCCGACCTGGGCAGCATCGCGGGCGAACTGTACGCCCTCGATCTCGACGCCTTCACCGCCGAGCGGAACCGTCGCGCCCGCGAACTGCGGACGACCGATCGGGCCCTGTCCGACGCCGTCGGCGCACTGCCCAAGCCGAGCGCGGCGGCGTGGCTCGTCGATCAGCTCGTGCGCGAAGAGGGCGAGGTGGTCGCCGCGGCGCTCGCACTCGGACCCGGCCTCCGCGCGGCACAGGCCGCCCTCGACCGCGACGCCCTGCGGGAGCTCGGGGCCGAGCGCCGGCGCGCGCTCGGGGCGGTGGCGGATGCGGCACGCCGTGTCGCGGAACGTCGCGGCCGCCCGCTCAGCAGCTCGGTGGCCGACGAGGTGGAGCAGACCGTGGTGGCGGCGATCGCGGACGCCGATGCCGAGGCCGCGGTGCGTTCTGGGCGCCTGGTGCGCACCCTGGTCAGCATCGGCGCGGACCCGGTGGATCTCGACGGCGCCGTCGCGGCCCCGGGCGAGGCGCTCGCCGAGCGGGGCGCCGCCGCGGTGCCGAGACGCCCGGTGCGCGCCGCGCCCCGGCCCGATCCCGCGGCTGCCGCGCGCGCCGAACTCGAGCGGGCGCGCCAAGCCGAGCGCGAGGCCGAGACGGCTCTCGAGGCCGCGGATGATGCCCTCACCGCGGCGGTCGAGCGACACGGCGAACTCGTCGAGGAACGCGATGCCGCGCTCGCCGAGTACGAACGGCTCGAGCGCGCGGTCGGCGACGCCGAACGTGCCCGCCGGGAGGCCATCCGCGAGCGGGACCGGGCGGCGCGGCGCGCCGAGGGTGCCGCCCGGGTGGTGGGCCGCGCGGAGGGGAAGCTCGGCGGCTCCTAGCCCGCCTCGTGGACCGGCATCGGGCCGGTCGCCGTGGAGACGAACCCCGGTGCGGGCTGCACTCCGATGGCAAGGCCCGCCCCACGATGACGGGTGAGCCGGGCCGCCAGGTGCACCATGTAGTCGGCATCCCCGGCGATCACCGAACCGTCGCGCGCGGTGACCCGGATGATGGTCGAGCCCTCGTGCGCGACCGCGGCAGCCAGGATGAACCGGTCGCGCTCGTCGAGCAGCTCGGCTGCGCGCTGGGCCCACACCGGGATCCGGCTTCCGGGTTCGGCGGCCTCGACCGGGCTGAGGTCGAGTTGCTCGAGTCGCGCCCCCGCGATCACGAGCTCTCCGAGTGCGCGGAGGAACTCGTTGTTGATGCTCGCCGCGCGCAGCGTCTCGTCGGTCATGCTCCGACGCTAACCCCGCACTCCGGCGGCGAAAACCCCTCGCGCCCGCGGCGGTGATGGTGTAGCAAGGGGCCCATGGGCGTCGACCCGCGCTACGATCCCGCGTTCCAGCGCGGGTTCGAGGGCGAGGTGCGGCTTCCCGAGACCCCGGCCGGAGCGGCGGCGGAGCCTCCGGCCGACCCCGTGGCTCCGCCCGCGCAGCACCCGACCGGGCCCGCCTCGCCGCCCGAGCCCCCGCGCGCGCGAGCGCTGCCCCTTCGCGAACTCGCCCGGAACCCGTTCCTGCTCGCCCTCTCCACGCTCGGCGCGGTGCTCGTCATCGGGGGCGGGGCGTGGGCGAACCAGGCCCGCAAGCTGGTCGAGACCCGGGGAGGCGCGGCCACCGAGCTGGACTACTGGTTCCTGCGCACGTCGACCATCGCGGTGCCGCTGATGATCGCGGCCGGGGTGCTGATCATCGCGGGGGTGCTGTTCGTGGCCGCCGTCGCCTGGAACCGCCGGCAATCCGCCGACTGATCACCTGGCCGCGGCCATCGGCTCAGGATGCGGCGGGTGGCAGGGATCGCTGGGTCGCGGCCGTGCGGTAGACGGCCACGATCCCGAGAACGCCGAACACCACGGGGAACACGATGTACAGCGGGTCCTGCACGATCAGCGGGATCAGGGTGCCACGCGACATCGCCTGGTTGAACCGGATCGGGTTGGCGACCGCGATCCCGACGACGAACGCCACGATGAGGGTCACGACGGTGATGATCGACACCCGGGTCGCCCCGTTGAAGCCGATGCGCCCGCCCGAACCCTTGCGGTAGAGCCACAGCGCCAGCAGCGCGACGCCGATGGCCAGCCAGCCGGACACGAACCCGATCGCGGAGACGATGGCCCAGGCGATGACGCCGGCCGGCAGTGCCGCGAGCGCGAGCAGGGTGCCGCGCATCAGGTTCTCGGCCGGGAGGGGCGCGGCCGGCTCCGCTGCGGCGGGCACCACGGGTTCCGGCGGGGTGGGGCTGTTCGCGGCGTCGGTCATGCCTGTCACGATAGCGCGCGGCCCCCTTCCCCCGGCCGCCGATGTGCGCCAATCTGGCGGGGAGATCTGCGTCGCTGTCAACCTTCCGCCCCCGCCGGGGCGTCGGAGAGATGTGAGCCCTGCCGTGTCGGAGAGAGTCGAGCTGGACCTCGACACCTTCGTCACGACCGAGTACCCCAAGGTCGTCGCGGCGGTCGGGCTCATCACGGGCAACCGGCAGGACGCCGCCGACGCGGTGCAGGATGCGATCGTCGGGTTCCTGGCCAAACCGCCCGCCCGTGAGATCACCAACGTCGCCGCCTGGATCACCGTCGTCGCGAGCAACCGTGCCCGCGACCTCCAGCGGTCCAAGGCGGCGGAGGCCCGGGCGCTCGCCCGGGTGGGTGTCGACGATGAGAGCACCGACGACGTGCTCGACTCGCTCGACATCGACGTCAAGGCGGCGATCGAGACCCTGCCGCTGCAACAGAAACAGGTGTGCGTGCTCCACTATCTCCTCGACCAGTCCGTGGAGACCATCGCGGAGGGCCTGGGCGTGAGCACGGGCACCATCAAGACCCAGCTGTTCCGGGCACGCAAGGCGCTTGCGGCGCAACTGAGGAAGGAGGATCACCGTGGCTGACATCGACGAACTGCTGAAGGGCTCGTTCGAGCGACTCGCAGAACCGGCGGACTCCGCCGGGGTCGCCGACGTCATCCGCGCGCGGGTGGCGGCCGGCGATGCCGGTGCCTCGGCGACCGGGACGACGGCTCCCGGCTTCGCGCCGCCGCGGCCGGGCTGGTTCGTCCCGCTGCTGACCACGGTGATCGGTCTCGCGGTCGCGGTGATCGTGCTGCTGACGATCCTGCTCTGGCCCTCGGCCCGGCCGGAGCCGGTGGTCACCGTCGCGCCGACCCCGTCGCCGACCGCGTCCCCGACCCTCACCCCGACCCCGACGCCCACCCCCACGCCGACCCCGACCCAGCAGGAGCAGCCGCCGCCGCCCCCGCCCCCTCCGGCCGGGGACACCACGCCGCCGACCATCCAGCAGATCTCGGCGGACCCCACCGCGGTGGGCTGCGGAACGGGGAGCACGGTCTCCGTGGTCGCGACCGACGACGTCGGGGTCGATCGCGTCGACATCAGCTGGAACGGCCCCTCCAGCGGCTCCGCCGCGATGGCGCGGCAGGGCGGCACCTGGACGTACTTCATCCCGATGAACGCGGGACCGGGAACCTACACGATCACCGCGGTGGCGCGGGATGCCGCGGGCAACTCGAGCGCTCCCGCGATGATCGGGGTGCTCCGCGACGTCTGCATCGGCTGAGGCGGCAACAACCTCGGAACAACGGTGTGGCGCGCCCCGGTGCGCCGCGGCCTGGGTGACTTCGCGCCGAGGAGTTCCGAGGTTGTTGCCGTGCGGGTACCCGAGGCTCAGCCGCCGAGCCGCTGCGAGATCCGGTGCGCGTGCTCGAGCAGCAGGCGCCCGAGCTCAGGCACCCGGTCCGGGCCGAAGCGCGATGCGACCCCGGTCAGGCTGAGCGCCCAGGCCGGCTGACCCGAGCCGTCGAACACGGCCGCGCCCATGCCCCAGCTGCCCTCGACGATCAGGCCGGGGTTGACGGCGTAGCCCCGGGAACGGGTCTCGACGACGCGGCGGCGCACCGCATCCGCCGAATGCGCCGCGCCCCAGCGCGGCACCAGGTCGACGCTCGCCAGGTAGCGTTCGGCCTGCTCCTCCGGCAGGAAGGCGAGCATCGCCAGACCCGCCGAGGCGACCCCGAGCGGGAAGCGGATGCCCTCGTAGAGCACGAACGACCGGATCGGGAAGGACCCCTCCTCGCGCAGCAGGCACACGCTCTCGTCTCCGCGCCGGGCCGACAGGAACGCGCTCTCGCCGGTCGCCGCCGCGAGAGCGCGCAGGCTGTCGCGCGCAATGTCGGTGATGTCGTAGCGTTCGGCGGCGATCGCCCCCATCAGATAGAGCTCGGGGCCGAGGAACCAGCGCGTCTCGCCCCGGTCGACGAAGCCGTCGGCCGCCAGCGAGGTCAGGATGCGGTGCACCGTCGGCCGGGCGAGTCCGGTCTCGTCGGCCACGGCGCTGGTGCCCGCTCCCGAGGGCATAGCGGCGCTGACGGCGCGCAGCACGGCGGCCACCCTGCCGACGACCTGTGCGCCCTCCATGTCCATATTGTGGACGCCTGACTGCCCGAACGCCACATGCCGAGCGGACTTTGACAGGGTGCGAGCGCGCTCCTACCGTGATCACCACGTGGACAAGGGAGCCCCATGGCGAACAAGATCTTCGGCAGCGCCGCCGAGGCGATAGCCGGGACCGTCACCGACGGCATGACCATCGCCGTCGGCGGGTTCGGGCTGAGCGGCATCCCGGCCAACCTCATCCGCGCCGTGCGCGACACCGGTGCCCGCGACCTGGTCGTCGTCAGCAACAACATGGGGGTCGACGGCAAGGGCCTCGGCGTGCTGCTCGAGGGTGGGCAGGTGCGCAAGGTGCTCTCCAGCTATGTCGGCGAGAACAAGCTGTTCGCCGAGCAGTACCTGAGCGGGGCGCTCGAGGTGGAGTTCGTGCCGCAGGGCACGCTCGCCGAGCGGTTGCGCGCGGGCGGCGCCGGCATCCCAGCGTTCTTCACCCCGACGGGGGTCGGCACGCCCATCGCGGAGGGGAAAGAGGAGCAGGAGTTCGACGGCGTGAGGGCCATCATGGAGCGCGGCATCGTCGCCGACGTCGCCCTCGTCAAGGCCCACCGAGCGGATGCGGCGGGCAACCTGCGCTACCGGCTCACCGCCCGCAACTTCAACCCGCTCGTCGCCACCGCCGGGCGGCTGACCCTCGCCGAGGCCGAGGAGATCGTCGACGGCTACCTCGAGCCCGACGACATCCACACCCCGGGCATCTTCGTGCAGCGGCTCGTCGAGGTGGAGGACCGGACGAAGGACATCGAGCAACGCACCCTGAGGAGTCGCGATGTGGACTAGGGACGAGATGGCGGCACTCGCCGCGCAAGAGCTCGAAGACGGCCAGTACGTGAACCTCGGGATCGGCATCCCCACTCTGGTCGCGAACCACCTGCCCGACGGGGTGAGCGTCACGCTGCAGAGCGAGAACGGCATCCTGGGAATGGGGCCGTTCCCGTACGAGGGCGACGAAGACCCCGACCTGATCAACGCGGGCAAGCAGACGGTGACCCTGTTGCCCGGCGCCTCGATCTTCGACTCGGCGACCTCGTTCGGAATGATCAGGGGCGGACACGTCGCCACCGCCGTGCTCGGTGCCCTGCAGGTCTCGCAGCACGGCGACCTCGCGAACTGGACCATTCCGGGCAAGCTCGTGAAGGGCATGGGCGGGGCGATGGACCTCGTCGCCGGCACCCCGCATGTCATCGTCGTGACCGAGCATGTCGCGAAAGACGGCTCGCCGAAGATCGTCGAGCAGTGCGACCTTCCGCTCACCGGCGTCGGCGTCGTCGACCGCATCATCAGCGACCGCGCCGTGTTCGACGTCACCCCGGACGGGCTCGTGCTGCGCCGCATCGCTCCCGGCGAATCCGTCGAGGATCTGCGTACCCTGACCGGAGCGCCCTTCACGGTGTCGCTGGTTGAGTAGCGCCGCAGGCGCGTGTCGAAACCGAGGAGAGAAATGACCGTCGTCATCGCCGGCTATGCCCGCACCCCGTTCACCAAGTTCACCGGCCAGCTCGCGACCGAGTCCTCGGCGAAGCTCGGCGCCCACGCGATCCGGGCTGCGCTCGCCCGTGCGGGCGTCGCCCCCGACGAGGTGCAGCGCGTGTTCGCGGGGCAGGTGATCCTCGGCGGTGCGGGGCAGAATCCCGCGCGGCAGGCGGCGGTCGGCGCGGGCATCCCGCTCACCGTCCCCGCGATGACCATCAACATCGTCTGTCTCTCGGGAATGGAGGCGGTCGCCGCCGGCGCCGACCTGATCGACAAGGGCGATGCCGACATCGTCGTCGCCGTCGGCCAGGAGTCGATGAGCCTCGCGCCCCACGCGCTGCTCGGATCGCGCACCGGCAAGAAGTACGGCGCCATGGAACTCGTCGACCTGCTCGACCACGACGGGCTCGTCGACTCGTTCGACAACGTGTCGATGGGCTCGCTGACCGAGGCCGGCAACGCCCCGCTCGGCATCGACAGGGCCGCGCAGGATGCGGTGGCGGCTGCCTCGCACCAGAACGCCCTGAAGAGCCGCGCCTTCCTCGAGGGTGAGATCGCCCCCTACGACGTGGAGTCCCGGCGCGGCACGACGACGGTGTCGGAGGACGACGGCGTGCGCCCCGACACGACCGTCGAGAGCCTCTCCGCGCTGAAACCCGCGTTCTCGAAGGACGGCACGATCACGGCGGGCAACGCCTCGCAGATCACCGACGGCGCCGCGGCGCTGGTGCTCATGTCGGCGGAGACCGCGGCGGCGCGCGGTGTAGCCCCGATCGCCGAGATCGTCTCGCACGCCCTCGTCGCCGGGCCGGACACCTCGCTGCACTCGCAGCCGTCGCAGGCGATCACCGCAGCGCTGGAGAAGGCGGGGTCGTCGGCGGACGAGCTGGTGTCGGTGGAGATCAACGAGGCGTTCGCGTCGGTCGCCGTGCAGTCGGCGAAGGAACTCGGCATCTCGCTCGACATCGTGAACCCGCACGGCGGGGCGATCGCCCTCGGGCATCCCATCGGGGCGTCGGGCGCGCGACTCACCGGGACCCTCGCGCGGCACCTGCAGTCCCTGGGTGCGGGCTCGCTCGGTGCCGCGGCCCTCTGCGGCGGCGGAGGGCAGGGGTCGGCGCTGGTGCTGCGGGCGCTCTAGGTACTCGGTGGGCGAGTAGCGCCGCAGGCGCGTATCGAGACCGGGGGTTTCGACACGCCCGCGGCGCGGGCTACTCAACCCGCTGCGCGGTTTCGACACGCCCGCGGCGCGGGCTACTCAACCCCTGCGCGGTGGTCGAGTAGCGCCGCAGGCGCGTATCGAGACCCACAAGTGACCCGGTCTCGATACGCCGCTTCGCGGCTACTCGACCACCGAGGCGTCAGCGCTGGCAGGTCGGGCACCAGGTGACGGTGCGCTCCTGCTGGTCGCGCCCGAGCTCTCCCCCGTGCAGCCTCGTGCCGCACCGGCGGCACGGCCGACCCCGGCGCCCGTAGACCCAGCTGGTGCTGCCGGGGCGCAGGTCGCCCGTCGTGGAACGCACCCAGCGGTCCTTGTTGGCGCGCAGCATCCGCTCGGCCAGGTCGACGAACGGTTCGAGTTCGACCGTCGAGACGGGCCGCGTCGGCAACACCCCGCGCAGGAAGCACAGTTCGTTGGCGTAGACGTTGCCGATCCCGGCCAGGTTCCGCTGATCGAGGGCGGCGACGAAGATCGGGTCGTCGGGATGCGATGCGAGCCTCGCGACGGCGAGTTCCGCGTCCCAGTCGGGGCCCAGCAGATCGGGCCCGAGGTGGCCGACCGCGTCGTCCTCGTCCTCGCGGCGCAGCAGCTCGGTGATGCCGAGCTCGAACCCGACCGCGACGACCTCGGCGGTGGTGAGCACCGCGCGCGCCTGGTACGCCGGCCGGCGCCACGTCTCTCCGGGCGCGTAGGTGCGCCAGGCGCCCTCCATCTTGAGGTGGGTGTGCAGGGTGAACCCGCCGATGCGGTGCAGCAGATGCTTGCCGCGTGACACCACCTCGAGCACGGTCTCGCCGGTGAGGTCGGCGGTCGCGAACCGCGGAACGCGCAGCTCGAAACCGGTCAGCACGTGACCGGCGAGCGCCGCATCCTGCAGCTGCGCGGTCTTGTAGACGGTGTCGCCCTCGGGCATCAGCGCCGCCCCACTGCCGTTGTACAGGAACG
>DATMFW010000053.1:0-31257 GCA_035556655.1 Pseudolysinimonas sp.
CTGACGCGCGCCCGTGGGTATCTCATGCGCGGGAAGAAGAATCCGGGCACCGAGAGGCAGCCCTCGTCGACGAGCTCGGGTTCGCCCTCGACCTCGAGCACCGGGTTGAGCACGTAGCCGATCACGTCGTCGACGTTGTAGCTGAACGCGCGCAGCCCCACACCGATCTGCGGGGCGGCGACGCCGGCGCGGCCGGGCGGGGTGACGGTGTCGACCAGGTCCTCGACCAGGGCCGCGATGCGCGGGTCACCGGGGGGCGCGGTCACCGGATCCGAGACGGAGCGCAACACCGGGTCGCCGAAGAGCCGGATCTGGCGTTCGGTCATGCGGCGCGACCCACGCGGGTCGAGGTCAGACCGTCCATGACGAGCGCCGCCAGGTCGCGCGCGGCATCCCGCGTGTCCGGCCGCAGGGCCCCGTAGCGTGCGGGCGCACCGGCGACGAGCTCTTCGTCGTACGGGATGCGCACGACATCGCGCACCCGGGCCTGGAAGTGCGTCTCGATGGCGTCGAGGCTCTCGTACCGGGTTCCCGGTGTGGCCGTGTCGATCGCGACGACGGTGTTGCCGGCGAGCTCGGCGAAGTCGTTCTGTTCGAGCCAGGTGACGGTGTCGGATGCGGCGCGTGCCTGCACGGACGTGCCGCCGGATACGACGACCAGGGAATCCGCCTGCTGGAGCGCCTGCTGCACCGCGGGGTCGAGCAGATTGCTCGAGGCATCGGTGAGCACGATGCCGTCGGCGGCCGCCGGATCGGAGGTGACCTCGAGCGCGCTGTGGGCGGGGTCCACCCGCGTGGCCAGGTCGCCGCGATCGGGGTGCACGTCGAGTGCGACGATGCGGCCGGGACGGCCCTCGGCCAGCGCCATGCCCAGCAGGGCGGTCACCGTGGTCGCCCCGACGCCGCCCTGCCGGGCGAGCACGGGCACGTACCGGGCACCGTCGTGCACCGGCCGGGCGATGCGGGCGTCGAGTTGCTTGCGGTGCCGGACGGCGCGCGAGTCGCCGAGGTTCACCGCCGTCATGGTCAGGCCGTAGACGATCTCGGGCCAGACGCCTTCCGGCAGCGGGCGCCTCGAGGGCCGTAGCTCACCGGAGGGCTCGAAGCGCAGATCGGATCGGGCAGGCACCCAGCGCCGGGCATGACGGGACTGTGCACGCGGCTCGACCGGCAGCGGCGGATAGGCCGCGACGGCCTCGGCGGTGACCGCCTCGAGCGCCGCCTGCTCGTAGGCCTCGCCGGCCGCGATCGCGTGCTCGGGCACGATCTCGAACGACATGGTCGAGGTGGTCACCGCTGCGGGCGCCACGGGGATGTCGTCGAGCACGAACTCATCGAGGGGGATCTGATCAGCCACGACCCACCAGCTTAAGAGCCGTCGCTGGGTGCCGACTGGATGACGGCCAGCAGGTCCCCGGCGTCCACCTGCTGGGTCACCGGGATGGCGAGCCGCGCCACGGTGCCACCGACGGGGGTGGTGATCGCGGCCTCCATCTTCATCGCCTCGATCGAGGCGATCTGCTGCCCGGGCTCGACGGTGTCGCCCTCGGCGATCTTCAGCGTCACGACCCCCGAGAACGGTGCCGCGACCTGCCCCGGCTGGGCCGGATCGGCCTTCTCGGCCGCCTTGCTCTGAACGGTCACCGACCGGTCGCGGATGAACACCGGCCGCAGCTGACCGTTGAGGGTCGTCATCACCGTGCGCATGCCCTTGTCGTCGGCCTCGCCGATGGCTTCGAGCCCGATGAACAGGCTGACTCCCGGCGCCATCTCGACGATGTGCTCGGCGCCGGGACGCAGCCCGTACAGGTAGTCGGGGGTGTCGAGGACCGACAGGTCGCCGTACTGCTCGCGGTGCTGCTGGAACGCCTGGGTGGGCGCCGGGAACAGCAGGCGGTTCAGCGTGGCGCGACGCACGGCGGGTTCACCCGCGAGGGCGGCGGCGTCCTCCTCGGCGAGCTCGGTGACACCGATGTTCACGGTGCGGCCGGCGAGCACCTTCTCGCGGAACGGCTCGGGCCAGCCGCCCGGCAGGTCGCCGAGTTCTCCGGCCATGAAGCCGATCACCGAATCCGGGATGTCGTATTTCTGCGGATTCTGCTCGAAGTCGGCGGGGTCGGCGTCCGCGGCGGCCAGGGCGAGCGCGAGATCGCCGACGACCTTCGAGGACGGCGTGACCTTCGGCGGCCGGCCGAGGATGTCGCTGGCTGCCGCGTAGAGGTTCTCGACGACCTCGAACCGGTCGCCGAGCCCGAGTGCGATCGCCTGCTGACGCAGGTTCGACAGCTGGCCGCCCGGGATCTCATGCCGGTAGACCCGTCCGGTCGGACCGGGCAGCCCGGACTCGAACGGTTTGTACACCTTGCGCACGGCCTCCCAGTACGGCTCGAGGTCGCTCACCGCCTGCAGTCCCAGACCGGTGTCGCGGTCGGTGTGCGCCGTCGCCGCGACGAGAGCCGAGAGGCTCGGCTGACTCGTCGTGCCGGCCATGGGGGCGGATGCGGCATCCACCGCGTCGGCGCCTGCGCGGCTGGCCGCGAGCAGCGTCGCGAGCTGGCCACCGGCCGTGTCGTGCGTGTGGACGTGCACGGGGAGATCGAAGCGCTCGCGCAAGGCGGCGACCAGCTTCTCGGCGGCGGCGGCCCGCAGCAACCCGGCCATGTCCTTGATGGCGAGCACGTGGGCGCCGGCCTGCACCATCTGCTCGGCGAGCCGCAGGTAGTAGTCGAGCGTGTAGAGGTCCTCCGCCGGGTTCAGCAGGTCACCGGTGTAGCACAGCGCGACCTCGGCGACGGCGGTTCCGGTGGCCAGCACCGCATCCACGGCCGGCCGCAGCTGGTCGACGTCGTTCAGGGCGTCGAAGATGCGGAAGACGTCGACACCGGAGTCGGTCGCCTCGCGGACGAAGGCATCCGTCACCGCCGTCGGGTACGGGGTGTAGCCCACCGTGTTGCGCCCGCGCAGCAGCATCTGGATCGCGATGTTGGGCAGCGCCTCGCGCATGGCGGCGAGACGCTCCCACGGGTCCTCGCCGAGGAAGCGCAGTGCCACGTCGTAGGTCGCTCCGCCCCAGGCTTCGACGCTCAGCAGCTCGGGGGTGAGCCGCGCGACGTGAGGCAGCACGGCGATCAGGTCCTTGGTGCGCACCCGCGTCGCCAGCAGCGACTGGTGGGCGTCACGGAAAGTGGTGTCGGTGACCGCCAGCGGGGTCTGGGCACGCAGCGCCGCGGCCCAGCCGGCGGGGCCGAGCTCGAGCAGGCGCTGGCGCGATCCGGCGGGAGCGGGCGCGTCCAGGTCGACCGAGGGCAGCTTGACGGCCGGATCGATCGCTCCGCCGCCATCGCCGTGCGGCTGGTTGACGGTGACGTCGGCCAGCCAGGTGACGATCTTGGTGCCGCGGTCCTTCGACGGATGGCCGCGCACCAGCCACGGCCGCTCCTCGATGAAGCTGGTGCTGAGGTCGCCGGCCACGAAGTCGGGGTCCTCCAGCACCGCCTGCAGGAACGGGATGTTGGTGGTGACCCCGCGCAGCCGGAACTCGGCGAGCCCGCGGCGCGCCCGCCCCACGGCCGCGGCGAAGTCGCGACCGCGGCAGGTCATCTTCACCAGCATCGAATCGAAGTGGGGGCTGACCTGCGCGCCGGCCGCGACGGTGCCGCCGTCGAGACGGATGCCGGCGCCGCCGGGCGAGCGGTACGTCGTGATCTTCCCGGTGTCGGGCCGGAACCCGGAGGCGGGGTCCTCGGTGGTGATCCGGCACTGCAGGGCGGCGCCGCGCAGGCGCAGGTCGTCCTGCTGCAGGCCGAGCTCGCGCAGGGTCTCGCCCGCGGCGATCCGCATCTGGGATTGCACGAGGTCGACGTCGGTGACCTCTTCGGTCACCGTGTGCTCCACCTGGATGCGCGGGTTCATCTCGATGAACACGTGCTGGCCTGCCCGCTCCCCCGCGGTGTCGAGGAGGAACTCGACGGTCCCGGCGTTGACGTAGCCGATCGACTTCGCGAACGCCACGGCGTCGCGGTACATCGCCTGCCGGATGCCCTCGTCGAGGTTCGGGGCGGGCGCGATCTCGACGACCTTCTGATGACGGCGCTGAACCGAGCAGTCGCGCTCGAACAGGTGCACGGTCTCGCCGCTCGCGTCGGCGAGGATCTGCACCTCGATGTGACGCGGGCGCACGACGGCCTGCTCGATGAACATCCGGGGGTCGCCGAATGCACTGTCCGCCTCGCGCATGGCGGCCTCGAGCGCCTCGCGCAGGTCGGCGGGATCGTCGACCCGCCGCATCCCGCGACCGCCACCTCCGGCGACCGCCTTCGCGAACACCGGGAAACCGATCTCGTCGGCGCCACGCAGCAACTCGTCGATGTCGCTGGTCGCCGGGGTGGATCTCAGCACCGGCACGCCGGCCGCGATGGCGTGCTCCTTCGCGGTGACCTTGTTGCCCGCCATCTCCAGCACGCTGCTGCCCGGACCGATGAAGGTGATGCCGTTCTCGGCGGCCGCCTGGGCCAGGTCGGGGTTCTCGGAGAGGAAACCGTAGCCGGGATAGATCGCGTCGGCACCGCTCTCTTTCGCGACGCGGATGATCTCGGCGACGTCGAGGTAGGCCCGGACGGGGTGACCCTCCTCGCCGATCAGATACGCCTCGTCGGCCTTCAGCCGGTGCAGCGAGTTGCGATCTTCGTAGGGGTAGACGGCGACGGTCTGCGCCCCCAGCTCGTACGCGGCGCGGAAGGCACGGATCGCGATCTCACCACGGTTGGCCACCAGGATCTTGCGGAACAAGCGGGGTCCTCTCGAGCGGGGTGGCGTGGGTTGGGTTCTCTCAGACTAGTGACGGTAGGCTCCCTACTCGTGCATGTGCTCAGCGTGAGCTCCCTCAAGGGTGGCGTGGGGAAGACCACGGTCACGCTCGGCCTGGCATCCGCGGCATTCGCGAAGGGCATCTCGACCCTCGTGGTCGACCTCGACCCCCAGTCCGACGTCTCCACCGGCATGGACATCGCCGTCGCCGGTCACCTCAACGTCGCGGATGTCCTGGCGTCCCCGAAAGAGAAGATCGTCCGGTCAGCGGTCGCCCCGAGCGGCTGGACGAAGAGCCACCGCGGCACCGTCGACGTGCTGATCGGGTCGCCGTCGGCGATCAACTTCGACGGGCCGCACCCCAGCATCCGCGACATCTGGAAGCTCGAGGAGGCGCTGGCCCACGTCGAGAAGGACTACGAGCTGGTGCTCATCGACTGCGCCCCGTCGCTGAACGCGCTGACCCGCACGGCGTGGGCGGCATCCGATCGGGTGGCCGTGGTGACCGAACCCGGTCTGTTCTCGGTGGCCGCGGCCGACCGCGCGCTGCGGGCGATCGAAGAGATCCGGCGCGGACTCTCGCCCCGGCTGCAGCCGCTCGGCATCATCGTCAACCGTGCACGCGTGCAGTCCCTCGAGCATCAGTTCCGCATCAAAGAACTGCGCGACATGTTCGGCCCCCTCGTGCTCTCACCTCAGCTGCCCGAGCGCACGTCGCTGCAGCAGGCCCAGGGCGCCGCGAAGCCGCTGCACGTCTGGCCAGGCGAGAGCGCGCAGGAGATGGCGCGCAACTTCGACCAACTGCTGGATCGCGTGCTGCGCACCGCCAAGCTCGCCGAGGACCCGGAGGCCGCGCTGAGCGGCGAGCTTCCGGTGGTGCTGGCGGAGCAGCCGCTTCAGCAGCCGCCGATCGCCCAGCCGCCGATGGCACAGCCGCCGATCGCCCAGCCCCCGGTAGCACAGCCCCCGGTGCAGCCCGCACCCCCGGCGCAGCAGCCGCCGTTGGCGCAGCCCCAGCCGCCCGCGCAGCAGCCCCCCGCGCCGCAGGGTCCCGCCCAGCCGGGCATCGGCGTTCCGGGGTTCGACTTCCCGGCGCCGCAGCAGTAGGTCTCGCTAGGACGCGGCGCGTGCCGCGCGGCGCGCGGCGAGTTCGTCGCTCGGGTCCTCCGACGCGACGGAGTCGAGTTCGACGAGCGAGGACTCCACCTCACGCAGGACCTTGCCGACGGCGATGCCGAACACGCCCTGCCCGCGGCTGACCAGGTCGATGACCTGCTCGTCGGAGGTGCAGAGATAGACGCTGGCGCCATCGGACATCAGAGTCGTCTGGGCGAGGTCGTAGATGCCCGCCTCCCGCAGCTGATCGACGGCGACGCGGATCTGCTGCAGCGAGATGCCGGTGTCGAGCAGTCGCTTCACGAGCTTGAGCACGAGGATGTCGCGGAACCCGTAGAGACGCTGCGACCCCGACCCGGCGGCCCCGCGGACGGTGGGCTCGACGAGCTGCGTGCGCGCCCAGTAGTCGAGCTGGCGGTAGCTGATCCCGGCGGCGCGGGCCGCGACGGCGCCCCGGTAGCCGGACTTGTCGTCGAGGTCGGGCATGCCGTCGGTGAAGAGCAGGCCGAGGTCGTACCGCGACTCCTCGTTGCGACTCACACGCCGTTCGGCCGGCACATCGCTCATTACCCCTCCTCAGACGCGGAAGTTAACTCTCAACCTGAGGTTGAAGCTGACACTTCTCGTGCGGTCACCACGGTACCCGCCGCGCTCCGGATGCACCATGACATCCGGGCGTGTCGTCGCGTGATTTTCCCGCCTACGGTTTGCCCAGAGCCGAGTTGCCCAGTGCCGAGCGGATGAGGCTCGACCGCACCACCTCGAGCTGCCCGGCGATCTCCCGTGCCATCTCGACCGCACGCGCCCGGCTCGCGGCGTCCTTGCGCCGCGACACCGGGATCAAGGCGCTCTCGATGAGACCGAGTTCTCGCTCGGCCGAGGCGCGGAAGCCGCGCAGGTGCCGCGGCTCGATCCCCGAGCGCTGCAACTCGACGAGGGCCCGCAACACGGCGAGCGTGTCCTCCCCGAAGTGGTCGGCGGCCACGATGAGCGAGGCGCTCACCGCATCGTTGAGCAGCAGCGGCGTGGCACCGGCCTCTTTGATCAGCTCGTCGCGCGTCAGGCGCCGGTCGCTCGGCAGCATCGACGGTGCCGCGACGGTCGCACCGCCCGGAAGCACCGGCTCGCGCCCGGCATCGAGGTCGTCGAGGTAACCGCGGATCACCTTCAGCGGCAGGTAGTAGTCGCGCTGCATCGAGAGCACGAACCGCAACCGTTCCAGATCGGTCGGCGAGAACTTGCGGTACCCCGACTCGGTGCGCGACGGGGCGATCAGCTGCCGCTCCTCCAGGAAGCGCAGCTTCGACGGGGACAGGTCGGGGAACTCCGGGCTCAGGCGCGCCAGAACCTGCCCGATGCTCAGAAGCTGCGGGGAGCCGCCCGGCGCCCTCGCCGGAAGCGCTGCACCTGCCATCAACGACTCTGCGCGGCGAGATCGTGGCGCGACGCGTAGAACGTGAGGCGGAACTTGCCCACCTGCACCTCGGCACCGTCGGAGAGCAGGGCGGATTCGATGCGGACGCCGTCGAAATAGGTGCCGTTCATCGAACCCAGGTCACGGACCTGGAAGGCGGTGCCGACACGGACGAACTCCGCGTGCCGGCGAGAGACGGTGACGTCGTCGAGGAAGATGTCGGCGTCCGGGTGGCGACCGGCGACGGTGAGGTCGGCATCCAGCAGGAAGCGGGCGCCGATGTTCGGGCCGCGTCGCACGATCAGGATGGCCGAGCCCGAGGGCAGGGCGCCGATCGACTCCTGCTCCTCCGGAGAGATCCCGGCCTCCATCGCCGCGAGCTGGGCGACGAAGTCGTCGGTGAAGTGCGCCGTCGTATCACCCGATGCGAACCCGCCGGCTCGTGCATCGTCGGTGGCGGACTCATCCCCGGCGTCGACCATCGTGACCTCCCTCAGGTGTCCAGGCTATCGGATGCGGTGGCGCTCGCATCCCTCGGAATCCGGATCAGACGGCCGGCTTGCAACGCATAGACGATGCCCGCCCACCAGTAGAGGAACACCCCCCAGAGCGCCGCGGCCCAGCCGATCGGATCCGCCCAGGTCGCCACCGCGGGGAACGCCGCACCCAGCACCAGGAGGGGCATCGCGGTCAGCAGGGCGAACGTGCCCATCTTGCCCAGATGGTGAACCGGCAGCGGCCCGTAGCCGTGGTTGGCCAGGATCACCCCGACGATCAGCAACAGGAACTCGCGGGCGAAGATCATCCCCGCCAGCCACCACGGGATGAACCCGGTCCAGGCGAGCCCGATCAGCGTCGAGAAGATGAACAGCCGGTCCGCCGCGGGATCGAGCAGCTGCCCGACCCGGCTCACCTGATTGAAGTGCCGCGCGACATAGCCGTCGACGAAGTCGGTCAGGCTCGACACGACGAGCACCAGCAACGCCGGCAGGTACTGGCGGTTGACCAGCAGCACGAGGAAGACCGGGATCAGAAGGAGTCGGAAGAGGCTGAGCAGGTTCGGGATCGTCACGATCCGGGTGCTCACTGTCGCCACATCGACCTCCTCTCCGTCGCCCGAGTCTAGCCGTGGCTAGGATCGCGACATGCAGTTCGACGGCGCCCTTCCGCTTCTCATCGTGATCCTGCTCGCGGCGGCGGTCTGCGCCTTCTGCTGGATCGCCTCGCTCATCAGCAAGGACAACTCCTGGGTCGACCGGCTGTGGTCGATCGTGCCCGTCGCCTACGTGTGGGTGTTCGCGATCGCCGCGGGGCTGGCCGATGTCCGCCTCGACGTGATGGCGGCCCTGGTGACCCTGTGGGGGGCGCGGCTGACCTTCAACTTCGCCCGCAAGGGCGGCTACTCCGGGCACGAGGACTACCGCTGGCCGATCCTGCGGGAGCGCATGACGCGCGCGCAGTTCGCGGTGTTCAATGTGCTCTTCATCGTGCTGTACCAGAACGCGATCCTCGTGCTCATCGCGCTCCCGGCGCTGACCGCGTTCCAGAACCGCGCCCCGTTCGGCGTGCTCGATGCCGTGCTGACCGTGCTGTTCCTCGGGCTGCTCGCCGGGGAGACCATCGCCGATCAACAGCAGTGGCGGTTCCACCGCGCCAAGGCGGCCGGGACGGCGGGGACCCGCTTCCTCACCTCGGGCCTGTTCCGGCTCTCGCGCCACCCGAACTTCTTCTTCGAGCAGGCTCAGTGGTGGGTGCTCTTCCTGTTCGCAGCGGTCGCCGCCGGCAGTCTGCTGCAGTGGACGGTCCTCGGTGCGCTGCTGCTCACACTGCTCTTCGTCGGCTCGACGCGGTTCACCGAGAGCATCACACGGGGCAAGTACCCCGAGTACGCGGAGTACCAGCGCAGCACCTCCGCCGTGATCCCGTGGTTCCCTCGGCGTGCCCCCCAGGAGGCCCTCGCCGACCGGGCGTAGCCTGGCGCCATGTCGTGCATCCGTTTCAACACCCCCGCCCAGCGGGCCCAGCTCGCAGCCATGGCACCCGCCATGCTGACGCCGGAAGAGGCGGCCCGGCTCCATCCCGCTCCCCCGGTGACGGCCTCCAAGATCCGCCGCTTGCGCATTCTGGCGGCGGATGCGAACCCCAAGATCCGCGAGAGCGTCGCCTCGAGCTACCACGCCCCCGCCGACGTCTACGAGCAGCTCGCCCACGACCCCGACCCCGGGGTGCGGGCCTGCCTGGCGCGTAACGAGAGCACGCCGTGCGACCTGCTGCGCGAACTCGCGGACGACGAGTCCGAGACCGTGCGCGGCTTCGTCGCCGTCAACTACTTCGTGCCCGCCGACGTGATGTCCAAGCTCGCCGAGGACGACAGCCCGATCGTGCGCTCGCTCGTGGAGTGGAAGGCGTCACTCGCCGCCGAGCGCGACCCCGAGCTCCTCGTCGAGAGCCGCTAGGGTCGCCCGCAGCTCGGGCCAGGCCCGAGCGACCCCGGGGTGGAGGGGCAGAGCCGCCACCTCGGCGAACGGGACCCAGCGCAGGGCCTCGCTCTCGGCATCCCCCAGGACCGGTTCGAAGAGCCGCGAGGCCTTCGCCAGCACGGTCGTGTAGCTCCAGTAGCCCAGGTCGAGTACCTGGGTGCCGAGCACCTGGACCGCCTCGGGCGGAACGCCGGCCTCTTCGTCGGACTCGCGGATGGCCGCCTGCTCCGGGCTCTCCCCCGTCTTGCGCGCACCGCCCGGAAGACCCCAGGTGCCGCCGAAGTGACTCCAGCCCACGCGCAGCTGCAGCAGGGCGCCGGCCTCCGGGTGGGCCAGCAGCAGACCGGCGGCGCCGTAGCGCCCCCAGAAGCGACCCTCGGGTCCGTCGACCCAGACGTCCTCGGGGCCGTGGGGACGGCGCGCCGTCGGATCGTGCTCGGGACGCGCCATGGGCCCAGCCTACGGCGGTACCGTGGCGGGGTGAGCGAGGGGCGGGTCGACAGCTGGATCTGGGCGATCCGGATCGCGAAGACGCGCTCGGCCGCGACGGCCCTGTGCAAGGCCGGACACGTCCGCGTGAACGGCGACCGCGCCAAGCCCGCCCAGGCGGTGAAGATCGGCGACGAGGTGCGGGTGTTCGTGCCGGGGGTCGGAGAGCGCATCGTGGAGGTCCGCGCGATCCTGGCCAAACGGGTCAGTGCCGCCCTTGCCGCTCCCGCCTACCTCGATCACACGCCGCCGCCCCCGCCCCGCGAGGAGCGCGTGTTCGTTGCGGAGCGCGATCGGGGCGCGGGCAGGCCGACGAAGCGCGACCGGCGCGATATCGAGAAGCTGCGGGGGTACTGAGGCGGTGTCGTTACGCGCCGTCGGCGCTCCTGGACCATCGGGTCACTTCGAGACGTTCACCAGGCCGTTGAAGCCCTCGGGCACCACGACCAGGTTGCCGGCGGCGGCCAGCTCCTTCAGCGTGTCGAGGTAGCGCTGCTTCAGGATCGCCTCGGTCAGGCTCGCGGCCAGGATCGCGTTGGCGTCGGCCTCGGCCTGAGCCTGCACGACCTTCTGCTGCGCCGACACCTTCGCCGCCTCGAGCTTGGCCTGCTCGGTCTCGACGTTGATCTGAGCCTCCTGCGCGGCGGCGTACGCGTTGGTGACCTGCTCGCCGTAGCGGATCTCTTGCAGGGCGACGTCCTCGACGATGATGCCGTCGTCCTTCCAGCGCGCGGTGAGCGCCTTCAGGATGTCGTCCTGCACCTCGTCGCGCTGGGTCAGCATCTCGATGGTGGTGAACTTGCCGGGCACCGAACGCACCACCGAGCGGATGTCGTTGAAGATCAGGCGCGTCCGCAGGTTCTCTTCGTTGTAGTAGGCGCTGTAGATGTCGATCACCGCGTCGGGATCGAGGCTGTAGCGCACCGAGATGTCGATGTTCGCGGTGACGCCCTCGGCATCCTGCACCGTGATCTGCGGGCCGTCCGGGCTGCCGCCGACGTTGTCGCCCTGGCCGGGCTCCTGCTCGCTGACGAACACGGCACGCTGGTTGCGCACGTCGAAGGTCACCACATCGACCCACGGCGCCTTCGCGTGCAACCCGGCGGCGGTCTCGTAGCCCACGATCGAGCCGGTCCAGTCGCGCAGCACGTTGGCCTGGCCGACGTCCTGGCGGAAGAACGAGGAGAACACCGTGAACAGGATCGCCAGGAAGAACAGGCCGGCGGCGGCCCAGCGGGCGGCACGGGAGATGACGACGTTCGTGCCGCGCTTGAACGCGCTGCCGTTCGGGGTGTCGCCCGACGCCACGACGCGCGCCTTCGCGTTGGAGGCGGCGACGATCAGGGCGATGACGCCGACGAAGGCCAGGATGATCGCGAGGATGAACACGCCAACACCCTATGGGGATCAGGCGACCGCCGTCGCCTCCAGGCCGCTCTCGATCGCCGCGATGACCGCCGGGTCGTCCGGCTGGGTCGAGGGCCGGAACCGGGTCAGTGTGCCGTCCGGTGCGAGCACGAACTTCTCGAAGTTCCAGGCGACCTTGCCCGCCGTGCCGTCGTCGGCGACCACCTGGGTGAGCTCGGCGTACAGCGGGTGACGGTGGCGTCCGTTGACCTTCACCTTGTCCATCAGCGGGAAGGTGACGCCGTACGTCGTGGAGCAGAACTCCTTGATCTCCTCGTTGGTCCCCGGCTCCTGCCCCATGAACTGGTTACACGGGAACCCGAGCACCGTGAAGCCGCGGTCGGCGTACTGCTTCTGCAGCTCTTCGAGCTTCTCGTACTGGGGAGTGTTGCCGCAGCGCGAGGCGACATTGACCAGCAGCACCGTCCGGTCGGCGTACTCGGCGAGCGTCGTCTCCGCGCCGTCGATCGTGGTGAGTGATATGTCACGGATCCCCATGGTCGCAGCATACGGGGAAGTCGCCGGGTTAGCCTGAGGCCATGGCCACCGACCTGCGGCACGAGCCCGACGCCCACCGATACACCATGTTCGTCGACGGCGAGCTGGTGTCGGTCGCCGAGTACCTCGACCACGGGCGCGGCATCGTCTTCCACCACACCGTGACGATCCCCAAGCACCGCGGCAACGGCTACGCCGATCGGCTCATCACCTTCGCCATGGACGACGTCGAGCGCCGGGGCGCCGGACCGGTCAGCCCCACCTGCTGGTACGTCGCCGAATGGTTCGACCGCCACCCCGAGCGCGCGGGGCTGCGTGCGTAGCTACACCGTCGCCCAGGTGCGCGCGGCCGAGGCCCCGCTGATCGAGGCAGGCGTGCCGCTCATGCGGCGCGCCGCGACGGCACTGGCCGCCCGGGTGCGCGAGGCCGGGCGGACCCCCGTCGTCGTGCTCGCCGGACCGGGAGACAACGGCGGCGATGCCCTCTACGCCGCCGCAGAGCTGGCCGCGGACGCGGAGGTGCTGCTGGTGCGCACCGGTACGGCGGTGCACGAGGCGGCGTGGGCGGCGGCCACCGGGGCCGGGGCCCGGGAGATCCCGGCGGATGCGGTCGGCAGCGTCATCACGGACGACGCCGTCATCGTCGACGGCATGCGCGGGATCGGGGGCTCGGGAGCCGGACTGCGCGACCTCGCCCGGGAGACGGCCCTGCGCATCCGGCCGCTGCTCGAGCCGCGGGCGCGTCCTCTCATCGTCGCCGTCGACGTACCGAGCGGCATCGACGCCGACACCGGTGCCGCCGACGATGCGGTACTACCGGCCGACGTCACCGTCACGTTCGGAGCGCTCAAGCGCGGCCTCACCCGCGAACCGGCCCGCGGACTCGGCGGCCGGATCGAGGTGGCCGACATCGGGCTCGGCCTGAGAGGCTGACACCGTGCCCCTGGCGATCGAGGACTACGCCCTCATCGGCGACTGCCACACCGGCGCCCTCGTCGGCACCGACGGCAGCATCGACTGGCTGTGCCTGCCGCGGTTCGACTCGCCGTCGACGTTCGGCGCACTGCTCGGGGACGAGGAGCACGGCCACTGGCGCCTCGCCCCCACCGGCGCGACCCGGTGCACGTCGCGGCGCTACGACGAGGACACCTTCGTGCTCATCACCCGCTGGGAGACCGCGACGGGCACCGCGGAGGTCGTCGACCTCATGCCGCACGGGGACCGGCGCGCCGACGTCATCCGCCGGGTGCGCGGAATCAGCGGGATCGTCGAGTTCGAACAGGTGCTGCGGCTGCGCTTCGACTACGCCGGTGCCCTGCCGTGGATCCGCCAGGTGCCCGACGGCCTGCTGGCCGTCGCGGGGCCCGACGCCGTCATCGTGCGCGGGCCGCGGCTGGTCGCCGCCGGCATGTCGCACCACGGCACGTTCGAGGTGCGGGCCGGGGAGAGCGTCGACACCGTGATGACCTGGTTCCCCGCGCACCGCCCGCCGCCCGCGCCGACCGACGTGAGCACCGGCATCGAAGAGACCGTCGGGTGGTGGCGGCACTGGGCGTCGGGGTGCGCGGACCTCGGCCGCTACGACGCCGAGGTGCGCCGCTCGCTGCTGGTGTTGCGCGCACTCACCCACGAGGACACCGGCGGCGTCGTCGCCGCCGCGACAACCAGCCTGCCCGAGCAGGACGGCGGCGTGCGCAACTGGGACTACCGCTACGTCTGGCTGCGGGATGCGGCGCTCACCCTCTCGGCGCTCATGGGCCACGGCTTCGCCGCCGAGGCGGCCGAATGGCGCGGCTGGCTGCTGCGCGCCATCGCGGGAGACCCCGCCGACGTGCAGATCATGTACGGACTGAGCGGAGAGCGCCGCCTGCCCGAGCTCGAACTCGACAGCCTGCCCGGCTATCGCGGTGCGGCGCCCGTGCGCATCGGCAACGGCGCGTACCAGCAGTTCCAGGGCGACGTGTTCGGCGAGGTCATGCTGGCGCTGCAGAAGGCGCGCAGCATCGGGGTCGACGACGACGGGTTCTCGTGGTCGCTGCAGCTGGCGTTGCTCGACTTCGTCGAGCACAACCTCGACCGGCCCGACAACGGCATCTGGGAGATCCGCGGTCCGCTTCGCACCTTCACCCACTCGCGGGCGATGCTCTGGGCGGCGTTCGACTGCGGCATCCGCGCCGTCACCGAACACGGGCTGCGCGGGCCCGTCGACAGATGGACGACGTTGCGCGACCGGCTGCGGGCCGAGATCGAGGAACACGGCTTCGACTCCGGTCGGGGCAGCTACGTCCAGGCCTACGACTCCCCCGAGGTCGACGCGTCGTTGCTGCAACTCGCGCAGATCGGATTCGTGGCGCCTACCGACCCGCGGATGCTCGGCACTGTCGCCGCCCTCGAGAACGACCTGCTGCGCGACGGCCTGCTGCTGCGCTACCGCACCGAGACCGACGTCGACGGGCTGCCCGGCGACGAGCACCCCTTCCTCGCCTGCTCGTTCTGGCTCGCCGAGCAGTACGCCCTCTCGGGGCGGGTGGATGACGCGGTCGCCCTCATGGACCGCCTCGTGTCGTTCTGCAACGACGTCGGCCTGCTCAGCGAGGAGTACGACGTCTCCGGAGCCCGTCAGATGGGCAACACCCCGCAGGCGCTGTCCCACCTCGCGCTCGTCGAGGCGGCCGACGCTATCGCCGTGGCCGCAGCCGGAAGATCCTGAGCTCGCGACCCGCCGTGCGCTCATACCCCCGGTAGCCCGGCCAGTTGCGCTCCAGCTTCGCCCAGGTCGTCTCGCGTTGCGCCGCGGGGACGAGGGTGGCGCGCACGGGGATGCGGGTGCCGCGGACGGTGACCGCGGCATCCGGATTCTGCAGCAGGTTGGCCGTCCAGGCCGGATGGGTCTCGCGGGCGAAATTGCTGCCGGTGATCAGCATGTCCTCACCGTCGGGGCAGTACATGAGCTCGCTGTCGCGCGGCAGACCCGACTTCGCTCCCGTCGTGTGCAACACCAGCGAGGGCACCCCCAGGTTGCTGAGCGGGGCGCGAGCGCCGAGGCGCCTCCAGGCGCGCTCGAGCGGGGGCATGATGCGCGGCCCGGCCCGCCGGAACACCGCCGTGCGCGAGAACCACGCGACGGCCGGCCGCAGGGGGCGAGGCAGGGGCATGCGTACCATCTTGGCGTGAAGAAGATCGGCTTCCTGAGTTTCGGGCACTGGCAGGACGTCCCCGGATCGCAGGTGCGCACCGGTCAGGACGCGTTGCTGCAGACCATCGACCTCGCCGTCGCCGCCGAGGAGGCCGGGGTATCCGGCGCCTACCTGCGGGTGCACCACTTCGCGCGGCAGCTCGCATCGCCGTTCCCGCTGCTCGCGGCGATGGCGGCGCGCACCTCGCGGATCGAGCTCGGCACCGCCGTCATCGACATGCGGTACGAGAACCCGCTGTACATGGCCGAGGAGGCCGCGATCGCCGACCTGATCAGCGACGGCCGGCTGCAACTCGGCATCAGCCGCGGATCCCCCGAGCCCGCGCTCGACGGCGCCGCCGCGTTCGGACACGTGCCGGCCGAGGGCCGCCGCGACGCCGACATGGCGCGAGAGCACGCCGAACTGTTCCGGCGGGCGATCGCCGGGACCCCGGTGGTTCGCGGCAACCCGCAGATGGGCGCGGCCGGTGCGCTGGCCATCCAGCCGCAGTCCCCTGGGCTCGGAGACCGCATCTGGTGGGGTGCGGGGACGCGGGCCACCGCCGCCTGGACGGCTGAGCAGGGCATGAACCTGATGAGCTCGACGCTGCTCACCGAGGACACCGGCGTTCCGTTCGACGAACTGCAGGCCGAGCAGATCGCCATGTTCCGCGCCGCATGGCGGGACGCAGGGCACGATCGCGAGCCGCGCGTGTCGGTCAGCCGCAGCATCCTGCCGCTCATCGACGACGAGACGCGCCACTACTTCGGCCTGCGGGCACAGGCCGATGCGCAGGACCAGGTCGGATACCTCGACGGCGGCCTCGCCCGTTTCGGCCGCAGCTACATCGGCGAACCCGACGCCCTCGCGGCCGAACTCGCCCAGGATGCCGCGGTCGCCGCCGCCGACACGGTGCTCGTCACGGTGCCCAACCAGCTCGGGGTGGAGTTCAACGCGCGCATCCTGGCCTCGATCGTCCACGACATCGCGCCGGCACTCGGCGGCTGACCGGATCGGTCCGGTGCGATCGGGTCGGCGCGCGGGGCGGAGAGCAGGCTGAACAGCGGAAAGGGGCCGCCATGATCGCCGGGCTGAACCAGCTCATCGAGCACGTCGAGACCCATCTCGACGAGGGCATCGATGTCGCCGACCTCGCACGCGGGATCGGCACCACCGAGTACCACCTCCGCCGGATGTTCTCCTCGCTCGCGGGCATGCCGCTCAGCGAGTACGTGCGGAGGCGCCGGATGACACTCGCCGCCGCCGACGTGGTCGCCGGACGGCCGCTGCTGGAGATCGCGGTGGCGTACGGCTACGGCTCGAGCGAAGCCTTCGGGCGCGCGTTCCACGCCGTGCACGGAATAAGCCCGGGCGATGTCCGGCGCTCGGGCGGACCCCTCACCATGCAGCAGAAGCTGCGCTTCCGTCTGACCGTCGAAGGGACAACATCCATGGACACCCGCATCATCGAGCACCCGGCATTCGTGCTCGCCGGCCACGCGGCACGCGTGCCGCTCATCCACCACGGGGTCAACCCGCACATCGCGGCTCACATCGCGGCTCTCCCCGCCGCCGAGCATGAGCGGCTCAAGGCGCTCGGCGACACCGAGCCTCCCGGTCTGCTGCAGATCAGCGCCGATGTCGACCCGGACTCCGTCGAAGGCACCGAGCTGACCTACCTGCACGGGGTCGCTCTCGAGAGGTCCACCCCGCCTCCCGCGGATCTGGACGTGATCGAGGTCGAGGCCGGATCGTGGGCCGTGTTCCGGGCATCCGGCGAATACCCGCAGGTGCTGCAGCAGACCTGGGCCGCGACGGCGACGGACTGGTTCCCGTCGAACCCGTGGCGACTGCGACCGGGGCCGTCGATCGTGGCGATCATCGACCGCGCCGAGGACTTCAGCACGGCGACGACCGAGCTCTGGCTGCCGGTCGAACGCGACTAGATCAGAGCACACCCGCCGCGCGGGCCGGGGCGGCGTACGCCTCGGCCAGCGTGGCGATCGTGTCGTGCGCGTTGAGCCCGCTCGGATTCGGCAGCACCCACAGCTCGGCCCCCTCGATCCGCTCGTCCTGCCGGCCCGCGACGGCCTTCGGCACGCCGAACGCGGTGCGGTAGGCCGTGATCCCGACCACGGCGACGACCCGCGGGCGCCAGATCGCGACATTCAGCCGCAGCCGCTCGGCACCCGTGCGCAGCTCGTCGCGCGAGAGCTCGTCGGCGCGTGCCGTCGCCCGGTTGACGAGATTCGAGATCCCGAGACCGCGCTGCATGAACGTCGCGCGGTAGTCCGCCGTGAACCCGTTCACGAAGTCGGGGAGTTCGGGCAGGATACCCGCCGCGACGAGCGCCGGATAGAACCGGTTGCCGGGGTGCGCGAACGGAGTCTGGGTCGCCGCGGTCCAGAGGCCCGGGTTGATCCCGACGAAGAGCAGCCGCAGCCCCGGCCCGACGAGATCGGGGATGCTCTCGTCGCGGTGCGACTGAAGTTCGGCGCGCGTGAACCTGGCCATGGCACATGTATAGCGGCGACTACCCTGACACCGATGCCTTTTCTGCGCGAGACCGTGCGGCACCCGTTCTCTCTGAGGCGGGCGTCCGTCACCGCCGCGCGAACCGTGGTGCCCTCCATCGTGCGCATCACGCTCGCCGGGCCCGAGCTGGCCGGGTTCGCCTCGCTCGGCCCCACGGATCACGTCAAGCTGTTCCTGCCCGACCCGGCGACCGGGGTCCTGACGATGCCGGAAGCAACCGAAGACGGGATGCGGCGGCCGGCCGGAGCGGGCCCCATCATCTCCCGCGACTACACCCCGCTCGGCGTCCACGTCGCCCCCGACGGCGGCACGACACTCGACCTCGACTTCGTGCTGCACGGCGACGAAGGACCCGCCTCCGCCTGGGCGGCGCAGGCGGCCGCGGGCCAGGAGCTCGGCATCGGCGGACCCCGCGGATCACGTCTGGCGCCGGTCGGCATCGGCCGGCTGCTCGTGGTCGCCGATGAGACGGCGCTGCCCGCGACGCGACGCTGGCTGGGGCTCATCCCCGCATCCGTGCCCGTGACCGCGTTGTTCGACGTCGCCGACGAGACGGTCGCCGGGTATTTCGAGGGCGCAGACGCGCGGGTCGACGCCGAGTGGCTATACCGCGAGGACGATGCCGGCCAGCTCGAGGAGGCCCTGCGCTCGCTCGGACCGATCGACGACGACACCTACGTGTTCATGGCGGGCGAGGCGACGACGCTCATCCCGTTGCGCAGATACCTGCGTCGCGAACTCGGACTGCCCGCCGACCAGGTCGCGGCCAGCGGATACTGGAAACGCGGGATCGTGAACCTCGATCACCACGCCCCGCTGGATCCCGGCGATCCGGACTAGTCCGAGAGAGACTGTGCGGGTGCCAGACGAGCGTCCCGAGACCCTGATCAGCGTCGACGTCGAAACCGCCGGCCCGAACCCCGCCGGATACTCGATGCTCTCGATCGGGGCATGCCTGGTCGAGGATCCCGACAGCGGCTTCTACGTGGAGATCAAACCGCTGAGCGACGCCGTCATCGAATCCGCGCTCGCGGTCAGCGGCCTCGACATGGACACGCTGGCGCGCGACGGCCTCACCCCGGCCGATGCCATGCGCCAGTTCGAGGACTGGGTGCAGATCGTCACCCCGAAGGGGAACGTCCCCGTGTTCGTGGCGTTCAACGCCGTGTTCGACTGGATGTTCGTCGACGCCTACTTCCAGCGGTTCCTGAAGCGCAATCCGTTCGGGCACTCCGCCCTCGACATCAAGGCCTATTACCTGGGTATGGCGGGCGGATCCTGGGCGGGAACCAGCATGCGCGTTCTGTCCCCCCTCTATCTGTCGGGGCGCTACCTGTCGCACAATGCACTGGGAGACGCGCGCGATCAGGCTCACCTGTTCCGCAGCATCCGCGACGATGCGGAGGCCCGGCGCGCCTCGTCCTAGCCGGACCACGACCCCGAGGAGCCCGCCATGGCCGCGAATGCCGAGCTGCAGAACATCATCGAATCGGCCAGGCGCCTGGGCGTCGAGATCGACGAGGCCGAGAGCCTGCAATGGCTGAGCGCGATCGCGGCCGAGAACGACACCGACGACGACATCACGGTCGACGAGGCCAGCGGCACCTACGGCTACCGGGCGACGATGCTCGACTTCAGCCCGAAGGACCTGGCCCGGTTCCGCCGGATCGGTGAGATCGTCGAGGTCACCGGCGAGGGAGCCGAGAGCGCGCTGGCCCTGTCGGGCTCGGCGGCGCAATCCAAGATCCAGTCCTTCCCCGGGGACTGCGACTATTTCCAGCGCCTCAACATCACCGCGCCCACCCGCGAGGAGGCCTGCCTGCGGATGGCGCAGCTCATGCGCGACCATGTGCTCTCGCACACCCAGGGCGCGACCTACCAGTTCCTCGAGGCGAAGCTCGGGACCTACCGGGTGGAGGGCACGGTCCGCGGCGAGGCGGTCAAGGTGGGCAACCCGATCAGCTGGAGGCTCGCTGAGATCGAGGCCGGGGTGCAGGTACTCGAGGGCGCCGACGGTACCCGGCATGAGCTGCGCTGGGACGAGGTCGCGCTCGATCCGGGCTGGTGCAAGCTCGACTGGGTCGTCACCGACCCGTCACGGGCCGGGCTCTCCAACGCCAGCAATGTCATCGACGTCACCTGGGAGGGCCCGGACGGCGAGATCGTCCCGCTCGACGGCTACCTCGACGCCTACTTCCAGGAGGTGTACCTCGACGCCGACTCGGTGCCCACGTTCGCGAAGGTGGCGAAGTTCGTCAGCGAGGACGCGCTCGACGAGTACGTCGAGGCGCTCGAGAAGGAGGTACGCAAGTACCTGACGCACCACCTGAACTACGGCAAGGCCGCCAAGCGCATGTACAACGTGTTCCGGTTGTCGGGGCGGCACCTCGACGCGGCGTTCGTGCGGGAGCTCTTCGACGAACCGGCGACGATCCTGTATCAGGTCTGGTCCCTGATCGGCACGCTCGAGAATGCGACGCAGGAGGGCTCGTCGATCCCGATCGAGCAGGTGCAGGCGCAGGCCGACGCGCTCGTGCTCGAGGTCGTCCAGGCTCTCGACGGCGAGGCGGAGGCCGAACTGGTGAAGTCGCTGCTGCAACTGCGTCAGACCCTCGAGAACCAGAAGACCGGCGAGACGCGCTCGGCCGAGGTCGAGGCCGCGCGCGCCCAGGTGATCAACCTGATCAACACCTTCTACCGCGAGCGGCTCGAGGCCATGCCCTCCATCAAGGACTACATCGAGCGGATGCAGGCCCAGGACGCGGGCGCGCACTAACCGAGGTACGAGGCGAGCGCCGCCTCCAACGCCGGCTTGGGCCGGGCGCCGATGAGCGTGCCGACCACCGCTGCGTCGCGGAAGACCTTGATCGTGGGAAGCGACATCCCACCGTAGGCGGCCACCGCATCCGGATTCTCGTCGGCGTCGATCTTCAGGATCGTGATATCCGGCCGCTCGGCGGCGAGTTGCTCGAGGATCGGCTCGAGGGCCCGGCACGGCGGGCACCAGTCGGCCCAGAAGTCGACGATGACGGGTCCGGATGCGGCGAGCACGTCGCGCGAGTACGTCGCGTCCGTGGTGGAGGCCAGCGATCCCATCACCGCACCGCCGTCGGCGCAGCGGTAGCCGTTGCCCAGACGTGCGGCGTCGAGCAGGCCGAGCGACTCGTAGTAGCGGACGGCCTTGACCGTGACTCCGGCCTCGCGGGCGAGTTCGCCGATGCGCATGCGTGTCCCCTTTCGTCGGGAACGTCAGGCCAAACCCTGCCCCGTGGGGACGGGTCAAGCGACGCGGGTCACCCGCCCGTGCGAGGATTCCCTTCGTGACCGACCGCCGCATGCTGCTCGACACCGCGGGTGTCTACTTCCGCGCTTTCTACTCGGTGCCCGACACCGTCACCGCGCCCGACGGGACCCCGGTGAACGCCGTCCGCGGAACGCTCGACGCCATCGCCCGGCTGGTCACCGAGTTCGGCCCCGCCGAACTGGTGGCCTGCTGGGACGAGGACTGGCGCCCGCAGTGGCGGGTCGACCTGATCCCGTCATACAAGACCCACCGCGTCGCGGAGGTCGTCGTGGTCGGCCCGGATGTCGAGGTGATCCCCGACCCGCTGACCGTGCAGGTGCCGATCATCGCCGCGACGCTCGCCGCGCTCGGCATCCCCGTCGTCGGAGCCGCCGACCACGAGGCCGACGACGTGATCGGCACCCTGGCCTCGACGAGTCCGATGCCGGTCGATGTCGTCACGGGTGACCGCGACCTGTTCCAGCTCATCGACGACTCCCGCGACGTGCGGGTGATCTACACCGGGCGGGGGATGTCGAATCTCGAGGTGCTCACCGACGACGGACTCGTGGCGAAGTACGGGGTGACCCCGCGGCAGTATGCCGACTTCGCCGCGATGCGCGGCGACGCCTCCGACGGACTGCCCGGTGTCTCGGGCATCGGCGAGAAGACCGCGGCGACCCTTCTCGGCCAGTACGGCGACCTCGCCGGGATCATCGCCGCCGCCGCGGACCCCTCGAGCGGCATGAGTGCAGGCCAGCGCGCCAAGTTCGAGGCCGCGGCGCCCTACCTGGAGGTCGCCCCGACGGTCGTGCAGGTCGTGCGCGACCTCGAGCTCCCGGCGTTCGACGCCCGCCTCGGACGCGCGGATGAGGCCGCCTGCACGGCCCTCGCCGCGCAGTACGGCCTCACCTCGTCGATGGAGCGAGTGCTCGCCGCCGTCAGCCGGTGACCGACTTGCGGTGGTAGATCGCCAGCGCCCAGGCGTACCCGATGCCGCAGATCACGACGCACCAGCCGAGTGCCAGCCAGCCGTCGATGCCCATCGGGGTCCCCATCAGCAGACTGCGGATCGCCTCGATGATCGGCGTGAACGGCTGCCACTCGGCGAACGCCCGCAGCGGCCCCGGCATCGACTCGGTCGGCACGAATCCGCTGCCGAGCATCGGCAGCAGGACCAGCACGAGCGGGAGGTTGCTCGCCGACTCCACCGACTTCGCGGCGGTGCCCATGGCGACCCCGAGCCAGACGATGGCGACGATCACGAGCACGATGAGCCCGATCGCGCCGAGCCACTCCAGCGAGGTCGCGGTCGGCCGGAACCCGATCAGCACGGCGACGCCCAGCACGATCGCGACGGCGATCACCTGGGTGATGGTGTTGCCGAGCACGTGCCCGGTGAGCACCGCCGCGCGCGAGATGGCCATCGAGCGGAACCGCGCGACGATCCCCTCCTTCATATCCATCGCGACCATGGTCGCGGTGGTGCCCGCCGAGCCGGCGATGGTGAGCACGAGCAGGCCGGGAAGCACATACGCGAGGTAGGCCTCACGGCCGGCTCCCGCATCCACCCCGGGCAGCCCCGCGCCGAGCGTGCCGCCGAAGACGAACACGAACAACAGCAGCGCGATGACGGGCACGCCGATGCCGAACACGGTCAGCGCCGGGTAGCGGAGCATGTGCAGCAGGTTGCGGCGGGTCATCGTCACCGAGTCGGCGACGATGTGGGTCGCGGTGGTCATGATGCGGCCTCCTTCGGCGGGGTCGCGCCCGTGAGCGCGAAGAACACGTCATCGAGGTCCGGGGTGTGGATGCTGAGGTCGTCGACCTCGATGCGCGCCTTCTCGAGGCGGTCGAGCACGCCGCGCAGGGAACGCACTCCCCCGTCGCTCGGCACCTCGAGGGTGAGAGCCTCGTCGTCCCGCTCGGAGTCCCCGAGCAGACCGGCGGCGGCCTCGAGCGCATCGGTGCCCGCGAACTGAAGCCGGATGTGCCCGCCCGGCACGAGCCTCTTCAGCTCGGAGGGTGTGCCGTCGGCGACGATGCGCCCCCGGTCGAGCACCGCGATCCGGTCGGCGAGTTCGTCGGCCTCGTCGAGGTACTGGGTGGTGAGGAAGATCGTGGTGCCGCCCGCGACCAGGTCGCGGATGATCTGCCACATGGCGCGCCTGCTGCGCGGGTCGAGACCGGTAGTGGGTTCGTCGAGGAAGATGATCCGCGGATCGCCGATCAGGGTCATCGCGAGGTCGAGCCGGCGCTTCATGCCGCCCGAGTACGTGGCGAGGGGTGTGCGGGCGGCCTCGACGAGGTCGAACCGGGCGAGCAGCTCGGCGACGCGCTGCTTCGCCGCGGTGGCGGGAAGGTGGCGCAACCGCGCCATGAGCGCCAGATTCTCCTCCCCCGTGAGCAGGCCGTCGACGGCCGCGAACTGGCCGGTGAGGCCGATCGCGGCGCGCACGCCGTCGGCGTCGCGGGTGACGTCGTGACCGCCGACGCGGGCCTCGCCGCCGTCCGGAGCGACGAGCGTCGACAGGATGTGCACGATGGTCGTCTTTCCTGCCCCGTTCGGTCCGAGCAGGGCGAACACGGTGCCCGCCGGGACGGTCAGGTCGACGCCGTCGAGCACCGCCTTCGCGCCGTAGGCCTTCCGCAGCCCACGCACGTCGATCGCTGAGATCATGGCATCCGTCCTTCCGTGGATCGGGTGATGGTGATGTCGCCGTAGGTCGTCCGCGCACGCACGGCGACCGTCTGCTCGGATGCGGCGGCGCCCGCATCGGTGTCCAGCTCGTTGCGCAGGCGGCCGTCTCGCGACGCCGCATCGAGCCACGCCGCGACTCCGGGGCGGATGCCGATGTCGATCTGCCCGTAGCCGCTGTCGACCTGGACGGATCCGGCGGAGACCTCGCCGATCCGGATCGAGCCGTAGGCGGTCTTGGCGGTGACGCCGCCGAGCGCGCGGCCGATCTCGAGCTCGCCGTAGGAGAGCCTCGCGTCGAGGTCGCCGCCGGTCTGTCCGATGGTGACAGAGCCGTGCGAGGACTTGACGATGGCGTCACCGTCGATGGTTCCCACCCTGATCTGACCGTGGTCGGCGATGAGTTCGGCCGAGCCGTGGGCCGCGCTCAGTTCCAGGCCGCCGTGACCGGAGCGAGCCCAGAGGTCGGCGACCGTATCGATCTCGACACCGCCGAGTCCGCCCTTGATGCGGGTGGCTCCGAGCCGGCCCGAGGTGCGCACCCGCCCGCCGACCTCGGCGGTGAGCCGGGATCCGGCCGGCAGTTCGACGCGGACGTCGATCGATTCGCTGGGCCCGATGACGCTGAAGCGGGGGCGCGGGCCTTCGACGACGAGCCGCGAACCGTCGAACTCGACGCGCGTCTGCTCGGCACCGCGGCGGTCGGCGGCGGACGAGCTGGTCGGCTCGACGGTCACGACGGTGTCGGTGCGATCGCCGGCGACGACCTCGAGTCGCCCGAAGGCGAGGTCGACCGCGAGGTCGATGGGCTGGGTGGTGGGGAAACGGGGCATGTCAGCGCACCCATCCCGCGAAGCTGTCCCCGGTGCGCAGCGTCCGCTGCGCCGCCCGGCGTTGCCGGGGCTGCAGAGCCGTGGCGACGGCGCGCACCAGCCAAGTGTTCACCGACAGGCCGTCGGCGGCGGCGGCCTCGTCCACCCGTGCCTTGAGGGCATCGGGCAGCCGCAACGTGGTGCGCGAGGTGCTCGCGTCGTCGCTGTCGACGACGGCGGGGGTGTCGTCGGCGTCGCTGTCGGGTGAGGCGTGCGCGACGACGAACTCGATGTCGCGGCCGCGGAGTCGCACGTCGACGGAGCCGGGGGCGAGGTCGCGGGTGATCTCCCCCGCGGCCGCCGAAAGGGCGTCGAGCAGCACGAGCCGCGTGGCGGCGTCGAGGCCGGCCGCGAGCCGTTCGGCCGCGGCGCGGGTCTCTTCTCCGCCGTTCTCGGCAGCCCGGACGAGCTGTTGCTGCAACTCGCTGACATACGTACCGAGTTCCATGACACCATCATGACACCACTGTGGTGTCGCGTCAAGCAAGTGTGGTGTCAGATTGGTGTCACGGTTCCCGCCGCGCCGCTCAGACCACGTCCTCTTCCACCGCGGCCAGCTGACCGCAGGCTCCATCGATCTCTTTGCCGCGCGTGTCGCGCAACGTCGTCGGGATACCGGCCGCGTTGAGCCGG
This sequence comes from Pseudolysinimonas sp., assembly GCA_035556655.1. Lineage (GTDB taxonomy): Bacteria > Actinomycetota > Actinomycetes > Actinomycetales > Microbacteriaceae > JBDSKH01. Next base: position 25,408 of record DATMFW010000053.1, read on the forward strand.
CGCACGAACTCGTCCTGGACGGCAGGCTCGGAAGCGGTCCAGATCGACCCCGGCGTCGGGTTCAGCGGGATCGGGTTGACATGCACCCAGCCCTTGCCGCGCGACAGCAGCTTCTCGGCGAGCAGATCGGCCCGCCAGCCGTGGTCGTTCATGTCCTTGATCAGCGCGTATTCGATCGAGACCCGGCGCTTGGTCTTGTCGAAGTACTCGCGCGCCGCGTCGAGCGCTTCATCGACCTTCCAGCGCGAATTGACCGGAATCAACTCATCGCGCAGTTCATCGTCGGGGGCGTGCAGTGACAGCGCGAAGGTGACCGGCACCTCCTCGTCGGCGAGCTTCCGGATCGCGGGGACGAGTCCCACCGTCGACACCGTGATGCCGCGGGCGCTCATCCCGAGACCCTCTGGCCGTGCAGCGGTCATCACCCGCACCGCCTGCATGACCCGGGCGTAGTTCGCCAGCGGCTCGCCCATGCCCATGAACACGATGTTGCTGACCCGCTCGGGCGTGGTCTCGCCGCGCTTCTTGCCGCCGAGGCCGCCCTCGTCGAGCAGCCGGTTCGCCCGGACGATCTGATCGATGATCTCGGCTGCCGAGAGATTGCGGGTGAGCCCCGCCTGACCGGTGGCGCAGAACGGGCAGTTCATGCCGCATCCGGCCTGCGACGATACGCAGAGCGTGATGCGCCCCGGGTAGCGCATGAGCACCGACTCGACGAGCGCGCCGTCGTGCAGCTTCCAGAGGAACTTGATCGTGTCGCCGCGGTCGGTCTCGAGCCTGCGCAGCTCGGTGAGCAGCGGCGGCAGCAGCCCGGCGACGAGCTCGGCGCGCCCCTCGGCCGGAAGGTCGGTCATCTCGGCCGGGTCGGAGGTGTGGTGCACGAAGTAGTGCGCGGCGAGCTGTTTCGCGCGGAACCCCCGCAGGCCGAGCCCGGTGGCGCGTTCGACGCGCTGCGACGGAGTGAGGTCGGCGAGGTGCTCGGGCGGTTTGCCGCGCTTGGGGCTCGCGAACTGCAGCAGCGGCCGGCCCTCGGTGTCGAGCTTCTGCGACCACCCCTCGGTCGCCGGGCGCACCTGGGGTCGGGATGGCGTGGTCACCGGTCAAGGGTACGCGAGCGTCGCGGGGCCAGCCGATATGATGACTTCATCATGCCATTCAGTCAGAGTCAGCGGCCGCTCTACGAGGTGAAGGCCGGGTTGTTCAAGGGTCTGTCGCACCCGTTCCGCATCCGTCTGCTCGAATTGCTCGCCGACGGCGACGAGCACAGCGTCGCCGAGTTGCAGGCCGGCACCGACCTCGAGGCCTCGCACCTGTCGCAGCACCTCGCCGTGCTGCGCCGTCACCGGCTGGTGGTCTCGGACCGGCGCGCGAGCCATGTGTACTACCGCATCGCATCCCCCGAGGTCGCCGAGCTGCTCGCGGTAGCGCGACGTCTGCTCGTCGAGCTCGTGACCGCCGACGGCGCCCGAGCGCAGGAGGTGGCGCTGCTGCCCGACCTGGGCCCGCGATGAGACGCGCCCTCCGTCATCTGCGCGGGCTACTGCCCTCGCGTGCCGACTACGCGCGGCTGCCCCGCACCTGGCGCGGCGACCTGCTCGCCGGACTCACCGTCGGCATCGTGGCCCTGCCGCTCGCCCTCGGCTTCGGCATCTCATCCGGGGCGGGCGCCGAGGCCGGTCTGATCACCGCGATCGTCGCGGGCGTCGTCGCCGCCGTCTTCGGCGGATCGAACGTGCAGGTCTCCGGGCCGACCGGCGCGATGGTCGTCGTGCTCGCGCCCATCGTCGCCACCTACGGGCTCGGGGCGATCGCCCTGGTGACCGTGATGGCGGGCGCCATCGTGCTGCTGGCGGGCGCCCTGCGTCTGGGACGGGCGGCCTCGTTCATCCCCTGGCCGGTGATCGAGGGATTCACGCTGGGCATCGCGATCATCATCTTCCTTCAGCAGGTCCCGGCTCTGACCGGACCCGGGGAGCACGGCGCCGGGCACACCAACGTCGTGCTGGTCGCCGCCGGCTCGCTGCTGGCGGCCGAGCCGGTCTACCTGGCCTGGGCACTCGGTGCCGTCGTGATCGTCGCGGTCTGCATGTACCTGCTGCCGCTGCTGCACCCCGCGATCCCGGCATCCCTCACCGGCATCGCGATCGTCACGGGCCTCGCCCTGCTGCTCGGCGCCCCGCTGTCGGACATCGGCGCGCTTCCGCAGACGCTGCCGCCGCCCGCGCTCCCCCGAGTCGACCTCGACACCGTCGTCGCCCTCGCCGGGCCGGCGGCGACCGTCGCCGCACTGGCCGCCATCGAGTCTCTGCTGTCGGCCCGGGTGGCCGTGTCGCTCGCCGACACCGGACCCTACGATCCCGACCGCGAACTCGTCGGTCAGGGCCTGGCCTCCGTCGCCGCGGGTCTGTTCGGCGGCATGCCGGCGACCGGCGCGATCGCCCGCACCGCCGTGAACGTCCGCGCCGGGGGTCGCACCCGCCTCGCCTCGATCACGCACGCCCTGGCGCTGCTCCTCGTGGTCCTGGTCGCCTCGGGGCCCGTGGGCAGCATCCCGCTCGCCGCGCTGTCGGGCGTGCTCATGGTGACGGCGATCCGCATGGTGCACGTGCGATCGGCGCGCGCGATCCTCGGTTCGACCCGTGCCGACGCGGCGGCCTATCTGGTGACCGCGCTCATCACTGTCTCGCTCGACCTCATCGTCGCCGTCGGAATCGGCGTCGTCGTCGCGGGGGTGTTCGCGCTGCGCAGTCTCTCGCGCGGTACCCGCGTCCAGCGGGAGACCCTGGCCGGCGAACCCGAGCCCGGCGATGCGCACATCGCCGTGATCCGCATCGACGGCTCGCTGATCTTCGCCGCCGCCGACCGCGTGCTCGAGGAGGTGACGGCCATCGATCAGGTGACCGTCGTCATCCTGCGGGTGTCGCAGCTGCAGGAGGTCGATGCGACCGGCGCCCACGTGCTCAGCGAGATGGTCCGGCGCCTCGAGGCGCGCGGGGTGACGGTGCTGATCAAAGGCGTCCGCGCCCCGCACGACGCCCTGTTCCGCCGGGTGGGTGTCGTCGGCGCGCTACGGCACCGCAATCACCTGTTCGACGATCTGGATGCGGCGGTCGCCCACGCACGCAGCCACGTCGGGCGCGCCGGGCTACGCTCGACGCCGTGAGCACTCAGGTCGTCCTGATCCGCGGCATCAACGTCGGGGGCAAGAACGCGGTGTCGATGCAGGAGCTGCGCGCCTGCCTCGAGGAGCTGGGCTGCACGAACCCGCAGACCCTGCTCAACAGCGGCAACGCGGTCGTCGACTCCGCGCTCTCGCCCGCGAAGCTGGCCGCCGCGATCGAGCGCGAGCTGCCCGAGCGCTTCCGCCTCGACGACGAGCTCGTGCGGGTGCTGGTGCTGGCCGAGAAGGACTTCCGCGCCGTCGTCGCCGCGCGCCCCGCCGGCTTCGGAGACGAGCCGGACACCTACCACAGCGATGCGATCTTCCTCATCGGCACCGACGTCGCGGATGCGATGGCCGTCTTCCAGCCCCGCGACGGCGTCGACGCGGTGTGGCCCGGGACCAACGTCGTCTACTCCAGGCGCCTCAGCGCCGAGCGCACGAAGAGCCGCCTCGGCAAAATCATCGGCACGCCGCCCTACAAGTCGATGACGATCCGCAGCTGGTCGACGACGCTGAAGCTGCTGGCGATGCTCGACGCCCGGGCGGAATAGTCCGCCACTCACGACGTTGTGCCGAGCATGACGACACTCGGAATCATCGGCGCAGGACACATCGGATCGCAGGTGGCTCGGGCCGCGGTCGCCCACGGCTACGACGTCGTGATCGCCAACTCCCGGGGCCCGGAGACGCTGGCCGACCTCATCGCAGAGCTGGGCCCGCGTGCGCGGGCGGCCACCGCATCCGAGGCCGCCGCGGCCGCCGATGTCGCGATGGTGACGGTGCCGTTCGGTGCGTACCGCGCGATCCCGGCCGAACCGCTCGCCGGCAAGATCGTGCTCGATTCGAACAACTACTACTGGGAGCGCGACGGGCACGTCGACGAGCTCGACAGCGGCGAGGCGACAACGTCGGGGCTGCTCCAGGCGCACCTGCCCACGTCGAAGGTCGTGAAGGCGTTCAATCACATCGGATCGGCGGACATCACCACCGACGGCACTCCCGCGGGGACGCCGAACCGCCGCGCGCTCGCCACGGCATCGGATCACCCGGACGCCGTCGCCTGGGTCACGAGGTTCTACGACGAACTCGGGTTCGACACCGTCGACACCAGCCCGCTGAGCGAGTCGTGGCGGGTCGAGCGCGACCGGCCGGCCTACGTCGTACGGCAGAACGCCGACGAGCTGCGGGCGAACCTGGCGAAGGGCACGCGGACGATCTGACGCGCGGCCGCCGATAGGCTTCGACCGTGCTCGCCGCCTTCCTCTTCACCGCGCTGCTCCTCCTGCTCGCGACCTTCCAGATCGCCCTCATCGCGGGGGCGCCGCTGGGGCGCTTCGCCTGGGGCGGGCAACACGAGGTGCTGCCCGCCCGGCTGCGACGCGGAAGCGTGCTGGCGATCCTGATCTATGCCGGCATGGCGCTCATCGTGCTCGACCGGGCCGGAGCGATCAGCATCTTCCCCGCGGGAGCGTCGGCCGTTCTGGTCTGGGTGGTCTTCGCCTACTCGTGCCTCAGCGTCGTGCTGAACGCGATCTCGCGCAGCAAGCCGGAGCGATACCTCATGGTCCCCGTGTCGCTGGCCCTCGCTGTGCTCAGCCTGCTGGTCGCCTTGTCCTGACGCGGTCCTCTCCCGAACGCGGGGCGTCCACGGTGACGTCGAGTCGCTCGTGGCCGTGGTGCGATCCCCAGACGAGCTGCTCGCCCTTCGCCGCGTGCTCGGACGCCCGCCCGGCGCGCTCATCGGCCCACCCGTTCAGGCGGTGCCCGGAGTGGCCGCGGACGTGCTCGAACACGACATCGGGTAGGCCGGCCGCGCGCCGGGCGTCCCGGGCGAGGATGAGCTGCTCCAGGATCCCGATGTTGGCGACCGGCTTCTTCGCGCTCGTGAGCCAGCCGCGGCGGCGGTGGCCGTCCATCCACTTCGTGTACGTGTTGATGACGTAGAGCGAGTCGGCCTGGATCGTGAGATCGGCGATGTCGGCGTGGTCGCGCAGCGCGTACAGCAGGCCGAGCAACTCGCCGATGTTGTTGGTGCCCTCGGGGATCGAGCCGGCCGACCAGTGGCCGTCCTCGGCGACCCACGCCCAGCCGGCCGGTCCGGGGTTGCCCTTGCAGGCGCCGTCGGTGGCGACGATGTAGGTCACCGGTCGGCCGCCCGGCGGAACAGGTCGGTCACGTCGATGCCGAGGCGCGCGGCGACGGGGCTGCGCACCGAGTGCGCGTTGATGTGCGCCGAGAACCGTGCGGCCTCCTCGACTTCTGCCGCCGAGATCTCGCGCGCCCAGACGATTTCATACGTCACCCGGTCGAGCGCGAGCATCGCTGCGACATCGAAGTCGAACGAGCGGAATGCCGAGAACGTGGCGGATGCGCGCACGCCGTCCGCGATCGTGATCGCCTTCACCTGCACCCGGCGACCGTCCGCCGCGACGAGATCGTACGACTTGCCCGAGTTCGGCTCTAGGGGTCCGTTGTAGACGAGAGAGGCGAGGTATTCCGCGTAGTCGCCGAGGGGTGCGTTGCCCGTGCGTACGATGCCACGGCCGCGTAGCTCGCCGAGGATCGCCGCGTACTGCGCGAGGAGCTGCCCCGGAGTCAGGGTGTCGAGCGAAGCGGCGGTCACTGCTCAAGAGTATTTCGTATGGTCGGGCTGACAGGATTTGAACCTGCGACCCCCTGACCCCCAG
>DATMFW010000054.1:0-29103 GCA_035556655.1 Pseudolysinimonas sp.
CGCATCGGGGTGGTGTTCCAGGACTTCCTGCTGTTCGAGCACCTCGACGTGCGCGACAACATCGCCTTCCCGGTGCGCATGCGCGGGGCGACCCGCGCCGTCGCCCGGGCCGAGGCCCAGCCGTGGCTCGAGCGCTTCGAACTCGACCACCTCGCCGCACGTCACCCCTCGCGGCTGTCGGGCGGTCAGCGGCAGCGGGTCGCGCTGGCCCGTGCGCTCGCCTCCGACCCCGAGGTGCTGCTGCTCGACGAACCGATGGCCGCGCTCGACGTCGAGCTCCGCGACGACGTGCGGGGCGACCTCGCCGTGCACCTGCGCGACTTCGGCCGCCCGACGGTCATCGTCACCCACGACGCCGACGACGTCGAGGCGCTCGCCGACGATGTCGTCGTCGTGCAGGCCGGCCACGTCACCCAGCGCGGCACCCCCGACGAGGTGCGCGCGCATCCGGCCACCCCGTATGTGGCCCGGCTTTTCGGGAGACAATAGGCCGGTGAAGATCGCTGTGCACTTCGGCGCCGGGAACATCGGCCGCGGCTTCGTCGCCCAGTTCCTGCACGTCAGCGGGTATCAGGTGGTGTTCGCCGATGTCAGCGAGGAGCTGATCGGGGCGCTGCAGGCCCAGCCCAGCTACCTGGTGCACGAGATCGGCGAGGGCGCACGGGACCACATCGTCGACGGATACCGTGCCCTCAACAGCGCGACGCACGAGGACGAGGTGGTGGCGGCCATCGCATCCGCCGACCTGGTGACGACCGCCGTCGGAGCGCGCATCCTGCGCTTCGTCGCCCCCGTGATCGCGAGGGGCCTGGCGGCCCGGCCGGCGGATGCGGCGCCGCTCACCGTGATCGCCTGCGAGAACGCGATCGGCGGCACCGACATCCTCGCCGAGGAGGTCCGCAAACAGGGCCCGGCCGACAACGCGGTCTTCGCCAACTGCGCCATCGACCGCATCGTGCCCGAACAGCACGGCGGGCTCGACGTCACCATCGAGTCCTTCTCGGAGTGGGTCGTCGACCGCCGCCCGTTCGCCGGCACCGAGCCCGAGATCGCCGGGATCACCTGGGTCGACGATCTGCAGCCCTTCATCGAACGCAAGCTCTTCACCGTCAACACCGCCCACGCCGCCGCCGCCTATCACGGGCACGACCGCGGATGGGTGCAGATCCGCGAGGCGCTCGCCACCCCCGAGCTGCAGGCCGAGGTGCGCGCCGTGCTCGACGAGACCAAGGCGCTGCTGGTACAGAAGCACGGGTTCAGCCCCGACGAGCAGCAGGCCTACATCGAGAAGACGCTGACGCGCATCTCGAACCCCGAGCTGCCCGACACCTGCGAACGGGTCGGCCGCGGGCCGCTGCGCAAGATGAGCAGGCACGAGCGCTTCATCGGGCCGGCGGCCGAGCTCGCCGAGGCCGGGGGCGAGGTGTGGAATCTGCTCAACGCGGTGGGCGCCGCCCTGAGATTCGATGTCCCGGAGGACGCGGAGAGCGTCGAACTGCAGGCGCTGCTCGCCTCCGGGCGCTCCGCGGCCGACCTCGCCGAGCAGATCACGGGCATCGAACCGGCCCACCCGCTCTTCCCGCACCTCGTCGAGGTCGTGCAGCTGCGGCTGGACCGCTGATGGCGCGCGATCCCGAGCCCGGCATCGACGACGGCGACGACGACGCCGCCCTGCACTGGGCCGGCGATGAGGTCACCGGGCGCGAGGGTGCCCGGCTGCCCGAAGGGCAGGCGGATGTCGCGGAGACCCCCGCAGACGAGCCCGCCCCCGCCGGACCCCCGCCCCGCCCCGGCATGGCACCGCTCACCGGTCTGTTCGCCCTGCTCTACCTGGTGCTCACCGTGGGGTGGATCCTCGGGACCGGGTACACCTCGGCGGGCGCGCCCGACCTGTGGACCCAGGTCGCCTGGCAGTTCGGCGAGTTCACCGCGATCATCGCCGCGCCGCTCTGGTTCGGCACCACGGTGCTGCTGACACCGTGGCGGCTCGGGGTGCGCCTCGGCTGGCTCGCGCTCGGCACCGGGGTACTGCTGCCCTGGCCGGTGCTGCCCCTGCTGCTGACCGGGGGTGCGGCATGAGAGAGCGCATCGCCCTCCTCGCCGCGGCCATCGTGTTCGGGCTGCTGCACCTCATCCCGCTGTTCCAGGGCATCGCCAACCTGGTCGCCCTGCCGGCGTACTACGCGCAGCTCGGCATCGGCGAGCACACGCCGTGGTGGCTGCTCGTGCTCGGAGTGGCGCTGCCTCCCGTGGCGTTCACGGCGGCCCTGCTGATCGGGCGGGGCCGCATCATCAGCCACCGGGTCGCGCTGCTGCTGGCGTCGCTGGCGACGGTGAACGCCCTGGTGCTCAGCGCCGGGGCCCTCGCGCCGATCCTCCTCGCGTTCGCGGCGGGCGCCTGATGCGCCCGCTGCTCGAACGCGACGGGTGCGAGCTCTGGGGCGACGACAGCGGCGGCGAGGGCATCCCGGTGCTCTTCAGTCACGGCGCGGGAGCGGACGCGGCGATGTTCGCGCCGCAGTACGAAGCGCTCGCGGCCGACGGGTACCGGGTCATCACCTGGGACCTGCGCGGCCACGGGAAGTCCCGCCCCGCGCACCAGCCGATCACCACGGAACGCGCGATCGCCGACCTCGTCGCCCTCGTCGCCGAGCTCGGCCTCGATCGCCCGGTGCTCGTCGGCCAGTCGCTCGGCGGCAACCTGTCGCAGGCGGTGGTGCGGCGCCACCCGGACCTCGCCCGTGCCCTCATCGTCATCGGCAGCACTTGGAACACCGGACCGCTCACCCGGGTCGAGAAGCTGCTGCTGAGCCTCTCGACCCCGATGATGGCCGCGATCCCGCCGGCGCGGCTCGCCCGCCTCATGGGGGATGCCTCCGCCAGCACCCCGGCCGGCAAACGGTACGCCGAGACCGCCTTCCGCTCCCTGCTGACGCGCGAGTTCCTCGACGCCTGGCGTACCGCGCTCGGGCTGCTCGAGTCCGATCCCGACTACCGCACGCCCGTGCCGTTGCTGCTCATCCGGGGCGAGCTCGACCGCACCGGGAACATCGCGACTGCCATGCCGCGCTGGGCGGCCGCCGAGGGGGTGCCCGAGCACGTGATCGAGGGGGCCGGCCACATCGCCAACCTGGACGCGCCCGAGCAGGTCTCCGCCCTGCTGCTGCAGTTCCTGCGCGGGCTGTAGCGCGCCGTCACACTTCGACACGGACAGTAAACTGGCGTCTCGCCCGACGCCGACACCGTAAGGACCTTTTCGTGGCAAAGCCGATCGTCCTGATCGCCGAACAGCTCTCACCCGCCACCGTCGAAGCCCTCGGGCCCGACTTCGACATCCGCGACGTCGACGGCACCGACCGCACCGCGCTGCTCGCCGCGCTCGCCGACGCGAACGCCGTGCTCATCCGCTCCGCGACCCAGATCGATGCCGAGGCGATCGCCGCCGCGCCGAAGCTGAAGGTCGTCGCCCGCGCCGGCGTCGGGCTCGACAACGTCGACCTGGCGGCCGCCACCGCCGCCGGGGTGATGGTCGTCAACGCGCCGACCTCCAACATCATCAGCGCCGCCGAGCTGACCATCGGGCACATCCTGTCGCTGGCCCGGCACATCCCCGCCGCCCACGCCTCGCTCGCCGCGGGGGAGTGGAAGCGCTCGAAGTTCACCGGGACCGAGCTCTACGAGAAGCGCGTCGGCATCATCGGGCTCGGCCGCATCGGAGCCCTCATCGCCGCCCGCCTGCAGGCCTTCGGGGTCGAGATCGTCGCCTACGACCCCTACGTGACCGAGTCACGCGCCCAACAGCTCGGCGTGGCGCTGCTGCCGCTGGAGGAACTGCTCGCCACCAGCGACTTCGTCACCATCCACATGCCGAAGACGCCCGAGACCACCGGCATGATCGGCGCCGCGCAACTGAAGTCGATGAAGAAGACGGCGTACGTGATCAACGTCGCCCGGGGTGGCCTCATCGACGAGAAGGCGCTCGCCGCCGCCCTGACCAGCGGCGAGATCGCGGGGGCCGGACTCGACGTGTTCGTCGCCGAGCCTCCCGTGGACGATTCGCTGACCGCGCTGCCCACCATCCTCGTCACCCCCCACCTCGGAGCCTCGACCGACGAGGCGCAAGAGAAGGCGGGGGTCTCGGTCGCCAAGTCGGTGCGGCTCGCCCTGGACGGCGAGCTGGTGCCGGATGCGGTGAACGTCGCCGGGGGAATCATCGACCCCGTCGTGCGGCCCGGAATCCCCCTCATGGAGAAGCTGGGCCAGGTGTTCGCCGGCCTCGCCGACGGCGCCCTCGCCTCGATCGACGTCGAGGTCCGCGGTGAGATCGCCGAGCTCGACGTCAGCGTGCTGAAGCTCGCGGCGCTGAAGGGCGTGTTCTCCAACGCGGTCACCGAGCAGGTGTCATACGTGAATGCGCCCCTGCTGGCCGAACAGCGCGGCATCGCCGTCCGGCTCGTGACCGACCCGGTCAGCGAGGACTACCGCAACGTGCTCACCATCCGCGGTGCCACCGGGGACGGCACGCGCCTCTCGGTCAGCGGCACCCTCACCGGCCCGAAGCAGGTCGAGAAGATCGTCGAGATCAACGGCTACGACGTCGAGGTCCCGATGGCGGAGCACTTCATCGTGATGCTCTACACCGACCGGCCCGGCATCGTCGCGATCTACGGCAAGGTGTTCGGCGAGGCGAAGATCAACATCGCCGGCATGCAGATCGCCCGCCAGCAGAAGGGCGGACAGGCGCTCAGCGTGCTGACCGTCGACTCACCGGTCGCGCCCGAACTGCTCGAGAGCGTCGCCCGCGAGATCGACGCGGTGCTGCTGCGGGAGATCGACGTCGTCGCGACCTGAGCGGTCGTCGCGACCTGAGCGCGAGGCAGCGGTCGTGCCGCCGCCCCGCGCCCGGTCCGGTGCGATCAGACCGTCGTGTCGTCGCCGGAGACCGAGGTCTCGCGACGGGCGACGCGCTCGCCGCTGACCGGGTCGGCGACGGTGCGCTCGGTGGTGACCGCGGAGCGACGACGGGCCAGCAGGGCGAGCCCGATGATGGTGATCACCACACCGGCGCCCATCAGCAGGTACCCGACGAGATCGAGGTTCAGCCAGCCGAGGTCCACCTCCAGCGCGAAGGTGAGGATCGCGCCGACGACGAACAGAAAGATTCCTAGTCCGATACTCATGGCTCGACGGTAAGCCCGGCTTCGCCGAGCAATCCTCCATCGGCCTCCCGGCCGCCTGCCGGTACGCTGGTCGGGGCTCGGTCCGGCCCGGAATGGCGGGCGCGCCACCCCTGCCTGAAAACAGCCTGACAGCTCCCTGACCGTCTCGGAAAGGTCCCTCGTGACGCGCACCCTCGACATCGCCGTGATCGCCGGAGACGGCATCGGACCGGAAGTCACCGCCGAAGCCCTCAAGGTGCTGCGGGCCGCCGTCGCCGGGGACGCGGAGGTCGCCACGACCGAGTATCCCTACAGTGCCGCGCACTATCTCGAGACCGGCGAGGTTCTCACCGACGACGACCTCTCGGCGCTCGCGAAGCACGAGGCGATCGTGCTCGGTGCCGTCGGGGGCGACCCGCGCGAGCCCCGGCTGGCCGGCGGCATCATCGAACGCGGCATCCTGCTGAAGCTGCGGTTCGCCTTCGACCACTACGTCAATCTGCGCCCGACCCGGCTGTTCCCCCAGGTGACTTCGCCGCTGCGCGACCCGGGAGAGGTCGACTTCGTCGTCGTCCGCGAGGGGACCGAAGGCCCCTACGTCGGCAACGGCGGCCGGCTGCGCACCGGGACCCCGCACGAGATCGCCAACGAACTGAGCATCAACACCGCGCACGGCGTCGAGCGCGTCCTCCGCTACGCCTTCGACCTCGCCGGGAAGCGGCGCAAGAAGCTCACCCTGGTGCACAAGACCAACGTGCTGACCAACGCCGGCAGCCTCTGGAGCGAGACGACGCAGCGGATCGCGGCGCAGCATCCGGATGTCGTGTGGGACTATCTGCACGTCGACGCGGCCACCATCTTCCTGGTCACCGACCCTGCTAGATTCGACGTGATCGTCACAGACAACCTCTTCGGCGACATCCTCACCGACCTGGCCGGCGCGATCAGCGGCGGCATCGGACTGGCAGCCTCGGGCAACATCAACCCCGATGGCACCTTCCCCTCGATGTTCGAGCCCGTGCACGGGTCGGCTCCCGACATCGCGGGGCAGCATAAGGCGGATCCCACCGCGGCGATCCTGTCCGTCGCCCTGCTGCTGGACCACCTCGGTCTGGCGGAGGCGGCGGCACGGGTCGAGGCCGCGGTCATCGCCGATCTGTCGGAGCGAGGAACCTCCGCCCGCACCACGTCCGATATCGGCTCTGCCATCGCAGAGCGATTGAACTGAACCTTTCGCCCTCCGGGCGACGAGCGCACACTAGGAACACCATGACGATCAACCTGCTCCCCATGGCCACGCAGGATCTCCTGTGGCAGGTCACCCCGAACCCCGCGGCGAAGTCCGACGCCGAACGCGCCGAACTGCTGAAAGACCCCGGCTTCGGCCAGATCTTCACCGACCACATGGTCGACATCTGCTGGAGCGAGAAGGGCGGCTGGCATCGCCCGCGTGTCCACGCCTACGGGCCGATCGCGCTCGACCCGGCCGCCGCCGTGCTGCACTACGCCCAAGAGGTCTTCGAGGGGTTGAAGGCGTACCGACACGCCGACGGCTCGATCTGGACCTTCCGGGCCGACCAGAACGCCGCGCGCATGCAGCGCTCGGCCCGGCGCCTCGCGCTGCCGGAGCTGCCCACCGAGTACTTCATCGACTCGCTCAAGCGGCTGATCGCAGTCGACGCCGAGTGGGTGCCCACCCAGGACGAGACCTCGCTCTACCTGCGTCCGTTCATGTTCGCCAAGGAGGCCTTCCTCGGGGTGCGCCCCGCGGCGAAGGTCAACTACTACCTGATCGCCTCGCCCGCCGGCGCGTACTTCAGCGGGGGCATCACGCCGCTGGAGATCTGGCTGTCGACGAGGTTCACCCGGGCCGGGCACGGCGGCATGGGCCAGGCGAAGACCGGCGGCAACTACGCATCGTCTCTCGCCGCGCAGGCCGAGGCCTACGAGAACGGGTGCCAGCAGGTGCTGTTCCTCGACGCCGAGGAGGGCAAGTACCTCGAAGAGCTCGGCGGCATGAACGTCGTGCTGCTCACCCGGGACAAGCGCATCATCACGCCCGAGAGCGACTCGATCCTCGAGGGGATCACGCTCGCGTCGATCCTGCAGCTGGCCAAGGACCGCGGCTACACCGTCGAGCAGCGCCGGGTGTCGCTGGCCGAGTGGCAGGAGGGTGCCGCATCCGGTGAGATCGTCGAGGCGTTCGCCTGCGGGACCGCGGCGGTCATCACGCCGATCGCGGTGCTGCGCAACGCGGAGACCGAGATCCGGATGCCCGACGTCGCCCTGGAGGACCGGGTCGCGATGTCGCTGCGCGAGGAGCTCACGGGCATCCAGTACGGCCGCGTCGAGGACCGCCACGGCTGGATGCTGCGCCTCGACGCGTAGCCGGTCGTCCCCGAGCGTGCGCTTGTGACTAGTCGCCCCCAGGGGCACTAGTCACGACCGCACTCTCAGATGGGGCTGGGGCGAAGGCGCGAGGTTGCTCCGCGCGCAGAGTGGTGGGATGACGCGACGAAAGCCCCTGCCCGAGCAGTTCCGGGGCCGCGGGTTCCGGGTCGGTGACGCGCGGGCGGTGGGGGTGCCCTCGCGCAGGCTCGACGCGAACGACCTCGACGCCCCGGTGCGCGGCGCGCGCGTTCCCGCGGGTGGCCGCAGCGTCGAGGCGCTGGCGGCCGTTCTCGGCGACGGCCAGGCGTTCACCGGGCCCACGGCCGCACAGATCTGGGGGATGCCGCTTCCGCGTCGCTGGCAGCGCGACTCGCGCATGTGGGTGTCGACCCTGTCGCGTGATCGTGCGATGCGACGTCCCGGCGTGGTCGGCAGCCGCCGAAGTTCGGGTGCGGCGCTCATCCGCGGCGGACTTCCGGTGCTCGATCCGGCACGCACCTGGGCCTCGCTCGGCGCATTGCTCGCGGTGCACGACCTGGTCGCCGTCGCCGACCGCATCGTGACCGAGCGCCGGGGCCATCCCGCTCTCGCCTCCCTCGACGAGCTCGTCGACGTCGCGAGACGGCAGCGCCGGGGCTCTCGAGCCCTGCGCCAGGCGCTATGCGAGGTGCGACCGGGTGCGTGGTCACGGCCCGAGTCGCTGCTGAGGTTGGCTGTGCTGCGCTGCGGACTCCCCGAACCGCGGTTGAATGAGGCGGTCGATGTCGGCTCGGGGCGAACTGCGGCGCCAGATCTCTCGTGGCCGGCGCAGAAGGTCTGCGCCGAGTACGACGGTGCCTGGCACGATGATCCGGCGCAGCGCGCGGCGGACCTGGAACGGCACGAACTGCTGGCCGACGCGGGGTGGCTGATCACGCACATCCGGGCTCGCGACCTGTTCCCCCACGCGATGCCGGCGGTGGCGCGCATCCTCCGCAGACTCACCGAGCGCGGCTACCGGCACCCGGCTCCCATCGAGAGTGCGCTTCTGCCTAGTTGGAACTCATGAAGGTGTCGACGAGCGCACGCTCAGGTTCGGGGGACGGTGCGCGCGAAGCCGGCCACGGCATCCGCCACCGCAGCGAGGCGGCCGAGCGGCTGGATGTCGTGCGCGCCGTCGAACCAGGCCACGGTGATCGCGGGTGAGAGCCCGAACCCGGGGACCTCGTCGGCGGTGCCGAACGGGTCGCGGGTGCCCTGGCAGATGAGGGTCGGCGTGCGGAGCTCGCGCAGGTGCGCCGTGCGCAGGGCGTCGGGCTTCGACGGCGGGTGGAAGGGGTAGGCGAGGCACACCAGCCCGTCGACGTCGTCGAGGTCGTCCGCGACCAGGCTGGCGACCCGGCCTCCGTACGACTTGCCGCCGATCAGCACCGGCGAGCCCGCGTGCGCGACGACGGCGGCCACCGCATCCTCGTATTCGCCCATGGAGAGTTCGGCCTTCGGGGCAGGGGGTCGTCGGCCCTCGCGACGGGCGGCCATGTACGAGAACTCGAAGCGGGCGGTGCGGATGCCGCGGTCGGCGAGCAGCGCGCAGATGCGGTCCATCCAGGCGGAGTCCATCGCCGCGCCGGCCCCGTGCGCGAGCACGAGTGTCGCTGCGGGGTCCTCCGGCCCGTGCCAGAGCAGATCCATGCCACGACGGTACCGGCACGAGCGACTGGAGCGTGGGCGCCGCAGGAGCGGCGGCGGCCTGGGCTGACCTGCGGAGCCGTGCGACAGCGTCGTGCGGTGGAGCGTGGGCGCCGCAGGAGCGGCGGCGCCCTAGGCTGACACAGTGAAGATCGCGCGCTTCAGTGTTGAGGGAGCAGACCCCCGGTTCGGCATCGTCGACGACGAGGAGCTCGTCGTCCTGGCAGGGGATCCGATGTTCCAGGGGTTCGACACCACGGGCGAGCGCATCCCCCTCGCCGACGCGAAGCTGCTCGCCCCCGTGATCCCGCGTTCGAAGGTCGTCTGCGTCGGCCTCAACTACGCCGACCACCGCGCCGACATGGCGGCCAACGTCGACGCGCCCGAGAATCCGCTCATCTTCCTGAAGCCGAACACCGCCGTGATCGGCCCCGGCGACGCGATCCAGATCCCGCCGGTCGAGGGGCGCATCACGCACGAGAGCGAACTGGTCGTCGTCATCGGGCGGATCGCGAAGCAGGTGAAGAAGGAACACTGGGCCGACTACGTGTTCGGCTACACCGCGGGCAACGATGTCAGCGCCCGCGACCAGATGTTCGCCGACGGCCAGTGGGCCCGGGCCAAGGGGTACGACACGTTCGCCCCGATCGGCCCCTGGATCGAGACCGAGCTCGACCCGACGAACCTCGAGATCTCGAGCACCGTCGACGGCGAGGCCCGTCGTCAGGGCAATACGCGGGACCTGATCCATCAGATCCCGGACCTCATCGCCTACATCTCCGACGTCTGGACCCTGCTGCCGGGGGACATCATCATGACCGGCACGCCGTCGGGGCTGGGCGGATTCGTCGACGGCCAGACCGTGGACATCACGATCGAGGGCATCGGCACTCTGTCGAACCCCGCGCGCCGTCGCGACGGCTCATGACCCTGGCGGACGTGGACGTCCGCCGCATCCACCGCCGCGGCCAGTTCGTCCTCATCGCGGGGCAGGCGCTCGCCGGGGTGGGCATGGGGGGCACGTTCTCGGCCGGCGCGCTGCTGGTGACGCAGGTCTCGGGCTCGGAGGCCCTATCGGGGATGGCCGCGACGGGCACCACCGTCGGCGCCGCGCTGGCGGCGATCCCGCTGGCTCGCCTGGCCCAGCGCGCGGGCCGCGCCCCCTCTCTGGCGACGGGGGCCCTGGTCGCGGCCGCCGGGGGCGTGGTCGGCATCATCGCCGCCGTGCTGGTCAGCGTTCCGCTGCTGCTCGCCGGCCTGGTGCTGGTCGGGGTCGGCACCGCCGTCAATCTGCAGTCGCGGTTCGCGGCCACCGACCTGTCCGAACCGGGGACACGCGGGCGCGACCTGGCCTTCGTGGTGTGGGCGACGACGGTCGGAGCGGTGCTGGGACCGAACCTCATCGGCCCCGGTGACGCGCTCGGACGCGCCCTCGGCCTGCCGTCGCTGGCCGGCCCGTTCCTGTTCACGATCGCGGCGCAGGCGATGGCGGCGGGGATCTATTTCTTCTTCCTCCGCCCCGACCCGCTGAAGCTCGCGGAGCGCATCACGCGCGAGCGCCCGCTGGATGCCGGCGCCGTCGTGGACGTCCCGCACGCCGACCGCAACGGGGTGGCGACGGGGCTGATCGCCCTGGCGCTCAGCCACGCCACGATGGTCGGCATCATGTCGATGACGCCGGTGCACCTGGCCGATCACGGCGCGACCCTCGAGATCGTGGGGCTGACGATCAGCCTGCACGTCGCCGGCATGTTCGCCCTGTCGCCGGTGTTCGGCTGGCTGTCGGACCGGGTGGGCCGCGAGCCGGTGATCGTCGTGGGGCAGGTGATCCTGCTGGCCGCGCTGGTGCTCGTGCATTTCGGTGCCGAGGACAACGCCGTGGTGGTGGTGGCGCTGATCCTGCTCGGTCTCGGCTGGAGCGCGGCCACCGTCGCCGGCTCGTCCCTGATCGCGGAGTCCGCCGATCCCCTGCGCCGCACGGTGACCCAGGGCCGCGCCGATCTGACGATGAGCGCCGCCGGTGCCGTCGGCGGGGCGCTGGCCGGACCGGCGCTCGCGGCGCTCGGCTACGAGGGCCTGGGTCTCGCCGCCACGGGTCTCGTCGCCGTCGTGCTGGTCGCGGTGGCGTTCCGGGTCGCGCGGCGGGCGCGCCAGGTCGCGTAGCCGGTATGGTCGCCGTCCTCGGGTTCGTCAGCGCCGTCGTGTACGGCGCCTCGGACTTCCTCGGCGGACTGGCCGCTCGCCGCGTGACGGCGCTGCTGGCCAGCTTCGTCGGCTGCGCGGTGGCGGTCGCAGTCACGACCGTCGCGGTGATCATCGAGCAGCCCGTCTGGTCGGCGGATGCGGTGGTGCTCGGCGCTGTCGCGGGCGTGGGCGGGTCGATCGGCACGCTCACTCTCTACGCGTGTCTCGCCGTCGGCCCGATGAGCGTGCTATCGCCGGTGGTGGCAGCGATCTACGCCGTGCTGCCGGCGGTCGTCGGCATCCTGCTGGGGGAGCGGTTCGGCCCCCTGGGGTATGCGGCGCTGGTGGTCGTGGTGATCGCGGGGATCCTGCTGGCGGCGACCCCCGGATCCGGGGAGGTACGCGCGCCGAGCGCACGCGCGCTCGGGTACGCGGTCATCTCGGGGGTCGCGTTTGCGGGGTACCTCATCGCCATCGATGCCACCCCCGAGGACTCGGGGCTGGCGCCGCTGCTGGTCGACCTGATCGTCGGGGGCTTGTTGTTCGCGGGTGCGCTCGCCCTGCGCCGGGTGCGCAACGGCCCGACCGAGCTCGCGGGGCTGCGGGACCGGCGCGGGATGGTGCTGGCTCTGGGAGCGGGCGCGCTGCTGGTGGCGGGGAACATCATGCTCGTCATCGGGCTGCACCTGGGAGATCTCGCCGTCATGGCGGTGCTGAACTCGCTCTATCCGCTGGGGACGGTACTGCTGGCGATCGCGGTCCTGCGCGAACGGGTGACCGTGTGGCAGGGCGCCGGCATCGCTCTGGCCCTCGCGGGGGCTATGGCGCTCGCCGTGGTCACGGCCTGATCCGGGCTAGTCGGCCGGCATCCGGCGCACGTCGTTGCCGGCGAGCTCGGCGATGCGGGTCTGGGCGCGGGGGCGCAGCAGCAGGGCGGCGACGACGGTGACGACGATCGAGGCGGCGAACACGACGGCGCCGATCCAGGTCTCGTCGTCGCGCCCGGCGTACATGTGGTCGAGGTTCGCCAGGACCCCGGTCAGCAGCACGAGCGCCACGTGCACGACGGTGAAGGCGATGAAGTAGACCGCGGTGAGCCAGTGCACGCTCCGGGCGAACCGGTCGCCGAGCACGCCGGTGGCGCGTGTGAGCCGCGTGGGCCAGACCGGCGAGAGCCGCAGCCCCGCGACGACGGCGGCGGGGGCTGCGACGAAGACGGTGAACCCGTAGAGCAGAAGCTGCAGCGCGTTGTAATGCGCCCAGCCGTCGTGTGCGGGCCAGTCCAGCGACAGGTACTGCAAGCCGGCGGAGATCGCGTTCGGCACGACGTCCCACGACGCCGGGACCAGGCGCATCCAGTGGCCGGAGAGGATCAGCAGCACGAGGTACACGAGCCCGTTGGCGACCCAGAGGACGTCGACGACGAGATGCCACCAGGTGTGCACCCCGAGTCGCTTCGCGCCCGGCGCACGGCGGGTCACGAACGCGGGAGGCCGTCGCCCGCCGCGCACGAGCAACCCCGATCGCACGATGAACAGTAGGAAGAACCCGTTGAGGAAGTGCGTCCAGCCGAGCCATGCGGGGAAGCCGACCGGCGCGTCCGGCCAGGGGGTGGAATCCCCCGGGTAGGTGACGAAGAAGGATGCGGTGGCCGGGATCTCGAACAGCGCACGCGCGAAGAGCACGGCCATGCCGGCGGCGCCCAGAGCGGCCGGGATGAGGAGCACGAGCACGGGGATGCCACGGGCCCGGTCGTGCGTCACGCCTCCACCGTAGCGGCAGGCGGCGGGTCGGCCCGACGGGCTCCGCGGCCCCTGGCAGCATGGCGGCATGATCATCGACATCAGGGAATCCGGGGTCACGTTGCGCGACGTGCGGGTGTTCGACGACTTCCACGTCGAGCTGGCCGAGGGTGTCGACCTGGCCGAGGCGCTCACGCTCGCCGGCGCCGGCCGCACCATCGGCGACGGCGACGTGTACGTCTCGATCCCGTGGATCCGCGCGGTGATGGCCGAGCGCGAGGAGGACGACGAGGAGTGGCAGTCCGGGTTCGAGGCGATGCTCGGGTTCGCGCGGTCCCGGGGCTGGATCGGCGAGGAGGGCACCGGGTTCCGCTCGCACGTCACGCACGTCGAGTAGTGCCCCGTGTCGAGACCCTCGGCGAACTGCCGTATGCTGGACGGCGGCCCGCCGTGATCCACGGATCCGCGGGTCACCAGGAAACCGGCCCCTGACCAGGGGTTTTCCTTGGGGTATGGTGTAATTGGCAACACGGCTGATTCTGGTTCAGTTGTTCTTGGTTCGAGTCCAGGTACCCCAGCAATGAACGGCTATCCGCTGCGCCGCGTGATCGCCCTCGTCGTCGTCGGCCTCATGGGCGGTCTGCTCTCCGGCGCGTTCGGCGTCGGCGGCGGCATCATCATGGTGCCGCTGCTGATGTGGTTCGCCGGCATGGATCAGCGTCGCGCGGCGGCCACGTCGCTCGTGGCGATCGTTCCGAGCGCGATCGCGGGCAGCATCCAGTACGCGGTTCAGGGCGAGGTGGATGTCGTGGCCGGCCTGATCGTGGCCGCCGGCGGGGTCGGCGGCTCGCTCATCGGTACCAGGCTGTTGCGCACTCTGTCGCTCGGCTGGCTGCGCTGGCTGTTCATCGGGCTGCTGGTGCTGGTGGCGGTGCGGTTGTTCTTCGAGGTGCCTGCTCGCGGGACAGCCCTCGAACTCGGCGTCGGAGTCGTCGTCGCGCTGGTGCTGCTCGGGGTCGTGATGGGCATCGCGTCCGGGCTGTTCGGGATCGGCGGCGGGGTGATCCTGGTGCCCGTTCTGATCGCGTTCTTCGGGCTGGGGGACCTGCTGGCGAAGGGGACGTCGCTGCTGGCGATGATCCCGACCTCGGTCACCGGTTCGATCGCGAACACGCGCGCCGGGCTGGTGCGGCTGGGCGACGGGCTGATCGCCGGCGTCTCGGCCGTTGCGGCGAGCTTCGGGGGAGTGGCCCTGGCGTTCCTGCTGCCCCCGCGGCTGGCGGTGATCCTGTTCGCGATCTTCATCCTGATCGTCGTGGCGCAGCTGGTCATCCGCGCCGTGCGCGCGAAGCCGTAGCCGCGATGTCGCTCAGATGTCGAGCGACTCGCCCACCTCGAGCACGGTGAAGACGCCGCCGTTCTGCTCGGTCGCCCATTGCAGACGCTCGGCGCCGCTGTTCTTGCCGGCCGCCGAGAGGGTCATGTCGTGCGCGTAGAACGCGCGCTTCGGCTTGACGGCGAGCACGAAGTCCATGGCCTCGCCGATCTTCAGCCAGGGCGCACCGACGGGAGCGGCGAGCGTGCCGACCTCCGCATCCGGCACTGTGTAGGAATCACCCGGGTAGTAGAGCTCGTCGTTGACCAGCACCCCCACGTTGTCGATGACGGGGATGCTCTCGTGGATGACGTTGTGCTTCTCGCCGAAGAAGCGCAGCGTGAAGGGGCCGGCTTCGACGGTGTCGCCCTGCTTGACCTCGTGCACCTCGAATCCGGATGCGGCGGTCTTCACCCCGGCGGGACCGTAGATTACGGCGTCGGGGTTCTTGTCGAGGATGCGGCCGAGTTGCTCGGGGGTCCAGTGGTCGCCGTGCTCGTGCGTGATGACGATGGCGGCGACGTTGCCGAAGTCGACGGCCGAGAGGAACACGCCGGGGTCGATGACCAGCGAGTCGTCCCCGATCGACAGCAGGAGGGTCGCGTGCTCGTATTTGGTGACCTTCATGTCTGCGACCCTACGCCCAGCATTACCCCCTGGGGGTATGTACGATGGCGAGCATGATCGACGATCTGAAGAAGCGGGCGCTGCATCGTTCGCGCATCCTGCAGGGTCAGTTGCGCGGCGTCGAGAAGATGATCGAGAACGAGGAGTACTGCGTCGACATCATCACGCAGACCCTCGCGATCCAGAAGTCGCTGCGCAGCCTGAACAAGCTGCTGGTCGAGAACCACCTGCGCACGCACGTCAGCGAGATGTTCGACTCCGGCGGCGCGCGGCGGGATGCGGCGGTCGCCGAATTGCTGAACGTCTACGAACTGCAGAACAACCGCGCATGAGCGGGTCGAGCAACCACCACGAGAGCGGGTCGAGTAGCCCGGAGGGCGTGTCGAGACCGCACGACCACCACGACCACGCCGACCACTCCCACCACGACCCCGCCGTGTTCCGCCGCCTGTTCTGGGTGACCCTCGTGCTCACCATCCCCACGCTGGTGTTCTCGGAAGGCCTACAGGACATCCTGGGGCTGTCCGGTCCGCGGTTCCCGGGCAGCGCATTCATCCCCGTCGTCTTCGGCGTGCTGATCTTCCTCATCGGCGGCCGGGTGTTCCTGCGCGGTGCGGTCAGCGAGCTGCGGGCGAAGAGCCCCGGCATGATGACGCTCGTCTCGCTCGCCCTCGTCGTGGCCTTCGGCTACTCGCTCGCGGTCACGCTCGGACTGGCCGGCATGGACTTCTGGTGGGAGCTCGCCACCCTCACCACGATCATGCTGCTCGGGCACTGGATCGAGATGAGCGCCGTCATGGGCGCCCAGAACGCCCTCGGCGAGCTGGCGAAGCTGATCCCCGACGAGGCCGAGGTGCTGCACGGCGATCACCGTATGACGATGAAGGTCGCCGAGCTGCGGGTCGGCGACCGGGTGCTGGTGCGCCCCGGTGCCGCGGTCCCCGTCGACGGCCGGGTCGTCGACGGGTCCTCCGAGGTCGATGAGTCCCTCCTCACCGGCGAGTCCGCGGCGGTCGCGAAGAGCCCCGGCGACGAGGTCGTCGGCGGCAGCATCAACGCCTCGGGGGCACTCACCGTCGAGGTCACCCGCGTGGGTGGGGACACCGCGGTCGCGGGCGTCATGAAGCTGGTCGCCGACGCGCAGTCGAGCAAGGGCGCCGCCCAGCTGCTCGCCGACCGCGCCGCTGCCGTGCTGTTCTACGTCGCGCTCGCCGCGGCGATCGTCACGCTCGTCGTCTGGCTCGTGCTGAAGCCCGGCGATCCCGCGTTCGTTCTGGAGCGCGTCGTCACGGTGCTGGTGATCGCCTGCCCGCATGCCCTCGGGCTGGCGATCCCGCTGGTCGCCCAGCTCTCCACGGCGATCGGCGCTCGCCGCGGGATCCTGGTGCGCAGCCGTGCCGCGCTCGAGCAGGCGCGGGATGTCGATGTCGTGCTGTTCGACAAGACCGGCACCCTCACCGAAGGTCGCCAGGGTGTCGGCAGCGTCGTGGTTGCTCCGGGAGAGGACGAGGACGAGGTGCTCGCACTCGCGGCGGCCGTCGAGAGCCCGTCCGAGCATCCGATCGCCCGCGCCATCGTCGCGCACGCCGCGGAGCGTGGAGTGCGCGTTCCCGGCGCCCGTGGCTTCGAGGCGCTCGCCGGGCGCGGGGCTGCGGCCGAGGTCGGCGGTCGCTCGCTCACCGTGGCGAGTGCTCGCCTGGTGACCGAGCGCGGCGTCAAGCTCGACCCCGCCCTGGTGCGTGCGGCGCGGGACTCCGCGGGATCGACGGTGGTCCATCTGCTCGAGGGCGATCGCGCGCTCGGACTGTTCGCGCTGCGGGATGTGGTGCGGCCCGAGTCCGAAGAGGCGGTGGCGCTGCTGCGCGACCGCGGCATCCGGGTGGCGATGCTGACCGGCGATTCGCATGACGTGGCCGAGGTGGTGGCGAAGACACTCGGCATCACCGAGGTGTTCGCCGAGGTGCTGCCGGGCGAGAAGTCGGCGGTCGTGGCGCGCCTGCAGCAGGAGGGAGCGAAGCGCGTCGCCATGGTCGGCGACGGCATCAACGACGCCCCGGCGCTTGCGCAAGCCGACCTCGGGATCGCGATCGGTGCCGGCACCGACGTGGCCATCGAATCCGCGGGGGTGGTGCTGGCGTCGAGCGATCCGCGCGGGGTCGCCGACACCGTGACCCTCAGCCGGGCGAGCTACCGCACGATGCTGCAGAACCTGGCCTGGGCGACCGGGTACAACGCGATCGGGCTGCCGGTCGCGGCCGGGGTGCTCGCCGGCGTCGGGTTCCTCATGCCGCCGGCTGTCGGTGCCGCCGTCATGTCGGTGTCGACGATCGTGGTCGCGCTCAACGCGCAGCTGCTGCGTCGTACGCGGTTTCGCAGGTGAGCGTCGCGCTCAGAAACTCTTCGACGGCGGCAGGTTCTTGGCCATCGAGCGGTTCAGGTCGGTCCAGGGGTGCTCCCGCGCGACGTCCTCGTTGATGGCGATGCCCCAGCCGGGCGCATCGGGAATAGCCATGTAGCCGTCGACGATGTCGGGCACGGCGGTCGTCAACTGGTCTTTCCAGAGCACGTCATCGACATCTGTCTCCATGATCCGCACATTGGTGAGGACCCCGCACAAGGCCGCGCTCATGAACGTGGCGAGGTGGCTGGCCTGGTTATGCGGCGCGACGTTGTGCTGGAAGACACCGGCGAGGTCCGCGACCTTCTTGGCTTGGGCGACCCCGTTCCACGGAACGTCGATCATGAACACGTCTGCGGCATGCTTCTGCAAGTACGGCAGGTAGCCGCGGGTGTGGATGAGGGTCTCGCCGGTGCAGATGCGAGTGCGGGTCGCGTCCCCGATTCGGACCAGGGCGTCGGGGTCCGGATTGTCGATCTCGAGCCACTGCAGGCGGTAAGGCTCGAGCGCCTGGGCGATGCGGATGCAGGCCTCCGGCTTGAAATGGAAGTTGAGATCGAGGTTGAGATCGACATCCGGACCGACGGCGTCGCGGAGTGTGCCGACCAGCGTTTCGATGTGCGCGAGTGTCTTGTTCGACACCCACTCGTCGTCGGCGCTCATCGATCCGTCGAACCCGCTGTACCACGTGGCGCCCTGGCCGGGCATGAGGATATTCGTCTTCAGGGCTGTGTAACCACGCGCGACGACCTCTTTGCCGAGCGCCGTGACATCGTCCCAGGTCTCGATCGGGTCGGCTCCCACGACCTCGTGCAGGCGGCGGACCCGCGGTGAGCCACAGTGGGACCAGTAGAGCCGGATACGATCACGGGTCGGTCCGCCTAGCAGGCGGGTCACCGAGACTCCGAGGGCCTGCCCGGCGATGTCGAGCAGCGCACCTTCGATGCCGGCCATCGCCTTGGCGGCGATTCCGCCGGTGCTCGAACGGAGCGAGCGTGCCATGTCGGCGAACCGGGCTTCGTACGCCTGCGGGTCCTGGCCCAGAATCACCGGTGCGAGGTCGCGTATCGTCCCGGCGATGCCCTCGGGGCCGCGGGCGTCCGAGCATTCGCCCCAGCCGGTCAGGCCATCGTCGGTCTGGATCTTGACGAAGATCCACGACCTCCAGCCGGCGCCGACGACAAGGGGCTCGACATTCGTGATCTTCACGGGGTTCCTCGCTCTCGCAGTTCTGGGGCGATATCGCCCGGGTCGTCCCCGTCGAGAGAATCCATGAGGGCGGGGTCCGCGCCGAGCAGGGCTTGCGTATAGGGGTGCTGCGGTGCGGTGTACACGTCTTCGACATCGCCGACCTCGACGAACCGGCCCTTGCTCATGACGGCGACCCGGTCGGCGATGAGCCGCACGAGCGACAGGTCGTGCGAGATGAAGACGTACGCCAAGCCCAGTTCCTGCTGCAGCGACATGAGGACCCGGATCACCTGTGCCTGGATCGAGACATCGAGCGCCGAGACGGGCTCGTCCAGGACGAGCACCTCCGGACTGAGGGCGAGCGCCCGCGCGATCGCGACCCGCTGGCGCTCGCCGCCGGACAACGGCCCGGGGAACTGCGCGGCGTAACTCGGCGGCAGGCCCACCTGGTGCAGGAGCTCCAGCACGCGGGCATCCCACTCCGTGCGCGGGAGAATCCCCGGATGCACCCTCCACGGCTCGGAGATGATGTCGGCCACCGTGCGGCGCGGGTGGAGCGAGGCGTACGGGTCCTGGAAGATCATCTGCAGGTCGCGGCGTGCGGCGCGCATCTGTGCGGCATTGAGCGCCAGCAGGTCGCGGCCCCGGTAGCTGACCGAGCCGGATGTCGGCTCCACCAGCCGCAGGATCGCGCGCGCGAGCGTCGACTTGCCTGATCCGGATTCGCCGACGATCGCGAGCGACTCGCCGGACGAGATCGAGAAGCTCACCCCATCGACGGCGGCGAACCGCGTGCGCCGCAGGCCCCGGGTCACGACGAACTCTTGTCGCAGGTCGGAGACGACGAGGATCGGATCGGACTCAACGCTCGCCACGGAGCACCTCCTCGGCGTAGTGGCAGGCGCTGGAGCGTCCCGGTTCCACGGCCAGCATCGGGGGGTCCTCGCTCGCGCAGCGCTCTGTCGCCACGGGGCAGCGCGGATGGAACGAGCAGCCCGCCACGACCACGGACTTCGACGGTCCGTTGCCCGGGATGGGATGCAGCTCAGACCAACTGGTGGCCGCGCTCGGATGCGAGTGCATGAGGGCTCGGCTGTAAGGGTGCGCGGGGCGGCGGTATACCTCGTCGATCGGGCCCGTCTCGACCACGCGGCCGGCGTACATCACTGCGACCCGGTCGGCGACCAGCCGCGCGACATTGAGGTCGTGGGT
The DNA here is from genome assembly GCA_035556655.1 of Pseudolysinimonas sp. GTDB lineage: Bacteria > Actinomycetota > Actinomycetes > Actinomycetales > Microbacteriaceae > JBDSKH01. The sequence goes on from DATMFW010000054.1 coordinate 19,948, forward strand.
GACGAAGATGAGCGCCATGCCGGTCTCGCGCTGGAGGCGTTTGAGCAGTCGCAGGATGCCGGCCTGCACCGTGACGTCGAGTGCCGTCGTCGGCTCATCCGCGATGAGCACCCGAGGGCGCAGCGCGATCGCCATCGCGATGCACACCCGCTGGCGCATGCCGCCGGAGAACTGGTGGGGGTAGTGGTGCAACCGCGTCTCGGGCGAGGTGATCCCCACCTGCTCGAGCAGCGCTATCGCCTCGCGGCGAGCGTCCGAGCGCGATCGGCCCATGCGGACTCGCAGGATCTCCTCCAGTTGCGAGCCGACGGTGTACACCGGGTTGAGGCTGTCGAGGGAGTCCTGGAAGACCATCGCGATGCCGCGGCCGCGCAGCGCTCGCAGGCGATTCTCGTCCGCGCCGACGATCTCGTCGCCCTCGAACCGGATCGAGCCAGTGAGGCGGACGCGGGAGCCGATGAGCCCGAGCGCGGCCTTGCCGGTCACGCTCTTGCCCGATCCGCTCTCGCCCAGGATCGCAAGGCTCTCGCCGCCGCGCAGCCGCAGGTTGACACCACGTACGGCTCGGACGGGGCCGTGCTCGGAAGGGAAGGTCACCGTGAGGTTCGCGATGTCGAGCAGGGGCTGTTGGTCGAGCGATGCCGTCGGATTCATGACAGGCTCCCCAGGTTCGCGCTCGAGGTCGGTGCCGGCGCCTCTGCCGGGAGTGGCTTCGCGAAGAGGTGGCTCTGCGTCGGGTCCTCGATCGCGCGCAGCCAGTTGGAGAGCACGTTCGCCGCCAGCGCCGTGATGACGACGGCGACGCCCGGGAACACGGTGACCCACCAGGCGGAGCTCAGGTAACCGCGGCCGTCGGCCACCATCATCCCCCAGTCGACATCGGGCCGTTGCAGCCCGATTCCGAGGAAGCTCAGGCCTGCCGCGGTGAGGATGACCGTCGCGATCTCGAGCATCGCGACGGTCAGGATCGTCGGGGTCACGAGAGGGCGGATGTCGTGGAGGATGATCCGCGATCGACGGGACCCGATCGCGCGAGCGGCCTCGACGAACACTCCCTCCCGGACCTCGAGCGTGCGGGCGCGCGCGACGCGCATGTACATCGGGGTGCGGGTGAAGACGAGGACGAGGATGAGGTTGGTCACGCTCGGCTGCAGGACGTAGAGGATGGCGAGCGCCAGCAGCAGGGACGGGACGGTGTGGATGATGTCCGCGATGCGCATGAGTGCCGCGTCGACCCAGCCGCCGACGTAGGCGCTGAACATGCCGATCGCGTAGCCGATCAGGCCCGCGAGCACCACTGCCGAGACGGCGATCATGAGAGACGTGCGCGCGCCCATGACCAGCTGCAGCAGCATCGGACGGCCCAGAGCATCGGCGCCGAGCAGATAGGCGATGCCGTGGTCGAGCGAGAACGGTTCGACGAAGCGCAGCGCCAGGTTCTGCTGCTCGGCGGCGTCGGCGATGAACGGCGGGACCACGAGGGCGGTCAGGGCGATGATGGCGAGGACGATGGCCATCGTCGCAGTGAACGGCGACCTCCGAAGCAGCCGCAGCCGGCGCCAGCGCGCACTCGCCGGACGATGCCGGGCGATCGCATTCGGCATGGGGGCGTCCTTCCCGGTGCTCATGAGACCCGCACCCGAGGGTCGACGAGCGCGTAGGTCAGGTCGATGAGGATGTTGAAGAGGATGACGGCGACGCCGATCACGAACACCCCCGCCTGGATGACCGCGAAGTCCCGGTCGAGGACCGATCGGACGATGAGCCCGCCGACGCCCGGCCAGGCGAAGACGGTGTCGACGATGATCGCGCCGTTGATCATGCCGACGGCGCGGTCGCCGGCGACCGTGATGATCGGGAGGGCCGCATTGCGGAGCCCGTGCCGGAAGAGCAGCCGGTTCTGGCCGAAGCCCCGCGCCCGCGCGTTCTGGATGTACCCGGAGTTCATCGCGTCGATCATCGCCCCGCGGACGACCTGGGTCAGCACCCCGACGGGGGCGAGGATGAGCGTCGCGACCGGGAGGATCCACGATGCCGCGCTGCCCGTGCCCGATGTCGGGAGCACGCCGAGTTGAACCGCGAAGAAGAGGATTCCGACGAGGGCGAACCAGAAGTCGGGGATGCTCGCGGTGGTCAGCGAACTCACCGTGATCAGTCGGTCGACGAGCTTGAAACTGTAGAACGCGGCGAGGCAGCCGAGCACCACCGAGATCACGATGGCGCAGATCATCGCGACGAGCGCGAGCGACAGGGTGTGCGGGAACACGGCGAGCACCGCCTCGATCGCGGGTCGCTGCTGGCGGATCGAGTCGCCGAAGTCCAGCCGCAGGGTGTCACCGACGAATCGTGCGAACTGCACCCAGATCGGGTCGTTGAGCCCGTAGTTCTCGTTGAACTGCCGGATCGCCTCCTCCGAGGCCTCCTCGGGCAGGTAGAGGTTGGCCGGGCTTCCTGTCAGCCTCGCCAGGAAGAAGACGATGACCATGACGCCGGCGAGCGCGACGATGCTCGAGAGCACGCGGCGCGCGAGGAAGGTGATCATGTTGCGTCGCCGGGCGTGTGCGAATACGCGTCGGCGGGGGTCAGAAGGTTGAGCATCGGCTCGTCGCTCTGGAACCGCCGATAGTTCTCGGTCACGATGTCGATTGAGCGCTGGGTGCGGTTGGGCATCGCCGGCGTGACGTGGGGCGTGATCAGCACGTTCCGGGCGCTCCAGATGCGTGCGTCCTCGGGGAGGGGTTCCTGCTCGAAGACGTCGAGCCCGGCGCCCGCGATCACGCCGCCGTCCAGCGCGTCGACCAGTGCGTCCTCGTCGATCAGCGGGCCGCGCGCGATGTTGATGAGGTAGGCCGAGCGCTTCATCAGCTTCAGTTGTTCCTCGCCGATCATGTGCCGCGTCTCATCGGTGAGCTTCGCTGTCAGGACGACGACGTCGCTGTCGGTGAGCAGCTCGTCGATGGTGTCGCCGTTCTCGACGGAGTACATGCGATCGACGGGGACTCCGGGCTCGGCTGCGCTGCGCCGATGGCCGAGCACGGTCATGCCGAACGCCCGACCGAGACTGGCTACCTCCTCGCCGGTGCGGCCCATGCCGATGATGCCGAGGGTCTTGCCCCAGAGGCTCAGTCGCGTGGAGTAGTCGGACAGCCCGCGCCAGCGCTTCTGTCGCTGCATCTCGAGCAGACCGGGTGCGTCGTGTGTCAGCGCGAGCGCGAAGTAGAAGACGTGCTGCGCGAGCGTCGGAGCGGAGCGCCCGGCGGCGCCGGTGACGACGATGCCGCTGTCGAACACTTCCGGGCGAGCGGTCTTGTTGAGGCCGGAGTGGTCGCAATGCACCCACTGCAGGCGCGACCCGGAGAGGAAGCGGGAGTCGAGGTCGCCCTCGATGACGGCGAGATCGGCCACCTCGAGCGCGCGCGCTATCGCCTCGTCGTCGTCTTTGCGCGCGCGGATCACGTTCGCCGGACGGAACAGCTCGACGAGCTGGTCGATCTCGCTGTCGCTGTACGGAACGGTGACGAGCACGTTCTCGACGGGCGGGCGGGTCCCGGTTGCGGACCGGCGCGAGTGGGGGTCCATGCAGCCTCCTTGCCGACGAACCGCAGGTGCGCGGTGGACATACCGTATCATGGCATCTGATATCTCAGAATACGATCTGGCAAAACGCGGCAACGGAGGAATGACATGCAGACAGTGGGAATCGTCGGCCTGGGCATCATGGGGTCGCGGATGGCGGCCAACCTGGTGACCGCGGGGTTCGATGTCATCGGCTACAACCGTTCAGAAGCCGCGCTGACCGAGCTCGTCGAACGCGGGGGTCGGCGCGCCGACAGCATCGCGGAGGTCGCGTCTGCCGCGCAGGTGATCGTCCTCATGCTGCCGGACTCTCCGGATGTCGAGGCGGTCGTCAGCGGGGCCGGCGGCGTTTTCGCGAACGCGGCCACCGGCTCCATCGTCATCGATTGCAGCACGATCAGCCCGCCGGTCGCCACCCGGCTCGCCGCCGAGGCCGCCCGTGCCGGTATCGCCATGCTCGACGCGCCCGTCAGCGGAGGCGCCCAGGGCGCGGCCGACGCCACGCTCTCGATCATGGTCGGAGGCGACCCCGCGACACTCGAGCAGGTGCGGCCCGTGCTCGGGGCGATGGGCTCCACCATCGTGCACGTCGGTCCGGCAGGGTCCGGGCAGGCCGTCAAGGCTGCCAACCAGCTCGTCGTCGGCGGCACGATCGCGCTCGTCGCAGAGGCCATCGTGCTGCTCGAGGCGCTCGACGTGCCGGCCGGTCCGGCTCTCGAGGTGCTCAAGGGCGGACTCGCCGGCAGCAAGGTGCTCGAGGTGAAGTCGGCCGCGATGCTCGCCGGCGACTTCACGCCGGGATTCCGCATCGAGCTGCACGACAAGGATCTCGGAATCGTGACCGCGGCGGCGCGACAGGCCGGGATCGGACTTCCCGTGACGGGTCTCGTGGCGCAGCTCATGACGGCCGCGAAGGCACGTGGGCTCGGGGGCTCCGATCACGGCGCGCTGCTTGCGCTTGCGCGCGAGTTCGCCGGGCGCTGAGGAGTCGGGCTGCCGGTCGCAGCCACGCCCAGAGCGCGAGGTCAGTGCGGCCGGCCCGCCGTACGCCCGGTGCTCGCCTCATAGGCGGCGAGCGTCGCGGCGTCGGCCGGGTAGGTTCCCCGCAACGGGCGGCCGCTTTCGATCTGCTCGAGGATGAAGTCCTCTAGGTGCTCCTGTGCGGCGGCATCGCGGGCGACATCCTCGGCGAGATGCGCAGGGATGCACACGACGCCGTCGTGGTCGCCCACCATGATGTCGCCGGGGTAGACCGCGACCTCTGCGCAGCCGATCGGCAGATCCATGTCCACCACGTGGTGAAGGGCGAGGTTCGTGGTCGGTGACGCGCCGGCCGTGAAGGTCGGCAGATCCAGCGCGCGGAATCCCACGACATCGCGGACGGTGCCGTCGGTCACCAGTCCGGCGACGCCGCGGGCCCTCAGGCGGGTCGCGAGGATGTGTCCGAGCGAGGCAGCGCGCGTCTGACGCCGCGCGTCGATGACGAGCACCGATCCCGGCGGTGCCGTCTCGACAGCGAGTCGCTGCGGGTGATCGTAATCGCGGAACACCGAAAGCACGTCGAGGTCTTCGCGGGCGGGGATGCACCGCATCGTGAACGCCGGGCCCACCAGTCGGGGCCGCTCGGGGTTCGAGTGGGTGAGCCCCTCCAAGAACGCATTGCGGATGCCGCGGTCCATGAGCTGCGTCGTGATCGTCGCGGTACTCACCGTCTCGAAGGTCACCCGCATGCTCTCGGTCATCACCGAGGGCGTGGGGGCTTTCGTTGACTCGGTCGTCATCTGTCCGTTTCCGTGGGAACTCGTGGGGTGGGAGGGCCTCTCCTCGCGCCCCGTCGGGCGCGAGGAGAGGCAGTCGCCGGACTTACCGGTTGAAGGTGATATCGGCGACGTGGAGTTCGAACGCCGTCAGGCCGTTGACCTCGTACGAGACGCGGTCGGAGTGCGTGAGCAGGCCCTGGAGCTCGGCGATCGAGACCATGTAGAAGATCTCGTCGTACACCGTGCGAGCGATGTCCTGGTACAGGCTCGCGCGCTCCTCATCCTTCGCGTTGACCGCCTCGGCCAGCGCCGCGTCGATGTCCCGGTCGGACAGGGCGCTGTTGCGGCCGTCGCTGGCGAAGTACTTCGGGAACGAGAACGCCGCGTCACCCGTGATGTTGTCATGGGCCGCGATGAGGATGCTCGGTCCACGGTCGTCCGGGAACGGTCCGTTGGAGTACTCGCGCCAGGCTCCGGCATCGAGATTCACGAGTTCGATCGCGAGTCCGGTGGCGCCGATCTGCTGGACGATCGCCTGGGCGACCTCGGTCTCGTTCGGGAACAGGTCCGTGCGGTTGTAGACCTTCACGGCGGTGTCGACCGGCGTACCGTCGGCCGCTGCCTCCGCGATGAGCTCGGCGGCGCGCTCCGGGTCGTAACCCGGACCCGAGTAGCCGGGGATGTAGCCGTTGACCAGGGGCGAGACGATCTGATCGGTGGGAGTGCCGATGTCGGTCATCAGCGAGCCTACGATCGTCTCCTTGTCGATGGCCAGCGCGATCGCCTCGCGCACCCGGACATCGTTCAGCGGAGCGGCGAACGGGTCGACCCGCAGCAGGAGCACCTCGTTGCGGGTGTACGGCAGGGCGCCGTCGGCGTCCTGAGGCGCGACGTCGAGTGTCAGATCGGCCTCGCCGGTCTTGACCATCGAGGCGCGGACGGTGGCGTCCTCGCGCCAGACGAAGGACACGCTGGCGACCTGGGGCGCGTCACCCCAGTAGTCGTCGAAGCGCTCGAGAACGATCCGCTCGCCGGGCTCGGAGTCTGCGAAGACGTAGGGCCCGGTCCCGATGGGCAGGGCGGTCTTCTCCGCGGCGGGCGTGTTCGGCGAGGTCATCTCGATCGCGCTCATGCGCACCGGCAGAATCGGGTCGGGCGAGTCGGTGACGATTCGAATGGTGTCGTCGTCGATGGCGGCGGCCTGGATCGCGATGCCGGCGAACTGGGACGCGTTGCCGCAGGCGAGTTCGGGAACGAACACGCGGGTGATGGCGGCGACGGCGGCCTCGGCATCGAATGCGGTGCCGTCGTGGAACACGACTCCGGGCTTGAGGTCGAAGGTCCACTCGAGGTCGGACTCCTGCGTCCAGCTCTCGGCGAGGACGCCGTCGATGACGCCGGTCGTGGAGTTGACGGTGGTGAGCGGCTGCAGAACGTTGCCGCGGAGAACGAGCGCGTTCACGTTGGTGGTGATGTCGTCGCACGGTTCGAGCGAGATCGGCTCCTGCGCGAGTGCGATGACGACATCGTCGTTGTCGTCGACGGGCGCGGCGGGTGAACAGGCGGTCGTGAGCGCGATCACTCCGCCGACCGCCAGCGCGAGCATCATCCGGCGGGTGTTTCGGTGCCTCTGCATTGCTGATTCAACTCCCTTGTTGATCCGAACCGCGGTCACCGACGGTCGTCGGCGCCACCGCCGGTAAGACCGGCAATCGAATGGTATACCATATCTCAACATCTGACAATATGATCGGGTGGGGTATCGGCCACCGTCATGATGTGTGCTAGAACGTGAGCATGCCGACCGAGTCCGTGGACACAGCCGGGCTCCCCCCGCTGGGGGAGTCGACGACGCGCACCGATCTCGTCGTGGAGGCGATCCGCGCCGCCATCCTGTCGGGGCAGTTCCGTCCCGGCCAGGACCTCGTCGAGCGGCGCCTCGCCGAGGCCCTCGGAGTCTCCAAGACGCCGGTGCGCGAAGCGTTCATCGTGCTCGCACGGTCCGGTCTCTTGACGACATCGCAGAACCGCGGAGTGACCGTGCGCCAGCTGTCGCCGCGCGACTTCCGGCACGTATACGAGCAGCGCGCGTTGCTCGAGCCCTGGGCGATCGCGAGCCTCGAGCGGCTCGACGATACCGCCTACGCCACGGCATCCCAGGCGATCCGCGAGGCGGACGCCGCGGCCGCTGCAGGCGATCTCGTCCAGCGCGCGCTCGCGGGACGGCGCTTCCACCGTGAGATGTACGCCCAGTGCGAAAACAGCCTGGTCGTCGATTCGCTCGACGCGCTGCAGGACCTGACGTCGTTGGCGATCGTCGGCGTCCTGTGGGAACGCTGGCCGGTATGGCAACAGGAGTCGGAGGAGCATCAGCGAATTCTCGACGCCGCGCACTCCGGCGACACCCGCACCGCATCCGAGCTCATGCGCCAGCACATCGAGACCTCGATCGAGCGGCTGGCCATGCAGGAGGTCACCTCCTGAGGTCGGGCCTCTCACTGTCGGGTACCACTAACCTGGGGCCCGTGAGCCCGAGGACGAGCAGCCGACCCAAGCGCGTCGTGGTCGCCATCAACCCGTCGGCATCGTTCGGGGCCAAGAGCGACATCGGCCCGGCGCTCGTGCAGACGCTGCGGGCCGAGGGGCACGAGGTGCAGTCCCTCACCGAACCGAGCTGGCTGGAGCTGCTGGCCTCTGCGCGCGCCGCCGTGAAGACCAAGCCGGATGCGCTGGTCGTCGTCGGCGGGGACGGCATCGTCAACCTCGGGGCCAACCTCGTCGCCGGCACGAAGGTGCCGCTCGGCATCATCCCGTCCGGGACCGGAAACGACATGGCACGTGGCCTGGGGATCCCGCACGACGACACCGAGGCGGCGATCGCCACGCTCGCCGCGGCTCTGCAGAACGGACCGCGCACCATCGACGCCGCGCGCATCTCGTTCACCGACGACGCGACCGGGCAGCCTGCCGAGCGGTGGTTCCTCTGCGCCCTGAGCGCCGGGTTCGACGCGATCGTCAACGAGCGGGCCAACAACATGCGAAACCCGAAGGGTCCGTCGCGCTACATCATCGCGCTGATGATCGAGCTGGCGAAGCTGAAGCCGATCGCGTACCGGCTGACCCTCGACGGCCGCGTGATCGATACCCAGGGCGTGCTGGTGTCGCTCGGCAACAGCATCTCGCTCGGCGGGGGCATGAAAATCACCCCCGACGCGAAGCTCGACGACGGTCTGCTCGACGTGCTGATCGTGAAACCGCTCGGGCGGGCGGCGTTCCTGCGCATCTTCCCGCGGGTGTTCAAGGGCACTCACGTGACCGATCCGCGGGTGCGGATCGAGCGCGCGCAACGGGTACGGATCGAGGCTGAGGGAATGGTCGCATACGGCGACGGGGAACGCATCGGCCCGCTGCCGATCGACGTCGAGGTGGTCCCCGGAGCGGTGCGGGTCCTGGCGCCGAACCCCGGCCCGAACAGCGTGCACGAGGGCTGACCCGCGCTTTTGGAGGGGCTCCGCCGGGTGTGGCATACTCGGAGGGTTGTCGTGACGGCCCCATCGTATAGTGGCCTAGTACGCCGCCCTCTCACGGCGGTAACGCGGGTTCGAATCCCGCTGGGGTCACCAACATGAAGGTCTCGAAGCTCGCGCCCGTCTCATGCGCCCTCGCTGCGGCCCTCACCCTCACCGCCTGCTCCACCCCCGCCCCGTCGGCCGGCGACGGCCCCTCGACGGTGTGCGACGGCAGCATCTTCTCCGACAGCATCGACGCCCAGCTCGAGGTGACGGCGACCGGTCTGCAGGAGCCGGCCTTCCCGATCGAC
>DATMFW010000055.1:0-4656 GCA_035556655.1 Pseudolysinimonas sp.
AGCGGAGCCAGCGGCAGCGTGATCTTGTCGCCCACCCCGCCCGTGGAGTGCTTGTCGGTGGTGCGCTTGGACAGGCCGGAGAAATCCAGGCGCTCCCCCGAGGCGATCATCGCCATCGTGAGATCGCGGATCTCGTCGCGCCGCATTCCGCGCAGGAAGATCGCCATCGTCATCGCGGCCATCTGCTCGTCGCCGACGTAACCCCTCGTGTAGGCGTCGATGAGCCACGAGATCTGGTCGCTTGCGAGCGTGCCGCCGTCGCGCTTGGTGCGGATCAGGTCGACGACATCGAACGCCTCGACCATCAGGCGTCCCCCTCGGCGTACTCCACGAGGGTGCGCGGCCCGAAGGCGTCCGGGATCACCTCGTCGATCGTCTTGATGCCCGACACGGTGTCGAGCAACATGCCCTCCGCCGAGTGCTCGAAGAGCAACTGGCGACAGCGCCCGCACGGCATCAGCGCGTTGCCGTGCCCGTCGACGCAGGTGAAGGCGACGAGCTTGCCGCCCCCGCTCATGTGCAAGGCCGAGACGAGCGAGCATTCCGCGCACAGCGTCAGGCCGTAGGAGGCGTTCTCGACGTTCGCGCCGGTCAGCACCCGGCCGTCGTCGGCGATCGCCGCCACCCCGACGGGGAACTTCGAATACGGGACGTACGCGTGCGACAGGGCCTCTGTCGCGCGGGCGCGCAACGACTCCCAGTCGATCGGCTCGGCGGGCATGGTCCTCCTACTTGATGTACGGCTTGCCGTCGGCAGCCGGAGCACGCGACTGGCCGACCAGACCGGCGACGGCGAGCACGGTGGCGATGTAGGGCACCATGCGCATGATCTCGCCCGGCACCGGAGACCCGATCGAGCTGAGCACGTACTGCAGGTTCGTGGCGAACCCGAACAGCAAAGCGGCGAGCGTCGCGCGGATCGGATCCCAGCGGCCGAAGATGACGGCGGCGAGGGCGATGAAGCCGGCCCCCGCGGTCACCTCCTTGGTGAACCCGCCCGACGAGCCGAGGGTGAAGAACGCACCGCCGGCGCCGGCGACCGCGCCGGCAATGAGCACGGTGGTGAGTCGGCGGCGGTTCACGTTGATGCCGACGGTGTCCGCGGCCTTCGGGTGCTCGCCGACCGAGCGCACGCGCAGACCCCACCGCGTCTTGTACAGCGCGAACCAGACGGCGGGGACCGCCAGGTACATGAGGTAGGTGATCAGCGTGCCGTTGAACAGCGCGGGCCCCAGGATCGGGATCTGGCTGAGGATCGGGATCGGCGTGCGGCTCATGATCGGCGGGCTGTTCAGCACTGCCTCATTGGGCGAGAGCAGCTCGCTGTAGAGGAAGCCGGTGAGACCCGAGACGAGCACGTTCAGCACGACGCCGACGATGACCTGGTCGACGATGTACTTGATGCCGAACACCGCGAGCAGCGCCGACACCCCGACGCCGGCGATTCCCGCGGCGACGATCGCGATCAGCGACGCGATCACCCCTCCGGCGCCCTTGTTGTTGGGTTCACCGAGCGCGGCGGCCAGCGGGATCGACAGTGAGGAGGCCACCATCGCCGAGACGAAGGCGCCGCCGAGCAGCTGCCCCTCGATGGCGATGTTGACCACGCCCGCGCGTTCGGCCAGCACGCCTCCGAGCGCACCGAAGATCAGCGGGGTGGCGAGGCTGATCGAGCCGACCAGCAGGCTGGGAACCAGGATGCCGACCCGCGCGCCCGCGGCCGCCCAGACCAGGAACGCGGCCAGCGCGAGCACCGCGAAGGCGATGATCAGCCAGAGCGGCGTGGCACGCCTGCGGAGCGCATACCAGACCGACACGCCCGTGGTGAGCACCAGCACCAGCACGAAGACCACGCCGGCGACGGTCGCCGGCACCTCGAGCTTGGGAAGCTCGAAATAGTCGGTCGGGCTGGCCAGCACGAACGGGCTGATGCCCTCGCGCGCGAACGCCAGGAACAGCGTCGACAACAGCACGGTGACGATCGCCAGGGCGACGGGCGTCTTCCAGATCGCCGCCCGGCTCAGGGTGCGCTGCCCGGATGCGGTCACGGGCGCCTCATCGATGGTCGCGGTCATTTGGTCACCACCGCCTTCTTCGTGCTCCGGAATCTGAACCCGGTGGGCGTGGGCAGGTGGAAGATGGTGCGCACGAGCGGCGGCGCGGCGATGAGCAGCACGATGACCGACTGGATGACACCGACCAGGTCGATCGACACGAAGATGCGCATGTCGAAGCTGCCGGCGCGGAGCGCACCGAACAGCAGGCCGGCGAGCAGCACGCCCACCGGGCGGGACCGGCCGAGCAGCGCGACGGTGATCGCGTCGAACCCGAGCCGCGCGGCATCGAAGGTCGGCGACAGGCCGTTGCCCGCCTGGGTCGGGCTGTGCAGGAAGAGCACGCCGGCGAGGCCGGCGAGGCCTCCCGAGATGAGCATCGCGTACAGGTAGATGTTCTTCACGTCGATACCGGCCGTGCGTGCGGCGCTGGGGTTCTCGCCGACCGCCCGGAACTGGAAACCGAGCGCGGAGCGGTTGAGCAGCCACCACACGCCGAACGTGACGGCGATGACGACGAGGAATCCGACATCCACCTGCCAGCCGAGGCCGGGGAACAGCGCGGGGAGGCGCGCGTCGCCGGGGATCGGCGGCGACTTCGGGTTCACCTGACCGGGCTGCTGCAGCGCGGGGGTCTTCAGCAGGAAGATCAGCAGGTTGAGGGCGACGTAGTTGAGCATGATCGTGGTGATCACCTCGTGCGCACCGGTGCGCGCGCGCAGCAGCCCGACGATGCCGCCCCAGAGCGCCCCGCCGATGATGCCGGCGATGATGGCGGCGACCAGGGCGAGCGGGCCCGGCAGCGGGAAGTGGAACGACAGGAACGCCGAGAAGATCACCGCGACGATGATCTGACCGCGCGCGCCGATGTTGAACAGCCCGACCCGGAACGCCAGCGCCACCGCCAGTCCCGAGGCGATCAGCGAGGTCGCGTTGAACAGCGTCTCGCTGAACGGCGCCAGCCGTTGGACGAGGTCGCCGCTGCGCCCGAAGATCGACCCGCTGAACAGGGCGGAATAGGCCTCGACGATGACGTGCCAGGCGGCGGCGAAGGTGTCGCCGGGACGCGAGAAGAAGTAGGCCGCCTTGGCCTGCACCTGCTCGTTGAAGATCGCGATGAAGAGCGCACCGACGACGAGGGCGACGAGGACGGCGAGGATCGAGATGACGGCGTTGCCGCCCGCGATCTCTCTCGCGGCGAGGGCCCAGCGCGAGGGCTCCTTCTCGGCGGGCGCCGCGGGAGCCTGCTGCGCGGCGGGCACCTGTCCGGGCTCCAGCTTCTCTTTCTTCGCCTTCGACTTCTGGTCCTGCGGCGGGATCTGTTCGGCGTTCATGCCGCGAGCTCCGTTCCGGCCGGGAGTTCGCCTGCCATCATCTGGCCGAGCACCTCGCGCGACGTGGTCGGCGGGACGATGCCGATGATGCCGCCGTGGTACATCACGGCGATGCGGTCGGCGAGGGCGTACACCTCGTCGAGCTCGGTGGACACCACGATGACCGGGATGCCCGAGTCGCGGGTCGCCACGATCTGCGAGTGGACGAACTCGATCGACCCGACGTCGAGACCGCGGGTCGGCTGCGAGGCGACCAGCACCCGGAGGTCGCGACTCAGTTCGCGGGCGAGCACCACCTTCTGCTGGTTGCCGCCGGAGAGGGTGCCGGCGTGCGAGGAGATCCCCTGCGCGCGGATGTCGTACTCGCCGAGCTTCTCGGTCGCGAACTCGGCCAGATCGGCCAGCTGGAGGGCGCCCCACTTGACGAAGGGCTCGCCGTTCGAGCGATCGAGCATCAGGTTCTCGGCGATCGTGAAGCCGGCGATGAGGCCGTCCTCGGTGCGGTCCTCCGGGACGAAGCCGACCCCGGCATCCAGCACCTTGCGCACCGAGCGGCCGAGCAACTCCCGGCCGTCGAGGGTGATCGAGCCGGTGACCCTCGGCTGGATGCCCAGCAGCGCCTCCGTCAGTTCGGTCTGTCCGTTGCCCTGGACACCGGCGATCGCGAGGATCTCACCGGCCCGGACCTCGAAGCTGACGCCGTCGAGCACCGGCAGACCGGTGTGGCTGCGCACGTGCAGGTCGCTGACCCGCAGGGCCACCTCGCCCGGGGTCGCCGGCTTCTTGTCCACGGTCAGTTCCACGGCGCGGCCGACCATGAGCGAGGCCAGCTCCGCGTTGCTCGCCGTCGGCTCGGCCTGTCCGACCACCTTGCCCAGGCGGATCACGGTGATCTTGTCGGCCACCTCGCGCACTTCGCGGAGCTTGTGGGTGATGAAGACGATCGCGATGCCCTCATCGCGCAGCTGGCGCATGATCGCCATGAACTCGTCGGTCTCTTGCGGGGTGAGCACCGCGGTCGGCTCGTCGAACACGAGCACCCGGGCGTCGCGCGCGAGCGCCTTGATGATCTCGACGCGCTGCTGGACGCCGACCGGCAGGTCCTCGATGAGGGCGTCGGGGTCGACATCGAACCCGAAGCGGGCCGAGATCTCGCGGACGCGGCGGCGGGCCGAGTCGAGATCGAGAACGCCGAACGCCTTCGTCGGTTCGTTGCCGAGCATGAGGTTCTCGGCGACGGTGAACACGGGGATCAGCATGAAGTGCTG
>DATMFW010000056.1:0-13972 GCA_035556655.1 Pseudolysinimonas sp.
GCCGGCCATCGGGGCGGGGCCCGAGACCGCGCAGTTCGCCGAACGGGCGACCTGGGCGCGCGAGCAGCTCGCTGCCCTGCGCGAGCCGGTCACCCGCCGCCTGCTCGTCGAAGCGGTGTGGAACGCGAGCTGGCCGCACGATCGGCTCGTGCTGGGAGCGTCCCGGCTGATCCGAGAACTCGACCGGGTCGCGCCCGGCAAACGCATCCCGGTGCACGCCAACCGCGGGCTCGCCGGCATCGACGGCACCATCGCGACGGCGACCGGGATCGCGCTGGCGTCGCAGGGTCTGGACACGCCCTCCGGACCACTCGACCAGCGGGGCGGCATCACCCGCGTGCTGCTCGGCGACCTCGCCCTGCTGCACGACGCCTCGTCGCTGCTCGCCGGCGACGGGGAGCCCCGCCCCCGCATGCAGGTCATCGTCGGCAACGACGGCGGCGGCACCATCTTCGACGGACTCGAGGTGGCGGCCACCGCCGACGCGGAGCTGTTCGACCGGGTCATGCTCACGAGGCAGAGCGTCGACCTGGCCGCGCTGGCCTCCGCCTACGGCTGGGAGTACCGCCGGGTCGACACGCGCGGCGACCTCGACGGCGCCCTCAGCCCGGGGGCCGGGCAGGTGCTCATCGAGGTGCCGCTGGCGCGGTGAGTACCCTGAGCGCATGAAGGAACTGCTGCGCGTCGGGTCCGGGTTCGCCCTCTCTGCGGTCGACACGTCGGCCACGCCGGGCTTCAGCGGAGACAAGAAGGCCGGCCAGAAGGCCCTCGCCGCCGGCGTCGACGCGCTCGCCGACCTGCAGGAGCGCCTGTTCGCCGCCGGCCGGTTCGGCGACACCCGCAGCGTGTTGCTCGTGCTGCAGGCGATGGATACCGCGGGCAAGGGCGGCATCGTGAAGCACGTCGTCGGCTCGGTCGACCCGCAGGGCACGCACATCCACGCCTTCAAGGCCCCGACCGACGAAGAGAAGGCGCACGACTTCCTCTGGCGGGTGCGCCGAGAGCTGCCCGTGCCCGGCATCATCGGGGTGTTCGACCGGTCGCACTACGAGGACGTACTGATCCACCGGGTGCGCGGGTTCTCGAGCCCCGAGACGATCGAGGAGCGCTACGGCCTCATCCGGGACTTCGAAAACGAACTCGTCGCGGGCGGAACCACCCTGGTCAAGGTCATGCTGCACATCTCGCCCGACGAGCAGAAGCAGCGGCTCAGCGACCGCCTCGCCGACCCGGCCAAGCACTGGAAGTACAACCCCGGCGACCTCGACGAGCGCGCTCTCTGGCCCGCGTACATGGAGGCGTACCAGATCGCCCTGGAGCGCACGTCGACCGAGCAGGCTCCGTGGTACGTGATCCCGGCCGACCACAAGTGGTACGCCCGGCTCGCGGTGCAGGCGCTGATGACGGATGCGTTGGCCGGCCTCGATCTGCAGTGGCCGGCGGCGGACTACGACGTCGCCGCGGAGCAGCAGCGCCTCGCCGACTCGGTGGTCGAGTAGCGCCGCGTATCGAGACCGGGGCTACGCGAAGGCTTCCACCACCGGGCGGAACTTCAGCCGCGTCTCGGCGAGCTCCTTCTCCGGGTCCGAGTCCGCGACGATCCCGGCACCGGCGTAGGCGGTGATCGACCCGTCCGCGGCCACCTCCGCCGCGCGCAGGGCGATCGCCCACTTGCCGTCGCCGTTCGCATCCACCCAGCCGACCGGGCCGCCGTAGCGGCAGCGGTCGAACGGCTCGAGCTCGGCGATCAGGGCGAGGGCGGCATCCCGCGGGGTTCCGGCGACCGCGGCCGTCGGGTGCAGGGCCGCCGCCAGATCGAGCGCCGTCGATCCGTCGCTCAGCGTCCCCTCGACGTCGCTGGCCAGGTGCCAGAGGTTCGGCAGCTTGAGAGTGAAGGGCAACTCGCTCGCGGCGACTCCGCGCACGTGCGGGCGCAGGGCCCCGAGCACGCTCTCGACGGCGAACCGGTGCTCATCCAGGTCTTTGGTCGAGGTCGCCAGGGTGAGCGCGGCACCCGCGTCGGCCTCGGCGTCCGCGCCGCGGCCGGCGCTGCCCGCCAGGACCCGCGCGGTCACCGTCTTCTCGTGCACCCGCACCAGGGTCTCCGGGCTCGAGCCGAGCAGGCCGTCGACTGCGAACGTCCAGGTGTCCGGGTAGCCGAGCGCGAGGTCGACCAGCACGCGGCGCACATCGCCGCCCTCCGGCAACCGGCCCGTGAGGTCGCGGGCGAGCACCACCTTCTCCAGCGCGCCCGACAGGATGCGCGTGACGGCGGTGCCCACCGCGTCCCGATAGCCGTCCGGCGTGAGCGCGCCGGGGTGCAACACGACCCGGTACTCGTCGCCGAGCGCCGAGCCGGCCACCGCATCCGGCGCCCCGTCGATGCGCGTCACCCAGCTGACGCCGTCGCGGCGACCCACCACCACGCGCGGGACGATGAGCACGCTCGCGCACTGGGACTCCTCGGCGAAGGCGAACGCTCCGAACGCGACGAGCCCCGAGCCCGACAGGCCGACCTCGTCACGCACGGTGGCGGCCGCCGCGATCCGTCGCCAGGCGTCGGCGGCCTGCTGGATGCGGTCGGGACCGCGGAACTCGAGGCGGGCCGCCTCGCCGAGGCCGGCGATGCCCTCGCCCCGGCGCATGAACAGCAGGGGTCGGAAGCGGTCGAGCAACGGCAGCAGCGAGGCGATCGGGTCGACCCGTTCCGTCACCACATCGAAACGGAGGCCCGCGGGATCGGTCACCCCACCAGCCTAGGATGGTATGTCGTGAGCAGGGCCGAGATGGACAAGCAGCCGGACGAGGTCTCCGGCATGTTCGACGGCGTGGCCCGCCACTACGACCGCACCAACGCCATCATGTCGGTCGGCAACTCGGCCCTCTGGCGGGCGGCGACCGTCCGTGCCGTCGACCCGCGTGCCGGCGAACGCATCCTCGACGTCGCGGCCGGCACCGGCACCTCTTCGGCCGCGCTGGCCCGCGCG
Organism: Pseudolysinimonas sp.; assembly: GCA_035556655.1. Lineage (GTDB taxonomy): Bacteria > Actinomycetota > Actinomycetes > Actinomycetales > Microbacteriaceae > JBDSKH01. Next base: position 2,988 of record DATMFW010000056.1, read on the forward strand.
GGGGCGAGCGTCGTCGCGCTCGACTTCTCCGCCGGAATGATCGCCGAGGGGCGCCGCCGGCGCCCGCGCATCGAGTTCATCGAGGGTGACGCCGAGAAGCTGCCGTTCGGCGACGACGAGTTCGACGCCGTCACGATCAGCTTCGGGCTGCGCAACGTCGAGCACCCGAAGGTCGCGCTCGCCGAGATGTACCGGGTGCTCAAGCCCGGCGGACGCCTCGTCATCTGCGAGTTCAGCAAACCGCCGCGCGCCATATTCCGCGCCGGGTATGCGGCATACATGAAGTGGGCGATGCCGGTCGTGGCGACCCTGGCCAGCTCGAACCGCGACGCCTACGACTACCTGCGCGAATCGATCCAGCAGTGGCCCGACCAGGGCACGCTCAGCCAGTGGATCCGCGGCGTCGGGTTCACGCGCGTCGCCTACCGCAACCTCAGCGCCGGGGTCGTCGCCCTGCACCGCGGCCACAAGCCGGAAGACGCCGGAATCCGCGCGTCGACGGCGCGACGCCGGGGGAAGCGGGCGGGGTCGTGACCCCCGCACCGCTGTCGCGTCGCAGCAACACGCTCAGCTCGTCGCTCGGGCTCGGTGAGAAGCTCTTCGCCTCCAGCGAGGAGCGCCAGTTCGCCGACGCCATCGAGCAGGGCCTCGCCGAGGTCGAAGCCGCCCTGCTGCGCGAGATGTCATTCGGCGACGAGTTCGCCGACGTCACCACCCGCTACCTGCTCGAAGCCGGCGGCAAGCGCGTGCGGCCGACCCTCACCCTGTTGACCGCGCAGCTGGGCACCGGCAACAACGCGGACGTCTTCACCGCGGCCGAAGCGGTCGAGATCACCCACCTCGCCTCGCTGTACCACGACGACGTCATGGACGAGGCGCAGATGCGGCGCGGGGTTCCCAGCGCGCAGGCCGTGTGGGGCAACTCGGTCGCCATCCTCACCGGCGATCTGCTCTTCGCCCGGGCCAGCAACTTGATCGCCGGCCTCGGGGAGCGCGCGCTCAGCATCCAGTCGAACACCTTCGAGCGGCTCGTGCTCGGACAGCTGCACGAGACGATCGGACCGCGCGAGGACGAGGATCCGATCACGCACTACCTGCAGGTGCTGGCCGACAAGACCGGCTCGCTCATCGCCGCGGCAGCCCTCGTCGGCGCCGTGTTCGCCGACGCCGACGACGCCTATCACCAGCCGGTCGAACTGTTCGGGGAACGCATCGGCGTCGCGTTCCAGCTGATCGACGACGTCATCGACCTGTCGGCCGAGATCGAGCAGACCGGAAAGGCCGCCGGAACCGATCTCCGCGCCGGGGTTCCCACCCTGCCGCTGCTCTACCTGCGCGCGGCCGCCCACGCGGATGCGGAGGCATCCGAGCTGCTGGCGCGCATCGAGCGCGACGTGACCACCGGCGACGACGACTTCGCGGCGGCGGTCGCCGACCTGCGGAACCATCAGGTGACCCGCGATACCCTCGACGAGGCCCAGCGCTGGGCCGACAGCGCCGTCGAGGCACTCGCCCCTCTGCCCGACGGTCCCGTGAAGAAGGCCCTGACGAAGTTCGCCGAGGCGATCGTCGAGCGCACCAACTGACAAGGAATCCCGTGACCAAGCTCCGCCTGGCCATCGTCGGAGCCGGACCGGCCGGCATCTACGCCGCCGACATCCTGCTCAAGCACGAGCGCTCGTTCGACGTCAGCATCGACCTGTTCGACCAGTTGCCCGCCCCCTACGGCCTGGTGCGCTACGGGGTCGCCCCCGACCACCCGCGCATCAAGGGCATCATCACCGCGCTGCGCGAGGTGCTCGACCGCGGCGACATCCGCATGTTCGGCAACGTGCGCTTCGGCACCGACATCACGCTCGATGACCTCAAGCGGCACTACAACGCCGTCATCTTCTCCACCGGCGCGGTCCGGGATGCCGACCTCGACATCCCCGGGATCCAGCTGCCGGGCAGTTACGGCGCCGCGGACTTCGTCAGCTGGTACGACGGGCACCCCGACTACCCGCGCGAGTGGCCGCTGGAGGCGCAGTCGGTCGCCGTGCTCGGCAACGGCAACGTCGCGCTCGATGTGGCGCGCATCCTGGCCAAGCACGCCGACGATCTGCTGCCGACCGAGATCCCGGCGAACGTGTATCAGGTGCTGAAGGTGTCGCCCGTCACCGACGTGCACGTGTTCGGCCGCCGCGGACCCATGCAGGTGAAGTTCACGCCGCTCGAGCTGCGCGAGCTCGGCGAGCTGCGCGATGTCGACATGATCGTGCACGACGAGGACTTCGACTACGACGAGGCGTCGCGCAACGCGATCGCCACCAACAAGCAGGTCTTCGTCATCGACAAGGTGCTGACCCAGTGGCGCGAGCGGCCCGTCGGCGCGGCGTCGCGCCGACTGCATCTGCACTTCTACGCCAAGCCGGTGGAGGTCGTGGCTGGTCCCGACGGCCGGGTCGCCTCGTTCCGCTACGAGCGCACCGAACCGGATGGCGCCGGCGGCGTGCGCGGGACCGGCGAGCTGCGCTCGGTGGACGTGCAGGCCGTGTACCGCGCGGTCGGCTATTTCGGGTCGCCGCTCGACGGCATCCCGTTCGACGACAAGCGCGGGGTGATCCCGAACCACGAGGGCCAGGTGCTCACCGACGGCGACGAGGTCATGCCGGGCGTCTACGCCACCGGATGGATCAAGCGCGGGCCGGTCGGGCTGATCGGGCACACCAAATCGGATGCGATGGAGACCGTCGGGCACCTGGTCAACGACCAGGCCTCGTGGTGGAGCCCCGCCGCCCCCGAGGAGTCGGCGGTCGTCGAACTCCTCGAGTCCCGCGGCATCGAGTACACCGACCTCGACGGCTGGCACCGGCTCGACGAGCACGAGATCGCGCTGGGCGAGCCCGAGGGTCGCGCGCGCATCAAGGTCGTGCCGCGGGACGAGATGGTGCGGGTCGCCCGGGGGTAGTCCGCGCCCCCTGCTGTTGTGCAGGAGTCCCGCTGTTGTGCAGGAGTTCGGCTCCTGCGGGCCGAGTTTGCGGCGCGCAGAGTCCTGCAGAACGGAGTGTTCCTGCAGAACGGGGGAGCCCGGTGCGAGTTCTACTGCACGGCGGCGGTCAGCCGGGCGACGTGATCCAGGATGCGGCGGTACAGGGGCCGCGACATCCACTCGTCGAGCGTGAGCTCGGTGCTGTGCGTGCGGTAGTCGTCCTCGATGGCGCGCAGCTGCTCGAGGAAGGTGCCGCCGCGCACCATCACCGACACCTCGAGGTCGAGGGTGAACGAGCGCATGTCGAGGTTCGATGACCCGATCACCGACACCTGGTCGTCGATGGTGAAGTGCTTCGCGTGCAGGATCGTCGGCCGGGCGTACCGGAAGATGCGCACCCCGGCACGCAGCAGCTGCTCGTAGTACGAGCGCTGGGCGTGGAACACGAAGAACTGGTCGCCGATCGCGCTCACGAACAGTTGCACATCGAGCCCCGACTGGGCCGCCGTGGTGATCGCGTACAACATCGAGTCGTCGGGCACGAAGTACGGGCTGACCAGGATGATGCGCTCCTGCGCCGCGTAGACCAGCGAGTTGAACATGCGCAGGTTGTTCTCGCCGGGGAACCCCGGACCGGACGGCACCACCTGGCAGTCGATGTCGCCGTCCCCGGTCTTGCGGGCCGGTGCCGCCTCGCGTTCGAGCAGGTCACCGGTCTCGCTGTACCAGTCGGTGAGGAACAGCGCGTCCAGTCCCGCGACCACCGGCCCCTCGAACCGCACCATGTAGTCCTTCCACTGCAACCCGCGTCGCCGGTTACCGCGCTTCTGGTACGGGGGCTCGATGATGTTCTGCGACCCGGTGAAGCCGACCTCGCCGTCGATGATGAGCAGCTTGCGGTGGTTGCGCAGGTCGGGCCGCTGGATGAGCAGCCGCCACGGCTGGAACGGCAGCATCAGGTGCCAGCGCACTCCCGACCGCTTCAACCACCGGATGGTGCGGCGATACCCGGGGTAGGGGAAGTTGCCGAGGTGGTCCAGCAGCACCCGCACCTTGACGCCGCGGTCGTGCGCCGCCTGCAGTGCGTCGAAGAACGGCTGTGTCGTGGTGTCGAGCGACAGGATGTAGAACTCGGCGTGGATGGTCTTCTCGGCCGCCTCGATCTCGGCGACCATGTGGTCGAGCGAGGCCTGGTTGTCGGCCCACATCTCGGCGGTGTTGCCGCCGACGAGGGGCATCGACCCCAGCTTGCGGTTCAGCTCGACGATCGGCTCGAGCCACGGCGGCCAGGGCGGGTCGCGCTGGACGCGGTCGAAGCCCTCCGTGGTCTCGAGGATGTACTCGTTCACCTCACGCTGCCGGCGCCGCCGGTTGCGGGGCAGGCGTGCCCGGCCGAACATCAGGAACAGCAGGATTCCGACGTAGGGCTGGAAGAAGATCAGCAGCAGCCAGGCCAGCGCCGTCTGCGGCCGGCGGTTGCGCGGCACGAACACCAGTGCGAAGACCCGGATCGCGATGTCGAGCACCAGCGCGACCACGCCGAGGGCGATCGCGACGGGCTCGGGCAGGGGCAGCATGGACCCAGTGTGGCGTACGGCGCCACCCGCGGGGCTCAGCGCATGTTCACGAATTGCAGCGCCACATCCAGGTCTTTGCCTTTCAGCAGCGCGATGACGGCCTGCAGGTCGTCGCGGCTCTTGGACTGCACCCGCAGCTCGTCACCCTGGATCTGGCTCTTGACGCTCTTGGGGCCCTCGTCGCGGATGATCTTGGCGATCTTCTTGGCGTCGTCGCTGCCGATGCCGTTCTTCATGGCGGCCTCGATGCGGTACTCCTTACCGCTCGCGAACGGGGCTCCGGCGTCGAGCGAGCGCAGCGAGATTCCGCGCTTGATGAGCTTCTGCTCGAACACCTCGAGCACGGCCTTCACCCGTTCCTCGGCGTTCGCCTTCATCAGGATCTTCTCGCCGCTGAACTCGATCGAGGCTCCGACGTTCTTGAAGTCGTAGCGCTGGGCGATCTCCTTCTGCGCCTGGCTGAGGGCGTTCTGGGTCTCCATCGGGTCGACCTTGCTGACGATATCGAAAGAGGAATCTGCCATGCCGCCATGGTAGACACGTTCGATGCGCAGCCCGAGGACCGTCGCCATCCTGGCGGTGGGGGCGGCGATGGGACTCGTCGCGATCATCGCGTTCGTGCTGGTGGTGCTGTCGCCGAATCCTCCGATCGAGCCCGTCGAGACCCCGCCCGCGCCGGCGTCCGCCGCCTGGGCGCCTCCCGCCGCACCGCCGCCTGCCGCGATCGACCCGGCCGCCGGGGTCCAGAACCGGGTGGATGCGGAATGGGCCGCGCAGACGGCCGCGGCCACCGGCATCCCGGTTCGCGCGCTCGTGGCGTACGCCGGGGCTGCCATGGTGAAGGCGCAGCAGATGCCCGAGTGCGGATTGTCGTGGTCGACCCTGGCCGGCGTCGGCAAGATCGAGAGCGACCACGGCAGACACGGCGGGTCGTCGCTGGATGAGAACGGCACCGCCGTCCCGGGCATCTTCGGCATCGCCCTCGACGGCGTGACGACGGCGCACGTGCCCGACAGCGACGACGGCGAGATCGACGGCGACCCGGAGAGCGATCGCGCCGTCGGTCCGATGCAGCTGATCCCGCAGACGTGGCGCAACTGGCACATCGACGGGGGCGCCGACGGCGTCGAGGACCCGCAGAACATCGACGACGCCGCGGTCGCGGCGGCGAACTACCTCTGCCGGTCGTCGATCGGGATGGACACCCAGGAGGGCTGGCGGGCGGCGATCTCGGCCTATAACTCCTCGGACACCTACCTCGCGAACGTCGCCGCGGCGGCCGTGGCATACACGGAGGCCGCCGACGGGTAACATTGTCGAGCGCGTTCGCGCGCATGGCGAGTTACCCAAGCGGCCAAAGGGATCTGACTGTAAATCAGACTGCTCTGCATTCGGGGGTTCGAATCCCTCACTCGCCACCCTGATTGACTGAGCGCATGAGCGAACTCCTCGACCTCGCCACCTCGATCGCCCGCGAGGCGGGCGAGCTCGCCGCGCGCCGTCGCCGTGAGGGCGTCCAGGTCGCCGACACCAAGTCGACCATCGTCGACGTCGTCACCGAAGCCGACCGCGAGGTCGAGCGCCTCATCCGTGAGCGCCTCGCCGCCGCGCGACCCCAGGACGGCATCCTCGGCGAGGAGGGCGGCGGCACCTCCGGCACCAGCGGCCTCACCTGGGTCGTCGACCCGATCGACGGCACCACGAACTACCTCTACGGCATCCCGCACTACGCCGTCAGCATCGCGGTCGTCGAGGGTGAACCCGACCCCCAGACCTGGGCGGATGCGGTGGGCGTCGTCCACAATCCGGCCAGCGGCGAGCTGTTCGCGGCTTCGCGCGGCGGCGGGGCGACCCTCGACGGCACACCGATCCGGGTCGCCGGACCCGTGCCGTTCGGGCAGGCCCTCATCGGTACCGGGTTCGCCTACGACTCGGTGATGCGCGGCATCCAGGGCGGGATCGTGACCCGGCTTCTGCCCCAGGTGCGCGATATCCGGCGACAGGGCACCGCATCCCTCGATCTGGCGTTCGTCGCCTGCGGGCGGCTGAACGCGTTCTACGAACGCACCCTCAGCCCGTGGGACCACGCCGCCGGCGCGATCATCGCGCGGGAGGCCGGCGCGGTCGTGAAGGGACGGGGCGAGGCGGCTCCGGGGCGGGACCTCGTGCTCGCCGCGCACCCCGAACTGGCCGTACAGCTGGAAGCTGAGCTTGTGCTGTACGGGGTGGCCGAACCCCCGGTGCCTCGTTAAGATTGCCCAGTTGACCTCATCCCCGGGGTAAGAGGAGCGTCATGTCCGGTCGTCGTGCTCTCGAGCGCGGCGCCGAGCGACCCCTCGAAAAGCGCAAGAAGCCGAGCCCGCAGAAGCGCATCAAGGCCCTCACGAGCGAGAAGCCGCCGAAGCGCACCGCTCGCTCGAGCATCGGATCGAAGCTGCTCTCGCTCGGAGCCATGACCCTCGCCGCCGCCCTCGCGCTCGGCATGTCGGTGCCCGCGAGCCTGTTCGGCACCGCGGCCGATGCGATCTCCTCCGCCGTCGCCGAACCGGCGAGCACCGAGGCCGCCACCCTGCAGACCATCGAGGTCAGCGACACCATCGAGTCGACCTCGGCCGCGCGCGAGGAGTTCACCGCGCTGAGCTGGGCCGAGATGCTCGTGCTGAAATACGGCACACGCGACTACACCTATTCGGCGACCGGCGGCTCGATCCGCTGGCCGTTCCCCCAGGCGGTGACGATCAGTTCCGGCTACGGCGAACGTGCCGCGCCGTGCAACGGCTGCTCGAGCATGCACATGGGGCTCGACTTCCAGCCGCCGAACAACTCGCCCATATTCGCGATCGCCGACGGCACCGTCGCCCTGCACGAGGACGACCGCTGGGGCTACGGCAACCACGTCATCATCAACCACGGCGACCTGATCGGCACCGGCCAGAACATCACCACCCTCTACGCCCACATGCAGCACGGATCGGTGAACGTGCGCGCCGGCGACCCGGTGCATGTCGGGGACTTCCTCGGTCTCGTCGGCAGCACCGGCACGGCCACCGGCATCCATCTGCACTTCGAGGTGCTCGTCGACGGGGTGCAGGTCGACCCGTTCAAGTGGCTCAAGGCATACGCCAACTAGCGGTCACGGGCACGCCCAGGCTGAGAAAGTGCCTGTAACGCGTATACGGGGTGGTTCGGTCGTTGCCATTTCGTTAACATTGTCGAGTTCGACTTCCGCATCGCCGGACCCCAGCGATGCGAAATACCCGACCGGGGCGCTCGCTGAGCTGTGAGCGCCGAGGAGCACGATGACCGATCACTCGCGGCGGTCCGCCGACGAGCCCGGTGACCCCGGCGTGCTCGAGATGCTGGGGTTCTCCGCCCCCGCAGCACCTCCGGCACCGCGACCCGGTCCCCTCGAGTCGGAGCTTCCGCCGCACGCGCGCGCGCCGATCGAGGTGCCGGCCGTCGCATCCAGCCGGCGTGAAGCGCGCGCTCTCGAGGCGCGCCCGTCGCGCACCTCGCCCGAGCGGCGCATCCGCAAGGTGCAGAAGAGCTACGCCAAGAAGCCCGTCGGTCGCCGTACCGCCGTCGTGCCGGTCGCGTCGAGTTCCTCGCGGCGACCGGTGTCGCGGGCCCGCACCATCGGGTCGCGCATCCTCTCCGTCGCGGCCATGATCTTCGCGGGCGCGCTCGCCGTCGGGATGTCGGTGCCCGCCAACGCGTTCGGCACGCTGCCCAGCATCGGCAGCGACCTGCTCACCGCCACCACCACGACCCAGGCCGACAAGGCCGTCGCCGGGCAGACCCTCGACGTCGCCGCCGACGCCGCCGGCGCCGACGCGGCGCGCGACGAGTACACGGTCACCTCGTGGGCCGAGATGCTGCGCCTGCAGTACGGCACCCGCGACTACTCGTACGAGATGGGCGACCCGAACGGGCCGATCCGCTGGCCGTTCCCGTACCCGGTGCCGATCAGCTCCGGATTCGGAGAGCGCAACGCTCCCTGCCGCGGCTGCTCGAGCATGCACATGGGCCTCGACTTCACGCCGGGTGAGGGCGCCCCGATCTACGCCATGGCGACGGGCACCGTCGTGGAGTCGAAAGACGACGCGTACGGCTACGGTAACCACGTGATCATCGACCACGGCAACCTGCTGGGCAATGGCACCAACATCAAGAGCCTCTACGCCCACATGCAGCACGGATCGACCGCGTTGCGCGTCGGCGACACCATCGAGGTGGGCGACTTCATCGGCACCGTCGGCATGACGGGGACCGCGACGGGCAACCATCTGCACTTCGAGGTGCACGTCAACGACGCGCAGGTCGACCCGTTCGCCTGGTTGCAGACGAATACGAAGTAGTCAGCGGGGCTCGAGGGTCTCGATACGCCGCTTTGCGGCTACTCGACCACCGAGGGCTTCGCGGCTACTCGACCACCGGGGTCAGCCAGACGGTCATGTCTCCGGGGAGCAGGCCGTCGCCCAGGTCGCCGCTGCTGAGGATCACGCGCCCCGCCGGCAGGGGGACAGTGCCGGCGCCCGTGTTCGCCACGACGGTGACGTCGCCGCTGCGGAACCCGAGCACGTCGGTGTCGTCGAAGCTCAGCCACTCGAGGTCGCCGGCGCCGAGCGCGAACTCTCGGCGCGCCGCCAGCGCCTGGCGATAGAACTCCAGCGTCGAGCCGGGCACGCCGGTCTGGGCGTCGCGCGCATACCGCGGCCAGCTGTCGGGCTGGGGGAGCCAGCTCGCGCCGGTCGGGCTGAAGCCGGATGCGGGGGAGTCAGCTTCCCAGGGGATCGGCACACGGCATCCGTCGCGGCCGTAGAGCTCGCCGCCGGTGCGGAAGAAGGTCGGGTCCTGACGGGCCCCGTCGGGCAGGTCGATCGCCTCGGGCAGGCCGAGTTCTTCGCCCTGGTAGATGTAGGCCGATCCGGGGAGTGCGAGCATGAACGCCGTGGCCGCACGTGCACGGCGGAGGCCGACCGCGTCATCCGGTTTCGGGTGCGTGCCGGGGCCGATACCGGAACCCTGCAGCGGAGGCGGAGTGAGCGCGAGCCGGCTGGTGTGGCGGATCACGTCGTGGTTCGACAGCACCCAGGTGCTCGGGGCACCGACCGCGTTGAACGCGCCGATCGAGGCGTCGACGACGGTGCGCAGTGGCGCGGCCGCCCACGGGGTCTCGAGGTAGCCGAAGTTGAACGCCTGCTGCATCTCGTCGGGGCGCACCCAGTCGGTGAGCTTGCTGAGCGGGTTGACCCACGCCTCTGCGGTGAGGATGCGGTCGGGCCCGTACTCCAGGAGCACGTTGCGCCAGTCGCGGTAGATCTCGTGCACCCCCGGCTGCGCCCAGTACGGCGCGTCGGAGGTGTCGCCGCCCATGCTGCCGCCGGGCGGGGGCGTGAAGTCGGGGAGGCCATCGACCTTGACCAGTCCGTGGGCGACGTCGACGCGGAACCCGTCGACCCCGCGGTCGAGCCAGAACCGCAGGATCTCGCGGAACCGCTCGTGCACCCACGGGTTCGTCCAGTCGAAGTCGGGCTGGCTGGCGTCGAACAGATGCAGGTACCAGGGGCCGGGCGTGCCGTCCGCTTCGCTGATGCGGGTCCAGGCGGGGCCGCCGAATACCGAGTCCCAGTTGTTGGGCGGCAGTTCGCCCAGCTCGCCTTTGCCCTCGCGGAAGATGTACCGGGCGCGTTCCTCTGAGCCGGGCCCGGCTTTCAGAGCCTCCTGGAACCAGCGGTGCGCACTGCTGGAATGGTTCGGCACCAGGTCGATGATGACCTTCAGTCCGAGGCCGTGGGCGGCGTCGCGCATGGCATCGAAGTCGTCGAGGGTTCCGAAGATCGGGTCGACGTCGCAGTAGTCGGCGACGTCGTAGCCGGCGTCCTTCTGCGGGCTGGTCATGAACGGGCTCAGCCAGATCGCATCGACCCCGAGGTGCTGCAGCGCGGGGAGGCGCTGCGTGATCCCACGGAGATCGCCGATGCCGTCGCCGTTCGAGTCGGCGAAGGAGCGCGGATAGACCTGGTAGATGACGGCGGTGCGCCACCAGTCGGAGTTCTGAGTCACCGGGAGAGCCTATCGAATCGATTCGACCCGCGCGTCGCGGTGGTCGGCGTGCACTTCTGACTAGTCCCGGATGCGACCACCGTCGACAAGCGCACTCTCACCTCGAGAGGGTGGCCGGGTCGCGCCCCGCTCGGTGTTAGGATCGTTCGGTTGCCGTGCGCTGATGGCGCAGACGGTGCGCCCCGATAGCTCAGTGGTAGAGCACTTCCATGGTAAGGAAGGGGTCGTCAGTTCAATCCTGACTCGGGGCTCGAGAGCTCTTGTCGGTGCTGCTGGCGGCGGTGGGAGTTCCGTGGCTGAGTAGCTCAGTTGGTGAGAGCGCACGACTCATAATCGTGAGGTCGCGGGTTCGAATCCCGCCTCAGCTACAC
>DATMFW010000057.1:0-12346 GCA_035556655.1 Pseudolysinimonas sp.
ATGGTGCGCTGGTCGTCCATGGTCTCAGCGTAGGGGGTGCCGTCTTCTCCTCCTCGGCCTCCGTTCTGCACAGAAACCGAGTCTGACCAGGCATTTGTCGGACGGGCGTGATGCACTCTTCGCATGGAACAGTCGTCGGCGGGCCCCATCGGGGTCGATCCCGTGCTGGATGCGGCCCAGACCGCGCTGTTCGACTCCCTCGCGCAGACCGAGCGCCTCATCGCTGCCCTGTCGGGCCTGCGCGCGCAGCTGATCGAGCAGACCCGCGTGCTGCTCGTCGCCGGTGTCGCCGCGGGGCCGTCATCACGCGGGGCCCAGCACGATGCGCAGCTCGGCCGCGATCTGCTCGTGGCCGAACTCGCTCCCCTGTTGCGCATCCCCGGCGGCTCTGCGGCGCGGCTCGTCGCCGAGAGTCGCACCCTGGTCGGCGATCTGCCGGCGACCCTGGCCGCGCTGGGTGCGGGCGAGGTCTCCTACCGGCACGCCGCCACGGTGATCGAGAACGCCGAATCGCTGCCCGTCGACGCGCGGGGCGACTACGAGGTCGCGGTGCTCCCGGCGGCGAGGCGGCTGAACACCTCCCGCTTCCGCGCGAGCGCCCGGCGCATCCGCGAACGCCGGCACCCCGAATCGCTGAGCGCGCGGCGCCGCACCGCGTTCGAGCGCCGCGAGGTCCGCATCGAACCCGCCCGTGACGGCATGGTCTGGCTGACCGGGTACCTGCCCGCAGAGCTCGGCATCGCGATCGATGACCGCCTCGACCGTGTGGCCGCCTCGATGCGCAGCGAGTCCGAGACCCGCACGTTCGCGCAGCTGCGCGCGGATGCGTTCGGCGAGCTTCTCGTCTCCGGAGAGGTGCGGTTCTCACACGGCGTCCGGGCACGCGTGCTCGTCACCGTGCCGGTCCTCACCCTGCTCGGGCTCGACGACGAGCCCGCGTCTCTCGAGGGCTACGGGCCGATCCCCGCAGAGGTCGCGTGCGTTCTCGCGGCGGGTGCGCCGAGCTTCATGCGGCTCCTCACCCATCCCGAGACCGGCGCGGTGCTCTCCGTGGGCCGCGATCGGTACTCGGTGCCGTCCGACCTGCGCACCTGGCTGCGGGTGCGCGACGAGACCTGCCGCGGCCTCGGGTGCACCCGCCGGGCCGCGACCAGCGACATCGACCACGGGCATGCCTGGGCCGACGGCGGCCGCACCGACGCCCGCAACCTGGCTCACCTGTGCCGTGGCGACCACACCCGCAAACACCGGCTGGGCTGGGCGATGACCCACCTGCCAGGAGGGTCGATCCGCTGGACGTCGCCGTTCGGGCGCAGTTATCTCAGCGAGCCCTCCACGGTGATGCGGGCCTGAGGGCGCACTCGCCCCCTGTTAATCTCGGCGCGTGAAGGGTTCCTCCTGGGACGCGGCCGCCTGGGCGAGCGCGGCCGCCAAGCTCGCCATCGTCCACGGCGACAACCTGGCGGTGACGCGGACGCTGCCCGACGAGTGCGCCCGCCTGATCTACCTCGACCCCCCCTTCAACACCGGGCGCACCCAGCGCCTGCAGACGATCACCACCGTCCGCGCCGACGGCGGCGCACGGACCGGCTTCAAGGGCCACAGCTACGAGACGGTGAAGGGCGCCCTCAGCCGCTACGACGACCGGTTCGACGACTACTGGGCCTTCCTCGAACCGCGGCTGACCGAGGCATGGCGGCTGCTCGACGAGCAGGGCACCCTCTACCTGCACCTGGACTACCGGGAAGCCCACTACGCCAAGGTCGCGCTCGATGCGCTGTTCGGGCGGGAGTGCTTCCTCAACGAACTCATCTGGGCCTACGACTACGGCGCGAAGAGCACTCGGCGCTGGCCGGCCAAGCACGACACGATCCTGGTCTACGTGAAGCATCCCGAGCGCTACCTGTTCGACAGCACCGCCGTCGACCGCGAGCCGTACATGGCGCCCGGCCTCGTCACCCCCGAGAAGGTGGCACGCGGCAAGTTGCCCACCGACGTCTGGTGGCACACCATCGTCTCCACGAACGGAGCCGAACGCACCGGGTACCCGACCCAGAAACCGCTCGGGATCCTGCGGCGCATCGTGCAGGCATCGAGTGCACCGGGTGACCTGGTGCTCGATTTCTTCGCCGGCTCGGGCACGACCGGAGCAGCCGCCGTCGACCTCGGGCGACGCGCCCTGCTGGTCGACGAGAGCGCGGATGCGGTGGCCGTCATGCGCGAGCGCCTCTCGACAGCGACCGTCTACACGCTCTAACATCTCCGAGGCGCACTCGCGCCCCGAACGAGAGGAGTGGTCCAGATGTCGAACGTCGTTGTCGCGCGCCCTGCCGACCACGTCCATTCCGGGGTCGCCGCCTAGCTCATCCCCGCATCCGGTGGCCCCGATTCTCGAAAGCCACCTAATTGACTGCACTCACCTTCTCCACCGTCGAGCCCGGCGACGACCAGCGCTGGTCGACCTGGCCGGCGATCACCCCCAGCCAGCGCGGCCCCGAGCCGTGGCCGGACTGGGTCGTCACCTCGGCCGGGGCGATCGACACCGAACTCGGCGTCGTGAAGACCGGCAAAGAGGCCGACCTCTACCTGATCGAGCGCTTCCAGCCGGGCCTCACCCCGGCCGACCCGCCCGTTCAGAGCACCACCCTCGCCGCCAAGCGCTACCGCACCCTCGAGCATCGCGACTTCCACCGCAGCGCCGAATACCAGGAGGGCCGTCGCACCCGGCGCAGCCGCGACGAACGCGCGGTCGCGAAGGGCTCCAGCTACGGCCGGTCGTTCGCCGCCGGCATGTGGGCGTTCGCCGAGTTCGAGGCGCTCAGCACCATGTACGCCGCCGGTGCTCCGGTGCCGTACCCGGTGCAGGTCGACGGCACCGAGCTGCTCATGGAGTTCATCGGCGAGGGCACGACGGCCGCCCCGCGCCTCGCCCAGTCCCGCGAGGAACCCGCCGGTCTGCGGCCGCTGCTCGACCAGATCGTCGAGGCGATGCAGCTGTTCGCCCGCGCGGGCTTCGTGCACGGCGACCTCTCGCCGTACAACCTGCTCGTGCACGAGGGACGCGTGGTGGTGATCGATCTCCCCCAGATCGTCGACGCGATCGCCAACCCGAACGGCGTCGGCATGCTGCACCGCGACTGCGTCAACATCGCCGACTGGTTCACCCGTAAACGCGTCGAGGTCGACGCCGAGGCGCTTTTCGGGGAACTGCTCGCCGAGCTGTACTGACCTAGGCTCGGGGGCATGAGTGACCGCGGCGAGGTCGAGTGCTGGCTGACCGACATGGACGGCGTCCTCGTCCACGAGAACGCACCTCTGCCCGGCGCGGCCGAGCTCATCCAGCAGTGGACGGACCGCGGAACCCCGTTCCTGGTGCTCACCAACAACTCGATCTTCACGCCGCGCGACCTGGCGGCGCGCCTGCGCGCGTCCGGGCTGAACGTGCCGGAGGACGCGATCTGGACCAGCGCCCTGGCCACCGCCGACTTCTGCGCATCGCAGATCCCCGGAGGCAGCGCGTTCGTGATCGGCGAGTCCGGCATGACCAACGCGCTGCACGAGTCCGGGTTCATCCTCACCGAGACCGCCCCCGACTACGTCGTCGTCGGCGAGACCCGCAACTACTCGTTCGAGGCGATCACGAAGGCGATCCGCCTCATCAACGACGGCGCGCGCTTCATCGCCACGAATCCGGATGCGACGGGGCCGAGCGCCGATGGCGTGCTTCCCGCGACGGGCGCCATCGCCGCCCTCATCACGAAGGCGACCGGCAAGGACCCGTACGTCGTCGGCAAGCCCAACCCGATGATGTTCCGCTCGGCCATGAACAAGATCGGCGCGCACTCCGAGAACACCGCGATGATCGGCGACCGCATGGACACCGACATCGTCGCGGGGATCGAGGCGGGCCTGCATACGGTGCTGGTGCTCACCGGCATCAGCGATCAGGCCGAGATCGAGCGCTACCCGTTCCGTCCGGACGAGATCCTGCAGGGGGTCTGGGAACTGGTCGACGCCGAACCGAGCGAGACGGACCGCTAGCCCGCCGGAGCCGGCGTCGGGGTCGGCTGCGGCAGCGTGATGTCGCCGGTGATCGGCTCACCGCTGGTGCGCGACACGAAGCAGTAGTACCGGCGGTTGCCGGCATCCCACTCCTCGGCGACGACCGGGTAGCTCACCTCGAGCCGGGCGTCCTTGATCTTCGTGGCGGCGGAGGAGAAGATGCCCCGCGCCTTGCAGAAGGCGAAGCCCGACGACTGCAGCGCCTCCTCGCCGGGGTACGGCTCGGGGCCGGTCTCGGGGATCGGGAACTCGCCGGTACGCACCATCTGCGCCGCGTGCGGGATGGTGCAGTCGACGACGGTGAAGTCCTCCTGCCACGGGCCGGAGTAAGGGTCGAGGCACTCCCCGCCGAGCAGTTCATCCCAGTGATAGTCACCGGGAGCCACCGGTCCGATGGCGATCACCGGCGATGCCGACGGGCTGGGCGATTCGCTCGGGGCGGTGACGGCGGGGGCGGGGCCGAACAGGTCGGGCAGGCGCATGCCGAGGAAGAACAACCCGACGAGAGCGAGCACGGCCAGCAGCGACCCCAGGGCGATCAGCAGGATGCGCTGCAGGTGCGAGACGCCCGGAGCCCGCGGGGCGGCGGAACCCGGTCCGGCGGGTCCGCCACCGGGTCCACCCGGGCCGGGCGGATCGAGGGGGACCTCGCGACGGGCGAACGGGTTCTGCGACGGGTCGACCATGCCCTCGTACTCGCGGAACTGGCTCTCGCCGAACAGCGCGTCGAGCGCCGAGAGCTGCTGGGTCTCACCCGCGGGCGCTCCGGCGGTCGCCACCGGGTCGGGGGCGGGCTCCGGTCTCGGCAGCAGCTCCGTGCCCTCGGGGAACACCGAACGGCCGAAGGGCTGGGCGGGCGGCTGCGGCTCGGCGGGCAGGCGCGGCTCGGGGACGTCGATCGCGTCCATCATCTGCGTGGGCTCGGGCTCCCAGAACGCGGGGGCGTCGCGGGCGTCCGGGGCGACGTCGGGCAGCGCGGCGGTCTCGAACGGCATCGGCTCGGCGGGCGGCTGGGATTCGTGCGGAGTCCCGGCGATCGCGGGGTCGAGCGGCGGGGGCGCGTCGGGCTCGAACCAGCTCGCGGCCGGGGGCGCGGGTTGCGCCGGCGGGGCGGGCGGTGAGGTGGACGGTGAGGGCGCGGGCTGGGCCGGCGGCTGGGCGGGCGGCTGCGGCGGCTGCTGCGGCTGCTGTGGAGTCGGGGGCAGGGCCTCGGATGCGGGGGACAGGCCCCAGGTGAATCCGGGCGGCTGTGCGGCCGGCTGCACGGGCGGCTGTGCGACTGCGGGTGGCACGGGGGCGTGCGGCGCGGCGGGCTGAGCGGGCTGGGGCTGCTGCATCGGAGGCTGGGGCGCCGGGGGCTGCTGCGCCGGAGGCTGTTGCACCGGAGGCTGCGGGAACGCCGGGGGCTGCTGAACCGGGGGTACCGGCTGGGAGTGCTGCACCGGCTGGGCCGACGGGAACGCCGGGGGCTGCGGAGCTCCGCCGGGAGGGAACAGCGGCGGAGGCGTACGCGGAACGCCCCCGGGGGCCTGCGGGGTCACCGGAGCCGACGGAGGCTGGGCCGGCAGCTCTCCGGTGGGATCGAACAGCGACCCCAGCCAGCCCTCGGCGTCCTGCTCGTCGTCGTCCGGTGATCCGGGGGTCTTGTCGGTCATTGCGCCTCGAGTCCGAGGTCGGCGAGGTCGATCGCGGCGAGGTAGCGATAGCCCGCCCCCTCGATCACCTCACGGGCGCCGGTGGCGCGGTCCACGACGACGGCGACGGCGACGATCTCGGCGCCGACGGCGCGCAGGGCCTCGATCGCCTTCAGCGGCGAGCCTCCCGTGGTCGAGGTGTCTTCGAGCACGACGACCCGCTTGCCCGCCAGGTCGGGGCCCTCGACCTGCTTGCCACGCCCGTGGTCTTTGGGTTCCTTGCGCACGACGAACGCGTCGTAGGCCGCACCCCGCGCGACACCCTGGTGCAGCACGGCGGCCGCGATCGGGTCGGCGCCCATCGTCAGACCGCCCACGGCATCCACGCCGGGTACCTCGGAGATCAGATCGACCATGACCTGCCCGATGAGCGGGGCGACCCGGTGATCGAGACTGACCTTGCGCAGATCGATGTAGTACGTGGCCTTCTTGCCGCTGGTCAGCGTGAAGTCGCCGTGGAACACCGCTTCGCGCGAGATGTACTCGATCAACTGCTGGCGGGCGTCCGTCACCTGAACAGATTACCGATCGGAGGCTGCGGCTACTTTGGACGCATGCGCATCGCGACGTACAACGTGAACTCCATCCGCAGCCGTCAGGCCCGCATTCTCGACTGGATGGTCCGCGAAGACATCGACGCGCTCGCCATGCAAGAGATCAAATGCACCGAGGCGCAGTTCCCGTTCGAGGCCTTCGAGCAGGCGGGCTACGAGGTGGTGCTGCACGGGCTGAACCAGTGGAACGGCGTCGCGATCGCCAGCCGCAGCCCCATCACCGACGTCGAGATCGGCTTCGACGGCCAGCCCGGATTCCTCAAGGGCACCGTGCCGGCTGAGGGTGGCCCCGGCCTGCCGATCGAGGCGCGGGCGATCGGCGCGACGGTGAACGGCATCCGCATCTGGAGCCTGTACGTGCCCAACGGGCGCGCGCTCGGCGACCCGCACCTGGACTACAAGCTCGACTGGCTCGCGCGGCTGGGCGCCGCGACCTCCGACTGGATGACGGCGCACCCCGACGAGCCGATCGCGTTGATGGGCGACTTCAACGTCGCCCCGTTCGACAGCGACAACGGCGATCCGACGGTGATCCCCGGCGTCTCGACCCACGTGTCCGAACCCGAGCGCGCCGCGTTCCACGCGCTCGAACAGGTCGGCTTGACCGATGTCGTGCGGCCCCTCGTGCCCGAGGGCTACACCTACTGGGACTACAAGCAGCTGCGCTTCCCCCGCAACGAGGGCATGCGCATCGACTTCATCCTGGGCTCGCACGCGTTCGCCGAACGGGTCACCGGTGCGGCGATCCACCGCAACGAGCGCAAGGGCGACGGGCCGAGCGACCACGTGCCGGTGGTGGTCGACCTCGAACTCGATGAGGCCGACGACGACCGGCCGATGATCTTCTAGGTCGCGGATCTAGGCGGCCCGATCGAGCCGGGCCACGCCGATCTTCGAGTCGGCCATGCCGTAGAACATCCAGCGCACGCCCGCCACCTCCTCGATCGCCGTCGGGAAGACCACATTGGGGACGATGCCCGAGCGCTCCTCCTCGGTCTCGGCCTGCAGCAGCGGCTCGGCTGTGCGCTCCCGCACCTCCCACGGCCGCTCGGCGTCGAGGATCATGCCCCCGGCCGCGTAGTTGACATTCTGCTGCTGCGAGAACTCGCGCTCGAGCACGCCGGTCACCCCGTGGTGCAGCAGCAGCCAGCCCTCGGGCACGCGCACCGGGGGCGGCCCGCCACCGATCTTGACCGCCTCGAACGGATGCGCGGGTGCGGCGACGAGGCGCGAACCCGTCCAGTGCGTGAGGGCCGACACCTCCCGCCGCGCGTCGTCGAGTCGCACGAACGCGATCCAGATGCTCTGCCGCGCGTCCAGCCCCTTCGGAGGATAGGCGCCCTGCCCGGGCGCGATCTCGTCGAGGTCCCACATCGGCCGGTGCAGCACCGCGAGCGACTCGACACCGTCGGGTCCGGTGACCGGCTCCGGGAAGAACAGCGTGTCCTTGTTCGGGAACAGGTTCAGGTCGATGCCGAGGGAATCGTCGTAGCCGAACGTGACCGGTCCGAGCCGGCGCCAGTCACGCAGGTCGCGGGACACCGCGAGCGCCGTCCGCGGCCCGAGCGGGCCGTAGGCGACGTAGGTCATCGCCCAGATGCCGAGGGCGTCGATCCGGGTGATCCGCGGGTCCTCGACCCCGGAATGCCCGACGCCCGACTCGAAAGCCCGCTCCGGTTCCAGGGCGATGCCGTCGCGCTCGACGCCCACCGGCATCCCGTCGTCGAGGATGACGCGCGCCCGGCCGACCCGCGAGACGTTGCCCGCGGCGACGAGCCGGGGGAACAGCACGAGCCCGTCCGGCCCCTGCCCGCTGGCCGGGTTGAGCACACCCTCCGCCTCGCGCGGATCCGCCGGGTCCGGCGTCATGACCACTCCGGCCCGGGTGAGGCGGTACGGGAAGGCCATCAGCCCTTCACCCCCGATCCCAGGTCGGTGCTGGTGAAGTAGCGCTGGAAGACGATGAACAGGGTGACCGCGGGCACGGCGAGCACGAACGCTCCGGCGAGGGTGGCCCCGAACGGGTTGCTCGCCGTCGCCGCCACGTTCGAGATGTAGTTCGCCAGCGACACCGCCAGCGGCTGCAACGCGGCGTCCTTGGTGATGAGGAACGGCCAGAGGAACTCGTTCCACGGCCCGATGAAGGTGATCAGCACCACGGTGAGCAGGGCGGGCCGCACCAGCGGCAGTGCCACGTTCCAGAGCAGCCGCAGCTCACCCGCGCCGTCGATCCGGGCCGCCTCGAAGATGTCACGCGGCAGTTGCAGGAAGTACTGCCGGAAGATGATGACGGCCGCCGAGTTGATCGCGAACGGCAGGATCATGCCGAGGTAGCTGTCGCTCAACCCGTAGTCCCGGGCGATGAGCACGTACAGCGGGATCATCAGCAACTGGAACGGCACAACCTGCACCAGCAGCGCCAGCGCGAAGGTGACCCCGCGCCCGCGCCACTGCAGCACGGCGAGCGCATAGCCGACCAGCACCCCGAACACGACGGTGCACAGGATCACCCCGGCGGTGAACACCCCCGAGTTCACCAGCCCGCGCAGCAGGTCGATGCGCTCGTTGATCTCGACGTAGTTCTCGCCGGTCAGGTTGGCGGGGTTCGGGAAGGCCCCCGCGAGGCTGGAGTCCGGTTCGGCCTGCAGCGAGCCGATGATCATGTAATAGAACGGGAAGAGGAACGCCACCGCCCCGAGAGCGAGCACGACCCCGCGCAGCACCGTCTGGAACCGGGTGAGCCCGTTCGTGCGGTGCACGGGGCTGCCGACCGTGGTGGTCACGAGTTCTCCCCTCCGACGAACTTGCGCTGCAGCAACGCGATGATGAGCACCAGCACGACGAGGATGAGCCCGATCGCGGCGGCGACATCGGGCGTGCCCTGCTCGATGCCCTTCTGGTACACCAGCAGCACCGGCGACGCCGATGCCCCGTTCGGGCCGCCCCCCGCGGTCAGCAGGTACGGCTCGGTGAACAGGTTCGCCCCGGTGACGGTCGAGAGCAGGACCACCAAGAGTGTCGCCGGGCGCACGCTGGGGATGGTCACCGACAGGAACTGCCGCAGGCGCCCGGCCCCGTCGGTCGCGGCGGACTCGTAGAGCTCCTTCGGGACGTTCTGCAGGGCGGCGAGGTACAGCAGGATGTAGAACCCCAGTTGCTTCCAGGTGACGAACAGGGCGATGGTCGGCATCGCGAGCACCGGGTTGACCAGCCAGCTGGGCTCGGGAGCGATCGGTCCGAGCAGCTGGTTGACCAGCCCGTCGCCGCCGAAGAGGAACAGCCACACCGCGACCACGGCGACGCTCGCCGTGACATAGGGCACGTAGAAGCTCACCCGCAGGAAGGTGCGCGCGTGCACGACCCGGTTCAGCTGGAACGCCAGCAGAAGGGCGAGCACCACGGTGAGCGGGACGTTGATCAGCAGGAAGACGCCGACGTTGCCGAACGCCTGCCAGACGGCGGGGTCGGTGAGCACCGCCTGATAGTTCGCGAGCCCCACGAACGCGTGATCGACATCCGCCCCCGGTGCCGAGAAGAAGAAGTCGTGGAACGACATCCAGATCGACGACACGAACGGGATCGCGAAGACGATCGCCACGAATACCAGATACGGCGCGCTGAAGGCGATGCCGAGCGGATTGGCGCCGAGAACGCGGTGCAGCCGCGTGCGGTTCGGCGAATGCCTGGGGATGTCGCGTGCGGCTGTCGTGGTCACGAGGGCTCCTACGGCTGGGCGGCCAGGTCGTCGACGGCCGCCGCCGCCTGGCGCAGCGCGTCCGGGATCGAGCCGTTGCCGAATACGACGGCACCGGTGTACGCGTCGCGCAGCTTCTGCAGCATGGCGACGGCGTTGGGCGAGTTGGGTACCTCGACGACTCGCGCGGTCTGGGCACCGAATGCGCGGTACGCGGGGTTCTCGTCGAAGTAGTCCGCGTAGACCTCGGCCAGGTCGCGCCGCAGCGGCATCTGCCCGGTGAGCTCGAGCAGCTTGCCGTCCTGCTCCGGGCTGGTGGCGAACTCGACGACGTCCCACGCGGTGCCCTGGTTCTCGCACGCCGTGTAGAGGCCGATGTTCTTGGCGTCGCTGAAGGTCCAGATCTCATCCGCCGGGGTGCCCTTGCTCGTCGGCACCGGCACTGAACCCCAGTCGAGGTCCTGGTACACGGCCACCGCCCACGGCCCCACGATCGCCATCGCCGCCTTGCCGTCGGCGAACGCGTCGCCCTGATAGATCTCATCGCCGGCGAGGCCCTCGTCGTAGACGGTCCGCCAGAACTCGGCGACCCGCTCGCCCGCGTCGTCGGCGAAGGTGGCCTTCCCGTCCTCCACAAGGGGCGTCCCCCCGGTCTCGGCCGCGTACAGGGGGTAGAAGTCGATGTCGATCTGGAAGAACTGGCTGGTCGGCGAGGGGTAGATCGCGTAGGGCGCCGCCCCGCTGTCGACGATCGCCCGGGCGCTGTCGAGGAACTCGTCGTAGGTGTGCAGCGGAGGCTTGTCGGGGTCGAGCCCAGCCTCGGCGAACATCTCCTTGTTGTAGAAGATCACGACCGGATTGGACTTCCACGGGATCTGGAAGT
This sequence comes from Pseudolysinimonas sp., assembly GCA_035556655.1. Classification (GTDB taxonomy): domain Bacteria; phylum Actinomycetota; class Actinomycetes; order Actinomycetales; family Microbacteriaceae; genus JBDSKH01. The sequence goes on from DATMFW010000057.1 coordinate 10,888, forward strand.
AGTCGCCGTCGGCGTCGGCGTACTGGCTCGCGAGGTCGCCGCTGCGATCCTCGATGTACGCGGCGGCATCGTCGAAGGACTGCGAGAGGTTCACCAGTCCGCCCTGCTTCTGAAACTGCGCGACCGCGACGGGCGCCGTGTTGAAGATCAGGCACGGCGCGTTGCCGGCCGCGATGGAGGCCCCGATCACCGCCTCGCTGCTGGAGCCGGCCGGGATCTCCTGGGCGGTGATCTGCTCGTCGGGGTGGTCGGCGTTCCAGGCCTCGACCATCTGCTTGCCCCATTCGAGCTCCTGCTCGTTGTTGGAGTACCAGATGGTGATGTCGCCGTGCTTGTCGGGGCTGCCGGTGCTCGCCTGGCCGCCGCCGCATCCGGTGATCAGCACGGCGGCGAGCGTCAGCATGACCGCGACGTGTGCCCCCGCGCGCCGGCGCATCCGTGCTCCCCTCGACGTCCCTCACGCTACGTCGCGGTCCGCCGGGGTCAGCCGAACGCCAGCGGACACTCAGGAAGCGGTCAGTTCGGCCCGAGCAGCGCGGCGGTCGCCGCGAGAACGACGACGGATGCGGCGGTGGTCACCAGCACGATGTCGCGTGCCAGCACCTCGCCCCTGCCGTAGCGCTGGGCGTAGGTGAAGACGTTCTGTGCCGCCGGGAGCGCGGCGAGCACCACCACCACGAACAGATCGTGGCCCTGCATCCCGAACAGGAACCGGCCGACCGCCCACGCGACCAGCGGCATGGCCAGCAGCTTCAGCAGGGCGGCCAGCACCACGTCGCGCCGCTCGGGACCGGGTGCGAGCGGCCGGGCGCCGTGCAGCGAGATGCCGAACGCGATCAGCACGACCGGGATCCCCGCGCCGCCGATCAGCTCGAACGGGTCGAGGATCGCCTGCGGCACCGGGAGCCCCGTGACCGCGACGAGGAGCCCGAGCGCCGAGGCGATGATGAGCGGGTTGCGCACCGGCTGGAGCAGGATGCGGCGCACCGACCGCGTCGACGACGTCGTCAGATCGAGCACGGTCAGCGCGATCGGCGCCAGCACGACCAGTTGCAGCAGGATCACCGGCGCCGAGCTCGAGGCATCCCCCAGCACGTACAGCGACACCGGCAGGCCGATGTTGTTGCTGTTGACGTACCCGGCGCCGAGGGCCCCCAGCGTGGCGTCGGGAACGGGTCGCCGCCAGACACCGAGAGCGACCACCAGGTAGACGGCGATCACCACGACCGCGGCGATGGCCGACACCGGCAGCAGGCGCGAGAACAGGCGGTGCACATCGGATCCGGCGAGCACGGTGAACAGCAGCGCGGGCAGCAGCACGAAGAACGCGAGGCGCTGCAGCATCGGTGCCGCGCCCTCGCCGAGCAGGCCGATCCGGGCGACCAGGTACCCGACGGCGATGACGGCGACGATGATCGCGAACCCGATCAGCACGCCAGCCATGAGCCTCAGCGTAGAG
>DATMFW010000058.1:0-79293 GCA_035556655.1 Pseudolysinimonas sp.
CAGCACGAGCAGCTGCGCCATGATGTCGTCGGCCGACGCGTCATCGACCTGGACGCCGAGGAAGATGATGCGATCCTCGAACAGCTTCGCGTACGGGTCCTGCCGCTTGAAGCCGTAGGCCGTGCGCTCCTCGAAGCTCGGCAGGATGTAGCGGGAGTTCGGCATCCGGTCGGCGAGGTCGCCGCCCGCCATGAACGTGGGGCTTTCCATGTCTCTTCTCGGTCCCTCTACTTGTCCGTGGTTCCGCCGCCGCCGACGACATCGGAGGCCGATTCGCGGATGTGGTCGACGAAGCCGTACTCGAGCGCCTCCTGGGCGTTGAACCAGCGATCGCGGTCACCGTCGGCGTTGATCTGCTCGACGGTCTTGCCGGTCTGGGCCGCGGTGATCTCGGCCAGGCGCTTCTTCATGTCGAGGATGAGCGCCGCCTGGGTCTGGATGTCGGACGACGTGCCCCCGAATCCGCCGTGCGGCTGGTGCAGCAGCACGCGAGCGTTCGGCGTGATGTAGCGCTTGCCCTTGGTGCCGGCGGTCAGCAGCAGCTGGCCCATCGAGGCCGCCATGCCGATGCCGACGGTGACGATGTCGTTCGGCACGTACTGCATGGTGTCGTAGATCGCCATGCCGGCCGTGATCGAGCCGCCGGGGCTGTTGATGTAGAGGTAGATGTCCTTCTTGTCGTCGTCGGCTGCGAGCAGCAGCAGCTTCGCCGAGATCTCGTTGGAGTTGTCGTCGCGCACCTCCGACCCGAGCCAGATGATGCGCTCCTTGAGCAGACGATCGAAGACACTCGGCTGGAATGTCGGTTCGGCCATGGGGTGGGTGCTCCTGTCTTGAGGTTCGCTGTCGAATCTACCGGGGGCGTGTCCCCGGTTTCGGCGTGTTCGCTTCCGGCAGAGTTGGGTCCATGACGACGTGGCAAGAGCGGGTGGATGCCGTCTGGGCCGACGCGGACCGGCTCGGCGATCAGGGCGTGCTGGATGCGATCGACGCGCTGGCAGCGGAGGCCCCCGACCCGGCACTGGCGCTCTTCGAACGCGGTGGCGCGCGCGACTCGGCCGGACTCGAGACCGAGGCGGAGCCGCTCTACCGTGCGGCCCTCGCCGCGGGTCTCCCCGACGACGAGCGTGCCCTGTGCACCATCCAGCTCGCGTCGACACTGCGCAACCTCGGCCGCGCGGAGGAGGGCCTGACGCTGCTCAGCACGATCGCTCCCGATCACCCGTACGCCGGTGCCGCGGCATGCTTCCGCGCGCTGGCCCTGGTGTCGCTCGGTCGCCCGGTCGACGGGGTGAGCGAGTTGCTGCACGCGCTGGCTCCGACGCTGCCGAGGTACCAGCGCTCGGTGCGCGCCTACGCCGACACGCTGGTCGAGTAGCGCGAAGCGCGTATCGAGACCTACTTCGTCAGCTTCTCCAGCGTGTTGAGGTTGCGCGTCGTCAGCCACGGTTTGTGCCTCGACGCCGACTGCGCCTTGCCCATGGCGCTGCCGAGAGTGTCGCCCTTCGGCACTGTCCAGTAGAGGACGCCATCGCCGGGCTCCGCCCGCTCGAGCTTCGGATCGAGCTCGACCGCGAGCAGTTCCTCGCGCACCTCGGGCTTCTCGATGAAGACCACGTAGGCGTGCCGGTCAGCGCTGCGCGGGAACGGGTAGCCCGCGATGAGCTTCTCGATCTGGGCGAGCGTCAGCACGTGCACCCACGCCTCGTAGCCGAAACGCTCGCGCAGCGCTGTCTCGAGCTTGCGCTTGGCGGCCGGCGCCGCATCCGCCGTCTCGAACAGCACGTTGCCGCTGGCGAGCACCGTCTTCACGCCCTCGTAGCCGATGCCGCGCACGGTCTCGGCGAGGTCGGCCATCTTCATGTTCACGCCGCCCACGTTCACTCCGCGCAGCAGCGCGACGTATGCGGTCATGGTGACCTCCGCTGGTCGAGTAGCCGCGACAGCGGCGTATCGAGAGGCTACTTGTGGTCGTGCCCGTAGTGCTCGTGACCGGGCTTGCGGCCGTGGGAGTCCTTGCCGGTGCCGGACGCCTGCGCGGCCGCTTGCACCAGTTCGGAGGCGTCGCCGCTCTCGTCCTCACGCAACGCGGACGCGGTGAACGCGCTGACATCCACCGCCTTGCCCGCGGTGTCGACGACCTTCGCCTTGCTGAGGATCAGCGCGAGGGTCTTCGAGCGGGCGACCTCGCCGATCATCGCGGGCAACTGGTTGTTCTGCTGCAGCACCTGGATGAACTCGCCCGGCTCCATGCCGTACTGCGCGGCCGCCTGCACCAGGTAGCTGGTGAGCTCGTTCTGACCGACCTTGATCTCTTCGGCCTCGGCGATGGAGTCGAGCAGGATCTGCGAGCGGAACGACTTCTCGCTCGACTCGGCGACCTCCTTGCGGTGCTCGTCGTCCTCGAGCCGGTTCTCGCCTTCGAGGTGACGGTGCACCTCGTCGTCGATCAGCTTCTGCGGCACCGGGATCTCGACCTTGGACAGCAGCTCGTCGACGATCTTGTCGCGCGCCTGCACCCCCTGGCCGAACGCCTTGCTCTTGCCGAGCTGCTCGCGCAGGTCGGCGCGCAGCTCGCCGATGGTGTCGAACTGGCTGGCGATCTGGGCGAAGTCGTCATCGGCCTCGGGCAGCTCGCGCTCCTTGACGCTCAGCACGGTGACCGCGATCTGCGCCTTCTCGCCCTCGTGGTCGCCACCGAGCAGATCGGCCTCGAACGTGGTGTCCTCACCGGCGGTGAGGGTCTCGAGGGCGTCGTCGATACCGTCGATCAGCTCGCCCGAGCCGAGCTCGTAGGAGATGTTGCTCGCCGCATCCACCTCTTTGCCGCCGATCGTGGCGGTCAGGTCGATGCTGACGAAGTCGCCCTTCTTCGCGGGCCGGTCGACGGTCACCAGGGTGCCGAAGCGGGTGCGCAGGTTCTCGAGCTCGGCCTCGACCTCGTCGGGGGTGACCTCGACCGGGTCGACCTCGAGCTTCAGGCCGTCGTACTTCGGCATCGTGAACTCGGGGCGCACGTCGACCTCGACCGTGAACTCGAGGTCGCCGGTGAAGTCCTTCTCGCTCGGCCAGGTCGTGACGTCGGCCTCGGGGCGCCCGAGGGGGCGCAGCTTCTCGGCGTCGGCGGCCTCGCGGTAGTAGCGGTCGAGGCCCTCGTTGACGGCGTGGTTCAGCACCTCGGCGCGGCCGACGCGCTGGTCGATGATGGGCGGTGGCACTTTGCCCTTGCGGAAGCCGGGGATGTTCACCGACTCGGCGATGTGCTTGTAGGCGTGCTCGATGCTCGGCTTCAGCTCGTCCGAGGTGACGGTGATGCTGAGCTTCACGCGCGTGGGACTGAGCTTCTCGACGGTCGTGGAGACCATGGGGTCGTACTCCTGTGATGTCTGGATGGGTGATGCAGTCGGGGCGACAGGATTTGAACCTGCGACCTCCCGCTCCCAAAGCGGGCACTCTAGCCAAGCTGAGCTACGCCCCGTGGACTGGCGGGATCTCGACCAGGCTCGATCGCCGGGCCTCGCACAGTCTAGCGGGCGTCGCGTGTGTGCTGCCGAAAGGGCAGTTCGCCCCAAGGTCTCGCCGAATCGTCGGGGCGAAATGCCCTCTCGCGGGCGTGGCGCGGGGTGGGATGTCAGGCGTCGGGCGGACACTGAGGGCATGGCAGACGTCGAGATCATGGAGGTCCGCGCGTTCGAGGCCCGCTGCCTCGACTGCGGCGACACCGGACCGATCGAATCGAGCGCGTTCTTCGCGATGGCGTGGGAGGAGGCGCACGTCTGCGTCGCGGTGCGCATCGACTCGGATGCGGTGGAGCTCGCCGCCGCCGGCTGACGCGTGCAGCGGGTTGAGTAGCGGCCAAAGGCCGCGTGTCGAAACCCGCCCCGCCCGTACAAGAACGTCGTGCTGCTGAAGCTCGGATAGACTTCCGACGCCCGCTACTTCAGGGGCACCGGGGATGTAGCTCAATGGTAGAGCCTCAGTCTTCCAAACTGATTACGCGGGTTCGATTCCCGTCATCCCCTCCAAACGGTCATAACTGGAACCCCGTCCATGTTGCGAAACAGGACGGGGTTCTTCGTGTTCAGATCCCAGCAGGGTCTTGAACGGTTCCGCCAGCTCTCCCCGCAGTTCCGGCTCACCCTCGACCGTCTCGACCTCGATCGGAGCCGTGGCGTATTCCATGTCGAGCAGCGTCGGGGTGTCGATGATCTCGTACTTCCGATCACCCCAGCACAGCTGCTCTGGCGTGTTGGTTGTGCTCATGGTGAGCGTGACAGGCTCTCGCATCGACCGCCTCCGACTCTCGAAAGCTTGTTCGATAGTCCGAGACTGTAACCCGGACCATCCCGACACGCCAAACGTCCGGGCTACCCTCGCCAGTAGCGGCGTAGAGGAGGAGCCAGTGGACGACGGTCTGGACACGCCGAACTGTCCGAACTGCCTGACGCGGATGGAGATCGCCGGGACAGAGGAGGCACCCTTCTGGCGCTGCGCGGACTGCGGCAAATCGCCGGGCTTCGCAGCGATACCTTAGTCGCGTGGCATTCGGAGACGACTTCATCGCTGAGCAAGCCAAGGCTCGTGCTGACGCCGTAGATCGCGTCGGCCTCGCAAAGAGATACCGCCTATCCCAGCTCAGTGAGGTTAAGACCGCGGTAGAGGCATTCGGGAAGAAGTTCGCCGAAGTTCTCCGAGCGGCCGATTTCACCCCAGAGGTCATCATCAACGCAGAGAAACTATTCGACTGGAAAATCATCACCGAAGGCTGGGATCTTCCCGGCCTGGGCTGGCTCGACGTGGACGGTGCGTGGTGGATCGAGACCACGCGGAAGACCGATCAGCCCACGTTGGACTATGTAGCACAAGGCTTGATACCTCGAGGCGCTCGCTGGCGTGTTTCCGCAAAGACTCCCCACCGTCGGGCCATAACGACAGACGGCTGGTTGATCGCGGATGACGGCTCGCTCTACTTCCACACCATCTCGTACGATCCCAGAGCGCATGAATGGCGACCCGCGGAGGAAGAAGGCGAGCGCGTCCTACGCGTATTTAGCGTGAGGCGGTCAGTGGGGTATCTCGCTGAAGACTGCGTTGAGGATGGCTGCCTTGACAAAGCCATTGACCTCTCCGGCTTCGTCGACGATGCCTAGCTCGGCAGCAGTCGCTGTCTAGCGCCCGACCGCGATGCTCGGCACGTCCGCGGGCAGCAGCTCGTGGATCGTGGTGTCGAGTACCTCCGCCAGCGCGACCAGCGTCATCAGGCGCGGGTTGGCGGGGCTCCCTGGATTCGAGTCGCCCTTCTCAAGCTTGCGGTAGGTGTAGCTCGAGATCCCGGCGGCGTGGGCGACACGCTCCTGGCTGATGCCACGGGCGGCGCGGGCGCGCTGGAGGTTCACGCCCAGCTGACGGGCATAGTCGTCCCATGTGCTGATCCGCGACCGTGCCACCCATCAAGGGTGAGTCGTCCGTCATGTGGGCATGAGCATGTAAACATGCGGAGGCAGCTCGGGCGGTTTATGCGTCCGGGTCGAGGTGCTTGTACCGATCAAAGAACTCGCTGATCTTGTACCACAGCGCCTTGTATCGCCGGCTCTCGGCGGTCGCGTCCTGGTCAACCACCCACTTTGGTGCAAGCGCGGCATGTGCCCATCTCATCGCGGGTTCGGCCACTACCGAGTAGATGTTGGCGCTGCCCTCGAACAGGGTCATGACCGCATCCAGCCTCTCGACGATCTGATCGCCGGCAAGCTCGAAATCGACCTCCTCGGCTTCGACTTGCCGTTGCAGCTCGCCGACCTCATCCAGAGCTTGTCGTGCAGCTTCTTCACTCAAGAGAATCATGTGTTCACCTCCCTGCCAGGTAGCGGCCTACAGCTTGATGTTCTTCAGGGCCTCGCGGACCTGATTGCCGAACGAGCCGGACTGCTTCGACGCCTTGATGAGGAGCTCAAGCGGTCTTCGAAAGCTTGCCTCCACCCTGCAGCTTCAGCAACGCGAGTTGATATTGCTCCTGATTAGCCACTGCGGTCCCTCGGGTTGAGTCGGTTACTTGCCTCACATTAGCGCAGGTATACATGCGATTGTAAAGATGCGCTAGGTTGCGAACGGCTCGGCAGGAAGGGCATCGGCGAAGGGGTTTACAGTTGATACAAAATGTGATACAATGTCAGCAACGCATAGGAAGCTCGGTTGTAGGCCAGCGCCTCCCTCGCTCCAGCGGATCAGTAAGGGCCGCGTTTCGCGGCAAGGAACCATCGTCATGCGGTCACAAGAGTTCGACCAAAGCGCAAAGAGTCCTCGTATCAAGCACGTCATCGCTCCCGAGCGGACTCCGAGCGTGAGCGCGCCCGAGCCTCGGCCTGAACGCGACTTTCGGCAGCCCGAGAAGAAGAAGCCCCGCAAGGGTCTCGCTGTCGGTCTTGGTGCTGGTGCCGCCGGAATCGCCCTAGCAGCAGGCGCCGCCCTCGGCATCAACACAGACATCGACCTCCCAAGCTTCGCACCGGCTGGCCCTCCGACCCGCCGCGAGATCGAGAACGGGGACACACTCATCGTTCGTCTCGCTGAACGCGAGCTTCGGTCGGAGGAGATGGGAACGATCATCGAGAGCGATCTCGTACTAATGGTGCAGCCCGAACACGTGGGCCCGGTCGTCGTGCGCTGGGAGGCAACATCGAGCAACATCGACGGGGTCTCACGCGGATCCTTCACCGTACCGACGTCCGACAAGACGCTGGATCTCTTCCGCGCCGGGATTGAGGTCGATGTCGAGCGTCATCGACGCGAATAGAGGCACAATAACGACCACCAAGGAAATCCAACGAGTTTCACGGCCTCCACACTCGATGATCGCGATCTGCGTCGATTGGGGTGAATCCTGATGACTGGTCAGGATCCCGCTATCGAGGCGGCGGGAGATCCGAGGCATCCCGACCACGAGGCATGGCTTCTTGAGCTCGGACGGGCGACCTATGCCGCCTCGCGCGTCGCAGGGGTCAGTTTCGACATTCTCCGTGTCTTCGACGGAATCTCAAGTCACTCGATGTACAGCGACCCGCTCGGCATACTACTGAAACGGATCCAAAGCCTAAAATCACGAAGATCTGACCTACCGGGCCTGAACGAGTTCGCCGAGAGCCTCGACGCCAGCCGGACCGTTCGCAACGACCTGATTCACGCACTTCCCGTGAAGGACGGCTTACATCGCCGGATGACGAACGACCGGGCATACGTCCATAACTTCTACAGCGTCGAGGACGTGCGATCGGCCGTCACGCAGCTTGAGGCAACCTGGCGCATTGGTTCGCACCTGCTCTACCACGATGGCGGGGAGGCTGTCAGGGCTTGGATCGCGGGCGGTCAGTAGTGGCTTGCATCCTTCTGGCCCGCGAGGAAGCCACACGAGCGAAGGAACCCACTCAGCCCCGGGGACCTTCCCCATTCCAGAGGACTCCGACAGGAGCTCGACATTCGGCCTTTAGCTCACCAACGCCGTCAGTCCCGCGTCAGGACGAGTTTGTTGTGAGGACACCTAACGAGACAGAGATTCGGGGTGAATCCCATCCAAGGATCGCCCTTCCAGGGTAATCGCGAAGCGGCGATGGCCGAGAAGATCTCGACCCGAGACGTATAGCTTGACCGTTTCGGCAATCTGATCCGGGCCAAGGAATACGTGAAGGCGAGATCCTTGGGGTTGGTGGCCGAAGTTCGGCCCGCTGAACCAGTTCACTTGACCGCGGTCCCTATCCTCCGCAGAGGCATAGACATGCGTCGTTCGATGAGGTCCCTGCTGAGCGGTCACGCTGACCTGATCCAAGGAGTACCCACCAAGATCTATGATCACCTCACCTGTTGTGTAGTCGGTCGTCCAAGCGCCTGTCACGGTCAGTTCCGGCGTGGACGGAACGAGCGTGAGACCAGTCCCGAGCGCTGCGGCCGCTCCTTGCGTTAGCACTGCGAGTCGAGGAGGTGCACCCGGCTCTCCCTCTCGCTCCCCGCCGCCGTATGCCCTCGCGAGATATCCGCGCGTTTCCAGCGAATCGAATGCCGGCCATGCCGGGTCAATAACCGTCATCGTTCTGTCCTCGCTCGCTGCCAACCAGTTGCGAACTGCAGCGTTGACGTGCGCGTCAGCGAACGAGTATCCGACAACGACGAGAGAGTCGGCCCGCCGGAGCGCTTCAGTAGCGGCGTTCAGAAGGTCCAGAGTCGGGCCATCAGTCGCAAGCTTTTCTCGATCACCAACCACGATCCAAGGCAGCCCAGGCGTCCGGCGGGGCGGAGCATTCGGGTCGAGTTCATCTCGCTCCGGTTCAGGCTCCACTACACGGATGCCGGGCGGCTGAACGGCCGAAGGACGTCCCCCAACCAGTTCCCAATCGACCGAGCCATGAAGCTTGATGAGGTTTATCACGCCATCGGTCGGCATAAAGGTGAGTTCGAATCCGGCCCGCCAGCGGTCCATCCCACGGTCGACTCGGACGCCCATCTCGGCGGCCATCTTCTCGATGGCCAAGTCGTAGTTCAATGTCACGATGTCGAGCCCACCAGACTGGCTCGTGGCGAGGTCCGCAAGGGGCTGCAAGTAATCGATCGTGTCGATCGACTGGAGCTCCTCCCGAATTGCCTGTAGAAGGGCGACTTCGAGTTCCTTGTAGGCCGAGGCATCTGGCGGTTCGTTCGCTTCCATTGCAATGTCGGCAATCACCTCCGCGAGAGAGTCACCCCCAAAGTGCTCATCGGTGATCGACCGTTCTACGGCATCCCTTAAGGCTCGACCGTGATGGCGCATTGGCGCACGCTCTGGCGCGAAACCAAGAGCGCCGGGCTTCCAAGATGAGACGAAAGGTGCAACCTCGTGCGATTCCCGAGCTTGTAGCAGACGAACGGCTGATACGAGGGTCTCGATATTCACAGCCCTGAGAGGATCACTGCCGTCCTCGCCCTGATGGCCGATCATCGCGCTGTAGACGAAGTTGAGTTCTTGCACTCCGCGCACAGGGGGTCTCTGCGCATTGAACCTCGCGACGATTCGCTCAGCAAGCTGGCTCGTCAGAGGTAGTCCGGCGTCAAAGGAGGCGCCGGCCCCGAGGAGCACCACTGTTCGTTGCGACATGACGAGAGGCTATCCGCTGGCCCATTGGACGTCGGAGCACGGCGCTCGCATCACTCCCAATAGGGACCCGCGGAGAATCGGAGCGACTCAGTTCAACCTGTAAGTCCTTCCCAGGGTGTCCAGGGCGGCGGCGGCTCAAAGTGCTGCACCTCGTAAGTGGCGGCGCGAAGAGATTCTTCGTACGCCTCAAGCAGATCCTCGTACGGCACCTGATTGGCTGGGAGGAACACGGCGCCTGAATCCTCGAAAACGGCATTCACATAGACAGACTGACTAAGGCTTGCAAACTCGGCCCACACCTCCGAGTCCGAAATAGGCAGCGTCGCAGGGTCGCAGTAGGTCCCGATGCGAATCCATCGAGAGTCGATCTCGACCTTCATACTCGCCGCCGCAGCCTCCGCATCGGTCCCTGCAGGCCAAGAGGAACGGATGGCCGTCGCATGTTCGAGAAGAGTCTCCAGGCATTGTTGCCGCACATCGAGAAAGTCCTGACGCTCGGCGTCCCGAGTAGCAATCGGCCCCCAAAGAAAACTTCCGATCGCCACGCAAAGCGCCATGATCGCGACGACCAGCGGAGCGCGACTTGGTCTCGACGGTGATCGCTCTGCATCCGCCATGCCTAGATGGTTGCACTTGCCGTGGATCTGGAAGAGCAGAAACGCCCCAGCTCGCGAGCAACAAAAAGTCAAACGTGTGAGCGAAGCGACCTCAGCCCCGAGCGATCTTCCCTCTAGGTCGGATGACGACGCCCGCGCCGCGTAGGTGATTCAGCACGGCGGTAGGTGAGACGCCCAATGCTTCTCCCACAGCTGCGGCCGTGAGACCAGACTCGTACAGCCGACGAGCTTTCTCGACATTCACTCTCGGCGTTCGGTTATCCCGGCGCTCTACACCCAGCCGGTCCAACGCTCGCCGAATCGCATCACGATGACACCCAAACGCACGAGCCAGTTGGCTGACATTCTCACCAGCCAGGTAGCGCTCTGCGACCTGCGCTCGTTCATCCCGGCTGAGATGCTTCTGCCGCTGATACACCCGCGCCACTGGCGGTGCAATTGGTCCATCTCCCAGCTGTCCGATCACTTCACTAAGGCGCTGAAGGGTAGATCTCTTATTCCAGAGTGACTCCGAGAGGACCTCCAAAGTTGACTATTTATCATTGTCTATCAGAGGTCATACCCATCCGATCGCTCGGACCGGGCAACATTTTGCGTTTGTCCCCGAGGATGCCCACCCCCGTAGAAAAGTTCCATTCCCGTTTGCGTCGCGGCTCCGGCGTGAGGAAGTTGTCCACAGGCGACCCCTGTAGTGATGCTCGTGAATAGCCCGGCGGTGTTGTATTTCGCACCATATCTAGCCCTAGCGGGCTGAATCATACTCGGGTTATGAACAGTAGGGCTAAAAGGTATTCGCTTACGGATGTGCTTATCGAGGTCATGCCATTCTCGGTCGAATTAGCGGCATGGTGCCGAGATCAGCCGAGCTTTAGAAGGGCACTTAAGTTCTCGAATGATCGGTTCCTCCCGCTGGGCGCGATCAGACAGCGGGTCCCAACCAACTCGAAAGACAAGATCATCGGCTTTTACGTCTTCGATCTTCAGACGGGTGAGTTCAAACAGGACTACATCGTGGACAAAGAGGCTAGGTCTACAGAGTTCCATCTATACACGGTCGCTGGTCGTCAGGAAGATCAGTACGTCAAGCACATCAACGACTTCGCGAACAGGTACACCTTCGAAGAGGGGGCCGCTAAAGGACCATCACCTAACCCTGGACGAGATAGACGCGCTCGGTAATGCAGAAGTATCTCGTAGGGCAAGAGGATGGATTGAGCTACGCGACCAAGGTGGGCCGCGTCCCATCTCCTATAAGGACATCAAGGAAACTCTTCGAGAAATCAGAGAGCAAAAGGCGAAGGGTATCGATGCTGAGCCATTGGGACCAGCGATCTAATGCCCGCCCTCACCCCGCAGCTTCAGCTTCGCCGCCACAACCTCCTCCAGTTGCTCTGGCTCGAGGCGTCAACGATCTTCACCATCCTCACGCCAAAAGAGCAGTGGGAGATTCATCGCTGCTACCGCCCGAGCGAGCACCTCACCGAGACCGAGCTGACCGAGCACCTGGCTGAGATCCGAAAGACAGAGCCGTCCCTGACCAATCGAGCCGGCAAGCACTTCGCCCTCATCGACAAGGTCTACCGGTTCCTCCAAGAGCACGAGATCCCACTCTCAGACCACGAAACCATTAGCCGCATCATCACGCCGCTCGACCCACGTCGCCAGCGCAACCAACTCATCCAGCCCGACATCCCACGTCACTCTGGCACACCCGGCAAGTACGTCTTCGTCCGCCCCCTGATGCGACCCGAGCCCGACCTGAAGCGCCTCAGCCGAGCGCTCGTCGCCCTGGTGCGTGAACGCGAGGAGAAGGCTAAAGCCGAGGCAACCGACTCACCGAGCCACCTTCCCCCTGGGTCTGATGACGACGCCCGCGCTGCGTAGATGGTTCAGGACAGCGGTGGGCGAGACACCGAACTCAGCCGCGATCTGTGCTGCTGTGAGACCAGACTCGTACAGCTGACGAGCTTTCTCGACATTCACTTTCGGCGTCCGGTTATCACGCCGCTCCACACCTAGCCGGTCTAGGGCTCGCCGAATCGCATCACGATGACAGCCGAACGCCCGCGCCAGCTCACTGACGTTCTCACCGGCCAGGTAACGTTCCGCCACCTGTGCCTGTTCGTCCCGGCTGAGGTGCTTCTGTCGCTGATACGCCCGTGCCACTGGCGGTGAAACTGGCCCATCTCCTAGCGCACCAACCGCTTCACTGAGGCGCTGAAGGGTAGATCTCTTATTCCAGAGCGACTCCGCTAAGACCTCACTCACCGCGATACGCGGTCATCATCACCGACACCAGCAGGCCCGGCACATCCACCCCGAGCTTCGTCACGGCGCGCGCCGGAGGCTCGGACGGGAAGAACTCGCCGTACGCCTCGTTCATGCCCGCGAAATCCTCCGGGTGGGTGAGCAGCACCGTCACCTGCACGATGTCTGCTCGGGTTCCGCCTCCGGCTTCGACGACGGAGAGAGCGTTGCGCAGCGCCCGGGTCGTCTGCTGCTGGATGCCGGGCCCGGCGAGCTGACCGGTCGCGACATCCGTACCCGTCATTCCCGACACGTAGATGAAGGGCCCCGCCACCACACCCTGGTTGAACAGCGGCGACGACGGGGCATCCGGGGTGCTGATGATCGTCTTCATGCAGAGACGGTAGCCGAGACCGGGTGTGACGCGCCCTGCGAAGGTCGTCGGCCGACGGGACTTCATCGACTGCGCATGACAGGGGCTTCATCGGCGTCACGTCCCGGCGACGCCGAGCTGTACCGCCAGGCGCACGTACATCGCCGAGGACCACAGCAGCGGGTCGGCCGGCGGCCCCCAGCGCTCCGTCCACTCGGAGAGCCCGTCGGGGTGCAACAGGTGTCCGCCGACCTGCTCGGGTAGCCGGCCACGATCGTCGGCCTGATCCACGATCCAGTCCAGGCACGCTGTGGCGAGCGCGCGGCGGCCGACCGCGTCGGCGGCGAGGCCGAGGAAGCCCGTGAGAAGTGGCCAGCGCCCGCCGCCGTAGTACCGGTCGGCGGGGTAACGATGGGTGCCGCCCTCGACGACGAGCTGCTGCTCGATCTGCTCGATCGTCGCGAACGCGAACCTGCTCGTCGACGGCATCATCCGGATCGGGCCGATGAGCGCGAGCGCTGACGCGTCGATTCCGGGACGCCCGATCACCTTGCCCAGATGACCGCGTTTTGCGGCGTCACCGACGACGGCGGCGAACAACCGGCCCGAGGCGACCTCCGCGCGCCGTCGCCGGCCCAAGTCGAGGGTTCCGAGGTCGACGGCGGCGATCAAACCGGCGCAGACGCACCCGAGTGTCGAGACGTGTCGCTGGCCGGGGTCCTCCTCCCACCAGTCGTAACACGGCCGGTCCCCCATCACCACGAGGTAATCGACGGCGACCTCGATCGCGGTCGCCCAGCGCGCGGGGTCGAGGCCGTGCCGGCGGACATGCTCGGCCAGCGCCCACAGCCAGGTGCCGTAGCCGTCGACCTGGAAGTTCGACCACCCGTCGTTCGCGGGTGTGCCATCGAGCAGAAGCCGCGCCGGCAGGATGGCGCCCTCCGGAGGGTCCTCGCCGCAACCCACGGCACTCACCAGATCGGCGACCTCAGCGCGTCTGCTCACCAGAAACCGGGCGCACCAGTCGTGGAACGCGGTGGCGGAGGCGACCGCTCCTGCTGCGGACACCGCATCGGCGATGAACGCCCCGTCCCGGAACCAGCAGAACCCGCGGTACGCCGAGAAGTCCGGGCCGGCGGGGAAGGCTCCCCCCGGATCCTGGAGCTCGAGCAGAAGCTCGAGCGACCGCCGCGCGAGGGCAGCCTGGTCGCGCGTCCTCACGGCGAACCGAGGATCGCGACGCCCGGGGGCACGAGCAACTCGCCTTCTCGAATCGCGAGCCTCGACTCCGCGAGGAGGTCGTACGTGGCGCCAGCCACCGCATCCGCCGACACCGCGATCGGCGTCCGGCCGCGATTCGCGACGACCCACAGGGTCTCGCGGCCGTCGGAGCGCTTCCGCACGAGCAGGTCGGATCCGTGGGCCGTCACAGCGTCGACGTCGCCGCGCAGCGCGGGATGCGCGCGGCGCAACGCGATGAGGCGACGATGCCAGTCGAGCAGCGGGGCGTTCCAGTCGTGCTCGCTCCACGGCATGGTGCGGCGACAGTCCGGATCCTCTCCGCCCTCGAGACCGACCTCGTCGCCGTAGTAGATCATCGGCGCGCCGGGCGATGTCAGCAGCAGGGCGACCGCGATACGGATCGCGGCGGGTTCCCCGGCGAGCCGGGTCGCGATCCGGGGAGTGTCGTGGCTGCCGAGCAGATTGAGCATCGACCCGCGGGAGCGCTCCGGGGTGATCGCGTGCAGCGAGGCGAGCCGGGATGCGGTGCGCTCGGCATGGTCGCCCCCGTCGGCGAAGTCGCAGATCAGGTCGCGGAGCGGATAGTTCATCGCGCCGTCCGCCATGTCGCCCTGCAGCCACTCCTCGGCTGTCCCCCAGATCTCGGCGACGATGTAGAGGTCGTCGTCGATGCCTTTCACCTCACGACGGAACTCCCGCCAGAAGTCGTGCTCCACCAGGAAGGGCACGTCCAGACGCCACCCGTCGATTCCTTCCCGCGCCCAGTGGCGCGCCACCTCGAGCAGATACGCCCGCGCGGCCGGGTCGGCATGGTTGATCTGAGGCAGGTATTTGCACCCCATGCAGGTGGCGTAGTTCGGCTCGGGCTCCCGGACCACCGGGAAGGCGTCGACGGTGAACCACGAGGCGTACGGTGAATCCGCGCCGTGCGCGTACACGTGGCGGAACGCCCAGTGACCCTCGCCCGCGTGATTGAACACGGCATCCAGCACCACGCGGATGCCTCGTGCGTGGGCAGCCGCGATCAGCCGGCGGAACGCGTTCAGGTCGCCGAGGCGGTGGTCGATGCGGAAGTAGTCCGCGGTGTCGTATCGATGGTTGGTGTCGGCCTCGAAGATCGGGGTCAGGTAGAGCGCGTTCGCCCCCAGGCTCTCGATGTGATCGAGCCGCGACTCGATGCCGGCCAGGTCGCCGCCGAAGAAGTTGCCGCGGGTGGGCCGGCGACCCCAGGCCTCGACCCCCTCCGGATCGATCGAGGGGTCCCCGTTCGCGAACCGGTCGGGGAAGATCTGGTAGAACACGGCGTCCCGGACCCAGGCGGGCGAGGGGACGGGCGAGGTCGAGGTCATGACTTGAGGGCTCCGCTGATGATTCCGTTGACGAACTGGCGCTGGAAGACGAGGAACACGATGAGGACCGGGACCAGCGCGATCACCGATGCGGCGAACGTGAGACCCCAGTCGGTCATGTGCGTCCCGCTCAGCAGCGCGATGCCGACCGGCAGAGTGCGCTGGGCGGGGTCATTGATGATCGTGAGGGCCCACACGTACTCGTCCCATGAGCCCAGGAAGGCGAAGATCGCTGCGGTCGCGAGAGCGGGCCGCGACACCGGGAGGATGAGGGAGACGTAGCGACGCCACGCGCCGGCGCCATCGACGCGCATCGCGTCTTCGAGTTCGGCGGGGATGCCGCGGAAGAAACCCAGCAGCAGGAACGTGATGAACGCGAGATTGCCGCCCACATAGAAGAGCACGAGTCCGAGGCGCGAGTCGAGCAGGTGCAGGTCCCGGGCGAGCAGGAACTGCGGGATGAGCAGCATGATCGCCGGAACCATCAGTTCGACGAGGATCAGCCCGAGCACGATGCGCCGCCCGGGGAACTCGAACCGGGCGAGTGCGTACGCCATCATCGAGGCCAGCAGGAGGGTGAGAAATGTCGTCACCACCGCGACGACGACCGAGTTCGCGAACCCGACGGCGATGTCTCCCTCTTGCCACACCTGGGCGTAGTTGTCGAGTGTGAACTCCCCCTCGAAGAGGTCGGCGGGGCCGCGCAGCACGAACGCGTTGCGCTTCAGCGACACGAGCACCATGTAGACCAGGGGCCCGATGCTCGCCAGCGATGCGATCGTCAACGCGAGATAGCGCGCCACGAGCACGGCACGGCCGCGCGAGCGGGTCTCGATCATGCCGCCGACTCCTCGTCGTCGCGCCGTGTGAACCGCAACTGGGTGACCGACAGAGCGAACACGAGCACCGTGAGGACGAACGCGATCGCCGAGCCGTAGCCGAAGTCGAGGAAGTTGAACGCCTGGCGGTACAGGTAGGTCAGCGGCACCTGAGTGAGATCCGACGGGCCGCCGTCGGTCATGAGCTTCACCGAGATGAAGACGTTGAACCCGCCGATCACCAGCAGGATCGAGACGAACACGATGGTGCGGCGGATCGCCGGGATCGTCACCACCCAGAACCGGCGCAAACGACCGGCGCCGTCGACCGCGGCCGCCTCGCGCAGCTCGGCCGGAACCGACTGCAGCGCGGCGAGGAAGATCAGCATCGCCCAGCCGACGCCCTTCCACAGCCCGAGCAGCACGATGACGAACATGGCGCTCCAGCGCCCGCCGAACCAGTCGACCGGCTCCGCGAGCAGCGCGTTCACAGCTCCGCCGTCGGTGCCGAACAGGTAGCGGAACAGCAACGAGACGACGACCCAACTGGAGATGACGGGAATGTAGATGAGGGCCCGGAACCCGGCACGGCCGCGCAACGGACGATCCAGTGCCACCGCGAGCGCGAGCCCGAGCAGCATCTGCGGGATCACGGTCGCCACGACGTAGACGCCCGAGTTCTGCAGGGCGATCCAGAACACCGGATCGCCGACCGCGGTGAGGTAGTTCTGGGCACCCACGAAGAGGCTCGGGCGCCCCGGCGCCACGCTCCACTCGGTGAGACTGATGGCGAACGCCTGCACCGTGGGAACGATCATCACGAGCGTGAATACAGCCAGTCCCGGCAGCAGGAATGCATACGCCGGGGAGATGCTCCGCCGGCCCGGGAGGTTCAGTCCCGGGCCGGCGGTGGGCGCACCGGAGCGCCGCGTGGCCGCGAGGGTCGAGCGAGGCATCCGGTGCAGCTTTCTGTGTGGGTTTACTCGTGCGCCGCGAGGATGTCGTCGATCTGCGCGGCGAGCTCATCGAGAGCCGTCTGCAGATCATCGCCCTCGAGGAACGCCGCCTGCAGCCGCGTCTTCATCGCCTGGTCGATCTCGGGCCAGGCCGGCGTGGCCGGACGCGGCCGCGCCGTCGCGAGCTGCTCGACGAACTGCTCGTAGTACGGCTGGATGCCGACCATCTCGGGACCGAGGTCGCTCAGCACCGACATCTGACCGACCTCGGCCAGCGCGCGCTGGGCTTCGGGCGACACCAGGAAGCGCACCCACTCGGCTGCGGCCTCCTTGTGCTCCGACGCGGCAGCGATGACGACATCCTCGCCGCCGACGACGCTGATGCTGCCACCGTCACCGCTCGGAACCTGCGATGCCGCCAGGGTCACATCGGGGAAGCTGCCCGCGATGATCGGGTAAGCCCACGGACCGTTCATGACGCTGGCGTAGTCGCCATTGGCGAGGCCGTCTTCGGTGCCGTCCTGGCCACCCTGCACGATGATCGGTGGGATGGCGCCGCCCGCGTACAGGTCGTACAACAGCTGGATCGCGGCGAGCGACTCGGGCCCGTTGATGTAGCCGTCGGCCGTGCTCAGGTCGGGCGCGAGCAGGTCGCCACCGGCCGACCAGATCCAGGGCAAGATGTTCCAGCCCGAGAGGTCGTTGTCGGCGAAGGCGTACACGCCGTTCGCGGCGAACGCGGCCGCCGCGTCCGCCACCTCGTCCTGCGTCTGCGGCACGGCGATCCCGGCCGCCTCGTACGTGTCCGGGTTCGACAGATACACGCGGGTGTTGGTCGACAGGGGCAGGCCGTAGTGCTGGCCATCCCACTCCGCGGTCGCGAGCGCGCCCGGGTAGACCGAGCCGGCGATGTCGTCGAAGTCCGGCATCAGGCCCTCGAGCGGCTCGGCGACACCGAGGTCCGCTAGTTCGGGCACCCAGATGATGTCGGCACGGACCACATCGGGCAGGGTTCCGCCGGCGACCGCGGTGATGAGCTTCTGGTGGAGCTCGTCATACGGCACGGCGACCTGCTCGACCGTGATCTCGGGGTGGGCTTTCTCGAACGCTGGGATCAGCGTGTCTTCGAGCACGGCGACCTCCGAGGAGTCGGCATTGAACGCGTGCCAGAAGCTGATGGTGACGGGGCCGTCGTCGCTCGCGGCCGTGCAGGCCCCGAGCGAGACGGTGGTGAGCACGGCCACGGCAGCGGCGGCGCCCAGCTTGGTGATTCTCATCGCTCTCCTTCGAGTGAATGAACGCGCAGGGGTGCGCGCATCCGGCCACCGGGCGGCCGGAAGTGGGGAGGGGACGGTGACGGTCAGTCGTCCCGGGGTGACACCTGCCCGAACAGTCGTTCGCGGACGAGCCGGCCCTGGTCTCCGGCGACGCCGTCGACGTCGAACGGTGTCGCGAACACGAGGGCGGCAGCGCCCTGCGCCCAGCTGATGTCCTGCCAGGGCTCGATCTCGACGGGCAGGCCACGGCGCGCGGGCGGCAGGGCGGAACGGAATGCGGGCTCGAATCCGAACGCCCAGTGGCTCCAGGATGCGGTGGCGCCTCCCAGCACGATGACGATCTCCGGGTCGAGGGTCTGGGTGACGATCGCGAGTGTCGAGCCGAGAATGTGGCCCGCCTCGCCGAATACGGCTTGCGCCGACTGCTCGCCCGCGTCGGCTGCGGCGCCGAGGGCCGTGATCGTGGCGCGTTCGGGGATCACCCCTCTCCTGCGGGCGGTGGCCACGAGCGCGTCGGGACCGATGACGGCGACGAGGCAGCCGGAGTTCCCGCACTCGCACTCGGGCCCGTCGGCGAGCACGCGCACGTGGGCGATCTCTCCGGCGGCGCCCGTCGCTCCTCGAACCAGCATGCCGTCGACGATGGCCGAGACTCCGATCTCGTCGCCCACGGCGACGACCAGGAAGGTCTCGTGGTGCCGGCCGAGCCCGAACAGGCGTTCGGCCACGGCGAGAGCGTTGATGTTGTTCTCCACGATCACCGGCATGCCCAGCGCATGTCGCAGCGTCTGGCCGAGGGGGACGCCACGCATCCCGAGCACGATCGAGTCGACGACGCCGCTGTCTTGGGCGTCGACGGTGCCGGGAACGCCGATGCCGATGCCCAGCAGGCGGGACGCGCTACTGGCGACGAAGCGGCTGATGATGGCGACCAGCTCCTGCATGTAGCCCGCGGACGCCGGGTCGAGCGGCTCGCTGGCGAACCGTACTGCCAGGGGGGAGTCGATGGCGACTTCCACCAGGGTCACGTGGTCGCGACCGAGCTTGACGCCGACGGCGTGGCCGGCGGTGGCGCTCAGTCCGAGCAGACGCGCTGGACGGCCCCGCTGGCCCGGGACGACGTCGTCGAGTTCGAGCAGCAGGCCCTCGTCGATGAGTTGCTTGGTGACGATGGAGGCCATGGCGGATGACAGCGACAACGCGCGAGCGATGTCGGCGCGGGACATCGGGCCGTTCGCCGCGATGTGCGCGAGCACCGCGGATCGCGTGACGTCACTCCGCACCGCCGTCATTAACCGCTCCTTTTCTCAAAGGTTTAGTAAAAGATAGAGAGAAGGCGAATGCGGTGTCAAGCGTCGCTTCGGAGACCAGGATCCGGCCATCATCCAGCTAGCCGAGAAGTCGCTCCGCTGCCTGATCGCCGCTGCCGATCGCACTGTCGAACCAGGTGATGCCGCCGTCTGCCAGGTCCGCGCCGGCGAAGTGCACTCTGCCGCCGGGCTCGCGCAGTCCGCTCCAGAGCCGGGTGCGCTGTCCGGGCCCATAGACCGCCCACGCTCCGCGCGAGTACGGGTCGTTGTTCCAGTCCGTCCAGCCGAGGTCGAGCACCCTGCCGCCCGGGAGCGCGCTCTCGAACGCGGAGGCCACCTCAGCCCGGTCGGTCAGGTCGAGTTCGCGATCCCCGACCGCGAAACCCGCGACCAGCTGCGTCCCGCCGCCGAGGTCCTGCTGCGAGAGCACCCAGGTCAGCGGGTGGTCCGCGCGGGAGCGGACGACCGAGTGGCCCCCGTCGAGCCCCTCGACGAGGGCCCACAGCTTCTGCATACGGCCGACGTGGCCCGTCGAGGCCAGCTCGGCACGGGCAGGGTTCAGCCCGGGTACGAACCGGATGCCACCCCAGGTGTTGACGGGAACGGCCATGATCACGTGCGGCGCCTCGGCAGCGCGCCCATCTCGTGCCTCGACCCGGACCCGGTCCGCCGTCTCCACCACGCTTTCGACGATCCAGCCGAGCTCGAGGTCCGGCGCCCCGTCGGCGAGCATCGCTTCGTACAGGCTGCGGGTGCCCCCGGCGAGCCGGTTCGACATCGCCATGAAGTACGCCGTCGGGCTGAGGTCGAAGCTGCGGACGCTGATCAGTAGATTCAGGATCGACATCGCCTCGAGCGAGCTCGCCTTCCAGACCGCGACGTGCGACGACACGAAATCGGCCGCGGCGGGCGGCAGGTCCAGCCTGCCGAAGAACTCGGCGGCCGGGATGTCGAGATCATCGATCCCCTGCGCGTCGAACTCGCGGTCGAGGTCGACGCGCGAGGCCGCGTTCACCAGGGCGACGACGATGCGGTCCAGCGCCGCGGTCTCATCGGAGGGGATGGGCGAGCTGCCGCCGTAGACCCGTCCCCCGAGCTGCCAGCTCGTCGACATCGACCCCTCGGGGACCCCGGGGATCAGCCCGAGTCCGTACCGCTCGATCTCGGCAGCGGCGTGCCTCTGGCGCGCCGGGTTGACCCAGGCTCCCCCGAGCTCGACCTCGTGGTCGGTCTGGCCGAGCCTGCCGTAGTGCAGGCGGCCGCCGATGCGGTCCCGCGCCTCCAGCAGAAGAACCGTGCGGCCGGCCTTTCTCAACCGCCGGGCCGCGGCGAGACCGGCGACCCCGGCGCCCACCACGATCGCGTCGTACGACGGTGTCTGCGTCATGACTCGCCGCGATCGTCCTCCACCAGCACGAGTTCCCCGGCCGGCGCGAATAGTTCGATGCGTTGCCCGACGGCGATGTCCGTCGTGGTCCTGGCCTCCATGAGCGCGGTGACGCGGCCGAACTGCTCCGTGCGCACCACCACCTCGCGCTCATCGCCGAACAGCAGGGTCTCGGCGACCTCTCCTTCGACCCGCAGCGACGGGGTGACCTTCTTCCGCGCGAGGATGCGCCGGCGCACGGCGAGAGCGCGCTGCGCCGACTCCAGCGACCCGTGGACGGCGCAGTCGACCTCGCTGCCACCGACCGTCACCCGCGCCGACGCGCCGTCGGTCGACAGCACCTCGGCCGGCAGCACGTTGGAGTTCGCGAAGAACCGGGCGACGAACGCCGAGCGTGGCCGGTAGAACAGCTCCTCCGGGCTTCCGACCCCGACGATGTCGCCTCCGCGCATGATCGCGATGCGATCGGACAGCGCCAGGGCCTCCTGCTGGTCGTGGGTCACGTAGATGAAGGTCGTGCCGAGGTCGCGGTGAATGCGGCGGATCTCCTCCTCCATCTGCAAGCGCAACTCGCGATCCAGCGCCCCGAGCGGTTCGTCCATGATGAGGATCTTCGGGTCGTACGCCAGCGCCCGCGCCAGGGCGACACGCTGCTGCTGTCCCCCGGAGAGCGCCGTGATGGCACGGCCGCCGTAGTCGCCGAGCCGCATGAGCTGCAGCATCTCGTCGACCCGCTCGTCGCGGCGGCGACGCGGCCACTTGCGAAGCCGCAGACCGTACGCGATGTTCTGCGCCACCGTCATGTGCGGGAAGAGCGCGTAGTTCTGGAACACCATTCCGATGCCGCGCTCCCCCGGCGGCAGCAACGAGATGTCGTCGCCGTTGAGCAGGATGCGCCCGCTCGTCGGGGTGTCGAATCCGATGATCAGCCGCAGCAGCGTGGTCTTGCCGGAGCCGCTCGGGCCGAGCAGGGTCAGGAACTCGCCGGGGATGATGCGCAGGCTCACGTCGTCGAGAGCGGTGGTCGCGCCGTAGCGTTTCGAGACGCCCTGGATGTCGAGCACGTACTCCGTGCCGTCGTCGTGGGACATTCATCTCCTCCTGAGTCGTGCTACCAGGTACATGAGCGCGCTGGTCGCGACCATGAAGATCGTCGAGATCGCGGTGATCACCGGATCCACCCCGATGCGGACCGAGTCGAAGATCGCCTTCGGGAGGGTCACCTGGCCCGCCCCGCCGAGGAAGTTGATGAACACGGCCTCGTCGAAGCTCGTGACGAACGCGAGCAGCGATCCGGCGAAGATGGCCGGCAGCAGCAGCGGCAGCGTGATCTGCCACCACGCCCGGAAGCGGCTAGCTCCGAAGGTCATCGCGGCGAGTTCGAGGTCCGGCGGGATCTGACTGAGAGCAGCGCCCGCCGTGACCAGGACGAACGGGATGGCCAGGATTGTGTTGGCCAGCACCAGCCCGAGGTAGCTGCCGAGCAGCCCGACTTCGGCGTAGACGCCGTACATCGCCACCGCGTACGCCACGATGGGGATGATCAGGCTGCTCATGCCGGCAGCCTGGATGCCGCGGCGACCCGGCAGCTTGCTCCGTTCGATCGCCAGCACCGCCGGAACCACGATGAGAACCGACAGCACGGCCACCGGCACCGCGAGACCGATCGAATAGAGCACCGCGCGTCCCCAGGCGGGGGAATCGCCGATCTCGATGTACTGCCGGAAACCCCACTCCTGCGGCGGGAAGCCGAAGTGCTCCTGGTTCGCGAACGAGAGCACGCCGACGAACAGCGGAGGCAGCAGGAGGAATCCGAGGATCAGCACGAGCACGACCGCGCCCGCGACGCGGGTCAGCCGGTCGAACAGGCGGGTCCGCCTCGTGGTCGCGGTCATGCCAGCGCCTTCACGAGTCGATCGCGCCCCACCAGGGCGTAGGCGGCTCCGATGACGACGAAGGCCATCAGCAGCAACAACACCGACTGGGCGCACGCCACCGGGTAGTTGAAGTACTGCAGCACGTTCGCGGAGATGACGCTGGCCACGAACGGCGACTGCGCACCGCCGAGCAGGACGGGCGTGATGTAGAAGCCGATCGACAGCGCGAACACCAGGCTGCCGCTGGCGACGAAGCCGGGGGTGGCCAGGGGCAGCGCGATCTGGCGCATCGCCCCGAACCGGCTCGCCCCCATACCGCGAGCCGCGATCACCAGACTCGGGTTGATCGTGCTGACCACGGCGTACATGGCCAGGGTCGCGAACGGGATGAGCGAATAGGTGATGCCGAAGACGACGGCAGTGGGCGTGTAGAGCAGGCCCACCGGCTCGAGGCCGAGCGCCACGAGCAGTCCGTTGATCACGCCGTTGCGGGCGAAGAGCAGCACGAATGCGTAGTTCTTGACGATCGTGCCCAGCCAGAAGGGCACCAGGATCGACACCCACAGCAGGTTCCGCAGCCACGCCTTCGTGGTGGTCACCAGGTACCAGCTGAGCCAGAAGCCGACGATGACGGCGATGGCCGTCACGAGAGCGCTCGAGCCGATGGTGACGAGAAAGGACCGCTGCGCGGCGGTTCCCGACACGGCGGTCACGTAGTTGCCGATGCCGTCACCGAGGGTGAGGGAGTCGTACCCGAGCTTGATCAGCGGATAGCCGACCAACGCCACGAGTGCGACGAGCAGGGGGGCCACGAGGGCCACCGCCTGCCAGTTGCTGACGTCGGGACGCCACCTGCGCGGCAGCGCCGGAGGGCGCGGACCGGGCGCTCGGCGCCCGGTCCGTCCCCCGGCGACTGCCGGCATAGTGCGGGTGGAATCAGCCATTGCTGAGCAGGTACTCCTGGTACAGGGTGTCCGCGAGCTGGGCGTTGTCACCCGTGACGTACCACTCCCAGTTCTGGTGCAGCAGCAGGTCGTAGTTCTTCGGGTTGTCGGTGTTGACCTCGGCGGTCACCTCGTCGAGGAACTGGACGGCCTCCGGGTTCGGCACGCCGTAGCCGCCGAGAGCGGTCGACCACTTGGCCTGCTGCTCTGGGTGCTCGGCGATCCACTGGATGAACTGGAACCCGGCCTCGGCGTTGTCCGAGCCCTTCTGCACCAGCCAGTAGCCGGCCTCGTAGATGCCGCCGTCCCACGAGATCTCGATCGGGGCGTCCTCGGCCTTGACCTGGTAGGCCGCACCGCTCCACATCAGCGCGATGCCGACCTCGCCGCTGCGGATGGCCTGCCGGGACTGCTCGCCCGACTCGAAGAACACCTTCACGCTCGGGCGGATCTCGGCGAGCTTGTCGAACACCGCGTCGATGTCGGGCTCGGTGGTCGAGACCTCGCTCTTGTCGACGAGCGTGCCCATCACCGCGGTGATGGTGCCGAGCGGGTTGACCGCCGGCAGCATCCGGTCGCCGGGGAACGCGTCGACGTCGAAGAACTCGTTCATGTCGGTCGGGCAGGCGGCCGCGACCTCGGTGTTGCACGCGATCACCAGGCCGTTGTTGCCCATCGTGATGCCGAAGTCGCTCATGGCGCCTTCGGGCAGGATCGCGGCGATCGCGTCCTTCGTCTCGGCCGGGAAGTGCTCGAGGTAGCCGAGCGAGTCGAGCCGGAACGAGTCGGATGCGGTGGCCGAGTCGATGAGGTCCCACTCGATGTTGCCGGAGGACTGCTGCGCCTCGATCAGGGCCGAGTGCGTCCCGGCGACCGGGACCAGCTCGATCTCGATGCCGGTCTCTTCGGTGAACGGCTGGACGTAGTACTCGAGCGTGGCCTCGTCGTACGAGCCGCCCCAGCCGGCGACGATGAGCTTCTGCGCGTCGCCCTCGTTGCCGCTCGGCGCGGTACAGCCGGAGACGATGAGGCCGACCGCCGCTGCGGCGATTCCGATGGTGATGATTCTCATGTGTTCACTTCCTCGTGATGGTGCGTTTTCGGGTTGACAGGGTCTTGATGTTTCAGCGGTGCTCTCCCGCCTCCAGGTCGGCGACGACCCCCTCGACGACGCTGCGCGGCGAGGCGACCCAGACGGTGAGCGTCTCGATCGGGAAGTAGTACTCGAGGTACACGCCCTTGGGCATGTAGATGAACTCGCCGGCCTCGGCGACGGCGGTGTGGCCGTTGCCGGTGATCTCGGCGCGTCCCTCGACGATGTAGAGGGTCTCCTCGTTGGGGCAGTCCCAGGCGAAGCGGTGGCCGGCCTCGGATCGTACGAACCCGGCGGCCATGCTCTCCAGCGGGTAGCCGCCCTCGGCGGTGACCGCCGGCGACAGCTGGGAGCCCTCCGAGTAGTCGAACCAGCGCTGGTCGGCTCGGCTGGATGCGAGTGGTCGGTCTGACATGCGTGTGTGCTCCTCGTGGTTCAACTGATCTGGGTCCACACGGTCTTGACCCGTGTGTACGTGTCGACGGCCGCCCAGCCGCCCTCGCTGCCGTACCCGGAGCGACGGACGCCGCCGAACGGCACCTGGTCGTCGACGAGGGCGTAGTTGTTCACCCACGCCATCCCGACGTCGAGCTTCGAGGCGACCCGGTGGCCACGGCCGATGTCCCGCGTCCACACCCCGGCGGCGAGGCCGAAGCTGGTGTCGTGGGCGAGCCGGATGGCGTCCTCCTCTGTCGAGAACGGCACGGTCGCGATGACGGGGCCGAAGACCTCCTCCTGCCAGATCTCCATGTCGGTCGAGACACCCGAGAACACCGTCGGAGTCACCCAGTACCCCTGCGAGTTCTGGGTCTCGGCGGCCATCGGCGCCTGGGCGTACCGCGTGGCGCCGGCGCGCTCGGCGTCCTCGACCATCTGCAGGGTCTTCTGCTGCTGCCCGCGGGTGATCTGCGGACCGATGCGCCGCCCGTCCTTCTCGGGGTCGCCGACGAGCAACGACTCGGTGAAGGCCTTGAGGCGCTCCAGCAGTTGATCGTGCACCCCCTCCTGGACGAGCAGCCGGCTGCCGGCGATGCAGGCTTGACCGACCTCGTAGTACGCACCCATGGCGATCGGCTCGACGGCCGCGTCGAGGTCGGCGTCGTCGAACACGATCTGCGGCGACTTTCCACCGAGTTCCAGGGCGACCGGCGTGAGGGTGTCCGCGGCGGTGCGTGCCACGGCGCGGCCGCCGGCATCGCTGCCGGTGAAGATGACGAAGTCGGTCTGGGGATGCTTCACCAGCGCCTCGCCCACGTCGCGCCCGCCGTTGAGCACCTGCACGACCCCCTCGGGCAGCCCGGCCTCGAGCATGATCTCGAGCAGCAGCAGGGACGACAGCGGGGTCTCTTCGGCGGGCTTCAGCACGCAGCTGTTGCCGAACGCGATGGCCGGCGCGATCTTGCGCGCGGCGAAGAAGATCGGGGCGTTCCACGGCACGATCGCCGCGACGACTCCGTGCGGCTCGCGACTGGTGTAGGTGAGCAGCGACGGACCGAGCGGGATGTTCTGGCCGTAGACCTTGTCGGCGAAGCCGCCGAAGAAGCGGAAGGATTTCACGACGAAGTCGAGCGTGCGGTCGGCCGCGGCGACCGAGCGGCCGATGTTGGCGGCTTCGACCTCGGCCAGTTCCGGGCGGCGGCGGTCGATGGCGTCCGCGATGCGCAGCAGCACCAGCCCGCGCTCCTCGGGGGTGCGCTCGCCCCATCCGGCCTGCGCGTCTTTCGCTCGGCGGACGATCACGTCGACGCCGTCGACCGTGTCGCGCAGCACTTCGCGCAGCACCGACCCGTCGATCGGACGGTAGATCTTCGCGTAGTCGCTCATGTCACGTTCCCTGGAGTTCGGCGGTGATGGCCCCGGACGTTTTCAAAGTAGGTCGTGATCCTCCGACCGGTAATGGGCATCGAACCAACGTCACCCGGACTTCTCAGTTCGGGTGCACAACGGCTTCCGTCCGGCGCACGTTCATGCTGAGTACGGCGCTTGAACTCACAACCGGAAGGACGCCCATGATCAACGGCAAGGTCTCGCATTGGTGGGAGCAGGCGGGCACACCGCCTCAGCGAGACGGATTGCCGGGGGACGTCGAGGCCGACGTCGCCATCGTCGGAGCCGGCTACACCGGCCTGTGGACGGCGTACTCCCTCGCGCGGCTCCAGCCGGATCTGCGGATCGTCGTCGTCGAGGAGCGCCACGCCGGCTTCGGTGCCTCAGGGCGAAACGGCGGCTGGATGTCGAGCTCCATCACCGGAGGCCGCTCGCAGTACATCCGCTCGCACGGACGCGACACGGTGGAGCGCTTCCAGGCGCTGATGAACGGCGCCATCGACGAGATCATCGAGGTGACGAAGCGCGAGCGCATCGACGCCGACATCGTCAAGAGCGGCGCGCTCCGCGTGGCGCGCTCCCCCGCGCAGCTCGGCCGGATGCGGGCGTCGGCCCGCGAGGCGGCCACCTGGAAGAGCACCGATCTGGAGATCCTCGACGGGCCCGCCGTGCGCGAGCGCATCGACATCCCGGATGCCGTCGGCGGAACCTGGAGCCCGCACTTCGCGCGCGTCAGCCCGGTCAAGCTCGCCCTCGGCCTCGCCACGGCGTGCGAGCGCGCGGGGGTGACGATCTACGAGGGCACCCGCGTCACCGCGATCGAGCCGGGCCGTCTGCGCACGGCGCACGGCACCGTATCGGCGGAGTTCGTGGTCCGCGCCACCGAGGGCTTCACCGCGCGCATGCCCCGCCTGCACCGGCGCTGGCTGCCGATGAACTCCTCGATGATCGTCACCGAACCGCTGTCACCGGCGACCTGGGAAAGCATCGGATGGCAGCAGCGCGAGCTGCTCGGCGACTTCGCTCACGTCTACTTCTACGCCCAGCGCACCGCCGACGACCGCATCGCGATCGGGGGACGCGGCGTGCCCTACCGGTACGGCTCACGCGTCGACAGCGACGGCACCACCCAGGCCGCCACGGCGGCCACGCTTCGGCGGATGCTGCATCGCCTGCTTCCGGCGGCCGGCGATGCCGAGATCGCCCACCTCTGGTCGGGGGTGCTCGGAGTCCCTCGCGACTGGGCCGCGTCGGTCGGACTCGACCGGCGGACCGGGATGGCGTGGGCCGGCGGGTACGTCGGCACCGGTGTCACGGCGGCCAACCTCGCCGGCCGTACGCTGGCTGACCTGATCCTCGACCGCGACTCCGAACTGGTCACGATGCCCTGGGTGGGGCACCTGGCGCGCAACTGGGAGCCGGAGCCGCTGCGCTGGTTCGCCACCACCGCCCTGTACGCGGCGTACGGGATCGCGGACCGGACGGAATCCAGCGGACGTGCCACGACGTCCCCCATCGCCCGGATCGCGGATGTGGTGACGGGCCGACACTAGGAGGGCCGCATCCGCCCCGTCCGCTCGGGGGCCGCACCGTGCTCCACCGCCCGGAGCGACAGATGCAGGTCGACGAGGTCCTGGAACGAGGCGAAGTCTCGACTGGTCAGGCGTTCGATGAGCTGCAGGCGGTAGCGCAGCGTGTTGCGGTGCACCTTCAGCTCGCGTGCCGTCGCGTTCATCTGCCGGTCGTTGGACAGGAACGCCGCCAGCGTGTCGACCAGTTGAGCGTCGTTCTCGCGGTCGTGATCGATGAGGGGCCGCAGCGCCTCCTCGCCGATGTGGCGCAGCGGCACCTTCATGTTCGCCAGCACGATCCGTGACATGTTCATCGATCGGCTGGAGTCGGGCTCACCGCCGTGTCGGAGAGCGTCCTGCGCCTCCAGCCAGGAGTGCCGCAGGCCGGTGATGCCCCGGTGGGCACCGCCGTAGCCGATCGTCGCGGTGCCGAGCTGCTGCAGGTACGCGGCGGTGGAGCGCGCGAGCTCGTCGACCGGGATCGAGTCGGGGCACACCACGGCGATGAGGTCGTCGACCTGTGCAACGAGGTAGGTCCCCGCGCGTTCGCGCAGGAACATGTCGCCGTCCCAGGGCAGGTCGGTGTGGCCGCCGTTCCACTCGACGCGGGCGAGCATCACCCGGTTCGCGCCGTCGAATCCCAGACCCGCGCGGCGGAGCCGGCGCTCGGCCTCGTGGTCGAGCAGCTCACCCTGCACGTAATCCCTGAGGACCTGGCCGAGGAGTTCGCGGCGCCCGCGCACCTCGGCCTGTCGGCGGGAGAGCTCGACGGCGATGAGCCCGATGGCGAACTTGATCGTCGTCTCGGCATTCGGGGCGGGCCGGCCCTTGGTGCACAGGAATGCGATGACGTGGTCGTTGAACGTGATGGGGAACACCTCGAGCCCGTCCACCACGGTGCCGTGCACGAGGTCCGGCCGCGCCGCGACGATCCCGGCGACCGCCCACGGCTCGCGCTCGGGCCGGGAGGCGATGACGTTGCCGTGGTAGTCCAGCACCACGATCGGGGTGCCGATCTTGCGCGCGAGCGTGTCGAGCAGACCCTCGAACCCGAGGCGGGTGAGCAGAGCCCCGGTCAGTTCCTCGTACGAGTCGACGTTCTGCTGGACGGCCATGTACCGGCCCCGCGCGATCTGCGACACGACGTGCTCGCCGATCTTGCGGAAGCTCGTGCCGCGCAGTACCTCGATGAGGGGCAGCCCGAGTTCGCGCGCGGCGGCCATCATCCGCGGAGGGATCTCGTCGTGCTCGAATCCGAGGGCGATCCCGACGGCGGCGACGCCGGCACGAGAGAGACGCCCGATGAAGCGGTCGATGTCGGGCGAGTCCGGGTCCGGCCAGGCGCTGCCCAGGGTGAGGATCAGCTCGTCGCCGATCAGGGACGACGGATCGACGAGCTCGGTGACCGTGACCCACCGGACCTCGCGATCGAGGTGGGTGTCGGGGACATGGATCGCGCGCAGCCGCAGGGTGGGCTCGCCCAGCAGCGAGCGCAGCGTGACGGCGGGCAGGGGCGCCTCGGAACCCGGCACGAGGTCGGTTCGGAGGATGGTCATGGCCACACCGTACCCGACCGCCACGATCCCGCCGGTGGCTAGATCTTCACCAGCCGGTACCCCGCGTCATGCAGCGCCCGCACCATGAAGTCGGCGTACCACTCCGGCCATCGCTCGTCGTACTCGCCGCCGAGCTCGGTCTTCTCGTGCTCGCCGTGGGCCGCCGCGGTTTCCCGCAGCAGGCCCAGCAGCACCTCGCGCTCGGTCATCGTCCGGGCGCCTTCGTGGTGACCTCCTGCACGATGAACCGGTTGCCGTCGGGGTCCTCGAAGGACACGAACGATCCGTAGGGGCCGCGTTCGGGATCGGGTCCGTCGACGCGTCCGAGTGTTCCGGCGTGGTGGAAGATTCCGGTCTCGTCGTGGAACACCTCGCTCACCGCGATGCCCTTCGCCACCAACTCGGCGCGTGCTGCCACGATGTCGGTGACGACCAGCTGCAGGCTGTCCAGCGACCCGGGAGCGGCGGCGGTGACGCCGGTACCGATGATGATCGAGGCCGCGGAACCGGGAGGGGTGAACTGCACGACCCGGTAGTCGGGTCCGTGTACGAAGTCGATGTCCTCGCGGAACCCGAGCCGGGTGTAGAACTCCTTGGCGCGGTCGACATCCGAGACGGGGACGACCACGACTTCGAGCTTCATGTCCATGTTCAGTTGCTTCTTTCCAGCTGGGTGAGCCGGATGGCGACGCCGGGATTCCGGTGGGTCACCGGTTCTGTTGCGGCATTCAACCCCGATCGGTGGTTGTGCATTCCCGTCAGCCGCGCCCCGGCACCTGGACGCGGGCATAGGACTCCTTGGCGATGTCGAGGTGCAGCCACGACTCGACGTCGCCGACGCCCGGGATCGTACGTATCCGGTCGAGGCCGGCCGCCAGGTCCACGACCGCGGAGGCGCGCATCGTGAGCAGCAGGTCGAACGCCCCCGATACCTCGCCGTAGAAGATGATCGCCGGATCGCGCATGATCGCCTGCTCGACCTCGCCCCGCGGCCGGGTGAGGCGGACCCCGACCTCCAGGAGGGCGCGGGCGCCGGCATCGGCGCGGCTGCGCACCGATCCGAAGCGCACGGCCCGGCGGTCCACGAGCGACATGACACGACGACGAGCCGCAGCCGCCGAGATCGCGGTGCGCTGGGCGAGTTCGACGAACGGCATCCTGCCGTCCTCCTGCAGTTCTCTCAGCAGCTCGAGGTCCTTGCGGTCGACGGTTCCGGCTATCGGCCCGACCGGCGCGATGGCATCCCGCAGGATGCGCGAGTACATGAGCGTCTCGATGGATTGCACGCCCTGGACGAGACGCACCCGGTCGACCGTGTCGGCGAAGGCCTCGGCGGAGACGCTGCGGAGTTCCGCGATGACGCCGGCCGGCCCTGTCACGGTGGAGACGAACGCGGCATCCGGCAGGCTCGCGACGGAATCGGCGACAGCCGAGGGGGCGACGCCGACGCGCAGGATCAGGTAACCGAGACAGGTGAGCCCCATGACCTCGGGATTCACGACGGCCCGCACATCCACGGCGCCGGAGCGGATCAGCCGCTCGGTGTGCATCGCCGCGGCCGCCCGCGACACGTGCAGCCGCCGAGCGATGTCGGAGTAGCTCATCCGGCCGTCGGCCTCGAGCAGCTCCACGATGGCGGAATCGACCTGGTCCATCGGCCTCCCGTCAGCGAATCCGTATGACGATCATTCGAAACAGATCAGTCATGGACTGCCAGCTATTTCTGTGACTCTGCTATCGATTCAGCCGTGAATGTATCAGATCGCTCGCTGAGAAAGCCCGCGCGGTACTGATCTGATTGCTCGCATCTCGACCGCTCCCTATGCTGACGACACCCCTCACGGTGCACGCGTACGAAGGAGTACCCATGAGCGCACAACCTGGCATCAAGGTCGAGTCCCGCACGATCGACTACGTCCCCGAGAGCGAACGGACGAGCAAGCTGTGGCATCAGCCTCCGTTCTGGTTCCTCGGAAACCTCAATCCCCTCACCCTCACCACCGGCTTCATCGGCCCCTTCCTCGGCCTGTCACTGGAGTGGACGCTCGTCGCCCTCACGATCGGGTTCCTGCTCGGCACGGCGGCGATGGCGCTGCACGGCAGCCAGGGGCCGATTCTCGGACTTCCCCAGATGATCCAGACGCGCGCGCAGCTCGGATACACCGGCGTCTCGCTGGCGATCCTCGGCGTGGTGTTCGCGTTCTTCAGCTCGGCGGTCGTGATGTCGATCATCCTCGGCAGCGGGGTCAACTCGGTGATCGGGGCCGACGCGAAGCTCATCGGCTTCATCGCGCTGCTGCTCGCCGTCAGCCTCGCCGCGATCGGACATCACGCGCTCCACCGCATGTTCCGGTGGACGCTGATCGTCAGTCTTCCGCTGTGGCTCATCGTGACCATCACCATCGTGGCGTTCGGCGACCAGGGCTACGCGGACATCACCCCGGCTCCGGCGGCGGGCTTCGCGCTCGCCCCGTTCCTGGTGCAGCTCGCGACGGCGACGGCGCTGAATGTGTCCTACGCTCCTGCCGTCTCCGACTACTCCCGCTACCTCCCCCGTCGCACGCCGAGCGGCAAGGTGATCGCGTCGGTGTTCTTCGGCGGGATCAGCGCGCCCCTCTGGCTGACGTTCCTCGGTGCGTGGATCGCGTCCCGGCTCGGCGTCGACGACCCGATCGCCGCTCTCCAGATGGTCGGCGACCGCGCGGTGCCCGGGCTGGGAGCGGTGTTCGTCGTGGTGAGCGGCATGGCCCTCATCGCCTCCACCGGGCTGTGCCTGTACAGCGCCTCTCTCGGCGTGATCACGGCGGTGGATGCGATCCGTCCGACCCCGAGGAACGCCCGGACCCGCCTCGTCACGCTCGCGATCCTGACGGCTCTCGCCATCGTCGTGGTGCTGATCTCGGACGACTCCGCCGTCGCGGCGGTGATCCTGTTCCTGCAGATCGCGGGCTACCTGCTGGTGCCGTGGTCGGCGATCAACCTCATCGACTTCTTCATCGTGCGGAAGGGCCACTACGCGGTGACCCACCTGTTCCGCCGGAACGGCGTCTACGGGGTCTGGAACCGTGCCGGAGTGCCGGCGTATCTCATCGGCCTGATCGTCCTTTTCCCGTTCATCAACGTGGGATTCTTCGTGGGACCGATCGCGCAACTGCTCGACGGCGTGGACATCGCCCTGTTCGTGGGGCTCGTAGCCTCCGGCGTCGCGTACCTGATCACGTCACGCCGCATCGACCGCGAGGCCGAGAAGCGCGCCATCGCGGAGAGCGACGAGGAGCTGCGCGCGCTCGAGAGCGTGACCGCATCCGCCGCCGAGACCGAGCCGGCTCCGGGTGGCCTCGCGTGACGACGGCACGCGCTGCGGACACGATCGAACGCCTCTACGCCGCCGTCCGCGGCGGCGACATGGAGGAGGTGGTCGCGTACTTCGCTGCGGACTGCACGTTCATCGACATCGCCGCGGGCAGCACGATGCACGGGCACGACGAGTTCCGCGCTTACATGGCGGAGACCTGGGAGGCGTTTCCCGACTTCACGCCGGGCGACGCGACGTTCATCTCGGAAGGGGATCGCGTGGCCGCCGACCTGGTGATCCGCGGCACCCATCGAGGAACGTTCGCCGGGATCCCCGCGACGGGACGCGCGGTCAGCTGGCGCGCGGCCGGGTTCTACGAGCTCGACCCCGACGGCCTGGTGAAACAGGAGACGTTCATCTACGACAGCGCGTCGCTGCTCGCTCAGCTCCAGGAGAGGTCCCAGTGACGGACGACGTTCGACTCTACGAGCGCATGTGCCTCATGCGCTCGTTCGAGGAGGCCTGCGCATCCGGGGTGCGCGACGGCCTCCTGCGGGGAGAACTCCATCTCGCGATCGGTCACGAGGGGGTCGGGGTGGCACTGGAGGAGTCGCTCCGACCCGCGGACTACGTCGTGGCGACCCATCGCAGCCACCTGGCCGCGATCGCCGCGGGCGTTCCCCTTCGCCCGATGCTCGCCGAGATCTACGAGCGGGCGACGGGCCTGAGTTCCGGCAAGGGGGGTCACCTGCATCTCTTCGATCCGGAGCGACGCTTCTCCTCCACGGGGATCGTCGGGTCGACGCTGCCGGTCGCGCTAGGGCACGCCGCGGCGATCC
Organism: Pseudolysinimonas sp.; assembly: GCA_035556655.1. Classification (GTDB taxonomy): domain Bacteria; phylum Actinomycetota; class Actinomycetes; order Actinomycetales; family Microbacteriaceae; genus JBDSKH01. The sequence goes on from DATMFW010000058.1 coordinate 33,694, forward strand.
GGCTCGCCGGAGAGGATGCGATCGCCGTCGGCATCACCGGCGACGGCGGAACCAACTCCGGGCAGTTCGCCGAGACCCTCAACATGGCGACGCTCTGGAAGCTGCCCTTGCTCGTGATCGTGGAGGACAACGGTTGGGGGATCTCGGTCGCCGCCTCGGCGTCGATCGCGCCGCCCGGGATCGCCGCCCGCGCCCGGGCGTACGGGCTGGCGGCGTTCGAAACCGATGCGACCGACCCGCTGCGTGCCGTGGCGGATGCGGCAGAGGCATTCGCGCATGTCCGCTCGGGTGCCGGCCCGGCCCTCCTCGTCGCGACCTGCCACCGGTTCTCGGGCCACTACGAAGGAGATCCGGACCTGTACCGCACGACCGCCGAGAAGACGCGCATGCGAGAGCTCGGAGACCCGATCGCGAACCTCCGGGCCGGCCTCATCGACGGCGGCGCCGATCCTGCGGACCTCGACGAGCGCGCGGCGCGGATTGCCGCCGAGATCGAGCAATTGCGGCGCGAGGTGCTCGCGGATTCCGCCCCGCCCGCCGCGGACGCCTTCACCGATGTCGTCGCCTCGATCACCCCGGGAGGAAACCGATGAACGCCGAGGCCGCACGGGGGCCCCTCCTGCCCGACATGAACGTGTCACGCCTGATCGCCACGACCCTGCACGACGAGATGACCGCCGACGAGAGTCTGCTCGTGCTCGGCGAGGACGTCGCCCACGGCGGGGGCACATTCGGAGCGACCCGCAATCTGCTGCGCACGTTCGGTGAGCAGCGGGTGCGTGACACCCCCATCTCCGAGATGTCCTTCGTCGGGATGGGAGTCGGTCTCGCGATGAGCGGCTACCGCCCCGTGGTCGAGGTCATGTTCGCCGACTTCCTGGGCGTGTGCCTGGAGCAGATCGTCAACGCGGCGGCGAAGAACCGCTACATGTCGGGCGGGTCGGTGAACGTGCCGATGACGATCCGCACGGCCGCCGGTTCGATCGGCGTCGCAGCGCAGCATTCGCAGACGCTCTGGGGCATGCTGGCCCATTTCCCCGGGCTTCACGTGGTCGCCCCGAGTAATCCGTACGACTATCGCGGCCTCCTCTCGGCGGCGATGCAGAGCGATGACCCGGTCGTGGTGTTCGAGCACAAGTCCGTATACCTCCGCAAGCTGTCGTCCTTCCGGGTCGGCGCGGAGGTCCCCGCCGAGCGGTACACGGTGCCCATCGGATCGGCCGAGATCGTCCGTACCGGCGGCGACCTCACCATCGCGACCCTGAGCACGATGGTCGAAGCCACACTCGACGCCGCGGACACGCTCAGCGCGAACGGGATCGAGGCCGAGGTCGTCGATCTGCGCTCGGTCGTCCCCCTGGATGCGGACACGGTGGCGGAGTCCGTGGGACGCACGCGTCGCCTGCTGGTCGTCGACGAGGACTACCGCAGCTTCGGGCTCTCGGGCGAACTCATGAGCCGGATGCTCGAGGCGGTCGGCCCCCGCGGCCTGGATGCGGTCGGTCGCCTCGCGGTTCCCGACGTGCCGATTCCCGCCGCCCTTGACCTCGAGCGGGTCGTGATCCCGCAGGTCGAGGCGATCGTCGCGGAGAGCACCCGGCTGGTCGAGAAATGAGCGGGCCCCGCGGGCCCGTGGACTCCTCCCTGCACCCGCGGTTCTCCGGCCGGGACGGCTTCGCCCGGCTCCCCCGCCTGGATCAGGTGGAGAAGGCCGACGTCATCGTCGTGGGGGCGCCCTTTGACGCGGGCGTGTCGTATCGATCAGGCGCCCGGTTCGGACCCAACCACATCCGCGAGGCGTCGCGGTTGCTGCGCCCGTACAACCCGGCGCAGCAGATCGCGCCGTTCTCGAGGATCCAGGTCGCCGACGCGGGCGACCTATCCATCAACCCGTTCGATATCGGCGAGGCGATCCGCACCATCGAGACCGCGGCGGATGAGCTCGGTTCGGGCGGCGCCCGGCTGGTGACGCTGGGCGGCGACCACACCATCGCGCTTCCGCTGCTGCGATCCCTCGCGAAACGGCACGGGCCGGTGGCGCTCGTCCATTTCGACGCCCACCTGGACACCTGGGACACCTATTTCGGTGCCGCCTACACGCACGGCACGCCGTTCCGGCGGGCGTCGGAAGAGGGGATCCTGGCGGCCGGGAAGCTCTCCCACGTCGGAACCCGCGGTCCGTTGTACTCCGCGGACGATCTCGGCGCCGATCGCGGCTTCGGGTTCGAGATCGTGTCGTCGACCGACGTCGGCCGGGCGGGTGTCGACGCGATCGCCGACGGCATCCGGAGACGCGTCGGCGATGCGCCCCTGTACGTCTCGATCGACATCGACGTGCTGGATCCTGCGCATGCTCCGGGGACGGGGACGCCCGAAGCGGGCGGGCTGACCAGCCGTGAGCTGCTGGAGCTGATCCGCGGCCTGGCCGGTTGCCGCATCGTGGGCGCGGACGTGGTCGAGGTGTCGCCGGCGTACGACCATGCCGAGATCACGGGTGTCGCCGCGGCGCACGTCGCCTACGAGCTGATCTCGCTCATGGCCGCGACCGGATGACGTCGGCGACCTCGCGCGCGATCTGCAATTCCTCGTCGGTGGGGATGACAAGTACGGCCACGGCGGACCCGGAACCCGAAATAGCGCGTTCCGTGTTCGCCTGAGCCGCGTTGAGCTCCGGGTCCACGGCGAGCCCCAGGAACCCGAGACCCTCGACCGCACGCGCCCGGATCACCTCCGAGTTCTCTCCCACCCCCGCGGTGAACACGAGCGCATCGAGGCCGCCGAGCCCGGCGGCATAGGCCCCGATGTAGTGCCTCAGGCGGTGCACGTAGATGTCGACGGCCAGCGCCGCCTCGGGGGTGGAGGCCGCGAGCAGGTCCCGCATGTCGGCATGCCCACCCAGCCCCAGCAATCCGCTGCGCCGGTTGAGCAGATCGTCGATCCCCTGCGCATCGAAGGCGCCGACCCGCTGCAGATGCAGCAGCACCGCCGGATCGATGTCGCCCGAGCGCGTGCCCATCACCAGGCCCTCCAGCGGCGTCATCCCCATCGAGGTGTCGACCGAACGCCCGCCCCGGATCGCGGTGATCGAGGCGCCGTTGCCGAGATGCGCGACGATCAGGCGCAGGTCGGCGAGCGGGCGCCCGAGGAGGGCTGCGGCTCGCTCCGACACATACCGGTACGACGTCCCGTGGAAGCCGTAGCGGCGCACCCCGTGCCGAGCGGCGACCTCGCGATCGATGGCGTAGGTGTACGCGTCGGGCGGCAGCGTCGCGTGGAACGCGGTGTCGAAGACGGCGACGTGCGGCACGTCGGGCAGCGCGGCCCGCGCCGCACGGATTCCCGCCACACCTGGCGGGTTGTGCAGCGGCGCCAGTTCCGACAGCCGGTCGATCTCGGCCTCGACGTCATCGTCGATGCGTACCGCCTCCGAGTACACCGAGCCGCCATGCACCACGCGGTGCCCGACGGCGTCGATGCTCGCGACATCCAACTCGGACAGCACGCTGTCCAGCGCGACGGCGTAATCGGTCACGCGCTCGACGACGCCGGAACCGATGGAGGTGCCCGCATCGACATCGCGCACCTCCCATTTCAGCGACGACGACCCGGCGTTGACGACGAAGACCCGCGTCATGAGTTCTGACCCTGGATCGCCGTGATGGCGATCGTGTTGACGATGTCGCGCACGAGGGCCCCGCGCGAGAGGTCGTTGATCGGTTTGGCGAGCCCCTGCAGCACCGGCCCGATCGCGACCGCACCGGCCGAGCGCTGCACCGCCTTGTAGGTGTTGTTGCCGGTGTTGAGATCGGGGAAGACGAACACGGTCGCGCGACCGGCGACCTCCGACCCCGGCATCTTCGACTCCCCGACGGAGGGGTCGGCGGCGGCGTCGTACTGGATCGGACCGGCGACGGGCAGCTCGGGCGCGCGCTTCTTCACCAGCGCCGTCGCCTCGCGCACGCGGTCGACATCGGCCCCCGAACCGGACTCGCCGGTCGAGTACGACAACATCGCCACGCGCGGTTCGATGCCGAAGCGCCGGGCCGTCTCGGCGGACGAGATGGCGATGTCGGCGAGCTGCTCGACCGTCGGCTCCGGGATCACGGCGCAGTCGCCGTAGACCAGCACCCGGTCCGCGAGCGCCATCAGGAACACGCTCGACACCACCGAGACCCCGGGTGTGGTCTTCACGATCTCGAACCCCGGCCGGATCGTGTGCGCCGTCGTGTGCCGGGCACCCGACACCATCCCGTCGGCCATGCCGAGGTGCACCATCAGCGTGCCGAAGTACGACACGTCGGTCACCGTGTCCTCGGCGGCCTGCCGTGAGATGCCCTTGTGCTTGCGCGCCTCGAAATACACGTCGGTGAACCGCTCGTGCAGCTCCGGGTCGGTCGTCGACACGACGCGGGCGGATGCGATGTCGGCCCCCAGCGCCGCCGCCCGCGCCCGCACAGCGGCTTCGTCCCCGAGGATCGTGAGCTCAGCCACCCCGCGCTGCAGCACGATGCCGGCCGCCTGCAGGATGCGGTCGTCGTCGCCCTCGGGCAGCACGATGTGCCGCTTGTCAGCACGAGCGCGTTCGACGAGCAGATGCTCGAAGCGCAAGGGAGTCATCGCCGGCGAGCTCGGCAGCGAGAGCCTGCGCATCAGCTCCGCGGCGTCGACGTGCTGCTCGAACAGCGCCAGCGCTGTCGCGTACTTCTGCGGCGAGTCCGCGGCGAGGCGGCTGCGGGCGTGGGTGATGCGCACGGCGGTGTCGTAGGTGCCGAGCTCGTTGGCGGCGATCGGCAGTGTCGCGCCGAGCCCGTCGAGCAACTGCTGCACGGCCGGCGCCACCGGGAAGCCGCCGTTCAGCACGATGCCGGTCAGCATCGGGAAGGTCGGCGACAGGTGCGCCATCAGCGCGCCGAGCACGACCTCGGAGCGGTCGGCGGGGACCACCACCACCGCGCCCTCCGTCAGCCGCGGCAGCACGTTGTCGAGCGACATCGCGGCGACGACGGTGTCGCGCACCGGCCGATCGAGCCCGGCCTCGTCGCCCGAGACGAGCCGCGCATCCGCCGCCGTGAGCACGTGGCGCAGCAGCGGCGCGGTGAGGTCGGCGTCCTCGGGAAGCGCCCAGCCTCCCACCGCCGCGGCGATCTGCTCGAGCTCGGCCGGGTCGGCGCGGTTGACGATGACGCCGAGCTCGGTGGCGTGCTCGGCCCGCAGTTCGTCGGTGGAGACCCGGGCGAGTCCGGCGAGCGCGTCGGCACGGCGGTATGCCCCGTTCTCGTTCCGGCCGCCGAGCACGAGCAGCACCGGGGCGGCGAGGTTGGCGGCGATGCGCGCGTTGGTGGCGAGCTCGGTCGGTGATCCGACATCGGTGTAGTCGGATCCCAGGATGACGACGGCGTCACAGGCGCCCTCCATCGCTGCGAAACGATCGACGATCGTGGCGAGCGCGGCATCCGGGTTCTCGTGCAGTTCGGCGTAGCCGGTTCCGACGCACCGGTCATAGTCCAGCGGCGCGCTCGCGTGCTCGAGCAGCATCTCGAGCACGTAGTCACGGTCGGGACCGGTGCGGGAGATGGGCCGGAACACGCCGACCCGGGCGACGGAGCCCTTCAACGTCTCGAGCAGACCGACCGCGATCGTCGACTTGCCCGTCCCGCCCTCGGCGGAGGTCACATAGATGCGGGTGGCCACGGCCCCACGCTACGCGAGCCGGATGAGAGCGAGGCGGAGCCCGAGTGGCCGTCTCCCCAGCCGCCACCCGAGCATTCCCCCAGGAACTTCTTCTGTCCTCTTGCCCGAAGAGACGGGGGAATCACCCGGCTATGACGCGAACGGGAGGGTTAAACCCGCGTTTCACCCGCTCGACCCCCCGTCTGGGGGCCGCGTGTCCTCATTTTGGAGGACTAACCTGTCACCAACGGAGAACAGTGTCCCAACCGCTGTACCCCGCGAAACTCTCAGCCCCCATATTCCCCGGAGTCACCCCCCATGACTGTCAACCCGACCAACTCCGCCGCGCCCGCCGGCTGGTACCGCGACCCCCTGGGCATCCCCCAGCTGCGCTGGTGGAACGGCATCGGCTGGACCAACCACATCCAGGAGGAGCGCGCCGAGCTCCACGCCTGGGGCACCGGTGCTCAGCTGAACCTGGCGCCGAACGTCGCGTAGGTTCCGCGGGGATCTCGATACGCCGCGACGCGGCTACTCGATCACCTCGATACGCCGCGACGCGGCTACTCGATCACCGGGTCAGCGCTGGAGGAAGGCGAGCACCGCGAGCACGCGGCGGTGATCGGAGCCCGAGTCCTCGAGCCCGAGCTTGCCGAAGATCGCGGTCACGTTCTTCTCCACGGCTCCGACGCCGATGAACAGCTGCTTGCCGATGGCGGCGTTCGTCCGGCCCTCCGCCATCAACTGAAGAACCTCGCGCTCGCGCGGCGTGAGTGACGCGAGCGGGTCGTTCCGCCGGCCGAGCAACTGCGCGACGACCTCCGGGTCGAGCACGGTCCCGCCGTCGGCGATCCGGTCGACGGCGTCGACCAGCTCGTGCAGCGACGCCACCCTGTCCTTCAGCAGATAGCCGACCCCTCCGCTGCCGGAACCCAGCAGTTCCTGCGCGTAGGCGACCTCGACGTACTGCGACAGCAGCAGGATGCCGGTGGCCGGCAGCAGGGAGCGCAGCTCGATCGCCGCCCGCACGCCCTCGTCGCGGAAGGTGGGCGGCATCCGGACGTCCAGGACGGCGAGGTCGGGGGCGAGGGCGACGACCTCGGCCAGCAGGTGCCGGGCATCGCCGAAGGCTCCGACGACGTCGTGGCCTGCCTCGGTCAGGACGCGGACGAGGCCCTCGCGCAGCAGCACGGAGTCATCGGCGACGACGACGCGGAGGGAGGACACGGCTCCCAGCGTAGAGGGGGGCGGGGGTCTCGATACGCGCCTGCGGCGCTACTCGACCACCGCTACCCGGCCAGCGGGAGCTTCGCCAGCACCGTGGTGGGGCCGCCGTCGGGGCTCGTCACCTCGAGGGTGCCGCCGAGACCGTGCACGCGCTCGTGCAGCCCCGCGATGCCGTGACCGGCGACCGCCACCGCTCCGCCACGCCCGTCGTCGCCCACTTCGACCTCCAGCGCGCCGCCGGCGATGCGCACGACGACGGTCGCCGCCGCGGCTTCGGCGTGTTTCGCCGCATTGGTGAGGGCCTCCGCCGCGATGAAATACGCGTTGCGCTGCAACTCCTCCGGCAGCACGGTGCCGTCGGGCAGCTCGCTGGCGACGGTCGTCGGCAGCGGGGCCCGCACCGCGAGGGATTCCAGCGCCGCGACGAGTCCGCGGTCGAGCAGGATCGGCGGCGCGAAGCCCCGCGACAGGGCACGGAGCTCATCCAGCGCATCCTTCGACTGCTGAAGAGCCTCCTCGATGAGCGCCCGGGCCGCCGCGGGATCCGCATCGAGCTGACGGTCGGCGGCCGCGAGGTCCATCTGCAGGCGCACCAGGCGCTGCTGAGGACCGTCGTGGATGTCGCGCTCGAGCCGGCGCAGGGCGGTGCCCTCGGCGGCGACGGCCGCGCTTCGCGAGGAGGCGAGGCCGGTGACCTGCTGCTGGAGGACCTCGCTGAGGAAGGCGGACAGCATCCCCTTGGCGATGCCGTAATGCACCCAGGTGAGGCCGCGGGTGACGAACGGCAGGGTCAGGGTGAACAGGATGCCCACCACGAGGAAGAAGATGCTGTCGTTGGCCCGACCGGCGGCCTCCGACAGATCGGAACCGAAGTCGCCCGTGGTGACGCCCCAGAACGTCCAGTCGCGATCGGTGCCGTAGGGGATGTAGCGCTGCCAGAACCAGTAGCTCAGACCCCCGAGCGCGGTCGAGGTCCAGACGATCGTGATCGTCCAGGTCACGATGCCGACGATCGGGTTGATGACCATCGTGTGCAGCAGGTACAGCCAGTAGTGCCCGTCGACGGTGGGGGCGATGATCTTGGCGAACGGGCTCGCCTGCGGCGCCACCCTGTCCCACTTGGGCGGGGTGATCGCGGGGAAGCCGGCCCCGCGCAACCGCAGCAGCTCGAACATGCCGAACCCGCGGGCGATGAACAGGGCGGCCAGCACGATGAAGACGCCGACGACGATGAAGATCATGCCGACGCCGGTGAAGAACACGGATGCAGTCAGCGAGATCCCGACCACGACGATGGGCAGCAGCGGCAGCAGGAAGCCGAGCTCTCGCGGAACGCCGCGCCAGAGTCGGGCGTAGAGGGGCGGGGTGCGGGTGGGCATGGTCGTGGTCGTCATTCTTTCAGCGTCGCGACGAAGCCGGGCCCGCGGCATCCGGCGAGCGCCCGGAACCGGGTGGGGTTAGCCCCCGTCGCGGGCTCGTTAGCCCAGCCTCAGCTTGCTTGCGACATCGGGGCCGCTGAGTAGCGTTGAGCACATGACCGACGTGAAAGCAGTCCCGCAGAGCTCCATCGACCCCGACGTGACCTCGGGTGTGGCGCAGTTCCTCGCCCCCGTCGTCATCGACCTGCAGGCCCTCGCGATCGACGGCAAGCAGGCGCACTGGCACGTGCGCGGCGCCAACTTCCAGGCGGTCCACGAGCTGCTCGACGTCGTCGTCGCCCACGCGCAGGAGTACGCCGACACCGCCGCCGAGCGCGTCGTGGCCCTCGGACTGCCGATCGACGCGCGCATCGCGACGGTCGCCGCGAAGACCACCAACCCGGCGCTCTCGGACGGGTTCCAGCAGTCGGATCAGACCATCGCGCAGGTGATCGCTCAGATCGACGCGACCCTGAAGAGCGTGCGGACGGCGATCGACGAACTCGACGAGATCGATCAGGCCTCGCAGGATGTGGCGATCGAGATCGCGCGCGGGCTCGAGAAGGACCGCTGGTTCCTCTTCGCGCATATCGCCACGAAGTAGCGCGGGGTCTCGATACGCCGCTCCGCGGCTACTCGACCACCGAGAGGTAGCTCCACTCCCCCGCGACCATCGTCGCGTGCACCGGCATCGTGCGCAGCACATCCGGGTCGACGCGGCGCGGGTCCTCGTCGGTGATGACGATGTCGGCGACCCCGCCCTCGGCGAGCGCCAAGACGCCACCCTGGGAGGCCCGCAACGCCTCCTCGACGCCTATCGCCTGCTCGGGATGCCACGGCTCGCGCCCGTCGCGACGTCGCGTCACGGCGGCGGCGATCGTCACCCACGGATCGAGCGGAGCCACCGGCGCATCGCTGCCCATCTCGAGTTCGGCGCCGGCCTCGAGCAGCGATCGCAGCGCGAACGAGCGACCGGTGCGTCCGGCCCAGTAGTGGTCGGCGACATCGCGGTCGTCCATCGCCTGCTCCGGCTGCACGCTCGCCACGACACCCAGCCGGGCGAAGCGCGGCAGGTCGGCGTCGCGGACCAGCTGCGCATGCTGGATGCTGCCCCGCGGCCCGCCCGCCGGCAGCTCCAGCGCCTCGAACGTGTCGAGCGCCTCCGATGTCGCGCGGTCGCCGATCGCGTGGATGGTCGGGACGATGCCGGCGTCGGCTCCGCGGCGCGCCGCGGCCAGCAACTCGCCCGGCGCATAGGTCGGCAACCCGGACGCCTCGGCACCGTGCAGGCCCGGATAGTCGTCGTCGCACCAGGCGGTGCGCGTGTTGAGCGACCCGTCGGTGAAGAGCTTCAGCCGCCCCACCGTGAGCAGCCCGCCGAGTTCGGCCCCCGTGCGGTGCCCGGCGGCGATCGCGGCGTCGAGGTGTGCCGGGTAGATCAGCGCATCGACCCGGATCCCGCGGAACCCGGTGCCGAAGCGCCGGCTCCACGCCCCCACGGCGTCGTCGAACTCGAAATCGCGGATGCCGACCACCCCGCGCATCGCCGCGCGCTCCGCGGCGTCGATGACCCAGCGGTCCAGGGTCGACGCCGGCACGTCGCTCAGGCGCACGTTGAGGTCGAAGGCCGGCTGCTCGCGCAGCCACCAGTCCGTCTCGGGAAGGCCCATGATGCGCAACGCCGCCGCGTTGGACCAGACGGTGTGCACGTCGCCCGAGACGAGCGCGACCGGGGCGGGCACCGCATCCAGCAGCGCGGCGGTGGGCTCGTCGGGCCACAGGCCGTCCCGGAACCCCTGCCCGACCAGCACGGTCTCCGGCGGCTGCGGGTGAACCCGCAGGTGCGCGTGCACCAGCTCGGCGGTCTCGAGAGCCGAACTCCCCGACGAGACGTCGAGGCGCGACGAGCGCAGCGCCCACTGCCCGACGTGCACGTGCGCGTCCCAGAGCCCGGGACCGGCGAACCGGCCCTCGAGATCGACCTCCACCGTGTCGGGCGTGCGCTCCGACAGCGGGCGGATGCGGCCGCCGGCCACCAGCAGATCGCCCGGTGCATCCTGCCCCGCCCGCCGCACGTTGCGTAGCAGTGTCGAGCTCATTCCCGGTTCTCCGCGGGGTGCAACCCCTCGATCCGGCGCATCTCCTCCGCCAGCCCGTGATGGGAGTAACGTCCGTCCCCGCCCAGCTGCGCGGTGACCGACTCCCGGTCGGCATCCGTGCGCGCCTGACTGAGCTTCTTGCGCGCCTCCACGCGCGTGACCGGCACCCGGATGCCGACGGTGCCTTTCGCGATCCGGCGCGCCTTCTCCGGGTCGATGCGCAGCGAACGGGCCCCCGGCATCCCCGCTTCGAAGTGGTCGACGAGCCGCTCGAGGACGACGAGGTTCTCCTCCTCGGTCAGCACCTCGGGGACGCCGTAGAGATGGGCGGTGACGTGATTCCAGGTCGGGACCATGTCCTGCTCGTCGGCGTACCAGCTCGGTGAGATGTAGCCGTGCGCTCCCTGGACGATGACCAGCATCTCGCGGCCGCCGCCGACCCCGTGCAACTGCTCATCGGGCCGGCCGAAGTGCGTGAGCAGCACGATGCCCTCGGCGGTCTCGTCGAGCAGCGTCGGGTAGTGCGAGGCGACCATGCCGTCGGGCTGCGAGACGTAGGTCACCCAGGGGTTCTCGCGGACCAGCCTCTTGATCTCGGCCTCGTCGTCGAGGATGTAGTGCGGGGTGTGGCGCATCCGCCCAGCCTCTCAGGCCTGATCGGTGGGGCACCAGTACAGCTTGCGGCCACCCAGCTCCTGGAGCTGGATGGGCGTGCCGCACACCCGGCAGGGTTCACCGGTGCGCTTATAGACCCAGTGCTCGGGGTGAGGGTCGCCCGAGGCCTCGTCGTCCATCGTGTACATCAGCCCGGTGTCGAACCCGATGCGCAGAAGGTGCACCCAGTCGCGCCACAACGCGCGCACCACCTCGTCGCGCACCTCTTTGCCCGGGGTGAACGGGTTCTGCCGGGCCCGGAACAGCAGTTCGGCACGGTACACGTTGCCGATGCCGCTGACCACGGCCTGATCCATGAGCAGCAGCGCGATGGCCGTGGGCTTGCGCCGCACGATCGCGGCGAAGCGTTCCTCGCCGGCGGCCGGGTCGTCGACCAGCGGGTCGGGTCCGAGCCGGTCGATCACGGACTGCACCTCGTCGGCGGTCTGCACGACGCAGGCGGTCGGGCCGCGCAGGTCGGCGACGACGGTGTCGGTCAGCAGGCGCACCCGCACCTGCCCGATCGGCTCGGGCGGGAAGCTCTCCAGCGGGGCGCCCGGGGTCTCCTGCTCCGACATGCGCAGACGGGTCAGCCGGGGAGCGCCGATCGACGACAGCGACGCCTCGCCCTCGCCGCCGATTCCGACGTCGCCGGCGAAATCCCAGGCGCCGTAGAGACCGAGGTGCACGCGCAGCCAGAGCCCGTGGTCGAACTCCAGGAACATCTGCTTGCCCACGGCGCGGGCCTGCACGATCGTGTGGCCGTCGAGCAGGGCGGCGTCTCCCGCGAACCGGCCCTGCGGGGAGCTGACCGCGACCGGGACCCCCGCGAAGTGCCGCGCGAACTGGCGGGCGATGCGGTGGACGGAGTGACCCTCTGGCATGTCTAGACGATCTCGTGCCCGGCGATCGCGCCCGTCGACTCGTACTCGGCGAGCTGCGCGATGCGCCGGGCGTGGCGCTCCTCGTCGGAGAACGGGGTCGCCAGGAACGTGTCGATGAACCCGATCGCCTCCTCGAGCGAGTGCTGCCGGGCACCGATCGCGATGACGTTGGCATCGTTGTGCTCGCGGGCGAGTTCTGCGGTGGCGATGCTCCAGACCAGGGCGGCGCGGCATCCGGCGACCTTGTTGGCGGCCATCTGCTCTCCATTGCCCGAGCCGCCGAAGACGACCCCGAGCGCCGGCACGCCCGCGCTCTGGTCGCGGACCACCGCACGCGCGGCGTTGATGCAGAAGCTCGGGTAGTCATCGAGCGGGTCGTAGCCGGTGGGACCGTGGTCGATGACCTCGTGACCCTGCTCGGCGAGGTGGTGCTGCAGGTCGGTGCTGAACTCGAGCCCGGCGTGGTCGGTGGCGATGTGGATGCGCACGCGGTCAGTTTAGGGTTGAGCACATGCCAGGAGAGAACCTCACCCGCATCGAGGCGCAGGAGCGCGCGAACATCATCGCCGTCGATTCCTATGCCATCACCCTCGACCTGACGAGCAGCCCCACCACGTTCCGGTCCACGACGACCGTGACGTTCCGGGCCTCGGGCGGCACGACGAGTTTCATCGACGCCATCACCGAGAAGGTGCATCGCGTCGAGCTCAACGGCGCCTCGATCCGGCCCGACACCGTCGCCGACGGCACCCGCATCCGGCTCGAGGGCCTGCGCGAAGAGAACGTGCTGGTCGTCGAGGCCGACTTCGCCTACACCAACACCGGCGAGGGCCTGCACCGCTTCGTCGACCCGGTCGACCAGGAGGTCTACCTCTATTCGCAGTTCGAGGTGCCCGACAGCCGGCGCGTGTTCGCCGTCTTCGAGCAGCCGGACCTGAAGGCGACGTTCCAGTTCACCGTCACCGCGCCCGGCAACTGGGCCGTGGTGTCGAACTCGCCCACCCCCGAGCCCACCCACGGATCGCAGGGCTTCGCGACCTGGGCGTTCGAGCCCACCCCGCGCATCTCCAGCTACATCACCGCGCTCATCGCCGGCCCGTACCAGTCGGTGCGCAGCGAGCTCACCAGCTCGAACGGCAGGGTGGTGCCGCTCGGCATCTACGTGCGCAAGTCGCTCGCCGCGCACCTCGACGCCGAGTACATCTTCGACATCACCCGGAAGGGCTTCGCCTACTTCGAAGAGAAGTTCGGCTACCCGTACCCGTTCGCCAAGTACGACCAGCTGTTCGTTCCCGAGTTCAACGCCGGCGCCATGGAGAACGCCGGCGCGGTGACCTTCACCGAGACCTACGTCTTCCGTTCGAAGGTGACCGACGCGATCAAGGAGCGCCGGGTCGTCACGATCCTGCACGAGCTCGCGCACATGTGGTTCGGCGACCTGGTGACGATGCGCTGGTGGAACGACCTGTGGCTGAACGAGTCGTTCGCCGAGTGGGCCTCCACCATCGCCACCGCCGAGGCGACCGAGTGGACGGAGGCCTGGGCGACCTTCCAGGCCATGGAGAAGAGCTGGGCCTACCGCCAGGACCAGCTGCCGAGCACCCACCCGATCGTGGCGAACATCACCGACCTGGAGGACGTGCAGGTCAACTTCGACGGCATCACCTACGCCAAGGGCGGGTCGGTGCTGAAGCAGCTCGCCGCCTGGGTGGGCATCGACGAGTTCTTCGCCGGGGTCGGTGCCTACTTCCGCAAGCACGAGTACGGCAACACCGAGCTGCGCGACCTGCTGGCCGAGCTCGAGACCACCAGCGGGCGCGACCTGTCGGGCTGGGCGACGCAGTGGCTCGAGACCGCCGGGGTGAACACCCTCAAGCCGGCGATCAGCGTCGATGACGCCGGGGTCATCACCGCGTTCTCGATCGAGCAGAGCGCACCTGCCGAGTGGCCGACGATCCGCCCGCACCGGCTCGCCGTCGGGTTCTACTCCTTCGACTCCGAGACCAATGCGGGCGTCGAGGGCGACCTGTCGCCGCGCCTGGTGCGCACGCACCGCGTCGAGCTCGACATCGACGGCACCTCGACCGAGGTCGCCGAGCTCGTCGGCATGGCCCGCCCCGACCTGATCCTGCTCAACGACGACGACCTCGCCTATGCCAAGATCCGCATGGACGAGGCGAGCTGGCAGGTCGCCATCGACCACCTCGCCGATATCGAGGACCCGCTGGCCCGCGCCCTCGTCTGGGGCGCCGCCTGGGACGCGACACGGGATGCCGAGGTCGCCCCGAGCGACTACGTCGACCTGGTGCTGAACAACATCGCCACCGAGACCGAGTCGACCACCATCCGCCTGTCGCTCACCCAGCTGCTGCAGGTGGCCCGCAGCTATGTGAGCCCCGACAAGCGCGACGCCACGATCCGCCGGGTCGGCGACGCCCTCTGGGCGCTGGCTCGTGACGCGGCACCCGGCTCGGACGCGCAGTTCCAGTTCGTGAAGTTCTTCGCTGCGATCGCCGCCACCCCCGAGCACGGCGACGTTCTCTCGGGGCTGCGTGACGCATCCGTCACCCTCGAGGGCCTGGAGATCGACACCGACCTGGCGTGGGAGCTGCTCGAGGGTCTCGTGCTCGTCGGCCGGGCCGGCGAGCACGAGATCGCCGCCGAGCTCGAGAAGGACAACACCGCGAACGGCCAGCAGGCCGCCGCCCGCGCCCGCGCGACCATCGCCACCCCCGAGGCCAAGCTCGCCGCGCTCGACCTCGCGGTGCAGGACGCGTCGCTGTCGAACCTGGTGCTGCGCAACATGGGGCTCGGCTTCCAGCACGTCAACGACCCCGACGTGCTGCTGCCGACGGTGCCGCGCTACCTCGACGCGCTCGCCGGGGTGTGGGCGGACCGCAGCTACCAGATCGCCTCCTATGTGATCCAGTTCTTCTATCCCGGACCGCTGGCCTCGCAGGGGCTGGTCGATGCGACGCAGGCCTGGCTCGACGCCAACCCCGGCATCCCGGCGCTGCGGCGGCTCGTGATCGAGAACCTGGCGGGGGTCACCCGCGCGCTCGAAGCGCAGGCGCGCGACCGGCTGGGGTGAGGCAGGGCACCGTGGACCTCTGGACGACGATCGGCGAGTTCCTGACCGGACCGTGGGGCATCCCCGTCCGGCTCGCCGCGATCCTCGTGATCTCGGTGATCATCCGCGTGGTGCTGCAGTTCGTCATCCGGCGCGTCGTCAACCGGGTCGTCACCGGCGTCAAGAAGAAGCAGAACGTCGACGACACGCTCGCACTGCAGGCCAGCCCCGTGCACGCGGCCCGGCTCGTGCAGCGCACCCGCGCACTCGGCGGGGTGCTGTCGAGCGTCGTCACCACCGTCGTGGTGATCGTGGCGCTGCTGCTCATCATCGACACCGTCGCCCCGGAGGCCACGGCCGCGTTCTCGCTCATCACCGCGGCGCTCGGCGCGGGACTCGGATTCGGCGCGCAGAACGTCGTCAAAGACATCCTCAACGGCCTGTTCATGGTCTCGGAGGACCAGCTCGGCGTCGGCGATGTCGTGGACCTCGGGCCGGCGACCGGCGTCGTCGAGGCGGTCGGCATCCGGGTCACGCAGGTCCGCGACGTCAACGGCACCCTGTGGTTCGTGCGCAACGGCGAGATCCTGCGGGTGGGCAACCTGTCGCAGGGCTGGGCCCGCGTGATCATCGACCTGGCGGCGCCGTACGACTCCGACGTCGAACTCGTGCAGAACCGCATGCTCGACACCGCGATGGAGCTGCGCGACGAGACCAAATGGAAGCGGCTCATCCTCGAGCGCCCCGAGATCTGGGGCATCGAGTCGGTGGCGGCCGACGCCGTGGTGATCCGGCTCGTGGTGAAGGTGCGTTCGGGCTCCCGCGACGATGTCGCCCGTGAGTTGCGCGGACGGCTCAAGCGCTCGCTTGACGAGATGGGGGTCAAGCTTCCGAGGCTGAACTCGATCGTGCTGAGCGGCTACGAGGGAGCGGGCTCGGTTCGGGGTGCGCGGCCGCCCAAGACCGCGCAGGTGCCGACCGCGCTGAAGCCGGCCAAGGAATCCGCTCGCAAGGCCCGCCGCATGACGACCGGAACCGAGGACTGACCATGGCCGATCTCACGCTGCGCATGGGCGAGAACGGCGACACCGTCGGCGACAGCTTCTGGGCGCAGGTCGGCGGGCGCCCCACGTTCGAGAAGCTGGTGCGGGCGTTCTACGACGGCATCCGCACCGACGAGGTTCTGCTGCCGATGTACCCGGAGCAGCCCGACCTCGAGGGCGCCATCCAGCGGCTGACCGGCTTCCTCGAGCAGTACTGGGGCGGACCCGGCACCTACAGCGAGCAACGCGGTCACCCGCGGCTGCGGATGCGGCACCTGCCGTTCGCCGTCACGCCCGACGCCCGCGACCGTTGGCTCGCGCACATGCGGGCCGCGCTCGACACCCTCGAGCTCTCGCCGCGGCACGAGAACATGCTCTGGGACTATCTCGAGCGAGCCGCCCACGCGATGGTGAACTCCGCCGACCAGTAGGATTTCTCACACCCCGAACCGCCGCCCCCGGAGAGTGCACCGATGCCCCAGAACGCCGATGTCATCGTGATCGGAGCCGGCCTGTCCGGCCTGGTCGCCGCCGCCGAACTGGTCGAGGCGGGTCAGCACGTGATCATCCTCGATCAGGAGCCGGAGGCCGGGCTCGGCGGGCAGGCGTTCTGGTCGTTCGGCGGGCTGTTCCTGGTCGACTCGCCCGAGCAGCGTCGCCTCGGGGTGAAGGACAGCCACGATCTCGCCCGGCAGGACTGGTACGCCAGCGCCGAGTTCGACCGCGAAGAGGACGAGAACGCCCGCGAGTGGGCCGAGGCGTACCTGGCCTTCGCGGCCGGCGAGAAGCGCGAGTGGCTGCGCGGGAAGGGCGTGAAGTTCTTCCCCGTCGTCGGCTGGGCCGAGCGCGGCGGATACACGGCGACGGGTCACGGCAACTCGGTGCCGCGGTTCCACATCGTGTGGGGCACCGGCCCGGCGATCCTCGAGCCGTTCATCAAGATCGTGAAGGCCGGCGTGGAACAGGGCCTGGTCGAGTTCAAGTTCCGGCACCGGGTCGATGAGCTGATCGTGCGAGACGGGTCCGTGGTCGGGGCAAGGGGCGCCGTCCTGGTGCCGAGCGACGCCGACCGTGGTGAGGCGAGCAACCGGGACGAGGAGGGCGAGTTCTCGTTCGAGGCTCCTGCCGTGATCGTCGCCAGCGGCGGCATCGGCGGCAACCACGAGCTGGTGCGCAAGCACTGGCCCGCGTGGCTCGGCACGGCGCCGAAGTCGATGCTGAGCGGCGTTCCCGCGCACGTCGACGGCCGCATGCTGGGCATCAGCGAGAAGGCCGGCGCGCACCTGGTCAACCAGGACCGCATGTGGCACTACGTCGAGGGCATCGAGAACTTCGCGCCGGTCTGGGACAAGCACGGGATCCGCATCCTGCCGGGGCCCTCGAGCCTCTGGTTCGACGCCACCGGCAAGCGCCTGCCGGTGCCGCTGTTCCCCGGGTTCGACACGCTCGGCACGCTCGGGCATCTGCGCTCGACCGGGTACGACCACTCCTGGTTCGTGCTGACCCAGTCGGTCATCGAGAAGGAGTTCGCGCTCTCCGGCAGCGAGCAGAACCCCGACCTCACCGGCAAGAGCGTCGCCGAGCTGCTGAAGCAGCGCCTGGGCAAGGGCGCCACGGAACCGGTCGAGGCCTTCAAGTCGAAGGGCGCCGACTTCGTGGTCGCCGACACGCTCGACGAGCTGTTCGCCGGCATGCGCAAACTGCAGCCCAAGGGCGTGCCGCTCGACACCCAGGGCATCCGCCGCGAGATCGAGGCGCGTGATCGCGAACTCGACAACGACTTCACCAAGGATGCTCAGATCACCGCCCTGCGCGGCGCCCGCAACTACCGCGGCGACAAGCTGATCCGGGTCGCGAAGCCGCACAAGTTCCTGGACCAGGCGCACAAGCCGCTGATCGCGGTGAAGCTGCATGTGCTGACCCGGAAGAGCCTGGGCGGCATCCGCACCGACCTGAACTCGCAGGCCCTGGGCCCGGACGGCCGACCGATCCCCGGCCTCTACGCCGTCGGCGAGGCCGCCGGGTTCGGCGGCGGCGGGGTGCACGGTTACCGGGCCCTGGAGGGGACCTTCCTCGGCGGGTGTCTCTTCACCGGCCGACAGGCCGGGCGGGCCATCGCCGGCACCCTGTAGCACCCCGCGCCCCGCGACTGTTGTGCAGGAGTCTGCCGTTCTGCAGGACTGTGCCCGCACCCGATACTGCTCGCGCGGAGGTTTCTCCTGCAGAACGGGGGGGTCAGCGCGAGAGGGTCCAGGCCTTGCGCTTGACCAGCACGTGACCGCGCTGTGTGCTGAGGCGGGTCCACGGGCCGGTCTCGTACATCCGCACGTCGTCGGCACCGAGGAACCCCAGGGCCAGAGCCGCGAACCCCGCGGCGGCCGGCAGATGCTCGAGTCCCTCGATCGGACGCGACCACACCTCCGAGCGCACCCGCCGCACGATCTGCTCGCCGGCCGCGGACGGGACGGCGCTCGCGACCTCGTCGATGCCCGACCGGGCGGCCGCCTCGAGCACCGGGGTGGCGGTCACCCCGATCGGGTGCCAGCCCCCGCGCGGCGGCGAGATCGCCGCCCAGGTCACCGTGTTGACCTCCATCGGCAGCGAGATCGTGATCGGCCCCGGCTCGGCCGCTCGAGCCTGGGCGCTCTCGAGCCTGGTCAGCAGAGAGCGCACCGGCACGACGACATCGAACGCGTCGGGCGCGCCATCGGCACCCGGTTGCAGCGCGACGGTGCGCAGCCCGAGAACCGTCGGGGTCTCATCCATCAGGCCCGCCGGGTAGAACACGGCCACATAGACGGCCAGCAAGCCGCTGCCGGCGATCAGGCGCGCCGAGCCCTCCTCGATGCGTGCGGCGCGCGCGAGGTAGACCTGCAGATCGTCGAGGGTCTGAGAGTCGGCAAGCGAGAAGGAGCGGCTCATCGCCTCATAAACTACAGGCCATGAGCGATCCGCTGTCGGGACTGATGGCCGCCCTCGACCTCGCCGACACCGGAGCCCGCACCAGCGAGGACATCTTCACCGGGCCCAGCCAGTGGATGCCGGGCGGGCGGGTGTACGGGGGCCAGGTTCTCGCGCAGTCGCTGGTGGCGGCCAATCGCACCATCGCATCCGATCGATTCGTGCATTCGATGCACGGGTATTTCCTGCGTCCGGGCGACGTCGCCAAGCCGATCACGTTCTCGGTCGACCGCATCCACGACGGCCGGTCGTTCTCGACCCGGCGCACGCAGGCCTACCAGGACGGCGTACCGATCCTGTCGATGATCGCCTCGTTCCAGGACATCGACGCCGGGCTCGAGCACCAGGCGGACATGCCCACCGACCTGCCCGATCCGGAGACCCTGCCGAGCACGGCGGACATCCTGGCCGGCATCGACCACCCGGTGGCCCGGTTCTGGGCCACCGAGCGCGCCTTCGACATCCGGCACGTCGGCTCGCCGATCTACCTGCGGGTCGACGGCGAGCCCGTCCCGCACCAGGCGGTGTGGATGCGCGCCGTCGGCACCCTGCCCGACGATCCCGGGCTGCACCGCGCCGCGATCGCCTACGCGAGCGACCACACGATCCTCGAGCCGGTGCTGCGCCGCCACGGCGTCTCGTGGGTGACCCCGGGACTCAAGGTGGCCAGCCTCGACCACGCCATGTGGTGGCACCGCGACGGACGCGCCGACGAGTGGCTGCTCTACGCCCAGGAGTCGCCGAACTCGATCGGCGGTCGCGGCCTGTCGTTCGGCCGGGTCTACGACCGGTCGGGACGCCTGCTCGCCAGCGTCGCGCAGGAGGGCATGATCCGGGTTCCCGCCTGAGTCAGAGGAACTTCCGGGCGTGCAGCGCGAACGCCAGCGACAGGCGCTTGCGCGGGTCCTCGAGCACCGGGCCGAGCAGCTCCTCGATGCGCCCCAGGCGGTGCTTCATCGTGTTGTAGTGGATGAACATCCGCCGGGACGCCTCGGCCGCGTTGCCGGTGCCCAGGTGCATCTCGAGCGTCGCGCAGAGCTGACCGTCGGATGCGGCATCCGCCCGGATCAGCACGCCCAGTTCCTGCTCCACCAGTTCGGCCAGCTGCTCGCGAGGCAGCGCCAGGATGGCGCGTTCGACGGCAAGCAACTCGTACCGCACCACCGACTGCCCGGTGGCCTCGGCGATCGTCAGCGACTCGCGGGCGGCGGCGTGCGACCGCGCGAGCCCATCGAGATCGTCGCTGCGCGTTCCGACCGCGACGACCGTGGCGCCGCCGCCCGACTGCTGCAGCGCCGCGCGCCATGCGGTCGCCGCCTGGTTCGCGTCGGCGTCGGCGGGCACCAGGGCGACGGACTCGGAGCCCCGCGACCACACGATCGATCCCGGCGGCAGGCCCTCGTCGAGGCGCCCCTCTCCGGGCTCGGCTGCGCACCGGGCGATGATCACGGTGCGCGCGGCGTCCGGCGCGAACCCGAACAGGCGGGAGCGCTGGCGCAGCATGTCGGCGTCCGAGGACCGGCCGCTCACCAGTTCCTCCAGATGCAGCACCCGCATCCGCCTGTCCAGTTCGAGCCCCGCGACGGCCTGGGCGATGTGCATGCCGGCCGCGAAGCAGGCCTGCCGGATGAGGCGGCGCTGTCCGAGGGTCGGCTCGTCGCGTCCGTGCACGAGGAGGCGCCCGCGCTCCGTGCCGCCGACGGTGATCGGGAACTCCCAGGGCGCGTCCTCGGTCGGCTCGGGCGACTCATGCCCGCCATGCACGAGCGGAACCCCGGCGTCGTCGATGATGCGCACCTGGCGGTCGAGGGCTCCGGCGAGGGCACGGGCGATCTCGTCGAGTCCGCCTCCGGACAGCGCAACGCCGGTGAGTCGTTCGCGGATCGCCTCGGCGCCGGCCGGGTCGGGACCGTACTCGCTCAGCACGACAGCGAGCACCGCCCCGATGACGTCGTTGAACGAGGTGGTGCCGGTGAGCGCGATGAGCGGGAAGCCGAGCTCGTCGGCGACCTCGATCATCGCCGGCGGCACCTCGTCGAGGTAGCGACCCGACTTGACGGCGAGCGCCGCGAGTCCGCGGCGGGAGAGGGTACGCACGAGGTCCCCGAGGTCTTCGGGGTGATCGCGCAGCGGGTAGGCGGTGGTGAGCATCAGTTCGCCCGCCCGGACGAACGACTCGATGTCCGGCACCTCCATGACGTTCACGCCCGAGACGGGACGTGCGAGGCCGTCCTGACCGGCCAGCACGGTGCTGCCGGCGAGGACGGGCAGCGTGAGGATCTCCCGCACCGTGACCGCCGTCATATCGCCTCCATTGGCCGATTCGGACATCGGGGGCGCGGGAATGCCGTCCGATGCGGACTTACCCGAGCCGTGTCCGCGCTCCCTACGATCCCAGTATGACCCCGCCACCGGTTATCGACAGCCCGGCGTGGGTGCGTGTGGACGCGGCCGACCCGGCACCATGGCGGATGGCGGGGAATCCGAGCGTCGTCCATCTTGGACACTCCGCCCTCGTGCTCGGCGCCGGACGCCGGCAGCTCGTCATCACCTCGGACGCCTTCGGACTGGTTCCCGGCGGCATGCAGGTCCGCCCTCCCGAGTTCGCACGGCTGCGACGCGACCTGGCCCGCCGCGACCCGGCCCGCGGGGCCGCGATCCACGGCTGGCGGCCGGCCGTCGTCGAGCCCGCCGACCTGCGGGTCACCGCGATCGACATCGACTCCGCCGCGCTCGACCTTCTCGAGCGGGCGACGACCGCACCGGGCGCCATCGGCGCCTTCGACCCGTCCCGGCAGCGCGCCGAGGCGTCCGCGCTCGCGCGCGCGGCGCGTGACGGCGCCGACGTCGCGGACACCCTGCTCCGGCTCATCGGGGCGGGACCCGGCAGCACGCCGGCCGGCGACGACGTCGTGGCCGGCGTGCTCGCGGGACTCCGGGCGGCCGGACTCTCCGAGGCGGCGGCAGAGCTGGGGGCGCGGGTGCTGCCGCTCCTCGGGCGGACGACCGCCGCATCCACGCACTACCTGGAAGCCGCCGCCACCGGCCGGTTCGCCGACCGGGTGCACGCCCTCGTCGCCGGCCTGCGGTCGGCGCGGAGCGCACCCGCCGCGATTCGTGCCGCCGCGACCTTCGGCGCCAGTTCCGGAACCGACCTGCTGGCCGGCATCGTCGCCGGCGCGCGCATCACCCCCGCGATCAGAAAGTCCGCATGACCTCCCTGAACTCCCGCGTCTTCCCCCGGCTGTACCGCGACTCGGTGGCCCTCATGGCGATCGCCTCGTCCACCGAGGCGCGCGACGGCGTCGACCGGGTCGGGGCCGTCATGGCGACCCCGGCGAACATCGCGATCCTCGACGAGTCGGCCATGCTGCCGACCGGCCTGACCGCAGCCCCCGACGATCTGGTGATCGTGGTGCGCGGCGACACCGACGAGATCGTCGCCGAGGCGCTCGACGCCGCCGAGGCCGCCCTCACGAGCGTCGAGTCGGCGCGTCGCAACGAGGACCGCCCCGCCGCCACCATCGGCGAGGGCATCCAGGCGATGGCCGCCGAGGACTCCGATCGCCCGGCCACGATGGCGGCGATCTCGATCCCCGGTACCTACGCCGCGGTCGTGGCCGAGCGCGCGCTGCGCGACGGCCTGCACGTCTTCTGCTTCTCGGACAACGTCCCCGTCGAGGACGAGATCCGCGTGAAGGGCCTCGCGCGCGAGCGGCGGCTGCTGCACATGGGCCCCGACTGCGGAACCGCGATCATCGACGGGGTCCCGCTCGGATTCGCGAACGTCGTGCGCCGCGGCACCGTCGGCATCGTGGCGGCGAGCGGCACCGGAGCCCAGGAGGTCTCACGGCTACTCGACCTCGCCGGCGCCGGCATCTCGCAGCTCATCGGCGTCGGTGGCCGGGACCTCTCTGCCGAGGTCGACGGCCTCATGACCGACCTCGCGCTCGACCTGCTCGAGGACGACGCCGACACCGGGGTCATCGCGATCGTGTCCAAGCCCCCGGCGGGACCGGTCGCCGACCGGCTGCTCGCCCGGCTCGCCGCCATCGCGCAGAAGGGCACCCCGACGATCGCCTGCTTCCTCGGCGCCGAGGACACCGACGGCGAGGTCACCGTCCGCGGAACCCTCGAGGGCGGCGCGATCGCGGCGGCCGCGGCGGCCGGCCATCCGCTCCAGGTGGATGCGGCGAGCGGCCTCCCCACGACGGCCCCGCCCGGTCGCGTGCTGGGCCTCTACACCGGCGGGACCCTCGCCTCGGAGGCCAAGCTGCTGCTGAAGCGCGGCGGGGTGACCGACGCCGAGGTGCTCGACCTCGGCGACGACGAGTACACGGCGGGCAAGCCCCACCCGATGATCGACCCCGAGGCGCGCGCGACCCGGATCGCGGCCGCCGGCTCCGATGCCGGCGTCGGCATCCTGCTGCTCGATCTCGTCATCGGCTACGGCGCCTCCCCGGACCCGGCGACCCCCGTCGTCGAGGCGATCGGCGCCGCCCGGGCCGCAGCGGCCGCCGACGGGCGCGAGCTCCTCGTCATCGGCTCGGTGTGCGGAACCCCCGCCGACCCGCAGGGTCTCGACCGCCAGCGCGGTCTGCTCGAAGGGGCGGGCGTCGTGCTCACCCCCACCAACGCCGCGGCCGCACGATTGGCCGCGACACTGCACACCACGGGAGCCCGGGCATGATCGACGGCGGACTGCGCATCCTCAACGCGGGGCTGCCCCTCATCGTCGAGGCGGTTCCTCCCGCCGACGTGCTGCAGCTCGACTGGCGACCGCCCGGCTTCGGCGACCCCGAGACCGCCCGCCTCGGACTCACGCTCGACGACGAGGTCACCGTGGCGGCGAACAAGGCCGCCATCGAGCGGGTGCACGCGTCCCGGCCGCTGATCACCGGCATCCGGCCCGCGCGTGAGGTGGTGCCGGGCATCGCGGAGGGCCGCACGCTGCTGCACGCCGGCCCGCCGATCGAGTTCGCCCGCATGTGCGGACCGATGCGCGGGGCGCTCATCGGGGCCACCCTGTTCGAGGGCTGGGCCGACGACCCCGATGCCGCCCTCGCGCTGCTGGAGTCGGGCGCGATCACCCTCGACCCGTGCCACCATCACGACGCGGTCGGGCCGATGGCGGGCGTTCTGGCGCCGTCGATGCCGGTGTTCGTCGCCGAGGAGTCGACCGGCGACAGCGGCCGCCGCGCCTACTCCTCGCTCAACGAGGGTCTCGGCAAGGTACTGCGGTTCGGGGCGTACGACTCCGAGGTGCTGACCCGGCTGGCCTGGATGCGGGACGTGCTCGGGCCCACCGTCGGCGCCGCGATCGAGGCCGCGGGCCCGATCGACACCACCTCGCTCATCAGCCAGGCGCTGGCCATGGGCGACGAAGGCCACAACCGCAACCTCGCCTCGACGTCGCTGCTGACCCGCCGCCTCGCACCCTTCATCGCCGCGCAGGCCGAGGCCGCGCAGATCGCCTCGACCCTGGAGTTCCTGGCCGGCAACGACCACTTCGCCCTCAACATCTCGATGGCGGGCGCCAAGCTGGCGATGGACGCCGCGGTCGGGGTCGAGAACTCGACCCTGGTCACCACGATGGCGCGCAACGGCGTCGAGTTCGGACTGCGGGTCGCCGCCACCGGCACCGAGTGGTTCACCACCCCGGTGGGACCCGCCGACGGGCTGTTCTTCCCCGGTTACGGACCCGAGGATGCCAACCCCGACCTCGGCGACTCGGCCATCACCGAGACCCTCGGGCTCGGCGGCTTCGCCATGGCGGCCTCCCCCGCGATCACGCGATTCGTCGGCGGGACCCCGGACGACGCCCTCGAGGCGACCCGCTCGATGCGGCGCATCACCCTGGCTCCGCACCCGGCCTTCCCGCTGCCGCCGCTGAACTTCGCCGGCACCCCGTCGGGCATCGACCTGCTCGCGGTCATCGAGACCGGAGAGCTGCCGATGATCAACACCGGCATCGCCCACAAGGAAGCCGGGGTCGGCCAGATCGGCGCCGGCATCGTCCGCGCGCCCTCCGGGGTGTTCGCCCAGGCCGTGCGCCGGGTCGCCGAGCTGCGGGGTGTGGCATGAGCGCCGTGCTGATCGCCATCGGCGGCAATGCCCTCGTGCTGGACGGCGAGCCGGGCTCGGTCGAGCGTCAACTCGAGCGTGCGGCGACGTTCGCCGAGACCGTCGCCGAACTCGTGACCGACGGCTGGACCGTCGTCGTCACCCACGGCAACGGACCCCAGGTCGGGTTCATCCTGCGCCGCGGCGAACTGGTCGCACCGGACGCGACCGTCGAGGGTCTGCCCGATCTGCCGCTCTGGCTCGCGGTCGCCGACTCGCAGGGCGGCATCGGGCACATGCTCGCCGTCGCCATCGACACCGCCCTCGAGCGGGCCGGCCTCGACGCGCGCGCCGTGGCCGTGCTCACCCATGCCGAGGTCGCGCTCGAGGACCCCGCGTTCCAGAACCCCACCAAGCCGATCGGCGGCCAGATCGGTGCCGCCGTCGCGCGCCTGCGCGTCGCCGAGGAGGGCTGGAGCGTCACCGAGGTCGAACCCGGGGTCTTCCGCCGCGTGGTGCCGAGCCCGGTGCCGCGCACC
The DNA here is from genome assembly GCA_035556655.1 of Pseudolysinimonas sp. GTDB lineage: Bacteria > Actinomycetota > Actinomycetes > Actinomycetales > Microbacteriaceae > JBDSKH01. The sequence goes on from DATMFW010000058.1 coordinate 59,322, forward strand.
ATCATCGAGGCCGGTCCGATCCGCACCCTGGTGGGCAGCGGTTCCGTGGTGATCGCGGCCGGAGGCGGCGGGATCCCGGTCGTGCGCGACGAGGCGAGCTGGCATCCGGTCGATGCGGTCATCGACAAGGACCGCGCGTCGGCCCTGCTGGCGTCCGAGATCGACCTCGAGACCCTCGTGCTCGTCACCGGTGTCGATCAGGTCTACGTCGACTTCAACACCCCCGCCCAGCGGGCGCTGAGCCGCGTCGGAACCGAGGAGATGCGACGCCACCTCGCCGACGGCCAGTTCCCGCCCGGGTCGATGGGACCGAAGGTGGACTCGGCGATCTCGTTCGTCGAATCCGGCGGGAGCTCCGCCGTCATCACCTCGCTCCCCGGCCTCCGTGACGCGCTCGCCGGACGAGGCGGGACCCACATCATCCGCGACGAGAAGGAGCACGCATGACCATCACCGTCCCCGCCGAACCGTACGAGTTCACGTTCGACCCCGCCCACACCGCGCTGGTGTGCATCGACTTCCAGCGCGACTTCATGGAGCCCGGCGGATTCGGCGAGACCCTCGGCAACGACGTCTCGACGCTGCGGACCACGATCGAGCCGACCAAGGCGGTGCTGGATGCCTGGCGCGCCAACGGCTGGACCGTCATCCACACCAGGGAGGGGCATCGCAGCGACCTCGGAGACCTGTTCCCGTCGAAGGCGAACCGCGGCAAGCCGACGCTGCGCATCGGCGACGACGGGCCGATGGGCCGCATCCTGGTGCGCGGCTCGGCCGGTCACGAGATCATCCCCGAACTGGCGCCACTGCCCGGCGAGACCGTCATCGACAAGCCCGGCAAGGGCTCGTTCTACGCCACCGATCTCGACACCGTGCTGAACGCGGCGGGCATCACCCACCTCATCGTCACCGGCGTCACCACCGAGGTCTGCGTGCAGTCGACGGTCCGCGAGGCCAACGACCGCGGGTACGAGTGCCTCATCCTGTCCGACTGCACGGGCTCGTACTTCCCCGAGTTCAAGAAGTCGGCCCTCGACATGTTCACGGCCCAAGGCGGAATCGTCGGCTGGGTCGCCACCTCGGACGAGCTGCTCGGCTCGCTCGGCTGAATCCCTTCAAGGAAGAAACGGAGACAGACACCCCCATGTCCACAACAACTGCCCCGGAGACCTTCAAGGTCCGATGGTGGGTCAAGGGCGACTGGAACGGCCTGTTCGGGCTCGGCACCAACGTCCTGCTCAACGTCATCGTGCTGACCGGATTGGTCCTGTTCGTCGTGCAGCTGCCCGACGACGTGGTGTTCGCGCGCATCCTTCCGGCGCTCGGCATCGCCTTGCCGCTCGGCAACATCTGGTACGCGGTACTCGCCCGCCGACTGGCACGGCGCGAGCGCCGAACCGATGTGACCGCGCTGCCGTACGGACCGTCCGTCCCGCACATGTTCATCGTGGTGTTCGTCGTCATGCTGCCGGTGCTCATCCAGACGGGCGACCCGCTCGCCGCGTGGCGCGCGGGCCTCGCCTGGGCGTTCATCATCGGCGTCATCGTGCTGCTCGGTGCGGTCTTCGGGCCCTGGCTGCGCAAGATCACCCCGCGTGCAGCTCTGCTCGGTGCCCTCGCCGGTATCTCGATCACCTTCATCTCGATGAGCCCTGCAGCGCAGATGTGGCAGGCGCCCTGGATCGCGTTCATCGCGCTGGCTTTCGTGCTCGTAGGATGGCTCGCCGGCAAGCGCATGCCGTTCGGCGCCCCCGTCGGACTGCTCGCCGTGGTGATCTCCACCGCGGTCGCCTGGATCGCGGTGGCGCTGGGCTGGTCGAACATCCTCCAGCCGAGCGCGGTCTCGGATGCGGTCGCCAACGTCGGTCTCCACATCCCGATCCCGGGTGCCGAGGTCATCACCGGCCTCCAGGGCATCGCGCCGCTGCTGGCCACCGCCATCCCTCTCGGCATCTACAACTTCACCGAGGCGATGAGCAACGTGGAGTCCGCGGCAGCCGCAGGTGACCGGTACTCACCCCGCGCCGTGCTGACGGCGGACGGCCTCGGTGCGATCGTCGGATCGTTCCTCGGCTCGCCCTTCCCGCCGGCGGTCTACATCGGCCACCCGGGCTGGAAGCAGGCGGGAGGCCGCATCGGGTACTCGTTGGTGACCGGGATCGTGGTCGCGGTGCTGTGCTTCAGCGGAACCGTCGGCATCCTGCTCGGGATCTTCCCGATGCAGGCCCTGGTGCCGATCCTGCTCTACATCGGTCTGGTGATCGGTGCGCAGGCGTTCAACGTGAGTGCTCTGCGGTACGCGCCGGCGATCATCATCGCCATGCTGCCGAGCCTCGCGCAATGGGCGACCGGGTTGATCGACAATGCGCTGGGCGCCGCCGGAACCAACGCTGCGGAGGTCGGATTCGACAACCTCAGCGCCGGGGGCGTGATCTACGACGGCCTGCACCTGTTCGGCTCGGGAGCAGTGCTCGCGGGCGTGCTGCTCGGTGCGATCACGGTATTCATCATCGATCACCGGTTCTGGGCGGCGGCGATCACCTCCGGCATCGCCGCGGTGCTGTCGTTCTTCGGCATCATCAACGCGACCGCGGTCGGCATCAACGCCTCGTTCGGCGTGACGCTCGGCTACCTGTTCCTCGGCGCCATCATGGTCGCGTTCGCGTACGGCAGCCGCAAGGACGGCGACCGGCCGCTCGACGACGGCGTGCTGTTCGTCAACGGAACCCTCATGCGGGGTCTCGGTCTGCACGACAACCTCGCCGGCGCCGAGTTCCTCGAAGAGGTCAGCACCGCCGCGAAGTACCGCGTGCACACCATCGGCGACGTCCACCCCGGCATGTACAAGGTCGAATCGGGCGGCGCGTCGATCCCCGGCGAGCTGTACGCGGTCCCGATGAACGTGCTGCTGAAGGTCATCGAAGGCGAGCCGCCCGGGCTCTACCGCGGCCCGGTCGAGCTGGCCGACGGCCGCGTCGTGCCCGGCATCCTCTTCGATGAGGAGACCGCGAAGAAGCACCCGGAGATCACCGAACACGGCGGCTGGCGCGGCTACATCGCTTCGCCCGCCTTCGGAAAGGCCGCTCCGAAGAAGAAGTGATCCCCTGACGATGGTGGGGCGGGCGGCGCGCGGCGCCGATCCGCCCCATCATTGTCTCTATGACCGCCACCCCTCCCCCGCACCCGATCGTCGCCGCGTACCTGGACGCCGTCGAGACGGCCGATCTGGATGCCATGCTCGCCCTCTTCGCGGAGGGCGCCGTCGTGCACTCCCCGCTCTACGGCACCCTGCCCGCGACCGAGTTCTACCCGGCGCTCTTCGCCGACACCGGGTCATCGGATCTGACCCTGCTCGGCACGATGCGCGGCACCTCGGTCGACGGGGCGGCACTGCTGTCGTTCCTGTTCCATTTCGACTGGGTCCTGCCGAACGGCACCCGCGCGCCCTTCGATGTCGTGGATGTCGCGGAGGTCGACGACGACGGGCTGATCCGCAGCATCCGGATCATCTACGACACGGTGACCGTGCGGCCGGCCTTCGAGGCGTTCAGGGACGGCGGGCCCGCACCGTCTTGATCACGCCGTCGATGATGTCCCAGAGCGCGATTCCGGTGGCGGCGAAGGCCCCGATCACCGCCAGCACGCCGCCCGGTGCGACCAGGCCGGACAGGCCGAGCTGCTGCGCCCAGGCCGGGTTCACCACCTGATCGGTGACGAACAGCCACACCAGGACGGCCGCGGCCGCGATGGCGAGGACCGCGTTGACCACGGCGAGCGGAACCGTCCAGCGTCCGAACCTCCACACGAGCACCGCGAAGGCGATCTCGACGAGAGCGATGCCGAACAGCACGGGCAGCCACAGGCTCCAGAGGCCCTCGTTCAGCAGCGGCAGCGGCGTGCCGTCGTCGGCGGTCACCACCGGCCAGAACTGCTGCCAGAGCACCAGGCCGAACATGGTCACCAGGAAGACGACAGAGCCGATCGCATCGCTCAGCTTGACGTCGCCGCGCTGGGGGACGTCGGGGAGGTTCTCCGGGCTCCACTCCCCGATCGAGGCGCGGTCCTTCTTCGGTCCGCGCTCGATGAGGGCGAAGAGCAGCGTCACCCAGAACCCGAGGTGCACCGTCACGCCGAGGATCGTCGCCCAGAGCGGACCCATGACGGCGCCGACAGATTCGGGCCGCGACAGCAGCAGCGCCAGCGTCACTCCGCCCGCGGCGCACGGCAGCACGATCGCGTAGAGCAACTTCAGCAGCCGGATGTACGACGGGAACAGGTCGGGCCCGATGAGCACCAGGGGCCGGTCGGCGTAGCCGGCGGCGAGGCGGTACGGGTCGCCGAGCTCGGCGATGGTCGCGCGCTCGGCCTCGGCACTGCCGAGCCCGCTCTCGAGCTTGGCGTCGATGGTGTCGGCGATCGTGCCGCGCAGCTCGCGGTCGATGTCGTCGCGCTGGGCCTCGGGCAGCGAGCGCTGCACGGCCCAGATGTAGCGGTCGGTCAGGGTGGCGGTCATCGGTGGTCTCCTTCGTCGATGTCATGCAGCGAGCGCGTCAGGTCGTTCCAGTCGCGCAGCAGCCGGGCGGCGAGCTGCTCGCCGGCCGGGCTCGTGCGGTAGAACTTGCGCGGGCGCGCTTCGTCGGTGTTCCACTCGCTGGTCACGAGCTCTTGCTTCTCGAGCCGGCGCAGCAGCGGGTACAGGGTGTTGCCGTCGGTGGCGATGCCCGCCGCCGCTAGGCGTTCCAGCAGTGCGTAGCCGTAGTCGGGCGTGCGCAGGATCAGCAGGCAGGCCAGCACCACGGTGCCGCGGCGGAGTTCCTGGAGGTGTCCGGCCTCGATCTCGTCGGTGCGTTCGTCCATGCGCCACACGTTACTGTGTGTCGCACACTATTGCAACCCGCACTTCATAGTGGGCGGGGCTGTTGTGCAGGAGTAGGCCTCCTGCAATCGAGCAGACAGGGGCGCGGGAGTCCTGCAGAACAGGAAACTCCTGCGGAACGGAAGGGTCAGGCGCGCTTGGAGAAGACGACCGGGCTCTCGACGTAGGGCGCCCAGAGTTCGCGCAGCTCGTCTCCGATGCGGTGCGGGCGCCCGGTCGCCGCCGTCACCATCACGATCGTCGTGGCCGCCCGCGTGAACAGCACCCGCGGCTCGACCCCGACCGGACTGAAGATCTCGTAACAGACCTCCAGGCTCGCCCCGCCGATGCGCCCGATCCACAGCTCGATGTCGAGCGGCGTGCGCATGTACGGGATCGGGGCCAGGTACTCGATCTCCTGCCGGGCGATGAGGCTGATGACCTCGGCGCCGGGACGGGCGTCGAGCACGGCGGTCTCCACCGCATCCGCCCCCGGTTCATCGGGACGCCAGAACGCCTGGATGCGCGCCTCCTCCAGCAGGCGCAGCATCTCGGCGTTGTTGACGTGCGCGTAGGCGTCGAAATCCGACCAGCGCAGCGGGATGCCGACGTGCAGTCTCATGGGTTCTCCGGTCTCGATACGCGTCAGGGACGCTACTCGACCACCGTCAGCTGCGGGTCAGCTTGCGATGCACCGAGGCGTGCGGCTTCGCGGCATCCGGCCCGAGGCGCTCGATCTTGTTCTGCTCGTAGGCCTCGAAGTTGCCCTCGAACCAGTACCAGTTGGCCGGGTTGTCCTCCGTGCCCTCGTAGGCCAGAATGTGCGTCGCGATCCGGTCGAGGAACCACCGGTCGTGGGTGATGACGACGGCGCAGCCGGGGAACTCCAGCAGCGCGTTCTCGAGGCTCGACAGCGTCTCGATGTCGAGGTCGTTGGTCGGCTCGTCGAGCAGCAGCAGGTTGCCCCCCTCTTTCAGGGTGAGCGCGAGGTTCAGCCGGTTGCGCTCACCACCGGAGAGCACGCCGGCCCTCTTCTGCTGATCGGGACCCTTGAACCCGAACTTCGACACGTACGCCCGCGACGGGATCTCGGTCTTGCCGATGGTGATGATGTCGAGCCCGTCGGACACCACCTCCCACAGGTTCTTGCTCGGGTCGATGTTCGAGCGGGTCTGGTCGACGTAGCTGATCTTCACCGTCTCGCCGACCTTCAGCTCGCCGCCGTCGAGCGGCTCGAGCCCGACGATCGTCTTGAACAGGGTCGTCTTTCCGACGCCGTTCGGGCCGATCACCCCGACGATTCCGTTCGGGGGAAGCGTGAAGCTCAGGCCATCGATGAGCTCACGCCCGTCGAACCCCTTCTGCAGGTTCTTCGCCTCGATGACGACGTTGCCCAGGCGCGGCCCCGGCGGGATCTGGATCTCGTCGAAGTCGAGCTTGCGCGTGCGGTCGGCCTCGGCCGCCATCTCCTCGTAGCGGGCGAGACGTGCCTTCGATTTGGTCTGCCGGCCCTTGGCGCTGCTGCGGACCCACTCGAGCTCGTCCTTCAGGCGCTTGGCGAGCTTGGCGTCCTTCTTGCCCTGGATGTCGAGCCGCTCGGCCTTCTTCTCGAGATAGGTCGAGTAGTTGCCCTCGTACCCGATCAGCCGGCCGCGATCGACCTCGGCGATCCACTCCGCGACGTTGTCGAGGAAGTACCGGTCGTGGGTGATGGCGATGACGGCGCCGGGGTAGCTCTTCAGGTGCTGCTCGAGCCACAGCACGCTCTCGGCGTCCAGGTGGTTGGTGGGCTCGTCGAGCAGCAGCAGATCGGGCTTGCTCAGCAGCAGCTTGGTGAGCGCGACGCGGCGCTTCTCACCGCCGGACAGGTTCTTGACGCTCGCGTCGCCCGGCGGGGTGCGCAGGGCGTCCATCGCCTGCTCGAGTTGCGAATCGAGATCCCAGGCGTCGGCGGCGTCGATCTGCTCCTGCAGCTGCCCCATCTCGGCCAGCAGGGTGTCGAAGTCGGCGTCGGGCTCGGCCATCGCGAGCGAGATCTCGTTGAACCGGGCGATCTTGCCCATGATCGGACCGACCCCCTCTTGCACGTTCTCGAGGACGGTCTTGCTCTCGTCGAGCTCCGGCTCTTGCATGAGGATGCCGACGGTGAATCCCGGGGTCAGCTGGGCCTCGCCGTTAGAGGGCTGGTCGAGGCCGGCCATGATCTTCAGGATCGTCGACTTGCCCGCGCCGTTGGGGCCGACCATGCCGATCTTCGCGCCCGGCAGGAATGCCATGGTGACGTCGTCGAGGATCAGCTTCTCGCCGACCGTCTTGCGCGCACGCACCATGGAGTAGATGTATTCGGCCATACCCTCCAGTCTACGATCGGCGGATGGGCACATGGAGCGGGGAGCCGTTCGGCAACGACGGCGCGGCGGACTGGGGCTGGGAACTCGATGAGGCAGCGGACTGGCAGCCCGTCCGCCGGGCACTGAACGACGCACTCGACGGCCCCCTCGATGCCGATGTCGCCGAGACGGCGGTCGCCGCGGCGGAGGTCGTCGCGCACGGCCTCGGCCGTGCGACGCAATCGGATGCCTACACCACGAGCGTGGCGGCGTTCGTCGCGCGGGTGGGCGCCCCTCCCGGGGACCTGGTGGCTCTGGCCGTCGCGGCCCTCGGGACGGCGACGGGACCCGACAGCGAACTCACCGAGCTGTGGAACGACGCTGACCCGACCGAGTGGCGCGACGCGAATGCGGTGCTCGAGGCGGCGCTGCGCGGCTGAGGCCGCGCGTCACCAGTCGATGGGGCGGGTGGTGCCGACGAGGCACTTTCCGTCGGAGAGCAGGTCGGCGGCGACCCCGTTGTACTTGCCGTTGCCGTACTGACCGATCAGGCAGGTGCCGTTGATACGCACCGAGAACTGGATCTGGTCGGCCTGGGCGTTGATCGATGTGCGGTCGGGGGTGACCTCCATCGTCGGCTTCGAGAACCCGGCCTGGACGAGGTTGTCGATGAAGGATCGGCCGTCGAGCGAGCCGCCCTGTGTGATCAGCGCCCGGTTGACCTTGTCGAAGTAGGCCAGGTTGTCCACGGCCGTCCCCTGCGGATCGAGCTCGGGCTCGGGAGCGACCGTCGGCTCGGGCGTTGCCGACGCGCTCGGGTCGGCGGTCTCGGACGGCACCGGCATCGGCGGCTCCGGCGTGCACGCGGTCAGTCCGAACGCGACGGCGGCGATGATGCTGCCGACGGCCAGAGTCGAGAGTGCCCGCATGGGCTCGAGTCTAGAACGGCGCGACGGGCTCGCCGGTCTCGCTCGCGTGCGTCTCGGCGAGCGTGGCGGCCGCGATCTCGTCGCCGGGCTCGGCCGCCAGGGTGAACGGTTCCTCGCCGGCGTCCGCAGACGGAACCTCCGCGGGCTCGCCCTCCGGCGCCTCGCCCTCTGCCTCGGCGATGGCAGCCATCGCCGACCGGGTGAACGCGGCGGTTCCCCAGGCCAGATCGTGACCGATCGCATCGGCCGCGATCTCGACCGAGATGCCGTTCTTGTCGTCGGAGCTCCATTCGCGAACGCGCAGCTTGCCCGTGACGACGATGCGCTGCCCTTTCTGCAGCGACATCAGGACGTTCGCAGCGAGCTGACGGAAGGTCGCCACGGTGAACCAGTTGGTCTCGGCCGTCACCCACTTGCCCTCGGCCTTGTCGAACTTGCGCTGGTTGGAGGCGAGGCGGAACGTGGTGATCGCCAGACCTGTGCTGGTGACGATGTTCTTGGGCGTCGTGGCGACGAGGCCGGTGACGGTGATGAGGTCGGGCATGGAGGGCTCCTTCGAGGGATCGGTGGATCGGATGCCGGGGAGCGGCGCTCGTGCCGGGAAGCCGGCCCCGGCATCCGATAGCCCATGCTCGACCGGAAGCGCAGACGCGAAACGCCGCCCGGCCTCATTCGTGGAGGCGGGCGGCGATCGCGTGCTGTGAGGGAGCGGTCGGACGCTCCCGGACCTCAGTGCTCCCGGAACTCCGGCCAGTCGGATCCCGGCAGCATGCTGGCGTGCAGGGCGCTCTTGGCGACGTCCAGGGTCGGGTAGGTGCCGCGCGGCGTCGGATCGTTCATCAGCCGCACCTCGAATCCGTCGGTGGTGCGGTGGATCGATCCGACCGCTCCCGCCGGCCCGAAGGCCACCCAGCGCTGTTCGGTGGTGGTGTTCTCACTCATCGTCGAGCTCCTTTCGATGCTCTTCGACGCTACGCCGAACGGCTGCGGCTGTCGACGGATCCTCCGGAGATGCTCAGCCGAGCGCCCGGATCCCGTGCACCAACATGTCCAGGAGCGCATCGAAGCTGCGATCGACGTCGTCGGGCATGCCGAAGCCGCCCCCCGCCTCCAGGGTCACGAACCCGTGGATCGCGGACCGCGCCGCCCGGATCGCATCGACCGTCCGCTCGGGGGGCACGTCGAATCCGCGCAGCACCGCCCCCATCACCTCGACCGCCTCGCCTGCCGCCGCGAGCAGGTCGGCATCGCCGGCCGGCGCGATCTGCGTCGCGGCATACAGCCCCGGATGCGTCCGCGCGAAATCCCGGATCGCGTACCCCACAGCGCGCAGGGCTTCGTCTCCGGCCACCCCGACGGTCGCGACCGAGCTCACCCGCACCAGCTCGCGCACCCCGGCCAGGGCGACGGCCGTGCGCAACGCGGCGAGCGACCCGATGTGCTTGTACAGGCTGGGGACGGCAACCCCTGCCCGCCCGGCGACCGCGGCGAGCGTGAGGGCATCGAGCCCCTCATCGTCGACGAGGGCGACCGCGAGCTCGACGACGGCTGTGGAGTTGAGCCCCGCCCTAGGCACGCCAGCCCGACCCGGCACGAAGGGTCTCGGCGAACCGCAGCACCGCCGGGACGACGACGTCGGGACGCTGATGCTGCGCGTAGTGCCCAGCATCGTCGACGAGGAGCGTCTCGGCGCGCAGCTGCTCCCCCATCCAGGCCAGCTCGGCAGCGGGGTCGCGGTAGTCGGGGTCACCCGCGCCGACGACGATGAGCGCGGGCGCCGCGACGGACGCCGCCAGCGGGGTGACCACGTCGTGGTCGAGCGCCAGCGCGAGGTCGAGCAGTGCGCGCAGGCGTCCGGGCTCGCGCAGGGAGGCGCGGATCGCATCCGCGTGTTCGCGCAGCCACGGAGCGCGGGCGCCCGCGTTCAGCGCCGTCCGGTAGTAGAGCGCCCACATGGCGGCGCCCCATGGCCGGGCGAAGAGCGCCCGGTAGAGCAGGCGCGTTCCCGGGCCGGCGGGGCCGCCGCGCAGGAACGGGCTGACCAGGACGAGGCCGGCCACGGCATCCGGGCGTTCTGCCGCCGCGATGACGGCGGCGGACCCGGCCATCGAGTTGCCGATGACCAGCGCGGGCCCGCCGAGTTCGTCGACGAGGGCGATGATGTCGGATGCGGTGGCCGGGTCGCCGTGACTGGTGAACGTCGTGTCGGAGTCACCATGCCCGCGCAGGTCGAGCACGGCGACGCGGAAGCCCGCGTCGGCGAGCGGGCCCGTCAGCTCGCGCCAGGTGTCGCGCAGGTCTCCCATTCCGGTGATGGCCACGATGAGGGGACCGTCCCCGGTCAGGGTGTAGCCGAGGCGACCCTCGGGGCGGGCGAGGTACGACACGGAAGCGGTTTGGCTATCGATCATAGCCATAAACCTAATGGCATTAGCTTCCGTACGCAAGCCGGACGCTACGACGCGAGCACGTACTCCGCGTAGGACTTGCGGATCTTGTTCACCTTCGGCAGCGCGACCGCCAGGCAGTAGCCCTGGTTCGGGTTCTTGGCGAAGAAGTCCTGGTGGTAGTCCTCGGCGTCGTACCACTCGCCCAGTGGCTCGATCGTGGTGACGATGCCGCCGTCCCAGTACTCGGCGGCCCGCTCGCGCGCTGCCTCGAAGAGCATCTGCTGCTCGTCGCCGTCGAAGAACATCGCCGAGCGGTACTGCGTGCCGATGTCGTTGCCCTGCCGGTTGAGCTGCCGCGGGTCGTGCAGCGTGAAGAACACATCGAGGATGACGCTCTCGGGGATCACGGTCTCGTCGAAGACGACCTTGACGGCCTCGGCGTGCCCGGTGGTGCCGGTGCAGACGGCCTCGTACGAGGGATTCGCGGTGGTTCCGCCGGTGTAGCCGGACACGACATCCTGCACGCCCTTGAGCGTGCGGTAGACCGCGTCGAGACACCAGAAGCAACCGCCCGCGACGACGAATGTGCGCATGGGGGAACCCTACTTTCTTGTGGAGGAAGGGACACCTCCTACAACCGGCGACGCCCCCGATAAGTTCCCTAGGCTGAGCCCATGCTCACGCCACCGCCCTACGTCGCCGCGCCCGGCCGATACGACTCGATGCCCTACGTGCGAACGGGCCGGTCGGGCCTGAAACTGCCCAAGATCTCGCTCGGCCTCTGGAACAACTTCGGCAACGACCGGCCGCTCGAGACCCAGCGCGCGATCCTGCGCCGGGCATTCGACCTCGGGGTGACGCACTTCGACCTCGCCAACAACTACGGCCCTCCCGGAGGCGCGGCCGAGAGCAACTTCGGGCGCATCCTGCGCGAGGACTTCCTGCCGTACCGCGACGAGTTGATCATCTCCAGCAAAGCCGGATTCGACATGTGGGACGGCCCCTACGGCGAATGGGGCTCGCGCAAGTACCTGCTCGCGTCGCTCGACCAGTCCCTGACGCGCATGGGGCTGCCCTACGTCGACATCTTCTATTCGCACCGCCCCGATCCCGACACCCCGATCGAGGAGACCATGGGCGCCCTCGCGCACGCCGTGCGTTCCGGCAAGGCGCTCTACGCCGGCATCTCGAACTACGACCCCGACCAGACCCGGGCGGCGCACGCGGCTCTCGCCGCCGAGGGCGTGCCGCTGCTCATCCACCAGCCCCGCTACAACATGTTCGACCGTCGCATGGAGAACGGCCTGCTCGAGGTCCTCGACGAGCTGCAGATCGGCAGCATCGTGTTCTCGCCGCTGGCGCAAGGCATGCTGACCGACCGGTACCTGGGCGGAATCCCCGAGGGGTCACGCGCGGCCGAGGGCCGCTGGATCAGCTCGGACAACATCGACGCCACCTACCTCGAACGCGCGAAGGGTCTCGACGAGATCGCGAAGGGGCGCGGCCAGTCCCTCGCCCAACTCGCGCTCACCTGGGTGCTGCGCCATCCGCAGGTCACGAGCGCGCTGATCGGCGCGTCGAGCGTCGCGCAACTGGAGGACAGCCTGAAGGCCCTGGACGCCCCGGAGCTGAGCGCCGACGAGCTCGCGGCGATCGAGCCGCTCGCCGTCGACGGCACCGAGCGTCGCTAGGTGGGCTACCTCTACGCGCTCCTCGCGGCGCTGCTGTTCGGCGCGAACGGCTCACTCGTCAAGCTGCTCGTCGAGGCGGGCATCTCGCCGCTGCAGCTCACCCAGTTCCGCACCGTCGGCACGGCGGTTCTCGCCGGGGCGATCCTGCTGCTCACCGACCGGGCGGCGTTCCGGCTGCGGCCCCGGCAGCTCGCGATCATGGCGGTGCTCGGCGTGGGAGGTGTCGCGCTGCTGCAGGCCAGTTACGCGGCAGCGATCCAGCGGCTGCCGGTCGGCATCGCACTGTTGCTGGAGTACATGGCCGTTCTCATGGTCGCGCTGTTCGCCTTCTTCGTGTTCCGCGAGAAGTTGAAGGCGCGCATCTGGGTCGCCATCGCCCTGGTGCTGGCGGGGCTGGCCTTGGTGGCACAGATCTGGTCGAGTCGGCTCGACCCGCTCGGCGTCGTGCTGGCGCTCATCGCGGCGGTGACGCTGGCGTTCTACTTCCTCGTCGGCGAACGTCAGGTCGGGGCCACCTCGCCGCTGACCGTCGCGTTCTGGACGATGACCTTCGCCAGCATCTTCTGGGCGTTCTTCAGCGGCTGGTGGGAGTTGCGGCCGACGACGTTCACCGCCCCGCTCGAGCTCGGCGCGGGGTTCGCCGCGCCCCTCTGGGCGCCGCTCGTGGTGACCGTGCTCGTGGGATCGTTCGCCCCGTTCCTGCTCTCGTTCTATGCCCTGAAACACCTGCCGGCGACGGCCGCCGGCATCGTGGCCTCGAGCGAGGTGCTGTTCGCGTTCGCGGTTGCGTGGCTGTGGCTCGGCGAGCAGCTGGACCCCGTGCAGGTCATCGGGGCGGCCATCGTGCTCACCGGGATCGTGCTGGCCCAGACGGCCCGCCAGACCAAGACGGTGGTGGATGCGGACCTGGCACTGCGCACCGGTCCCGTCACGCTGCCGTGACGGTGTCAGTGGTCGAACGTATGTTCGAATCATGGACCTGCTCGAACGACCCGCACCCCTTCCGTTGCTCCGCGCGGCACCGCGCGGGCTCGAGATCGTCCCCCGCCGCGGCGCTCTGTGGCGCGTTGCCCGAACCGACGGCTACGTGCTCGGCTATGTCGAGCGGGTGACCGATGAGACCGGGCCGCACTACCGCAGCAAGCGCCTGATCGGCCGCGCCGAGCGGTTCGATGTGATCGGCGAGTTCGGCGCGCCGGATGACGCGGTCGACGCGCTGCGGTACTGAGGGATCGCCGCGCACCGGCATGGCCTGACCGGGTTCGCGCGAGAGCAGACGTATGGTGCCCGCATGGACTGGTGGAACGACCTTCTCGAATGGACCCGCACCGACGACGGTCAGGCGGCGCTGACGACGGCGATCATCCCGTTCGTGGCGATCGTGGTCGCCGGAGTCATCGCCGCCCTCGTCGGCCGAGGCGCCACGCGGCGCATCGTCACCCAGCGCGACCGCGAGGCCCGCTCGGCAGCGGTCGGCGCCCTCGTCACCGCCGGCAAGTCAGCGGCCACCTGGCACAGCCTGTCGCCCGCGGCGAAAGAGCACTCCGAGGCGCTGGCGAGCTCCGCCGACATCCAGGTACGACTGCTCCCGCTCGCCGGCGCCGGGCTCGCCGCCGACTGGGCGGAACACCAGCTCGAATCGATGCGCACCAACTCGGTCAACTACAGCTTCCAGGCCGACCAGACCCTCTACGAATACCGCGAACGCCTCGTGCGCTGGGCTCACAAGCCCGGCAAGGCCAAGAAGCTGTTCGGCGACGACCTCGACGCCTGGAAGTACGACAACAGCAGGCCCGACCCCGTCGCCCTCGAACAGCAGCGCTGGGCCGAAGAGCAGCTCACCGCAACGACTCCGGTGTAGCCCTCGCGCGATCGGTCAGCTCAGCCGGCCGTCATGCAGGTCGATCACCCGGTCGGCCATCTTCATCATCGCCGGATCGTGAGTCGCCACGACCGCCGCCATGCCCCGCTGATGCACGAAGCCGGCGATGAGCTTCATGATCGTCGCGCCCGTCTCGCTGTCGAGCTGACCCGTCGGCTCGTCGGCCAGCAGGATGCCGGGGTCGCCCACCAGCGCCCGCGCCAGCCCCACGCGTTGCTGCTGCCCGCCCGACAGCTCCGCGGGACGCTGCTCGGCGTGACCCTCGAGCCCGACGGCGGCCAGCGCCGCCGCGACCCGCTGCCGGCGCTCCGCCGGAGGCACCCTGCGGATGCGCAACGGCACCTCGACGTTCTCGGCCGCCGACAGCACCGCGATGAGCCCGAACGACTGGAACACCGAGGCGATGCGCACCCCGAGCACGTCGGCGACCCCCGCCCCGAGCGACGCCAGGTCGACGCCGTCGAGCTCGACCCGTCCCGACGTCGGCCGGTCGAGTCCGCCGAGCATCGTGAGCAGCGTCGTCTTGCCCGACCCCGAGCGCCCGCGGATGACGACCAGTTCGCCCGGAGCGACCTCCAAGTCGACACCCTTCACGGCAACGACATCGCCCGCCGGGCTCGGGAACACCCGCGTCACCCCGACGGCCTTCAACAGCGCGCTCACTCGGCACCACCGTCCGCGGCGCGATGCCGGCCCCGGCCCGGATCGGGCGGCGGCACCGGGCGATCGCCCGGCCGCACCTCGACCCGGTCGGGCTCGAGCGAAAGCCGGACCCGGTCGCGCAGACCGAGCGCCGTGGTGAACTCGGCGGGGAACTGCATGCGGCCCGCCTTGTCGAGCACCGCGAACTCCTCGGCGACCCGCACCGAGCGGCCCTCGGCGTCGATGTTGGTACTGCGCAGGGTCTCGGTCGAGGTCCGACCGTCACGGATGCGGACCGTGCGGTTCACATGCTCCGACACCGCGGGATCGTGCGTGACGATGAGCGTCGTCACGCCCTTCTCGCGATTGACGGTCTCCATCGCGGCGAGGACGTCCGCGCTGGTCGCCTCATCGAGCTCTCCGGTCGGCTCGTCGGCCAGCAGCACCCGTGGTCCGTTCGCCAGCGACACGGCGATCGCGACCCGCTGCTTCTGGCCACCCGACAGCTGATCCGGCCGGCGGTCCGCCACCTCCCCCACCGTCAGCAGTTCCAGCAGCTCGTCGGTGACGGCGCGCCGCTCGCGACGCGGGACGACCCCGGCGACGGCGTGCGCCATCCCGATGTTCTCGGCAGCGCTCAGATACGGCAGCAGGTTGCGCGCCGACTGCTGCCAGACGAATCCGACGCTGCGGCGCTGGTACTCCAGCCGTTCGGCTCCGCGCATCGCGACGAGATCGTGGCCGGCGACGTGCGCCCGGCCGGCGGTCGGGGTGTCGAGTCCGGCGAGGATCGTCAGCAGCGTCGACTTGCCCGACCCGGAGGCCCCCACCAGCGCGACCATCTCGCCGCGTTCGACCCGCAGCTCGAGCCCCTGCAGCGCCTGGACCTCGATGCCCTGCGCGATGAAGATGCGCACCAGCTCCGAGCACAGGATGTCGGGGCCCTCGAGTGCGGTGTCTGCCATGGTCATCCTTCTTCGTCGATGCTACGGAGGGTGCGGGCCGAGGTCACGCTGCGGGCGACGAGGGCCGCGATGAGCACCGCGAGCACCGTCACCAGCAGGAACGCGGCCACCACATACGCCGGCGCCCAGCCGCCGAACCGCACCGCGGGCTGCGCGGTGCCGCCGACGAAACCGGTGAGATCGAGTTCGGGCACCACGATCAGCGGCAGGGCGAACCCGGCCAGCACGCCGATCGGCAACGCGACGGCCACCGCCGGGGCGACCTCCCAGATGACAAGCGCCAGCTCGCGGCTGCGCCGGAACCCGACCGCCGCCAGCAGAGACAACAGGCGGCCGCGGGCCGGGGCGCCGAGCACGAGCGTCATGCCGACGGCCAGCGCCAGCAGCGCGGCGACGACCCCGATCGCCGCGAGCAGGGCCGACTGCAGCCCGACGAGGGCCGGGTCCTCCAGACGCTCGGCGGACACCGACGCGGGGGTGGCGGCGGTCGAACCCGCGCCGACGATGTCGCGGGCGGCAGCGGCGACGGCCACCGCATCCGCCGCCGGATCGAGCCGCACCAGCACCACCGCCGGCGAGAACGTCGTGCGCAGCAGATCGGCCGCCCGCGAGCGGTCGACGGCGATCCAGTTGCGGGTGCTGCCGAGCGGGGTGAGCGAGGGGGCGGTGCCGACGATCTGGACCGGATCGCCCTCCACGATCAGGGTCTCGTCTCCGACCCGTTCGGCGAGCTCGTCCGAGGCGATGACCGGCACCGGGTCTGCGCCGCCGGTCAGTGCGTCGGGCAGCGGGATGGCCGTCTCGGGGTCGGTCTGCACCGCCCGCAGCTCGGCGACGTCGATGACGTAGACCATGACGGTCAGGTCGGAGGTCGGCAGCTGTCCGCTTCGCTGTTCGTCGGCGTAGACGGGTGCGGTCGCCGCGACCCCGTCAAGGGATGCGAGGGCGTCGAGCTGCTCCTCGGTGATGTAGGGGCCGGTGACGCGCAGATCGGCGCCGACCCCGCTGCGGGCCGCCACCCGGATGCCGGAATCGACGGTCGCCGAGAACGCCACCGAGAACACCGCGATCGCGACCCCCACGACCACCGCCAGCACCGGCGCGACCCGGATCGCCGGATCGCGGCGCGCGCGGGCGGGACCGACCAGCGCGATCAGCCCCCGCCGCGCCGGCACCCCTCGCTCGACGAGTCCGAGCAGCAGAGGCACCAGGCGCAGCGTGACGACGCAGCCGACGGCGGCGAGCAGCAGGGGCAACGCGGTGATCAGCGGGTCGGGACCCTCGCCGGCCGAGGATCGGCTGCCGGTGATCACCAGCACCGTGGCCGCGCCGGCCATCAGCACGACGACGGCTTCGACGACGAGACGCCACCGTGCCGCCGTCCCGCCGGCGGTTCCGAGGTCGGCCCGGGAGCGACGCCGCGCGATCAGCAGCCCGGTCACCGGCAGCACGGCGAAGGGCGTCAGCGCCGCCAGCACCGGGACGACCGCGACCGCCAGACCCGATCCGCCGCCGAGGAGAGCCCCGGCGACACCGCCCGCGGCGGCGCCGATCGCTCCGATCGCGAGCCCCTCGGCCGCCAGCACGCCGGCCCGCAGCGGCAGCGAGGCCCCCCGCGCCTCGGCCAGCTGCAGCGAGGCACGCCGGCGCAGCGCGAGCATGCGCGCGGTGAGAGCCAGCACCACGATCGACACCGCGAGCGGTCCGGATGCGATCAGCCCCACCAGCGCCGACATCGCCTCGATGCGCACCAGGGCTTGTGTCATCGTCACGGGAGCCGTGCTGCTGAACGACAGCCCGGTGACGAAGTAGCTCTCGGCGGTGACGTCGGGCTCGACCCCGAGTGCCGCGAACAGGCGCATCGCGGCGATCAGGTCGCGGGCATCGGCGGCGTCGACGGCGCGGACATCGAGCGGGTACCACGCGCTCGTCGAGGTGAACTCGGACGATCCGAGCGGGTTCTGCAGGTCGTCGGGTGCGGCGTACCCGACCCCGAGGTGCAGCGGCGGGGCGAGACCCTGCTCGAGCAAGCCCGGCCTCAGGGCGTTCGGGGTGTGGGCCCAGTCCGAGTCGGCGGCGTCGACCGGTTCCCAGATGCCGGTGAGCACGACCGGCTGCAGCGCCCCGCCCGGTCGCTGCAGGGTGCGCACCTCGCCGATCGTCCAGCCCATCGCCTCGGCGACGGGGGCCGCGAGCCCGAACTGGGTGGGGCCTTCGAGGTCGGACTCGGGGGCATCGCCCTGCACCCAGGTGACGAGATCGGAGAGCTTCGGGTCGTAGCGCACGGTGAGCATGCTGCGCGGGGTTCCGAGGCCCGCCTCGGCCGGGGTCGCCTCGGCGGGATCGAAGTCGGTCACGACCCGGGCGGGGCCGAGCACGCGGCGCAGCTCGGGCTTCATCTTCGCCCGGGCGTCGGCGAGCACCTGGGCGACGCTGCCCCAGCTCGAGACCATGTCGGCCGGCAGGTCGAGATCCGGGTTGCGGCCGGGGCCGGGGATCGGGGTCCCGCGTTCGGAGGCGGAGAAGTCGCGCACCGCCGCATCCGTCTTGTCGAGCGCGTAGTGCAGGCTGTCGCTCTGCACGCGCTGCAGCAGACCGGGCGACGCGGCCCCCGCGAAGGCGGTGAGCGCCACGATGAGCATCGCGAACAGGGTCAGCAGCGGCGAGGTCGTCGCCGACCGGAGGGCGATCCCGAGGGGACCGGCGCGGTGGGTCACGTGAGCACCGCCACGAGTCCCGGGACGACGAGCGCCGCGGTCAGCAAGCCGGCCAGACCGCCGAGCAGCACGGCGATGACCGCCGTCGCCGCGAGTTCGATGATCCGTGCGCCGCGGATGCGGGCGACCGAGAGCCCGAGCGAGCGCAGCGGGGCGAGCTCGGCGCGCCGGCGCTGCCCGATCGAGGAGGCGACGGCGACGAAGCCGAGGATCGCCAGCAGCACGGTCACGCCGACCCCGGTCTCGATGAGCACCAGCGCCGGCTCCAGCAGCGGGGCGGGCGAGGAGGTGCGCGGGGTCACGATGCGGGCGCGCTGGGTCAGGACGGCGCGGATCTGCGGCGCCGCCGCATCCGGATCGGAGGCGGTCACCCAGAGCTGGTTCGCCGCCGGCACCGACCCGTCGAGCGCGACCGCACGCGCCTCGAGCGCCTGCAGGTCGAGCAGGATGCCGGGCCCCTGCGCCATTCCCGGCAGCCGCGGCACGACGGCCAGCACGCGCAGGGGTAGCGGCGCCGAGACCCCGTTGAGGCGCATGGTGAAGTCGGACCCCGCGGCGACCCCGAGCCGGTCGGCGAGCGTCGTGCTGATCACGACCGGTAACGGCTGCTCGGTGCGCAACTGGGGAAGCAGCCGCTGCACGTCGGCGGATTCCGAGGTGAGGGTCGTCGTGGCACCGTCGAACGCGATGTGATCGCCGCTGCCGGTCGCCACCTCGTCGAGCGCCAGGTCGATGACCGTGCTCGGCGGCAACGCCGGCGGACGGAACTCGATGGCGAGCATCTCCGCGGCCGGGGGGATGTCGCCGGTCAGCTCCACGACACCCGGGGCGACGGGCGCGATGCCGAGCTCGACGCGGAGTGCGCCGCCGTGCTCGTCGGCGAGCCACGCGCCCACCCCCAGCTCGAGACCGTCAGGGATCCCGACGCCGGGAGTCAGCTCGACGCGGACGCTCAGGCTCGTGGTGCCCGCGGGCAGAGGAGCCCCCGGCCGGCCGGCCGACAGGCCGGATGCGGCGGCGCTCAGCTCGGGCGCGACACCCGGAAGCGCCGCGAACGCCGCGACGTCACCGGCGAGCAGGGGCACCGCATCCGCGCCGATGCTCGCGACGCCGCTGAGCACGGGGAAGGCGTCCGCGACCTCCGGCACGCCGTCGAGCAGGGTGGCGCCGGCGCCCGGACGGCCGGGATCGATCGTCGTGCGCACCGGCAGCTCGAGGCGCAGGTCGGCGCCGGTCGCCGTGCGCTCGGCGGCGACCCGGGCCTCGTCGCCCCGCACGTGGAACACCCCCGCGAGCACCACGGCACCCGCCGCCAGGGCCATCACGAGAACCGCGGCGGCCACCGCGCGGGCGCGTCGCGAGAGCTGTCGCAGCGGCAGAACCGGCAGGATGCCGCGCGAACCCCGCGCGAATCGCTCGGCGACCGCGACCACCGGCCCCGCGATCACCGGCGCGACGAGCGCCCCGGCCAGCAGCACGAGCACCGGCGCCGTCAGGGCGAGGGGGTCGGTGCGCACGATGCCGTCGGCGCGGACGACCACCGGCGACCCGAGGCTGAGGAACTGGGCCAG
>DATMFW010000059.1:0-18229 GCA_035556655.1 Pseudolysinimonas sp.
CCCTGCGGCAGTTCTTCGACGGTGAGCGCGAAGCAGAAGTGGTCGCGCCAATCGCCGTTGATGTGGATGAACCGCCGCCGCAGCCCCTCGTAGCGGAAGCCCAGTTTCTCCACCACGCGCAGGCTCGGCTCGTTCTCCGGACGGATGCAGATCTCCATGCGGTGCAGGCCCACCGTGAAGAAGCAGTGGTCGGTGGCCAGCGCCACCGCCGTCGGGGTGACGTTGCGCCCGGCGAAGCGCTCCGCGACCCAGTAGCCGATCGAGGCCGAGGACAGCGAGCCGTAGCTGATCGAGGAGACGTTCAGCTGCCCGGCGAACTCGCCGTCGACCTCGACGGCGAAGGGCAGGCCGGCTCCGGCCCGCGCGTTCGACAACAGCGACCGGATGCTGGCCCGGGTGTCGAAACCGACCGGACCGAGCGGGTTGGTCGCCTCCCACTGCCGCAGCCAGCCGCGGTTCGAGGCGAGCTCGCGCTCGAGCACGCGCGCATCCCGCAGGCGGATCGACCGGATCGTCACCGCCCCCTCGCGGAGCGTGGGCACGCTCATGAGATTCCCGCTGTCACCCGTCGAGCGTACTGGCGAAGTCCTTCAGCCAGGGCCGGAAGTCGCGGCCCAGGTCGTCGCGATCGCTGGCCAGCTGGACGATGGCCTTCAGGTAGTCCAGCCGATCGCCGGTGTCGTAGCGCCGGCCGCGGAACACCACCCCGTACACGCCTCCGGCCGCCTGGTCGCCGGCCAGCACCTGCAGCGCGTCGGTGAGCTGGATCTCGCCGCCCTTGCCGGGCGGCGTCTTCTCCAGGATGCCGAACACCTCCGGGCGCAGCACGTACCGCCCGATGATGGCCAGGTTGCTCGCGGCGGTGCCGGGTTCCGGCTTCTCGACCAGTCCGGTGATGCGGACGACGTCGGATTCCGGCGTCTCCTCTACCACGGCGATGCCGTACAGGTGCGCGACGGCGGGATCGACCTCCAGCAGCGCCACGACGGTGGTGTCGCGCTCGGACTGGACCTGCAGCATCCGGGGCATCAGCGGGTCGCGCTCGTCGATGATGTCGTCGCCGAGCAACACGGCGAACGGCTCATCGCCGATGTGCATCTTGGCCCGCAGCACGGCATGCCCGAGGCCGAGCGGATCGCCCTGGCGCACGTAGTGGACATCGGCGAGGTCGGTGGAGAACTTCACCTTCTCGAGCTTCTCGTCCTCCCCTTTGGAGCGCAGGATCGCCTCGAGCTCGCCCACCCGGTCGAAGTGGTTCTCCAGTGCCGTCTTGTTGCGCCCGGTGACCATGAGCACGTCGTGCAGGCCCGCGGCGGCGGCCTCCTCGACGACGTACTGGATGGCCGGCTTGTCGACGACGGGGAGCATCTCTTTGGGCATCGCCTTGGTGGCGGGGAGGAAGCGGGTCCCCATGCCCGCCGCCGGGATGACGGCCTTGGAGATCTGAAACGGCATACCGGTCAGGCTAACGAATCCGCCGCGCACCTAGACTCTGTTACGTGCCGGATGCAGCAGAGTCGGAGAAACGGGCGCTCCGCGCCCAGATCCGGGCCCGCCGTCGCCATCGCACCGCGACCGAGCGCGCGCAGGCCGCTCCGGCGATCACGCAGCATCTCATCGACCTGGCCGCCGACCTGAAGGTCTCCTCGCTGTCGGCGTACCTGTCGCTGCCCGACGAGCCCCCGACCCGCGACTTCCTCGACTGGGCCTGCGAGAACGACATCCGCGTGCTGCTGCCGGTGTCACGCGAGGACGGGCTGCTGGACTGGGCGCCGTTCGACGGCGAGGGCGAAGAGCTCGACATGCTCGGGTTGCCGACCCCGACGAGCGAGTTGCTCGGGCCGATCGCGATCAACGACGTCGACCTCATCATCGTGCCGGCCGCCGCCGTCGACCGGACGGGGATGCGCATGGGCTGGGGACGCGGGTACTTCGACAAGACCCTCGGATCGATGGAGCGCTGCCCTCCCGTCTATGCTGTGATCTTCGACGACGAGCTCGTCGACGCGGTGCCGCGGGAGCGGCACGATCAGCCGGTGAACGGCGTCGTGACCCCCGGCGCCATCGTCACCTTCTAGCGTCACGTTCTAGGGACCCATGCCTACCTACTCCTACCGCTGCACCGAGTGCGGGACCGCCTTCGACATCCAGCAGGCGTTCACCGACGACTCGCTCACCGAGTGCCCGACCTGCCAGGGGCGGCTGCGCAAGCTGTACAACACCGTCGGGGTGACCTTCAACGGGTCGGGCTTCTACCGCACCGATTCGCGCGCTGCCGAGAAGTCGGGTGAGTCCAAGCCTGCCGAATCCAAGCCCACCGAGTCCAAGCCGGCCGAGTCGGCGTCCCCTTCCCCCGCATCCGCTCCCGCTGCCCCCGCATCGCCATAGGAGTCACCATGCTGAAGGGTTTCCGCGAGTTCATCCTGCGCGGCAACGTCATCGACCTCGCCGTCGCCGTCGTCATCGGATCGGCGTTCACCGCGATCGTCAACGGTCTCGTCGACGGCATCTTCAACCCCGTCATCGCGCTGCTGTTCAACGCGAAGGACCTCGAGAGCGCCGGCATCCTGCTGCGCGGCGGCGACGAGCCGATCGTGCTGGCGTGGGGACTGGTGATCTCGGCGCTCATCAAGTTCGTGCTCATCGCGGCCGTCGTCTACTTCGCGCTCATCGTGCCGATGAACTACCTCAAACGGGTCACGGCGAAGAAGAAGGCCGAGCAGGCTCCGGCCGAGACACCGCTCACCGAGACCGATCTGCTGGTTCAGATCCGCGACCTGCTGAAAGAGCAGCAGCCCCGTCAGTAGTGCGGCGGCTTCTCGTCGCGCAGGCGCTGGTCGTTCTCATCGAGCGCGTGACGCGGCGGCTCGGATGACGGCGTCGGGTCGGTCCCGGGCGGCACGTCGGTGCTCACCCGCTTGCGATGCTTCGGCCGCCGGGTCGCGGCTCCGGAGGGCTCGGCGGGCTCGGCGTCCTCAGCCGGCAACCGGGATCTCCTGGGTGACGGCACCCCCGGACAGCCCGGCGAGGCGGGCGACGCGATCGGCCACGGCCTCCGGGTCGGCGAACAGCTCGAAGGCGTGCACGCGTGCGTAGTGCCAGCCGAGGCGGCGCAGCAGTTCCGGGCGCAGTCGCAGCGATTCCCGCAGCGAGCGCCCGATGAGGGCGCGGTCGGTCTCGACGACGACGCAGGTGCCGCCGTTCGCCGCGACGAGCCCGAGCTTGCCGCGGTGCCCCAGGGCGACCCGCAGGCCGCGGGACTCCAGGCGTCGCGACAGGTCGATGAGCATCGGATCGCTGTCGTCGGGAAGCGGGGGTTCCGCGCGGCGGGCGGCCACCTCATCCAGGATCTCGGCGAGCGCGACCGCACCGTGCTGCAGCCGGCCGTCCTCGACGTCGGCGGGCGTGAAGCACGACACGATGACCATCGAACGCCGGGCGCGGGTCATGGCGACGGCGAGCAGGCGCTCCCCGCCGGGCTGCCCAAGCGGGCCGAAGTCGCTGAGCACCCGGCCGTGCGGGGTGCGGCCGTACCCGAGCGAGAACACCACGCGGTCCCGGCTCTGCGCGGCGGCGCGGGCGATCGGCAGCACGTCGAAGGGCTCGGCGCGATCGCCGACCACGAACTCGGCCAGCTCGGGCTGGGTGGGCAGCACGTCGAGAACCGCCTGCATGACGCGGGCGGCGTGCTTCTCGCTCGCGGTCACCACCATGAGCGATTCGTGCGAGCGGGCCGTGGCGTGATCGATCACGAGCTCGAGCACGCGGTCGACCTCGGCGTCGACGCTCTCGACCGCCCCGGAGGACGGGTCGGGCATGCCGGTGCCGTTCTCGACGTACTCCAGCACCAGGCTGCCGTGGCCGAGGAACGTGCCCGCCCAGGGCAGCGAGTCGATCTGCCCGCCGTAGAAGCGGCGGTTGACCAGCTCGGCGAGGTCCTCACCGCCCGCGCGGTAGCTGCGGGTGAGGCTGAACGTGGGCAGCAGTCCGCCGAGCTGGGCGAGCGCGGAACGGGCGTGCAACTCGTCGACGGTGCGGGCGTCCGGGGGTTCCGGCTCGTGTCCGTCGGGCTCATCGAGCGCCAGCTCGAACGCCGACGGGGTCTGGGTGACGGCGTCGCCGAACGCGACGACCTGCTTGCCGCGACGGATCGCGCCGACCGACTCGGCGACCGTCATCGCCCCGGCGTCGACGAGCACGACGGTGTCGAACGGCATGCTGTCGGTGATCTCGTGCACCTCGTAGGGCGAGGCCATCCAGATCGGGGCGACGGCGCGCGAGAGATGCGGCGAGGCGTTCTGCAGGGCGGCCGAGCTGATCGCGTCGCTCTTCAGCAGGCGCTTCAGCGAGGTCGCCTCGTCGGGCCAGTCGACGAGTCCGATCTTCCAGTTCTCGGCGAGCTGCCAGGCCAGCTGCTGGGCGTTGCCGGCGGTGTGCGCCTCGTCGACGAGCCGGAAGTCGGCCTCGAGGCGCTCGAGAACATCGGTCTTGGCCCCGAGCAGCGAGCCGTCGGCGGCGAGCAGGCTCTCCAGGGCCGAGCGCCACCAGGCGACCTCGAGCTCGGCGGCCACCCGGTCCTCCGGTACGTGCCGCCGGGCGAGATCGGTGACGAGCTCGTCGAGTTCGAGGGCGCGCAGCCGCCCGACGAGCCCGCTACGTTCCTGCAGGTTCTGCAGCACGTCGGAGTCGGCGGCGAGGCCGGCGAGCAGTTCGCCGAGGCGGTGCAGCGGCAGGTGGGCGAACTGGCGCTCGCGCTCGACGTGTCCGAGCGGGGCGTCGAGCACGGCGAAGTCGTGCGCGACCTGCTGCCAGGCGACGTGGACATCGGAGATTCCGGTGGGGACCTCGGGGGCGACACCGGCAGCGACGAAGCGCTGCCACAGGATGCGCTGCTGCTGGATCGCGCTCAGCGCCTCGTGCATGTCGCTGACGTGCATGCCGGGCCGCACGTACTCGCGCGCGAGCTTCTTCAACCGCCGCCGGTTCGCCTGCGACATGTCGGGGTTGTCGCGCCGCGGAGCGGTGGCGATGATCAGCTCGCTGAGCGACCGGTCGTAGACGGCGGGCAGGAAGCGGTCCAGGGTGTCGCGGATGTCGGTCAGCAGCCGCAGGTAGATCCCGAGCTCGGCGACGGTCTCGAACGGGCGCATGCGCGTGGAGGCGACGAGCTGCTGCGCCCGGACGAGCAGCCGGGGGACCGTCTCGCCGTGCAGGCGCTTGGCGATCTCGTGCGCGCGGTGCGCCTCCTCCGTGCTGGAGAAGCTCGCGCCGTACCAGGGCGAGTCCCCGGGTCCGTAGCGGAACTCGCCGAGCTGGGCGGCCTCCGTCATCGTCGCGGCGACGCTCGCGCGGTCGCTCGCGAGGCGCTCGACGGTCGAGCGATCCAGGCGCACCGTCGTCGACGGCGGATTCGGCAGCAGCGCAAGGCGCGACAGCTCGGTCACGCAGTCGAAGACCGACACCCCGAGGACGTCGTCGGCGCGGCCGAGGCCGAGGCGGTAGTTGAGCAGCACGCTGCGCAGGCGCACCAGGGCCTCGTCGACCTCGCCGAGTTGCGGCTGACGGGCCTTCTCGTTCCGGCCGATGCCGCGGACGATGTCGCGGCGCAGGCTCCGCGGGGTGACCGCGACGCCGGGGAGGCCGATCTCGGCGAAGCGCTCCCCGATCTCGCGCAGGGTCGCGCGGCGCGGGCTGACCACGAGGACCCGCTTGTTCTGGCCGACGAGGGCGCCGAGGGTGTTGACGACGGTCTGGGTGCCGCCGGTTCCGGGCATGACCTTGACCACGATCGAGTCGCCGGCGGCGATATGGGCCACGACGCTCTCTTGCTCGGCGTCGGCGTCGAGAAGCAGCACGTCGGTGATCGGCTCGCGACGATCGGGGTCGATCGGGTGGACGGCGGTGAAGCCCTCCTCGATCGCCCACTTCGCGGTCGCGTTGCCGGCGAGCGCGTCCAGCACCGGATGCTCGAGGTGGTGGGCGTCGGCGACGAGGTCTTCGGCGACCTCGGCGAACGACGACACGACCAGCCGCGGGGCGACGCTGAAGTCGGGGATGTGCCCGGTGAGCGCGCGCAGCTGGTCGATGACGGCGTTGGGCTTGAAGGTGCCGTCGGCATCGCTCAGGGCGACGAAGGCCTGCGGGTCGAGAACGATGCCGAACTGACGCTCGAGTGCGGCGGCGAGCGCCGGGTTGAGTTCGGTGACGCCGCGCAGTTTCAGTTCGGCGTCGCGCCCGTGCCGGCGCAGCGCCAGCGGGCGCAGCAGGATCGGGGCGCAGTACGACACGTCGCCGAAGCCCCAGGAGGCGATGCCGATGCCCAGCCGGATCGCGTCGATGCCGCGCGTGGTGGCGAGGTCGAGCCCTTTGGCGGCGATGCGGTCGGCGGCGAGGCGAGCGCTGCGCAGCGCCATGTCGTCGCGGATCAGCTGCGACAGCAGCGTGGTGGTGCCGGTGATGAACCGGGCGAGACCGCCGGGGTGGGTGGTGCTCAGCTCGATGCGGGTGGTGGGGCCGTCCTCGAAGTGCAGCAGGGGCGAGCGCCCCCCGATGCCCGCGAGCTCGGAGCGCCACAGCGCGCGCACCGGTTCGGTCACGTCGCTTCCGAACCGGTTGCTGCTCGCGGCAGGGGCCTCGGCCGGCACGTCGGCATGCGGAGCCTCGAACTCGAGGTCATCGAGCTCTCTCGCGCGTCGATCGGCATGCCACACACGGCCACGATAGGGCCGCCTCCCCCGGTTTCTCGGGACCTGCGGCGGGTTTCGCGAACTAGGATTCCAGGCATGTCCGGCGAGCTCGCGACCACGATCGCCCTGGTGGTCGGCACCGTCCTCGTCGCGTTCGCGGGTCTCACGGTGCTCGGGGTGGTGCTGATCTCGCGGCGCGCGCGCCGGGAGGCGCTCGCACCGCCTCCGGGGCGAACGGATGCCGGGGTCGCCCTGGTGCGCGCCGACACGGCGGTGCGCGAGGGCGAGGATGAGCTCGGTTATGCGCTCGCCCAGTTCGGAGAGGACCGCACGCGCGAGTTCCGGGAGGCGCTGACTCGCGCCCGGGCCGACCTCGACAAGGCCTTCCGGTACCAGCAACGACTCGACGATTCCGAGCCGGACAGCGACCGGCAGCGGCGCGAATGGACCCGAGAGATCCGGACGCTCGCCACGCGCGCCGCGGCGACGGTGAAAGAGGAATCGGCCCGGTTCGAGAAGCTGCGGCGCTCGGAGGCGGATGCGCCGGCGACGATCGCGGCGCTGCGGCGCAACCTCTCCGCCGCCCGCGACCGCCTGGCCGGCAGTGCCGCCACATTCGCCGAACTCGAGAAGTCCTACCCCGCGGAGACGATCGCCGTCGTCGCCGGCAATCTGCCGGCCGCCGACGAGGCGCTGTCCCGAGCCGAGTCGGCGATCGATGCGGCAGCGGCGGGCGCGGCGGCCCCGGTGAGCGCGGTCTCGGATCAGCTCACCGCGGCCGAGTCGGCCATCCGCGACGCGGCGCAGCTGCTCGATGCCGTCGACCGCCGGCGTGACGAACTCGCGAAGGCGGTGGGCGGCATCCGGGCGATCGAGGCGGAGGAGACGCAGGCGCTCGCCGCGGCGCGGGCGCTGCGCGACGATCCGCCTGACCCGGATTCCGGTGCCGCCGTGAACTCGGCGATCGCCGCCCTCGAGGCCGAGCTGGTGGCGGTGACGGCGAAGGGCAAGCGCGATCCGGTGGCCGATCTCGACCGCCTGGTGGATGCCACGGACCGTCTCGACATCGCCGTCGCCGCCGCGCGCAACCAGCAACGCCGCCTCGAGGGGGCCCGGTCGGCCCTCGCCGGTGCGCTGGTGTCGGCCCGGACGCAGCTGGCCGCCGTCAGCGACTACATCGGAACGCACGGCGGCAGCGCGGGAGCCCGCACGCGCCTGGCCGAGGGGCAGCGCGAACTGCTGCTGGCCGAGAACGAGTCCGACCCGGTGGCCGCTCTCGATGCGGCCCGGCGCGCGCAGACCCACGCGCGGGATGCCGACGCGCTCGCCCGCTACTGAGGTCGCCGGGACGCCTGAGCGAGCTCGCGCGCGGCGCGCGCCGCGGCATCCAGGATCACCTCGAGTCCGTCGCGGAAGGCTCCGACGTCGGTGAGCGCGCGCAGGGTGTCGCGCGTACGATCCACCTCGGGGTACTCCCCCGGAGCGGTGTCGATCGAGCGGTCGAGCCAGGGCCGCGGCTCGGGTCCGTACCCGGAGTCGAGACGCTCGCGAGCCAGTCCGGCGCAGAACGACACCACGTGGACGGACCACATGCCGTAGAACCGCACACGACCGGGCTCGTCGAGTCCGGCGTGCCCGAACGCGGCGAGCGCGTTGTCGATGACGCGCAGTTCGTGCACGCCGTCGGAGCTGAGACGCACAGCCTCGCTGCCGATGGCCGGGTACTCGACGTACACGGCGAGGCTCTGCTCCGCCGACTGGCGGAGGAACTCGCGCCAGTCCGAGGGCGTCGCGGTCACACGTGAGGCGGCGATGCCGACGATGCGGTCGAGCAGCACCCGGATCAGGCCGTCCTTGTTGCGGACGTGGCGGTAGATGGCGGTCGGGTCGGCGCCGAGCTCTGTGCCGAGTTCGCGCACGGTGACCGAGTGGGTCCCCGGCCGGGATGCGATGGCGAGGCCCGCGACGACGATGGCGTCGAGATCGAGCCGGGGCATGCATCCGAGTGTAGCGTCAACACCGCTGTCAACAATGTTGACTCGACGTACCCGGGATCCCTACGCTCGAGAGCATGACCCCCGCCGACCTCGTGTTCACCGGCGGTTCGCTGTTCACCGCCGGGGCAGCGGAGTCGTTCCCGGGTGCCGTGGCCGTGCGGGCCGGCGAGATCGTCGCCGTCGGCACCGCCGACGAGGTCGCCCCGCTCATCGGGCCGGCCACCGAGGTCGTCGACACCACCGGGCGCCTGCTGCTGCCGGGCTTCCAGGACGCGCACGTGCACCCCGTGCAGGCCGGTGTCGAGCTGCTGCAGTGCGACCTCACCGGCGCCCGCGACGCCGCCGAGTGCCTCGAGCGCATCGGCGCCTACGCCGCGGCGAACCCCGGCGAGCCCTGGATCCTCGGGGCGGGCTGGTCGATGGAGTTCTTCGAGGGCGGCACCCCGACCGCCGCCGCGCTCGACGCCGTCGTCTCCGACCGCCCGGTGCTGCTCAGCAACCGCGACCACCACGGCGCCTGGGTCAACAGCCGGGCGCTCGAGGTCGCCGGCATCACCGCCGACACGCCCGACCCGGCCGACGGCCGCATCGAGCGCGCGGCCGACGGCACGCCGACCGGGACCCTGCACGAGGGTGCGGTCGGTCTCGTCGCCGCGCTGCGCCCCGCGCCCGACGACGACCTGCAGTACCGCGGGCTGCTGCGCGCCCAGCAGCACCTGCTCTCGCTCGGCATCACCAGCTGGCAGGACGCGCTCGTCGGCAGCGGACTGGGCATGCCGGACGCGTTCCCGGTGTACCTGCGCGCGATCGCGGAGGGCACGCTGATCGCCCGCGTCGCGGGGGCGCTGTGGTGGGAACGCGAACGCGGCATCGAGCAGCTGCCCGGGCTCCTCGCCCGGCGCGACCGGATCGCCGGACTCGCCGACGCCGCTCGGATGCAGATGGGCACCGTCAAGCTCATGGTCGACGGGGTCGCCGAGAACTTCACGGCGGCGATCACCAGCCCCTACCTCGACGCCGACGGCGAGCCGACCGACAACGCGGGGCTGTCGTTCATCGCCCCCGCCGCGCTGGCCGAGTACGCCACCGCGCTCGACGCCGCCGGATTCGACCTGCACTTCCACGCGCTCGGCGACCGTGCCGTGCGCGAGGCCCTCGACGCGATCGAGGCGGCGCGCGCCGCGAACGGCGCCACCGCATCCCGGCAGCATCTCGCGCATCTGCAGATCGTCGCGGAGGGCGATGTGCCGCGGTTCGCCGGGCTCGGTGCCGTGGCGAACCTGCAACCGCTGTGGGCCTGCCACGAGCCGCAACTCGACGAGTTGACGCTGCCGTTCCTCCAGCCGGAACTCGCCGGACGCCAGTACCCGTTCGGCGACCTCGCCCGGTCTGGAGCCCGGTTCGCCGCGGGCAGCGACTGGCCGGTGTCGTCGGCCGACCCGCTCGCCGGCATCCGGGTGGCGGTGACGCGTCTCGAGCCGGATGCCGAACCCGGCACGCCGCCGCTCGGCGGCCTCGAGCAGGCCCTCGACCTGGCGACCGCGTTCACGGCGTACACCGCCGGCGGCGCGTACGTGAACCGGCGAGAAGACAGCACCGGGCGCCTGGAGCCCGGATACCGCGCCGACCTGGTCGTGCTCGACCGCGACCCATTCGACGGGCCCCCCGAGCTGCTGGACGACACCCGGGTGCTCGGCACCTGGGTCGACGGCCGGCGCGTGTACGACAGCACTATGAGAGAGCAGAGCACCCCGTGACCGACATCGTCTTCGAACGCAACGCCCCCGCCGCATCCGTCGTCGCCGACGCGCTGCGCGACACGCGGGATGCTGTCTTCTGGACCGAGGACGCCCCCGGCGAGCGCGCCCCGAAGCTCGAGGGCACCGTGACGGCCGACCTCGTCGTGGTCGGCGGCGGCTACACGGGGCTCTGGACGGCGCTGCGCGCGCTCGACCGCGACCCGGCGCTGAAGGTGGTGATCCTGGAGGCGGCGACGATCGGGTGGGCGGCATCCGGGCGCAACGGCGGGTTCGTCGAGGCGAGCCTCACCCACGGCGAGGAGAACGGCAAGCGGCGCTGGCCGGAGGAGCTGGAGCGCCTCGACGAGCTCGGCCTGCAGAACCTCGACGAGATCGAGCAGACCGTGGCCCGCGAGAAGCTGAAGGCCGACTTCGAGCGCACCGGCACCCTCAGCGTCGCGATCGAGCCGCACGAGCTCGAGTGGCTCGCCGGGCCCGACACCGCCGACAGCGTCTACCTCGACGAGGTCGCCGTGCGGCGCGAGGTGAACTCGCCCACCTACCTCGCCGGGCGGTGGGAGAAGCGCACCACGGCGATGGTGCATCCGGCGAAGCTCGCTGTCGAGCTGGCCAGGCTCGCCCGGGAGCGCGGGGTGCAGGTCTTCGAGAACTCGCGGGTGCGGGCCCTGACCGACGACGCCGTGCAGACGGCGGCTGGGCAGGTGCGCGCCCCGAAGATCGTGCTGGCCACCAACGTGTTCCCCAGCCTGCTGAAGCGCAACCGGCTGATGACGGTACCGGTGTACGACTACGTGCTGATGACCGAGCCGCTGAGCAGCGCGCAGCTGAACGAGATCGGCTGGAAGAACCGGCAGGGCCTGGCGGATCTGGCCAACCAGTTCCATTACTACCGGCTGAGCGCCGACCAGCGGATCCTGTTCGGCGGCTACGACGCCGTCTACCACTACGGCCGGCGGGTCGATCCCGCGTACGAGAACCGTCCCGCGAGCTACGAACGGCTGGCGAGCCACTTCTTCACCACGTTCCCGCAACTGGAGGGCCTGCGGTTCACCCACCGCTGGGCGGGGGCGATCGACACCAGCACCCGGTTCTGCGCCTTCTACGGCACGGCGCGCAAGGGCCGGGTGGCGTACGCCGCCGGATTCACCGGGCTCGGTGTCGGGGCGACCCGCTTCGCCGCCGACGTCATGCTCGACCTGCTCACGGGCGAGAAGACCGAGCGCACCGAACTGCGCATGGTACGCGAGCGTCCGCTGCCCTTCCCGCCCGAGCCGGCCGCGGCGCTCGGCATCAACGCCACCCGCTGGTCGCTCGACCGGGCCGACCATCGCCAGGGCCGGCGCAACCTGCTGCTGAAGACACTCGACGCGTTCGGGCTGGGGTTCGACTCGTGAACGCGTTCGAGACCGCGCTGTCGCACCAGCCGCTGCCGTCCGAGGAGGTTGTCGAGGGCGACCCCACGACCGGCCGAGCCGTGCTCGACGAGCACGACGGCCTCGAGGTCGGCATCTGGGAGATGACCCCGGGCACGGCCACCGACACCGAGGTCGATGAGCTCTTCGTGGTGCTCAGCGGACGGGCGACGGTGACGGGGATCGCCCCCGACCCGGTCGAGCTGGTCCCCGGATCCGTCATGCGCCTGACCGCGGGGATGCAGAGCACCTGGACGGTACACGAGACCCTGCGGAAGATCTACATCGCCTAGGCGCGCCGCCCGGTGATGCGGAACCCCGGCATCAGCCCGGACTTCGCCTTCCCGGTCACGGTGTCGCCGTCGAAGGTCATCGTGATCGTCAGGTCCGCGGTCACCGGCGAGGTCAGGGTGACATCGAAGGTCACCGTGTCGTCGGCGAGGGTCCCGCCCCGGAACGGGAAGGTGCCCGCCGCATGCCGGGAGACCCCGCTGACCTCGGTGCCGTCGACGACGAGGTCGACGGAGAGGTCCTGGCCGCCGAACGGGGTCGCGACGACGACGTCCCAGGTACCCGCGATCTCGCTCATATGCTCAGCCTAGGCTCGCAGCATGGGTGATCTCTGCGACCTGCTGGGCATCGAACATCCGATCGTGCTGGGTCCGTTCGGGGGACTCTCCTCGGTCACACTCACCGCGGCGGTGAGCAACGCGGGCGGGCTGGGATCGTACGGTCTCTACGGATACGACGCCGACCGCATCCACCGCACCGCCGCCGAACTGCGCGCGGCGACCGGCGGGCCGTTCGCGCTCAACCTCTGGCTGCCGACCGGCACCGAGCGCGACGCCACCCCGCAGGAGTTCGCCGCCTCGCTCGCCGTGCTCGCCCCGTACTTCGCCGAACTCGGGCTGCCGCTTCCGGAGGCCCCCTCCCGGTACCTGCCCACCCTCGACGAGCAATGGGAAGCGGTGCTCCGAGAGCGGCCCGCCGTGGTCAGCGTGGTGTTCGGGGTCCCCCCGGAGGCGATGCTCGCCCAGGCGCACGAGGCCGGCATCGTGGTGATCGGCACGGCCACGACCGTCGACGAGGCGGTCACGCTCGAGAACGGCGGGGTGGATGCGGTGGTCGCCTCCGGCTTCGAGGCCGCGGGTCACCGCACCTCGTTCCTCGATGCCGCCGAGGAATCCCTCGTGGGATCGTTCGCGCTGATCCCCCAGGTGGCCGACGCGGTGAGGATCCCGGTGATCGCCGCGGGAGGCGTCGCGGATTCCCGCGGGGTCGCCGCGGCCTTCGCCCTGGGAGCCTCCGGCGTCCAGGTCGGCACGGCGTTCCTGCGCACCCGGCAGTCGGCGGCGAACGACGCGCACCGGGCCGCGATCTCGGCCTCCCGCGCGCACGACACGGTGCTGACCCGGGCGATGAGCGGCCGGCCCGCCCGCGGTGCCGCGAATCGTGCGGTGCGCGAGATCGAGTCCGCCGGCGTGATCGCCCCGTTCCCGGCCCAGAACTGGCTGACCGGGCGGTTCCGCCCGGAGGCCGGCGCGCGCGGGATCGGCGAGCTGCAGTCGCTCTGGCTCGGGCAGGCGGCGGGTCTGGCCGGTTTCGAGGACGCGGACGAACTGCTCGCCGAGCTGGTGCGCGGGGTGCCCGGCGCTCCGGCGATGCCCTAACGCAGGTCGTAGAGCCGCTTCAGCTTGCCCTCGCTGCGGGGAAGCTCGCCGACCTCGGCCAGCACCACGTCGATGCTCGTGCCGATGCGCTCCTTCACCAGGCGCACCAGCAGACCCGCGGTCTCGGGGGAGGTGGCCTCGGTGCGCTCGACCTTCACGGTGAGGGCGTCCATGCGACCGTCGCGGCGCAGCTCGAGGACGAAGTGCGGCGACAGCTCGGGGATCGCGAGCACGATCTCCTCGATCTGGGTCGGGAAGAGGTTGACCCCGCGCAGGATGATCATGTCGTCGTTGCGGCCGGTGATCTTCTCCATGCGCCGCATCGCCGGGCGCGCGGTCCCCGGCAGCAGCCGGGTGAGGTCGCGGGTGCGGTAGCGAAGCACGGGGAAGGCCTGCTTGGTCAGCGAGGTGAACACCAGCTCGCCGACCTCGCCGTCGGGCAGCGCGGTGCCGTCGGCGTCGATGATCTCGGGTAGGAAGTGGTCCTCCCAGAGGTGGGGTCCGTCCTTGGTCTCGACGCACTCGTTGCCGACGCCGGGGCCCATCACCTCGCTGAGCCCGTAGATGTCGACGGCGTCGAGGCCGAGGCGCTCCTCCAGTTCGCGGCGCATCTCGTTGGTCCAGGGCTCCGCCCCGAGGATCGCGACCCGCAGCGACGTGGAACGGGGGTCGATGCCGGCCTCGTCCATCGCATCCGCGATCGTGAGGAGGTAGCTCGGCGTGCACATGATGACCTCGGGCTCGAAGTCGCGGATCAGCTGCACCTGCCGCGCCGTCATGCCGCCCGACACCGGGATGACCGTCGCCCCGAGCGCCTCGATGCCGGCGTGGGCACCCAGCCCGCCGGTGAACAGGCCGTAGCCGTAGGCGTTGTGCACCTTCATGCCGGGGCGCACGCCGGAGGCCCGCAGGCAGCGGGCGACCAGCTGCGCCCAGGTGTCGAGATCCTGCCGGGTGTAGCCGACGACGGTGGGGCGCCCCGTCGTGCCGGAGGACGCGTGCACCCGGGCGATCTGATCCATCGGCACCGCGAACATGCCGAACGGGTAGCTCTCGCGCAGGTCCTCTTTCGTGGTGAACGGGATGCGGCGGATGTCCTCCAGCGTCCGGATGCTGTCGGGGCTCACCCCCGCTTCGTCGAGCTTGCGGGTGTACACCGGCACGTTGTCGTAGGCGTGGCGCACCGTCCACTGCAGGCGCTCCAGCTGCAGCGCCTCCAGTTCCGGCCGGGTGAGCTGCTCGCCCGCGTCGAGGTCAGGCACGCTCGTTCCCGAGTAGACGCGAGATCTCGGATGCGATGGCGAGCACGTGAGCATCCTCCCCCGCGCGGCCCTCCAGCGACAGCCCCACCGGCAGTCCGCGCGATCCGAGCCCGCCGGGCAGCGAGACCACGGGCAGGCCGACATCGGAGCCCGGGAGCGTGTTGCGGGTGACCGTCGGGAACACCGGGACGCTCGCCCCCTCGACCTCGGTCTCGAGGTCGTCGCCGATCGGCGTCGCCGTGATCGGGGTGGTCGGGTAGAACAGCGCGTCGACCCCGGGCTCGGCGAGCGCGGCGGCCAGCTCGGCCGTCAGCTCGGCGCGGGTCTGCAGGCATTCGGCGTAGCGCTCGCCGGAGCGCGGGTTGCCGATCGCCTCGCCCATCAGGCCGGCGACGTCGGGCGAGGCGATCCCCGCCTGCAGGTCGGCGAGCGAGATCGGCGTGCCCGGAAGCGTCGCGAGGTAGGCGGTCAGATCGCGGACGCACTCGTAGAACACGATGTCGAACCCGCACTGGGCCTCGAGTCCGTGGACGCGCTCGGTGTCGACGGTGACGAACTCGACCCCCGCGGCGCGCAGCTGCTCGAGGCGGCGCTCCCACACCTCGGCGACGTCGACGGCGAGGCCGTCGAGGTAGCCGTGGCTCGGCAGCCCGAGCCGCACCGGGCGGCCGGGGGCGGCTGCGTTCCCGGCGCCGGGGGCGAGGATGCCGTCGAGCTCGATCACCCGCTCGACGCCGTCCGCCAGGATGCCGACGGTGTCCCGGGTGAGGGAGAGCGGCACCACCGACCCGCCGCCGTAGCGGCCCGTCGTGGGGCGGAATCCGGTGACCCCGCACCAGGCGGCCGGGATGCTCACCGAGCCGCCGGTGTCGGTTCCGAGGGCGAACGGCACGATGCCTCTCGCCACCGCCGCCCCCGACCCGCCGGAGGAACCGCCCGCCGAGCGGGTGGCGTCGAACGGATTGCGGACGGGACCGAACCGGGCGTTGTTGCTCGTGATGCCGAAGGCGAGCTCGTGCAGGTTCGTCTTGCCGACCATCACCGCACCGGCCGCGCGCAGGCGCGCCACGGCGGGGTGGTCCGCCGCCGGCCGGGACCCGGCGAGCGCCGGGGTCCCCGCCGTCGTCGGCAGGTCGGCGGTGTCGATGTTGTCCTTCACGGCGAACGGGACGCCCGCGAGCGGGCCGGCCCCGGCATCCGGCAGCCCATCGGGCAGCGCATCGACCGTCGAGATGAACACTCCGCTGTCGTCGGCTCGCGCTGCCTCGAGGGCGGATGCCGCGGCGTCGCTCACGCGCCGGCCTCCGTCCCGGCGGCCCCGGCATCCAGGTTGAGGCTCGGTTCGGCACCCCGGCGGCGCAGGATCAGCACGCGGACGATGCCGTAGACGAAGCCGGCGATGATCGGGACGAACAGCAGGATGTTGACCGCTCCGGTGACGCCGGTGAGGATCTCGAAGTTCGTCGTCATCAGCACGAACGCGAAGACCAGGCCGGCCAGTGCCAGCAGCGGGGCGATGAGGCGCTGCCAGACGTTGGTGCCGCGGTGGTCGCGCCAGAAGTAGGCGATGACGGCGAGCGAGGACAACAGCTGGCTGGCGAGCACGCCCACGACGGCGGCACTGGCGAGCAGGATGAAGCCCTGCAGGTACGGGTCGGCGCCGAGCAGGGCGACGACGACGATCGCGACCAGTACGACGACGATCTGGGTGAGGCCGGCGATCCACGGCGACCCGGTGGTCGGGTGGGTGCGGGCCAGGACGGCGGGCAGCACCCGGTCGCGGCCGAGCGAGAACATGTAGCGGTTCGACTCGTTGTGGAAGGCCAGGGTCGAGGCGAAGATGCTGATGAACAGCATCACGTGCATGAGGCCGGTGGCCCATTCGCCGACGTAGGTGTTCATCGCGGTGAAGAACAGCCCGACCGGGTCGGCCGCGGCGGCGTCGGCGATCGCGGACTCGCCGAACGCGAGCACGATCGCCCAGCAGACGAACGAGTAGAACACGCCGAGCACGATGACGGCGATGTAGGTCGCGCGAGGGACCGTGCGCTTGGGGTCGCGCGCCTCCTCCGAGTAGATCGCGGTGGCCTCGACGCCGAGGAACGCGCCGAAGGCGAAGATCAGCACGATCGAGATGCCGGGGGCCAGGAAGTTCTGCGGCACGAAGCTGCCGAACGTGATGCCCTCGGCGCCGCCGGAGACCAGCACCGCGATGGCCAGGATGGTGAGGACGATCATCTCCAGCCCGAGCGCGATGGCCAGCAGCCGGGCACTCAGGGTGACCCGGCGGTAGCCGAGCACCCAGAGTCCCGCGGCGACGATCACCGCGAGCAGGGGCCACGGGATCTCGGCACCGGTGAAGTGCAGGATCGCCGTCTGGGCGAACACGGCGCAGCCGATGGTCTGGCCGATCGTGAACAGGTAATAGGCCACCAGGGTGCCGACCCCGGCGCCGCCGCCGAGCGGGCGGCCGAGGCCCTCGCCGATGAAGGCGTAGAAGGCACCGGTGTTACGGATGTGCCGGGCCATGGCGACGTAGCCGACGGCGAAGAGCAGCAGCACGACGGTGGCGAAGATGTAGCCGCTCGGGGCGCCGACGCCGCCGAACGCGATCGCGACGGGGGCGACCCCCGCCATCAGGGTGAGCGGAGCGGCGCACGCGACGACGAAGGCGACGAGGTGCAGGGTGCCGATCTGGTTGGGCCGGAGTGCGCGGCTCTCGGTCTTCGTCTCGGGGGTGGGGGTGGACACGATCAGGACTCCTGAGGGTTGGCGGGACGGATGATGAGCGGGGTGGCGACCCAGCCGGCGCCGCCGGCCTTGTCGAGGTCGAAGGGGCAGGACGAGACGGCGACGATGACGTCGAGTTCGGCGCGCAGGGCGATGTACTGACCCGCCTCCGCGCCGGGCGGACCCACCTCGACGACACCGTCGGGGCCGGGCATCGACACCTGGAACAGGTTGAGCGGGTTGGGCAGATCGACGGGACGCATGCCGGAGGGGGCGAGCGCGGCGACGAGGTTGTCGTGGCAGTTGCGGTGGTTCTCGCCCCCGCCGTAATAGGCATAGAACTCGGCGGTGCAGGCGGCGTAGTTGAGATCGTGCCGGCCCGAGGAGGTGTCCTCGACGACGGTGAACATGACGCGCGGCTTGTTCGAGTACAGGTGGGTGCCGGGCGAGACCCGCGCCGACCAGTCGTTGAAGTTCATGGTCTCGGCGGTCGAGAGCCGCTCGTCGATGTCGTCGGCGGCGAGGGCGACGAAGTCGCCGATCTGCTGCCCCGCGACGTCGACGACCTGGAAGACGGTCCCGGCAGGGATCCGGACCGCCGCGGCACCGCCGGCGGGGACCTCGTGAGGTGCGTGGAGTTCGGGGATCTGCGCTGACATCCGGCCGCCTTCGGTTACTTCCGCATGGAATAATCTCTGCAGGAAGTTATACC
>DATMFW010000060.1:0-20948 GCA_035556655.1 Pseudolysinimonas sp.
AGGCATGCCCGTGGTCGATGTCGCTGGTCGCGGCCCGGCGGGTGCACCCGAGGCCGCGGCAGGTCTCGTCGCGCACTCGCAGCCAGGTGCGCAGGTCGGACGGCACCGAGTACCGATCGCGGCCCACGGAGAGCACCGCGCCGGTCTCGGGGTGGGTGAGGAGCCGCGGGCCGGGGATGCGCAACAGCGGAGCGAGTTCGGCCACGAGCAGATCGCGACCGAGCTGCGCATCGTGCTGGGCCCCGCGTGATGACGGCCCCGCGGCGCCACCGGCGACGAGCAGCACGCGGGTCTGCTCGATCAGCCGCGCGCGCAGGCCCGACAGGGCAGCGTTCAGGCGCTCGGTCTGCGCGAGGGAGTCGAACAGCGCGGTCTGGGCCGCATTCAGCACGGGATCGACCCCGATGGGGCCCGCCGACGACTGTTCCATGCGAAGAGTGCATCAGGCCCGTCCGACAAATGCCTGGTCAGACTCGGTTTCTGTGCAGAACGGAGGCCGAGGAGGAGAAGACGGCACCCCCTACGCTGAGACCATGGACGACCAGCGCACCATCGGTGTCGGCCCCTGGCAGGGCCCGCCGCCCGACGACCCGCGCTACGACCCCGAGCTGCTCGCGCACGGCGACACCCGCAACGTCGTCGACGGCTACCGCTACTGGAGCATGGAGGCCATCGTCGCCGACCTCGACGCCCGGCGACACCGGTTCGACGTCGCGATCGAGAACTGGCAGCACGACCTCAACATCGGCAGCATCGTCCGCACCGCGAACGCCTTCCTCGCCGGGACCGTGCACATCGTCGGCCGCCGGCGCTGGAACAAGCGCGGTGCCATGGTCACCGACCGCTACCAGCACGTCATGCACCACGACGACATCGCGGCGCTGAAGGCTTGGGCGGGCGGACGCCCGATCGTCGCGGTGGACAACGTCGAGGGCAGCGTCGACGTCGTCGATGCCGACAAGCCCGCCGACGCGATCCTGCTGTTCGGCCAGGAGGGACCCGGCCTCACCGCCGAGGCGCTCGCCGCCGCGACCAGCACCGTCAGCATCCGCCAGTTCGGCAGCACCCGCAGCATCAACGCCGCCGCCGCGGCCGCCATCGTCATGCACGAGTGGGTCAGGTGAGCGACTTCTCCATGCACACGCTCGTCGGGTCCGCGAGGTACTCCCCGAACCGCTCGATGCGGCGGTAACCCGCGCGCTCGTACATCCGGATCGCGGCGGCCTGCGGTTCGCCGGTCTCCAGACGCAGGGTGCGGATGCCGTGACCGGCAGCGAGCGCCTCCACCGCATCCAGCAGCGCCCGCCCGACCCCCTGTCCCCGCGCCGCGTCGTAGACGAACATGCGCTTCAGCTCGCCGTACTCGGGGCGTCGCGCGAGCGCGGCCATGCCGAGCGCCGCGTCGTCGTCCGCGCGCGCCACCAGCAGGGTCACGTCGTCGCCCCGGAACTCCGACGCGTCGAGCGCGTGGTAGTTCTCGGGTGGGTAGAGCGACAGCCCGTACGCGTCGGCGGCCTCGAAGAGCCCCCGCACGCCCGGGTCATCCACCCCTTCGGCGGAAATGCGCATACCGATAGCATGGGGTGTAATCCCGTTCGCGTTCTCACGAGGGAGAAGTGCATGCCTGCGATCGTCCTGATCGGCGCCCAGTGGGGCGACGAGGGCAAGGGCAAGGCCACCGACCTGCTCGGCAGCCGCGTCGACTACGTCGTCAAGTTCAACGGCGGCAACAACGCCGGTCACACCGTCGTCGTGGGCGACGAGAAGTACGCGCTGCACCTGCTGCCCTCCGGCATTCTCAGCCCCGGCGTCACCCCGGTGATCGCGAACGGCGTCGTCGTCGACATCGAGGTGCTGTTCGACGAGCTCACGGCGCTGAGCGCCCGCGGAGTCGACGTGAGCCGGCTGCTGGTCAGCGCCAATGCGCACGTGATCACCCAGTACCACCGCACCATCGACAAGGTGACCGAGCGTTTCCTCGGCAAGAAGCAGATCGGCACCACCGGGCGCGGCATCGGCCCGACGTACGCCGACAAGATCAACCGGGTCGGCATCCGGGTCCAGGACCTGTTCGACGAGAACATCCTGCGGCAGAAGGTCGAGGGCGCACTCGATCAGAAGAACCATCTGCTGGTCAAGGTCTACAACCGCCGCGCCATCGCCGCGAGCGAGGTGGTCGACGATCTCCTGTCCTACGCGGCCCGGCTGAAGCCGATGGTCGCCGACACCGGGCTGGTGCTGAATCAGGCACTCGACGCCGGCAAGACGGTGCTCTTCGAGGGCGGGCAGGCCACGATGCTGGATGTCGACCACGGCACGTATCCGTTCGTCACGTCCTCGAATGCGACCTCCGGTGGCGCGGCGACGGGCTCGGGAGTCGCCCCCAACCGCTTCGACCGGGTGATCGCCGTCGTCAAGGCGTACACGACGCGGGTGGGGGCCGGACCGTTCCCCACCGAGCTGTTCGACGAGTCGGGCGAGTTCCTGCGCTCGGCCGGGTTCGAGTTCGGCACGACCACTGGCCGTCCGCGGCGCACCGGCTGGTACGACGCCCCGATCGCGCGCTACGCGGCGCGCATCAACGGCGTCACCGACTTCGTGCTGACCAAGCTCGACGTGCTGACCGGCCTCGAGCGGATCCCGGTGTGCGTCGCCTACGACGTCGAGGGGACGCGCTTCGACGAGGTGCCGGTGAACCAGACCGACTTCCACCACGCGGTGCCCGTGTACGAGGAGCTGCCCGGCTGGGACGAGGACATCACCGGGGTGCGCTCGTTCGGGGAGTTGCCGAAGAACGCGCAGGACTACGTGCTGGCGCTGGAGGGGATGAGCGGGTCGCGGATGTCGGCCATCGGCGTCGGGCCGGGGCGCGACGCGATCGTCGTGCGGCACGATCTGGTGGGGTGAGGCCGGGCGCTGACCGCCGGCACTCGATCGCCGGTCAGGTGACCGCCTGCCAGAGCAGCGCCGACAGGACGAGCGCGAGTGCCAGCGCGGCGACCAGGATGCCCAGGCTCAGCGCCCAGTCCCCCGCCGTCGGCGTGACCGCCGTGGGATGGTCGTCGCGCCGGTAGGCCAGGCGCAACGGCGCCGCCCGCGGAGACTCGGCGGTCGTGAACGGCACGTCGGCGGCGTTCGTGGTGCCGAGGAACGCCGCCCGCGCGCTCGCCCGGAGCTCGAGATACAGCGGGTACCCTCCCATCAACACGAACAGCACTCCGCAGACGAAGAACGACACGGCACCGGGCACCGTCGACGCCACCAGGAACGCGATCCCGAGGCCGAGGAACAGGATCGGCCACGCCCAGGCCAGCAGCGGTGTCCCGAACCCGTGGGCGAGGAACAGCCCGATGGCGACCGCCGCGATGCCGCCGAAGATCGACAGGGGCACGAAGATCGCCACGGCGGCCGGGCACTCCACCTCGATCTGGTACGGCCCGCCCGACGCGCACGATCCCCCGAGCCCCATGACCGCCGAGCTGCCGCGGTAGAGCAGCGAGAAGCAGAACGCGAACAGGAACCACGACGCGAACGAGCCGATGACCCGCCAGAGCGGGCCGTCGAATCGCCTCACGCCGCCGCCGCGGCGGCGAATGCGAGCAGGCCGAGCCAGACGCCGAGCGCGATCGAGCCCAGCGTGATCGCCAGGCTCAGCGCCCAGTCCGCGGCGGTGGGCTCGACGGTCTGAGCGGGATCGTCGCGCCCGAAGGCGTAGAAGGTGCGCCGCGCGCCCTCGCGCTCGGTGAAGCGCACGTCGCGCGCGTTCGTCCGGCCGAGCAGCAGCCGGCGGGGCCCCGCGCGCAGCTCGAAGATCAACGGCGCCAGGCCCATGATCACGAACAGCGTGCCGCACAGGATCCCGACGAACACCGCGCCGTACTGGATCTCCCAGAAGAACTGGATGCCGAGTCCGACGAACAGGACCGGCCAGCCCCAGACCACGACGGGTGCCGCGAACCCGCGCTGGAACGCCAGCGCGACCCCGGCCGCGATGAACAGCCCGAAGATCGCCAGCGGCATGAGCAGGATCGCGTTCGTGCACTCGACCGCGATGACATACGGTCCGCCGCTCGCGCAGAAGCCCCCGATGCTGCCCAGGGCGCCCGCCGCCAGGTAGAGGTAGGTGAAGCTGAACGCGAAGATCAGCCACGCGAGGATCGCGCCCGGGATGCGCCACACCGGGTCGGCAAAGCGGGTCATGCGCACACCGTACTGGATGGGAGGATGACCGGGTGAGTGCCGTGCGACCCGAACCCGCCGTCCTGACCGGACGCTTCGTGCGCCTCGAACCGCTGCGCGAGGAGCACCTGCCCGGGCTGTTCGGCGCCCTCCACCACCCGCTCGTCTTCGCCGGCGGATACGGCGGCGGTCCTGCGGGGTTGCCGCGTGATCGCGAGGCCTTCGACGCGTGGGCGGTGCGATACGGCGTGGGTCCCGACAACATCCGCTTCGTGGTGCGGGTGCTCGGCGGACCCCACGACGGCGAGGTGGTCGGCGCCTCGACCCTCGGCGACCTCGATGAAGACCGCGAGCACGCGCACATCGGCTGGACCGGGTATGACCCTCGGGTCTGGGGCACCCAGGTCAACCCGGAATGCAAGCTGCTGATGCTGGGCCTGGCGTTCTCGCGCGGATACGGCCGCGTGAAGCTGCAGGCCGACGAGCGCAACGCACGCTCCCGCGGAGCGATCGAGAAACTCGGCGCGAGCTTCGAGGGCATCACCCGCCGCGACCTGCGCCGCGCCGACGGATCGTGGCGTGACACCGCCGTGTACTCGATCCTGATCGACGAGTGGCCCGATGTGAAGCGGCGCCTGGAACGCCGGCTGGCCGAGTACGGCGACCGTCCGGTGCTGTTCCGCACCCCGCCCGCGTAAGCCCTTAACCCGCACCTTAACCCGGCACGCGCCCCCGTCGCCTGCTCACCGGTTAGCCCGCGCTTCCGGCCCCCGGACGGGGGGCGCTCATCCGGGGGGCTTCCTAACCTGGGCGTTGCCGCATCCCCCCGTGCGGTGTCTTCCCGCTTACCCATCACCCCACCGGCGTCTTCTCAGCTTCGCCGGTGGGGTGAGGACGGACCCCCGTGACGCACACCGCCGACCGTGGCTATCCCTGGCAGCTCTCCGGAGCCCAGGGATGGTCCGTCCAGCGCGTGCGGGCCCACGCCACCGACTGGGTGCGGAGGCTGCAGCGCCTCGTGGCCCTCACCGACGCCGGCGTGGTGCTGATCGCGACCGCCAGCACCCACGCACTGTGGTTCGGCGCCAGCTCGGTCACCGTCAGCACGGCCGCGGATTTCGGGATCGACTACCTCACCTTCTCCCTCCTGCTCGTGGTGGCCTGGATGCTGGCGCTGGCGATCGCGGGAACGCGCGACAGCCGCATCCTCGGCACCGATTCGACCGAGTACCGGCGCATCATCAACGCCACGCTGGCGCTGTTCGGCAGCATCGCCGTGTTCGCGGCGATGACCCAGACCGACGTCGCCCGCGGGTACCTGGCGACGGCGTTCCCGCTCGGCCTCCTGCTGCTCGTCGCCTCGCGCTGGGCGTGGCGGCGCTGGCTGCACGCGAAGCGCCGCCGGGGCGAGCTGTCGTTCCGGGTGCTCCTCGTCGGTGGGGCCCACGCCGTGCGGGAGCTGATCGATTCGCTGGCGACCCGGACCGACGCCGGCTACCGCGTCGTGGCGGCCGTCGTCACCGACGGCGAGTTCGACGAGATCGGCGAGGTGCCCGTCTACCCGGCCGGCGGCGACCTGTCGAACGCGCTCACCGCATCCCGTCCCGACACGGTCATCGTCGTCGGATCGGACGTGTCCTCGAGCCGCATCAACGAGCTCAGCTGGCGGCTCGACCCCGGCCAGCAGCTGGTCGTCGCGCCGCAGCTGGTCGGCGTCGCCGGCTCGCGCATCCACACCCGGCCGGTGTCCGGCCTCCCGCTGATCCACGTCGAGACCCCGTCGTACGACGGCCCCAAGCGCTTCGCCAAGCGGGCCTTCGACCTCGCCGGCGCGCTCGGCCTGCTGATCATGCTCGCCCCGCTGTTCCTGGTGGTCGCAGCGCTGGTCAAGCTCGGTTCGCGCGGACCGGTGTTCTACGGCCAGGAGCGCATCGGGCTCTCGGGCGAGCCGTTCACCATGCTGAAGTTCCGCAGCATGGTCACGGACGCCGACGCCCACCTGGCCGAACTGCTGGCCGCGCAGGGCACGGGCGACACGCCCCTGTTCAAGGTCAAAGACGACCCGCGCGTGACCCGCGTCGGCCGTGTCCTGCGCCGCTACTCCATCGACGAGCTGCCGCAGCTGCTGAACGTGCTGAAGGGCGACATGTCGCTCGTCGGGCCGCGGCCCCAGCGTGACGGCGAGGTGCGGCTCTACGACACCAAGGCCGGCCGCCGGCTCGTCGTGAAACCGGGCATGAGCGGCCTCTGGCAGGTGAGCGGGCGCTCCAACCTGTCGTGGGAGGACGCGATCCGCCTCGACCTGTACTACGTCGAGAACTGGTCGATCACCAACGACCTGATCATCCTGTTGCGCACCGCCCGGGCGGTCGTCGGCGCCGACGGGGCCGTGTGATGCGCGTCCTCCACGTCGCGGAGAGCTGGGGGGCCGGGGTGCGCGGGGCCGTGCTGCAGTTCGTCGCCGCCACCCCCGAGCTCGAGCACCACCTGCTGCGCGGCGTCGACCGCGCCGAGTTCAGCGCCGAGGACGAGCACGGCTTCGCCAGCATCGCGGTCCTGCCCTCCGGGG
The DNA here is from genome assembly GCA_035556655.1 of Pseudolysinimonas sp. Classification (GTDB taxonomy): domain Bacteria; phylum Actinomycetota; class Actinomycetes; order Actinomycetales; family Microbacteriaceae; genus JBDSKH01. Next base: position 6,749 of record DATMFW010000060.1, read on the forward strand.
CGCTCGCGGCGCGCCGGGCGATCCGCCGCCGGGTCGCCGCCGTGCAGCCCGACGTCGTGCACGCGCACTCCTCCTACGCCGGCCTGTTCGTCCGGGCGGCCCTGCGCCGCCGGCCCGATCGCCGCATCGTCTACAGCCCGCACTGCTTCGCGTTCGAGCGGCGTGACCTGCCGCTGCCGACCCGGCTCGCGGTGCGTGCCGCGGAGCGGCTGCTCGCCCGCAACACCGATGCGGTGGCCGCGTGCTCGCCTGGGGAAGCCCGCACGGCATCCCGGATGCGCGCCCGGCGGGTCGTCTACGTCCCCAATGTCGCCGCGGTGCCCGCCCTGGCGATGCTGGAGCACCGCGACCCGAACCGGGTCGTGGCGGTGGGGCGCATCGGGGCCCAGAAGGATCCGGACTTCTTCCGCGCGACCGTGCTGACCCTGCGCCGCAACGGCCACGCCGACCTCGATGCCCGCTGGATCGGGGACGGCGAGGACCGGACCGCGCGGCTGCGTCTCGAGCGGGCCGGCATCGCGGTGAGCGGCTGGCTGTCCTCCTTCGACGCGCACAAGGCGCTCGGCCAGGCCGGGGTCTACCTGCACACCGCCCGGTGGGAGGGATTCCCGCTGTCGATCCTCGAGGCGATCGAGCTGGGCGTCCCGGTCATCGCGCGCGAGGTGCCCACCCTGGCGGGGGCGATCGCGACCCCCGGCATCACGACCCCTGCCCAGATGGCCGAGGCCGCCGAAGAACTGCTGGCCGGCGGCGAGACCGCCCGGCACGCCAACCTCGCCGCCTGGCAGCGACGGCTGGCCGCCAACACCCCGGAGCGCCAGGCCCGCGCGCTCGAGGCCGCCTACCGGCCCGCCGACCGGCGTCCGGTGGCGATCAACGGCAAATGGCTGAGCGCGCCGCAGTCGGGCATGCAGCGCTACGCCGGCGAGGTCGCCCGGCGCGTGCTCGACCTCGACCCCGCCGCGCGCGTCGTCGCGCCGCGGGACGCCGTGCTGCCGGACTGGCTGCCGGCCGGTCGCGTCGTGCGATCCCGGATGCGGGGGATCGCCTTCGAGCAGCTCGCTCTGCCCTGGCTCACCCGGCACGAGATGCTGCTGAACCTCGCCGGGCCGGCGCCGATCCTCAAGCGCGAGCAGCTCGTGGTCATGCACGACGTCACCCCCGCCCGGTTCCCGCGGACGTTCTCGCGGCGGTTCGTGCTCTGGTACTCGGTGCTCTACCGCGTGCTCGCCCGGCGCGCCCGGCACCTGGCGACGGTGTCCGAGTTCAGCAGGGGCGAACTCGCCGACGTCCTGCACATCGATCCCGCCCGGTTCGCGCTCGCCCCGAACGGGCACGAGCATGCCTTCGACGCCCGCGCCGAGGCGCGCGACATCACGCTGCACGGCGAACTCGCGCAGCACGCCACCGCCGACTACGTGCTGTGCGTGGGCAACCTGACCCCGAGCAAGAACCTCGCGCCGGTGACCCGGGCGCTCGCGGCCGCCGGCATCCCGGTCGTCGTGGTCGGGGCGAATCCCGGCAGCAGGGTGTTCGCGAGCGAGACCACGCTCGCCGCGCCCGGCATCCACCTCGCCGGCCGGCTGAGCGATGCCGAGCTGGCGCTGCTGCTGCGCAACGCGCGTGCCCTGGTGTTCCCGTCGCTCTATGAGGGGTTCGGCCTTCCGCTGGTCGAGGCCCAGGCGCTGGAGTGCCCGGTGATCGCCTCGGACCGCGCTTCGATCCCCGAGGTGGCCGGCGACGGCGCCGTGTACTTCGACCCGACGAGGCCGCAGGACGCCGTCGAGCGGGTGCGCGCTCTCGACGCCGAGGAGCGCCGGCGGCTCGTGGCGAGCGGACGGCGCAACGTCGCGCGGTTCTCGTGGGATCGCACGGCGCTCATCCTGCTGGGGCTCGCCACCGACGCCCCCCTGCCCGCCGTCGCCGACGCCTGGGGCGTGCGATGAGGATCGCGCAGGTGGTCAGCTCGATGCTCGCACCCCTCGGCGGTGCCGAGCAGTACTGCCTCGAGCTCAGCAGGTGGCTGCGCGATCAGGGGCACGAGGTGACGATCGTCACCGGGTGGATCTCGCCCGAGGTCGACAGCAGCCTGCGGGCGGAGGGGTTCCGGGTCCGGCTGGTCTCCGGCCGCCGGCCGTACCCGCCCGACCGCAAGGGCTCGCGCCCGGCCGCGGCGGTCTTCCACGCCCTCGACCTGCTCGGCAGCATCGTCACCGCGCCGCGACTTCGCCGGGTGCTGGCCGAGGGCTGGGACCTCGTGCACGTGCACCGGGTCGCCGGCTGGGGCTCCGCCCTGCTGCGCTCGACCCGCGCACCCGTGCTGCTCACCGTTCACGACTACGCCCTGGTCGACACCTCGACGACGTTGCTGCGCCGCGGCGTCGAGGCGCCGCGGCCGCCGTGGGTGCAGCGGCTGCGCACCGCCGTCGTCTCGCGCACCGTCGATCGGGCGCACCTGATCTTCCCGAGCGCCCGGCTGCGCGAGAAGCACGCCGCGTGGGGGCTGCGCCTTCCGGCCCGGACGAGCGTTCTTCCGCACGGCTGGCGCCTGGGGACCGCGGGTCCCGACACGGGCCCCCCGCCCTCGACCGGCGAGCACGTCGTGTTCCTGTTCCTCGGCAAGCTGCTCGACACCAAGGGTGTCGGGCTGCTGCTGGAGGCCTGGGGCGCGGGCATCGAGGGCGCCGAGCTGTGGATCGCCGGCTCCGGCCCGATGGAGCCCCACGTCGACCGCGCGGCGGCCGCGGGCCGCGTGCGCAAGCTCGGCTGGCTCGACGAGACCGCGCGGCGCACGGCGCTCGCCGAGGCCTCGGCGCTGGTGATCCCCTCGATCTGGCCGGAGAACTTCCAGCTCGCCGCCGCCGAGGGCGTGCTCGCCGGGCTGCCGATCCTCAGCACGACGATCGCCGCTCCGCCGGTGGTCGACCCGGACCGCAGCGGGCTGCTGGTCGCGGCGGATGCGGCGGCGATCCGCTCGGGCCTGGAACGCCTGATGGATCCCGGCCTGCGCGGCCGGCTGTCGGCCGGAGCGCGCGAGGTCGCCGGCGAACTCGACTTCGACGTGCACGGCGCCCGCGTGCTCGCCCTGTACGGAGCCGAAGAGGGGGTGAACGCCCGGTGAGCCTGCAGGATCGGCTGCTGCGCGCATCCCGGCGGCCCCTCGTGGGGCGCGCGGCCTACCTCGCCCTCAAGCTGCTCGGCGTCGAGTTCCCGCGCGAGGTCGCAGTCGAGGGGCCGGTCGAGCTGGCGCACGGAGCCGTCGGGCTCGTCGTGCACCGGGCGACCCGGCTCGGCGCGCACATCATCCTCATGCCGGGCGTCGTCATCGGCCGGTCGGACTCCTGGGTGCCACCCGAGACCGTCGCCCACCTCGGCGGCCGGGTCGTCGTCGGCGACCACGTGACCCTCGGCGCCGGGGCCAAGGTGCTGTTCGAGTCCGGGCAGGAACTCGTGATCGCCGAGGGCACCATCGTCGGCGCGAACGCCGTGCTGCGCGCCTCGACGGGGCCGTACGAGATCTGGGCCGGCATCCCCGCCCGCCGGGTCGGTGTGCGCGAACCCACGGGAGCGCGCCGGTGATCGGCCCGCTGACCGTCCTCGGCATCGTGACCCTGGTCGCGGTCGCCGGGGTGTGGCTGGTGGACCGCCGCGCGACCCAGCTCGTCGTGGGCGCGAGCGTCGCCTTCCCGCAGACCGCCGGGCTCATCGTCGACGGCAACGGTTTCCCGCTGTTCTACCTCGCGGTGGTCGAGGTGCTGCTGCTCGGCGCGCCGGCCGCCCTCATGGCCCTCGCCCGCCCCCGCCGCGACGCCGAGTCCCGGCGCCGGTTCCCGTCCGACCTCGTCGGAGTCGCCCTCGTGGTCTGGGCGGCGGTGATCACCATCGCCGGGCCGCGCCTGTTCGCCGGCATGCGCGTGTTCGACCCCGCTCTCGGCGTCGACAGCCAGGTCGGCAACATGTCGGTGCTGGAGGCCTCGCTCGGCAACATCGCCCAGCTCGGGTACCTGACCCTGGGGGTCGCGCTGCTGCTCACCGCCGGGCGCTCGTTCCCGGTCGACACCCGGCTGCTCGGCTCGACCCTCTGGGTCGCCCTCGTGCTCGGCGCCGTGCGTCTGGTCGCCGAACCGTGGTGGCCGCACGCGCTGCTGCAGAACATGCCCGGCTACTCCTACGCGACGCCCGAGCGGCTCTCGGGCACGTTCTACGAGCCGTCGGTGCTCGGGCTGTATCTGGTCGCCGCCGCCTGCTACTTCGGTACGCGACTGCGGCGGGGTCCGGGGCGGGTGCGGGTGGCGGCGGTGATCGCGCTGGGGCTGGTCGGCGTGGAGTTCGTGGCCAACGCATCCGGAACCGCGCTTCTCGGGCTGGTGCTGGTCGCCGCCGTGGCCGCCGCCGTGCTGCTGGTGGGCCTGCTGCGCCGCCCACGGATCGGCGTCCAGCCGTGGGCGGTCATCCTCGGTACCGGCGTGTTCGCGCTCGGGCTGACCCAGTTGCCCGCCCTCTACGACCTCACGATCGGGCAGGCCGAGCGGAAGGCCTCGTCGTTCAGCTACCTGGCGCGGGGACTGGCCAACGAGCGGTCGTGGCAGATCTTCGTCGAGACCTCGGGTCTCGGCGCCGGTCTCGGCAGCCACCGGCCGTCGAGCCTGTTCTTCCTCGTGCTGAGCTGCCTGGGGGCCATCGGGACCGCGCTGCTGATCGCTCTCGTCGTGCTGGCCGTCGTCGCCGCGGTGCGCACCCCGGCCGCGTCCGCATCCGGATGGGCGCTCGCCGGGGTGATCGTGTCGGGGGTGATCGCGGTACCCGACCTGTCGATGCCGGTCATCTGGGCGGCCCTGGCGGCCTGCATCGCCGCACGCCCCGCGGCGGCGCTACCGCCCGGCCCGGCCCGCCCGGAGGCCGAGCTCCTGCAGGGCGCGCCGGCCCAGGTACCAGCGCTCCAGGCCACCGAGGCCGGCGAGTGAGGCGACGAAGCGATGGATGAACGGCTCGAGAAGACCCTTCCCCTGCCGGGTCAGCGCGCCCTGCCGCAGGAACGACAGCTCGGTCAGCCACGGGGTCTCGGTGACGCCCCACAGTTCGCGCGCGAGGTCGCGGTACGCCCCGGCGACCAGCGGGTCCTCCGCGAGACGACGACGGTACGCGGGATCGGCGGTCACCTGGGTGGCGCTGACCCGCAGCAGGATCCCGGGCCGGCCGAGGCGCACGATCCGCCCCCCGGCGGTGGCGGCGCGCAGCCACAGGTCGTAGTCCTCGGCGACGGACTCCCGGTAGCCGCCCACCCCGAGCAGCGTCTCGCGGCGGGCCAGGGCGGTGGAGTGCGGGTAGGGGCAGTCCAGCAGCAGGGCCAGGCGCCCGGCCTCGGGGCCGAACGGGACGGGCAGCGCGGGCAGGCGCAACCCGGCCCCGATGACCTGGAACGTGCTGAAGACGAGATCGGCACCCTCGTCGAGAGCGGCCAGCTGGGCGCGGAACCGGCCGGGCAGGCAGACGTCGTCGGCGTCCATGCGGGCGACCACCTCGCCGCGGGCCTCGCCCAGCAGCTGCTGCAGTCCCCGCGCGACGCCGAGGTTGTCGCCCGCCGTGATGAGGCGGATGCGGGGGTCGCCCAGACCGCCGACCAGCTCGCCCGTGCCGTCGCTCGACGCGTCGTCGAGAACCAGGACCTCGGCGTCCCCGGGCAGGGCCCGGAGCGTGGAGCGCAGGGCGGCGACGATCGTCCCGGAGGCGTTGCGCGCGGGGATCAGGACGCTCAGGCGGGGCATGTCGCCAGTGTGCCAGAGGGCCCGCATCACCCGGCCGTTAACCCCTCCCTTCGGTCGGCGGACCCGCAGACGCGGCCCGCCGGCGTTCGTACCCTGGCCTGGGGCTCTCCTGGTCTCCCCGCCACGGGGCCCGAAGGAATCCAGATGCTGCGCACCCCCGAGCGCGCCGCGCCGAAGCACGCCCCCCGCGTCCGCCTCGGCTGCGACGTCCACCCCATCGCCGACCTCGCCGAGAGCGTCGAGCTCTTCGGCGAGCTGTACCTGTCGCGCGTGTTCACCGCCCTCGAGCGCGAGCAGTGCGAGGGTCCGACGATGCTCGACAGGCTGGCGGGACGGTTTGCGGTGAAAGAGGCGGTCCTGAAGGTGCTGCAGGTGCCGAGCACCGCCGTCGTGCCCTGGCAGTCGATCGAGGTGCGCACGGGGGCCAACGGCGTGCCCTTCGTGGTGCTGAGCGGCGGGGCCGCCGCACTCGCCGAGCGACAGGGCATCGCCCGCATCGATATCTCCATGAGCCACGACGCCGGCATCGCCATGGCGGTGGCCGCCGCCATCCCCGTCGCCCCCGACGGTCCCGCCCCCGAGGAGCAGCCATGACCGACGACGACCGCATCCGCACGGTGCTGCAGGCGCACGCCAAGCTCCGGGTGCCCGCCGCGGGCCTCGCCGACGGCGACGACCTGTACGCCGCAGGCATGACCTCGCACGCGAGCGTCAACGTCATGCTCGCACTCGAGGACGCCTTCGATGTCGAGTTCCCCGACGAGCTGCTCACCAAGCACACGTTCTGCACGATCGCGACGGTGCGCGCGGCGCTGCAGTCGCTGACCGAGGCCGCGGCATGACCACGGCGACGGCGCTCGAGCCGGTCGAGGTGCGCGCCCGGGTCGCGGCGGAGGTCGCCGCCGCCCATGCCGACGACGTCGACCGCACCGCGCGCTTCCCGGCCGAGTCGATGGCGGCGCTGGCCGAGGCGCGGCTCCTCGGCTCCTCGGTCCCGGTCGAGCTGGGGGGCGAGGGCCTCGCGCTCGCCGTGCTCGTCGGCATCGCGGCGATGCTCGGCGCCGCCTGCTCGTCGACCGGCATGATCTTCGCGATGCACCACAGCCAGGTGCTCAGCCTCACGCGGCACCTCGGCGGCTCTCCCGCGCTCGCCGCTCTGGCATCCCGCATCGCGCGCGAGCAGCTGGTGCTGGCCTCCGCGACGACCGAGATCGGCATCGGCGGCGACGTGCGCTCCAGCACCTGCCACGTCGACCGGCAGGGCGACCGGGTGCACCTGGTGAAGCACGCCCCGGTGATCTCCTACGGCGACAGCGCCGACCTGGTGCTGGTGACCGCCCGCCGCGACGCCGACGCCGCGCCCGGCGACCAGGTGCTGCTGGCCTGCGACAGCGACCAGGTCGCACTCGAACCGCGCGGCACCTGGGACACCCTCGGCCTGCGCGGCACCAGCAGCCGCGGTTACCTGCTCACCGCCGACGTCCCCGCCGACCGGCTGATCCCCGCCCCCTACGAGGAGATCTCGTCCGAGACCATGCTGCCGGTGTCGCACGCGCTGTGGGCGGGCGTCTGGCTGGGCATGGCCCGGGCCGCGGTGGACACCGCCCGCCGGTACGTGCAGTCCGCCGCCCGGAAGGCGATCGGCACCACCCCGCCCGGGGCGCCCGCTCTCGTCGCCCTGGTCGCGAAGCTGGACGCCCTCGAACTGCAGGTGATGGATGCCGCCCGCACCTGGGACGCGCTGCGGGACGATCGCGAGGCCCTCGGCCGCATCGGCTTCATGGTGCGCATGAACAATCTGAAGGTCACCGCATCCGAAGCCGTCGCCGACATCGTCGCGGGTGCCCTGCGCATCACCGGCATCTCGGGCTTCCGCAACGACGGCGAGCACAGCGTCGCCCGCCTGTTCCGCGACGCCCAGGGCGCCGCACTCATGGTGCACAACGACCGCATCACCGCCCAGACCGCACAGCTGCTGCTGGTCCAGAAGAGGAGCTGACATGACCGCGCTCGACACCGCCCGCACGCCGCTCGACGAGGCCCGCATCGCGTTCCGCCGCGACCTGCTCGACGCCGGACTGCTCACCGGAACCGCCTCGGCCGGCATCTACGGCCGCTCGGCGACCTTCGAAGCGATCCTCGCCGGGCTCGACCGGGTGCTGACCGAGATGGCTGCACCCCTGCAGGCCACCACGCTGCGCTTCCCGCCCGTGTACCCGCGCGCCGATTTCGAGCGCACCGACTACATCGCCTCGTTCCCCGACCTGGCCGGCATCGTGTCGAGCTTCGAGGCCGGCGATCGCGAGCACCGCGCGCTGCTCGCCGCGCGGGAGGCCGGGGAGCCGTGGGACGGCTGGCTCGCCCCCGCCGACGTCGTGCTCACCAACGCGATCTGCCACCCGCTCTACGCCACGCTCGAGGGACGACTGCCCGAGGGCGGCGGCGTGTACGACATCCTCGGTTGGGGATTCCGGCACGAGCCGAGCCTCGACCCGATGCGCCTGCAGTCCTTCCGGATGCACGAGTTCGTCTACGTCGGCGACCCCGACGGCGCCCAGCGGTATCGCGACGACTGGCTCGACCGCGCGCTGGAGACGCTCGCCTCGCTCGGGCTCCCGGTCGAGGCCGTGCCCGCCAACGATCCGTTCTTCGGCCGGGCCGGCAAGATGCTGGTCAGTGCGCAGCTGCGCGAGAACCTGAAGATCGAGATCACGGTGCCGATGTACGGAGATCTGCACGAGGGGACCGCGATCGCCAGCGCCAACTGCCAGCGCGATCACCTCACGGCGGCGTTCGACATCCGCAGCGCCGACGGCGAGGTCGCGCACGGCGCCTGCCTGGCCTTCGGCATGGAGCGCACGACCCTGGCGCTGCTGCGCACCCACGGACTCGATGTCGAGGCGTGGCCGCTTGACGTACGGGCGCGACTGGGGCTGTGATGCGGCGATGATGCACGAGACCTGGTTCGGCGACCCCGCGAGCCCGAGCCTCGGATTCCTGCACGTCCCCGACGGCGGCGCCCGCGGCGGCGTCGTCATCTGCCCGCCGCTGGGCTACGAGCAGGTGCTCGGCTACCGGGGCCTGCGACTGCTCAGCCAGGAGCTGGAGCGCGCCGGCATCGCCTCGCTGCGGTTCGACTACCGCGGCGAGGGCGATGCGGCCGGCGAAACGGCCTCCCCGGATGCGGGCGAGGCCTGGATCGCGACCATCGCCGACGCGGTCACCACCCTCCGCGACGCCGGGGTCGAGCGCATCGTGCTGGCCGGTCTCGCCGCCGGGGGCCTGCTGGCCGCCGAGGCGGCGCGCCGGCTGGGCGGCATCGACGGTCTCGTGGTGTGGGACGCCCCGCTCACCGGGCACCGCTTCCTCCGCCGGCAGCGCTCGCTGTTCGACCTCACCGTCGGCGAGCCCGCCACCGACCCCGAGCGGCTCACCCTGCTCTCGCTGACCCTGCACCCGCGCGCCGTCGCCTGGCTCGAGGGGATCGAGCTCGCGCCGCTGCCGGTCGACACGTTCGCCCTGGTGCGCCGGGCCGACCTCGGCTCACCCGCCATGGAGCGCTTCGCCGCCGCGCTGCCCGCGGGTTCGCGCCTCGAGCCGATCGACGGCCACGCCGAATGGATCGAGGCGGCGAGTGCGCTCGCGGTCCTCCCCACCGAGAGCATCCGGCTGATCGTCGAGTGGGCCGATGCCCGGTTCCCGGCGGGCGCCGCACCGGTGCGTCCCGTGGTGCGGCACGAGACGCAGGTGGCCACCGCCCTCGACGGAACGGCCATTCTCGAGCGCCTGACGCGCGTCGGCCCTGAGCAGCTGTTCGTGATCGAGACCGTGCGGGCCGACGCCGACCCCGCCGATCCCGCGGGCGGCATCGTCGTGCTGCAGCCCGGGGCGGCCGAGCACCGGGTCGGCCCGGGCCGGTTCCAGGTGATCGCCGCGCGTGAGCTGGCCGCCCGGGGCACCCGTGCCATCCGATTCGACCGGCGCGGCACGGGCGACAGCACGCCGGTACGCCCGGGCGAGCTCAACCTGATCTTCGCCGACGAGTGGATCGACGACGTCGACGCGCTCGTGCGCGAACTGCCCGAGGGGGTCCCCACCGCCCACGTCGGGCTCTGTTCGGGCGCCTGGGTCGCCGCGCGCATCGCCGAGCGGCATCCGACCCGGCTGGCCGTGCTGCTCAGCCCGACCTACTTCAAGCTCGAGGGTCTGCCCGCCGGCGGCTACTCCGAGCTCGCCGCGCTCGATCAGGCGGGGCGCATCCCGTTCCGGGAGCTGAAGGCCCGCATCCGTGCGCTCGCGCCCGGCTGGGCCTGGCGCATCGGAGCGAGGCTGCAGCTGTTCCACGACCCGGAGACCCTGCTCGGCCGGGCGACCCGCCCCGGCAGCACCGTCGCGCTCATGCTCACCCCCGAGGACACCGAGAACTTCACGCATCACCGCGGGCCCGCCGCCGTCAGCCGGCTGCGGCGCCGCGGCGCCGACCTGCGGGTCACCGATTACCCGTTCGGCGACCACTCCCTGTTCGGGGCCCAGGTCCGCGGCACCATGCTGCGCGATGTGCTCGACCTCGCCGAGCAGGTCTTCCGGGTGCCCGTGCGGCAGACGAGCGCCCCGTGAACCCGCTCGCATCGGGTCGTTCGCGCGGGCTCGGGCTGTTCGGGTTGTCGGTGTTGCTGAACGGCGCCGTCAGCCTCGTCACCATCCCGGCGATCGTCGCCGTGGTCGGTGCGGAGGCCTGGGCCTCGATGGGCACCGGGCAGTCGATCGGCGCGTCATTCGGCGTGCTCACGATCTTCGGCTGGGGGCTCACCGGACCGGTGCGCATCGCCGTCGCCGACCCCACCCTGCGGCCCGGGATGTTCCTGGACTCGCTGTTCGCGCGCGGGGTGCTGCTCATCCCGCTGCTGGCCGTCCAGGCCGCCGTGACCTTCGCGATCGTGCCGCAGGAGAAGCTCGTCGCCTTCATCGCCGGAACCGCCATGACGATGGCCGGCGCCTCGGCCAATTGGTACTTCACCGGCGAGAGCCGGCCCGACCGGTTCCTGCTGCTCGACACGATCCCCCGGGTGTCGGGCACGCTCGCCGGCGTGGCCGCCGTGGCCGGCACCGGGCACCTGCTGCTGTTCGCGCTGTGTCAGTTGGCCGGAGCCGTGGTGGCCCTCGTCGTGTCGTCGGTGGCGATCTTCCGTGGCCGGAAGCTGGACGTGCGCGCGGCGGCGAGCTTCGCCCGCATCCGCCGCAGCCTGCTCGACCAGCGGCACGGGGTGGTCGCGACCGGCCTGCTGGCCGCCTACGTGCCGGCCGCTCTGGCGATCATCGCGCTGTTCTCTCCCGTGCTGCTGCCGATGTTCGTGCTCGCCGACCGGCTCGGCAAGTTCGTCGCGATGGCGGTCTCGCCCCTGCTGCAGGTCTTCCAGGGCTGGGTGCCCGCCGCCTCGGGTCGCGAACGCGTGCACCGGATGCGCGTGGCCGGCCGGGTCATCGTCGTCACCGCCCTGGTCGGCGGCGTGCTCTACACGGTGTTCCTCGCCCCGTTCAGCGAGCTGCTCACCCACGGACAGGTCGGCTTCACCGCCGCCGCCTCGATCGCGTTCGGCATCAACATGACCCTCACGATCGTGTCGCCCTACCTGACCAACCTCGGGTTGATGACCTACGGCCGGCTGCGGGTGATCGCCGTGAGCGTCGCCGTCTCGGTGGTGCTCACCCTGGGATCGCTGCTGCTGGTGGAAGCCCTCGCCCCCGATGCCGCCGTCTGGGCGCTGGTCGGCGGGAACGTCTTCATGACCGCCTGGCAGGCGCTCGTGCTGGGTCGCGCGCTGCGTGCCGATGAGGCCTTAACCCCGCCCTTAACCCCCAACAACCCTGAGCAGATCACCGCAGGCGCCGGATCGGCACCCGAGCGCGTTCCCTACGGTTGAAATACCGGAAGTCCCCCCGCCTTCCGAACCCGAAAACCCCGGAGCCATACCCCCGATGGACGTCCACGAGTACCTCGGCGTGCTGCGCCGCGGAGCGCTGCTCATCGTCATCGGCGTGCTCGTGGGACTGCTCGGCGGGGCCTTCGTGCAGTCGATGGAGGGGCCGAGCTACGCGGCCACCTCGCGCGATCTGGTCACCAACAAGACCTCCGGCGATCTGACCGAATGGCTGCAGGCCAGCAACTTCACCGAGTCGCGGATCGCGTCGTACGTGCTCGTCGCCTCCAGCGGCCTGGTGCTGCAGCCGGTCATCGACGACCTCGGGCTCGACACCACCGTCGAGGACCTCGCGCGGCGCATCAGCGTCGCCGCGCCTCCCGCGACGTTCATCATCGAGATCACCGCGACCGCGACCACCCCCGAGGAGGCCCGCGACATCGCCAACGCGGTCAGCGCCGAGTTCTCGGACGTGGTCGCCAACCAGCTCGAGACCGCGGGCGGAACCCCGACCGCGGCGACACCGACTCCGGGCGCGACCGCGCAGGCGACCCCGAAGCCCTCCCCGTCGACGACCAAGTTGCCCAACGGCACCGTCGTACCGATCACCCAGCCGATCGCGCCCGTGCGGATCGTGAACATCGAAGAGGCGGTGCTGCCCACGCAGCCGCTGCCGAGCAACAGCGGCCTGATCCTGATCGTCGGCGGCGTGCTCGGGCTCACCGCGGGGCTGGTCGCCGCATCGCTGCGCGAGGTGCTCGACACCCGGGTCCGCGGGCCGAAGGACGTCGAGGCGATCGCCCCGATCCCGGTGATCGGCGAGATCCCCGCCGACCGTACGGTGAAGACCGCCCCGATCGTCGCGCGTCCCGGCTCGGGCACCCGCATCGCCGAGGCGTTCCGGGCGCTGCGTGCCCACCTGGATCACGTCCGCACCCGCGACGGCCGGAACAGCTTCGTCGTCACCGCCGCCGGCCACGGCCAGGGCGCCACCACCGTGACCGCGAACCTCGCGGTCGCCGTCGCGAACACCGCGACCTCCGTCGTCGTCGTGGATGCCGACCTGCGCAGCTCAGCACTGTCGCGGATGTTCGGCATCCACGGCGCGCCCGGCCTCACCGAGGTGCTCTCCGCCCGCACCCCGCTGGATGCGGCGCTGCGTTCCGGCATCGCCGGCGGTGTGACCGTGCTGCCGTCGGGCGCCCGCCCCTCGAACCCGGGAGAGCTGCTCGCCTCGGCCGGCATGCGGGACCTGCTCGCGGAACTGCGCCGCCGGTACGACGTCGTGCTGGTCGACACGCCGCCGATCGTCGCGGTCACCGATGCCGCCGTGCTCGGATCGCTCGACTGCGCGACCGTGCTCGTGCTCGCGCCGGGCTCCACGACGCGCCAGCGCCTCGAGGACGCGCTCGGCCGGCTCGCGGCCGGAGGCAGCACGGCGCGCGGGATCGTACTGAACGCCGCCCCGCGCCGTCCCGGTCGCGGAGCGCGCCGGCCCGAATCCGAGGCCGCGGGCGAGGTGTTCGCCCCGGTCCCCCAGGCGCCGGCCGCGGTGGGGCCGGCGCCAGTCGTCGAGCCGGCGGCGCCGGTGGTCGTCGTGCAGGAGCGCGCCGTGCAGGAGCCCGTCGTGCAGGAGCCCGTCGTGCACGAGCCCGTCGCGCACGAGCCCGCTCACGTGGCGCCCCCCGTCACGGTGCCCGAGAAGACCGGACCGAAGCCGGTCAGCCGGAAACACGTCGTGCAGGTGCCCGCCGCCCGGGAACCGGAGCCCGCCGCCGCATCCGCCGTCACCGAGATCGAGCACACGATCGGCACCGCGCGTCAGCTCGACTCCGCGTTCGCCGCGCTGCCGAAGGCCTCGCCGGCGGCCGTCGTGCCCTCCGACGCGGCCCCCGACATCGAGGACTCCGAACCGACGTTCCTCAAACCCTCGCTGCGCGCCGGTCAGGTCGAGCTGCCGCTCATCACCCGGCCCGATCCGGTGAAGCCGTCGCGGTTCGCGCCCGACCCCGGCAGCGCGGGAGCGGGCAGCGCGGGAGCGGGCAGCGCGCGGGCCGGCGGCGCCTACGCGAAAGCGGCGCCGCCCCAGCTCGGGACCGAGGGCACCCTGCCGCCCGCGCCGGTACACGGCACCGTCGTGAACACGGTGTCGATCCGGGTGCGGCGCGACGAGCCGGAGACGCCGACCGCTCCGCCGCCCATCCGGCACATTCTGCCGCGACCCGGATCCACGATCCCCCCGAAAGAGGTCGAGGCGGTCCGGCCCGCGCCGGAACCCGAGGCCGACGCCGAGCCCGAACTCATCGAGGTGCATCCGCGCACCGGACCCGTCCCGGTGCCGGCGCTCGCGCTCCAGCTGCCGGTCGACGACGACCCGACGGCCGAGACGCCGCCCGCCGCCGAGCCGCCCGCGGGCAGCCTGCTGGGCGAGATCGGCGGTCTACCGCGCATCGAGGTGCGCGCCGCCCGGCCGACGGCGATCAGCGATGCACCACTGAACCCGGAGCGCACCGCCCG
>DATMFW010000061.1:0-14575 GCA_035556655.1 Pseudolysinimonas sp.
CGGCGTGTTCCCGAGCTACCGTCTTCCCTCGCCCCCGGCGGTGGTGCTCGCGGGCGTCGACCTCGCCGAGCGCGGGCTGCTGCTGCCGTACATCGGCATCTCGACCCAGCGCGTTCTGCTCGGCTTCGCCGCGGGAGCCGCGATCGGCCTGGTGCTGGGCGCCCTCGTCGGCCTGTCGCGCACGGCCAGCATCCTGCTGTCGCCCCTGATCGGGGCGCTGCGCGCGGTGCCCTCCCTCGCCTGGCTGCCGCTGCTGGTGCTCTACCTCGGCATCGGCGAGGTGCCCAAGGTGACCCTGGTCACGATCGGGGCGGCCTTCCCGGTGTTCACCACGCTCGCCGGTGCGCTGCGTCACGTCGATCCGCACCTCGTCGAGCTCGGGCGGGCCTACGGACTCGGCCGGTTCGCGTTGCTCGGCACCGTGCAACTGCCGGCGGTGATCCCGTCGGTAGTGAGCGGCCTGCGGCTCGCCCTGGCCCAGTCCTGGCTGTTCCTCGTCGCCGCCGAGCTGATCAGTTCCTCGATGGGCCTCGGGTTCCTGCTCATCGACTCGGGCAACAACGGCCGCATCGACCGGCTGTTCCTGGCGATCGTGTTGCTCGCCGTCCTCGGCAAGACCACAGACGCGCTCATCGGGCTGCTCGAGCGCGCGCTGCTCCGGCGCTGGAGGTCGGCCTGATACTCTGACGGCGAACCGCCTTTAAATCCGTCCCGAGAGACGGGGAAGGAGGTCAGATGCTGACGCGCACCGTGCTCCAGCAGGCTGATGTCACCCGCGCCCTGACGCGCATCGCGCACGAGATCCTGGAATCCAATCGCGGCGGATCCGATCTCGTCCTCCTCGGCATCCCGACACGCGGGGTGCTCCTCGCCGAGCGGATCGCCGCGACTCTGGAGGGTCTCGAGCCCGGCTCCGGCACCGTCGGCGCCCTCGATGTGACGATGTACCGCGACGACCTGCGCGGACAGCCGACCCGCACCCCGCAGCCGACGAAGGTGCCGCCGGGCGGCATCGACGGCAAGACGGTGGTCCTCGTCGATGACGTGCTCTACTCAGGCCGCACGATCCGGGCCGCACTCGATGCGCTCAACGATCTGGGCCGGCCGCGCGCCGTGCGCCTCGCCGTCCTCGTCGATCGCGGACACCGCGAGCTGCCGATCCGCGCCGACTTCGTCGGCAAGAACCTGCCGTCGGCCGTGGCGGAGCGCATCAACGTCACGCTGAAGGAGATCGATGGCGAGGACGCCGTCACCATCGTCGGCCGGCATAGCTCGGAGGAGACCCGGTGAGCGCCGGGCTGACGCATCTGCTCTCGGTCCGCGACCTCGATCGCGAGACGGCCATCGGCATCCTGGACATCGCCGAGGACATGGCCGATGTCGCCACGCGCGCCGTTCCGAAGCTGCCGACCCTGCGCGGCCGCACCGTGGCGAACCTGTTCTTCGAGGACTCCACCCGCACGAGGCTGAGCTTCGAGGCGGCCGCGAAACGCCTGAGCGCCGATGTCATCACCTTCAGCGCGAAGGGGTCGAGCGTGTCGAAGGGCGAGAGCCTGAAGGACACCGCCCAGACCATCGCCGCGATGGGGGTGGATGCGGTGGTCATCCGCCACTCGGCATCCGGCGCCGCGCGCGTGCTGGCCGACAGCAACTGGATCGATGCCGCCGTGGTGAACGCCGGCGACGGGACGCACGAGCATCCGACCCAGGGTCTGCTCGACGTGTTCACGATGCGCCGCCGTCTCCACGGCGCGGGGTCGCGCGGGCGCGATCTCGACGGGGTGCGGGTGACGATCGTCGGCGACATCCTGCACTCACGGGTCGCCCGGTCGAACGTGTGGCTGCTGCGGACCCTCGGTGCGCACGTGCACCTGGTGGCGCCGCGGACGCTGATGCCGTCCGGGGTGGATGCCTGGCCGGTCACCACCTCGAGCGACCTGGACGCCGCGATCGCGGACGCTCCCGACGTGCTGATGATGCTGCGGATCCAGAGCGAGCGCATGCACGCCGCCTTCTTCCCGCATGAGCGCGAGTACACCCGCCAGTGGGGGCTGAGCGACGCGCGATTCGCCCGGTTGGGCGCGGATACCATGGTCATGCACCCCGGCCCGATGAACCGCGGCCTGGAGATCTCGGCGATGGCGGCGGATTCGGACGCCTCGGTCATCCTCGACCAGGTGACGAGCGGTGTGTCGATACGGATGGCGGTGCTGTACCTGGTGCTGAGCGGTGGCGACGAGTGACGATCCTTCTCACGGGGGCGACGCTGCCCGACGGTAGCCGCAGCGATCTGGTGATCGCCGACGGCGTGATCGCCGAGATCGGCACCGGCCTGCGCGCGGAGAGCGCGCAGCGCATCGACGCCGACGGACTGCAGGCGCTGCCGGGCCTCGTCGATCTGCACACCCACTTGCGCGAGCCCGGCTTCGAGCAGAGCGAGACGGTGCTCACCGGCTCGCGCGCGGCCGCGGCGGGGGGCTACACCGCCGTGCATGCCATGGCGAACACCAGTCCCGTGCAGGACACCGCGGGGGTGGTGGAGCAGGTCGCCTCGCTCGGCGAGCAGCACGGCTACGTGACGGTCCGCCCGGTCGGGGCCGTGACCGTCGGCCTGGCGGGGGAGCGGCTCAGCGAGATCGGGGCAATGGCGCAGTCCCGTGCCGGCGTCCGGGTGTTCAGCGACGACGGTCACTGCGTGCACGATGCCCTGCTGATGCGCCGCGCGCTGGAGTACGTCACGGGCTTCGACGGGGTCGTCGCGCAGCACGCGCAGGAGCCGCGGCTCACCGAGGGCGCCCAGATGAACGAGGGAGAGGTCAGCTCCGAGCTGGGCCTGGCCGGCTGGCCGGCCGTCGCCGAGGAGGCGATCATCGCCCGGGACGTCCTGCTGGCCGAGGCGGCCGGCGCGCGCCTGCACATCTGCCACCTCTCGACCGCCGGCAGCGCCGAACTGGTGCGCTGGGCGAAGGCACGCGGGGTGCGGGTCACCGCCGAGGTCACGCCCCATCACCTGCTGCTCACCGAGGAGCTGGCGCGCAGCTACGACGCCCGGTACAAGGTGAACCCGCCGCTGCGGCGCGACGAGGACGTCCAGGCGCTGCGCGAGGCTCTCGCCGACGGCACCATCGACGCCGTCGCCACCGACCATGCCCCCCACCCGCCGGAGTCGAAGGAGTGCTCCTGGCAGGAGGCCAGCTTCGGCATGGTGGGCCTGGAGAGCGCGCTCAGCATCGTGCAGCAGACCATGGTCGACACCGGCCTGCTCGGCTGGGCGGACGTGGCGCGCGTCATGTCGCGCACGCCGGCCGAGATCGGCCGGGTGCCGGGGTACGCCGAGCCGTTCACGGTGGGCAACCCGGCTCACCTGACCCTGTACGACCCGTCGGTGCGCCGCACCTTCGGCACCGGCGACCTCCGCGGCATGAGTGCGAACTCCCCGTATCTCGGGCGCGAGCTGCCCGGCCGCGTGATCGCGACCCTGCACGGCGGCGTGGCGACGGTCCTCGAGGGCGCGCTGCGCGATCCGGATGAGGTGGCACGTGGATAGGCTGCTGCCGGTTCTCGGCATCCTGGCCGTGCTGCTCGTGGTGTTCGGCCTGCTGTGGCGCGGCTGGCGCATCCGGACCCGGCGCCAGAAGGAGGAGCTCGGGGTACCCGAGGACCCGCCCGCGGATCTCGGCGAGCCCACCTTCACCGAGGATCTGCTCTACGTCGCCACGACCCGCGCGGACGCCCCGCTCGATCGGGTCACGATCGCCGGGCTGGGCTTCCGCGCCCGCGCCGTGGTGACCACCGCCCCCGAGGGCATGGTGCTCGATCTGGCCGGCCGCGGTCCGGTGTTCATCCCGAAATCCTCGATCCGCGGCGTCGGCCGCGCGACCTGGACGATCGACCGGGTCGTCGACACCGACGGTCTGGTCTTCGTCCGCTGGGTGCTCGGCACCACCGAGATCGACTCCTACCTGCGCTCCTCCGACCCCGACCGCCTGGTGACGGCTCTGCGCCCCCTGGCCCCGAAAGCGAGCTGATGATCTCCGATCCCGCCGTGCTGGTCCTCGAAGACGGCACCCGTTACCCCGGCCGCGCGTACGGCGCGCGCGGTCGCACCCTCGGTGAGGCGGTGTTCGCGACCGGCATGACCGGCTACCAGGAGACCCTGACCGACCCGAGTTATGCGGGTCAGATCGTCGTCATGACGGCCCCGCACATCGGCAACACCGGCATGAACGACGAAGACCCGGAGTCCCGTCGCATCTGGGTCGCCGGCTACGTCGTGCGCGATCCCAGCCGGATCGTCAGCAACCACCGCGCCCGGCGCTCGCTCGATGCCGACCTCGAGGCCGGCGGCATCGTCGGCATCTCGGGGATCGACACCCGTGCCGTCACGCGCCACCTGCGCGATCGCGGTGCCATGCGATCCGGCGTGTTCTCGGGTCCGGATGCGGCCCTCAGCCCCGAAGACCAGCTCGCCCTCGTGCGCGGCGGCCCCGAGATGGCGGGACGCAATCTGTCGGCCGAGGTCTCGGTTCCGGAGCCGACGGTCACGCCCGCGCGGGGAGACCGGCTCGGCGCCCTCGCGGTGCTCGATCTCGGGGTCAAGCAGTCCACGATCGACAATCTCGCCGCCCGCGGATTCGAGGTGCACGTGCTGCCCCAGAGCGTCACGCTCGAGCAGCTCCTCGCGATCGACCCGGTCGCCGTCTTCTACTCCAACGGGCCGGGCGACCCGGAGGCCTCCGGCGATCACGTGACGCTGCTGCGCGGCGTGCTCGATCGCGGTCTGCCGTTCTTCGGCATCTGCTTCGGCAATCAGCTCCTCGGGCGAGCGCTCGGCCTCGACACCTACAAGCTGCCCTTCGGTCACCGGGGTATCAACCAGCCGGTTCTCGACAAGCGCACCGGCCGAGTCGAGGTGACCGCGCACAACCACGGCTTCGCGGTGAAGGCGCCGCTGCAGGGCGAGTTCGACAGCCCGAACGGGTACGGGAGGGTCGAGGTCAGCCACATCGGCCTCAACGACGACGTCGTCGAGGGCCTCAACGCCCTCGACATCCCGGCCTTCTCGGTGCAGTACCACCCCGAGGCGGCGGCGGGTCCGCACGATGCCAACTACCTCTTCGACCGGTTCGCGGCGATGGTCAGGGAGAACAATGCCTAAGCGGGCCGACATCCAGAGCGTTCTCGTGATCGGTTCCGGCCCCATCGTGATCGGCCAGGCGGCCGAGTTCGACTACTCGGGAACCCAGGCCTGCCGCGTGCTGCGCGCCGAGGGGGTCCGAGTGATCCTGGTGAACCCGAATCCGGCGACGATCATGACCGACCCGGACTTCGCCGACGCGACCTACATCGAGCCGATCACCACCGAGGTGCTGACCCGCATCATCGAGGTCGAGAAGCCGGATGCCGTGCTCCCGACGCTCGGGGGCCAGACCGCGCTGAACGCGGCGATCGCGCTCGACGAGGCCGGCATCCTCGAGCGGTTCGGGGTCGAGCTGATCGGGGCGAAGGTCGATGCGATCCGTAAGGGAGAAGACCGCCAGATCTTCAAGGACCTGGTCATCGAGGCCGGAGCCGAGGTCGCCCGCAGCCACATCGCGCACACCGTCGGCGAGGCCGTCGACTTCGCCGAGGATCTCGGCTACCCACTGGTGATCCGCCCGAGCTTCACCATGGGCGGGCTCGGTTCAGGGTTCGCCTACGACCGGGACGAGCTGATCCGGATGGTCACCGACGGCCTGCACCAGAGCCCCACGCACGAGGTCCTGCTCGAGGAGTCGATCCTCGGCTGGAAGGAGTACGAGCTCGAGCTGATGCGCGACACCGCCGACAACACCGTCGTCGTCTGCTCGATCGAGAACGTCGACCCGGTCGGGGTCCACACGGGAGACTCGATCACCGTCGCCCCGGCTCTCACCCTCACCGACCGCGAATACCAGCGCCTGCGCGATATCGGCATCGACATCATCCGGCTGGTCGGGGTCGACACCGGCGGCTGCAACATCCAGTTCGCCGTGAACCCCGACAACGGCCGGGTGATCGTCATCGAGATGAACCCGCGGGTGTCGCGCTCGAGCGCGCTGGCGTCGAAGGCGACCGGGTTCCCCATCGCGAAGATCGCCGCGCGGCTGGCGCTGGGCTACCGGCTCGATGAGATCCGCAACGAGATCACCGGGGGAGCGACCCCGGCGAGCTTCGAGCCGACCCTGGACTACGTCGTGGTGAAGGTGCCGCGGTTCGCGTTCGAGAAGTTCCCCTCGGCGGATGCGACGCTCACCACCACGATGAAGAGCGTCGGTGAGGCGATGGCCATCGGCCGTAACTACGCCACCGCTCTTCAGAAGGCGCTGAGAAGCCTCGAGAAACGCGGCTCGAGCTTCCACTGGGGTGACGAGCCGCGCACCGTGGGCGAGCTCGTCGAGATCTCGAGGACGCCCACCGACGGCCGGATCATCGCGGTGCAGCAGGCGCTGCGCAAGGGCGCCACCATCGACGAGCTCTTCCAGGCGACCGGGATCGATCCGTGGTTCCTCGATCAGATCGTGCTCATCAACGAGGTCGCCGACGACATCGCCGGCTCGCTGGCGTTCGACGCGAGTCTGCTGCGGCACGCCAAGGAGCACGGCTTCTCGGATGCCCAGATCGCCCAGCTGCGCGGGCTCACCGAAGAGCAGGTGCGCAACGCGCGTCGCCAGTTCGGGGTCCGGCCGGTGTTCAAGACGGTCGATACCTGCGCGGGGGAGTTCCCGGCGCTGACGCCGTATCACTACTCCAGTTACGACCTCGAGACCGAGGTCGCTCCGAGCGCGGCGAAGAAGGTGGTGATCCTCGGTTCCGGCCCCAACCGCATCGGCCAGGGGGTCGAGTTCGACTACTCGTGCGTGCACGCCAGCTTCGCGTTGCACGACGCCGGGTACGAGACCATCATGATCAACTGCAATCCCGAGACGGTCTCGACCGACTACGACACCAGCGACCGCCTGTACTTCGAGCCGCTGACCCTCGAGGACGTCCTGGAGGTCATCGACGCCGAGGCCGCGAGCGGCGAGCTGCTCGGGGTGATCGTGCAGCTCGGCGGGCAGACGGCGCTCGGACTGGCGAAGGGTCTCGAGGCGGCCGGGATCCCGATTCTCGGCACCAGCCCGTCCGCGATCGACCTGGCGGAGGAGCGCGGGCTGTTTGCCGGCATCCTCGATGCCGCGGGATTGATCGCCCCCCGCAACGGGACGGCCACCGACGCGCCGAGCGCTGTCGCCGTCGCCGAATCGATCGGCTATCCGGTGCTGGTCCGGCCGAGCTTCGTGCTCGGCGGCCGGGGCATGGAGATCGTCTACGACACCCCGAGCCTCGAGGACTACTTCGACCGCGTGCGCGAGCACGCCATCATCGGGCCGGGAGCGCCGCTGCTGGTCGACCGCTTCCTCGACGACGCCCTCGAGATCGACATCGACGCGCTGTACGACGGCACCGAGCTGTATGTGGGCGGCATCATGGAGCACATCGAGGAGGCGGGCATCCACTCCGGGGACTCCGCGTGCACGCTGCCCCCGGTGACGCTCGGCCGCGACGTGCAGAACCAGGTGGTCGAGGCGACCCGCCGCATCGCGGAGGGGATCGGGGTGCGCGGGCTGCTCAACGTCCAGTTCGCGATCGGCGCCGGGGTGCTCTACGTGCTGGAGGCGAACCCGCGCGCCTCGCGGACGGTGCCGTTCGTGTCGAAGGCGCTCGGCATCCCGCTGGCGAAGGCGGCCTCACTGATCATGGTCGGCCGCAGCATCCGTTCGCTCGTGGCCGACGGCCTGCTGCCGCAGCGCGATGGCGCCGAGGTGCCGCTCGATGCCCCGGTCTCGGTGAAAGAGGCGGTGCTGCCGTTCAAGCGCTTCCGCACGCGCGAGGGCGGTCTGGTGGATTCCGTGCTCGGCCCCGAGATGCGCTCGACGGGGGAGGTGATGGGCATCGACCGCGACTTCCCGCGGGCGTTCGCCAAGAGCCAGGACGCCGCGTACGGCGGCCTGCCGCAGTCGGGCACGGTGTTCGTCTCGGTCGCCGACCGCGACAAGCGCGCGATCGTGCTGCCGGTGCTGCGGCTGTCGCAACTCGGATTCGACATCGTGGCCACCGAGGGGACCGCCGAGGTGCTGGCCCGCAACGGCATCCGGGCGGCGAGCGTGCGGAAGTACTTCATGGGCCAGGAGGTGATCCCCGGCGATCCCTCCATCGTCGAGCTCATCAACGACGGCAAGATCGATGTCGTGATCAACACCCCCTCGGGCCGCAGCGCGCGTGCCGACGGCATCGAGATCCGGACGGCGACGGTGGCGGCCGACAAGCCGCTGTTCACCACGATCGCGCAGCTCGGCTCGGCGGTCGCCTCGTTCGAGGCCAGCCGCGGCGAGACCCACGTCCGATCGCTGCAGGATTACGCACGCGACCGCGCGGATCGGCTGGCGGCGGGTGCCTGACGGGTTCGCCGGGCGGCTCGCCGGCGTCATGGCGGCGAAGGGGCGGCTGTGCGTCGGCATCGACCCGCACGCCGCGATCCTCGACGCCTGGTCGCTTCCCGACAGCGCCCACGGGGCGCGCGAGCTGGGGCTGCGCGTGGTGGATGCCATGGCCGGCCTCGCCGGCGTCGTGAAACCGCAGGTGGCGTTCTTCGAGCGACACGGCTCCGCCGGGTACGCGGCGCTGGAGGTCGTGCTCGCGGCGGCGCGCATGGCGGGACTGCTCGTGATCGCCGACGTCAAGCGCGGCGATGTCGGCTCGACCGTCGACGCGTACGGGGAGGCCTGGCTGACCCCAGGGTCACCGCTCGAGGTGCATGCCATGACGGCGGTCGCGTATCAGGGACTGGGCTCCCTCGACGGGGTGATCGACCGGGCGGAGGCCGCGGGAAAGGGCGTCTTCGTGCTCGCCGCGACCTCGAATCCGGAGGCCGCGCGCACGCAGAGCGCCGTCCGCGACGACGGGCTGAGCGTCGCGGCCGGTGTGCTCGGCGACGTGCGGGCACGGGATTCGAGCGCGCTCGGGGTCGTCGTCGGGGCGACGGTGAGCCTTCTCGATCCCGCCGATCTGGTCGGCATCCCGGTGCTCGCCCCCGGTTTCGGGGCCCAGGGCGCGCGGCTGAGCGACCTCGACGCCCTGTTCGGGCCGGCCGCGCCGACCACGCTCGCGAACGTCTCTCGGAGCGTTCTCGGAGCCGGAGAGGCTGGAATCGTCGAGGCGATCCGCCGCGCACGGGAGGAGGTGGACGGATGACGCCGTCGACACCCCCCGAGGTCGACCGGGTCGCCGCCGCCCGCGCCGCCGTGGCCGCGCGCCGCGCCCGTGCCGCCGTGAAGGCCGCCATCGCGCGCCGGGAGCGCCGCGCTCTGGAAGTGGTCGAGGCGGCGTGGAACGGGCCTGCCACGGCTCCCGAAGCCACCCTGCGGGTGCGTGAGCTGCTGATGAGCGTTCCCACCCTCGGGCCGACCCGGGCCGACCGGGTCATGGAGCAGCTCGGCATCGCGCCCTCGAAACGTGTCGGCGGACTGGGAACGCGGCAGCGCGCGAAGCTGCGCGAGTTCCTGATCCGGCGAGAGGGCGGACTGCGTACGCCCAGCCGGCTGGTCGTGCTGGCCGGCCCGACGGCCGTCGGCAAGGGCACGGTGTCGCGCCACATCCGCGAGAACTACCCGAACGTGCTGCTCAGCATCTCGGCGACGACCCGGCCGCCGCGCGT
This sequence comes from Pseudolysinimonas sp., assembly GCA_035556655.1. Classification (GTDB taxonomy): domain Bacteria; phylum Actinomycetota; class Actinomycetes; order Actinomycetales; family Microbacteriaceae; genus JBDSKH01. Next base: position 9,716 of record DATMFW010000061.1, read on the forward strand.
CGGCGAGGTCGAGGGCGAGCACTACTACTTCGTCTCGGACGCGCAGTTCGACCGCATGATCGCCGACGGCGAGTTCCTGGAGTACGCCACGGTGCATAACGCCTACCGGTACGGGACCCCGCGACCTCCCATCGACGCCGCGCTGGCCAGCGGTCGCAGCGTGCTGCTCGAGATCGACCTGCAGGGCGCTCGCGCCGTGCGGGAGGCGATGCCGGAGGCGCTTCTGGTCTTCTTGCTGCCCCCGACCTGGGAGGAACTGGTGCGCCGGCTGGTCGGCCGCGGGACCGAGGATCCGGTCGAGCAGGCCCGCCGGCTGGCCACCGCTCGCGTCGAATTGCGGGCCCAGGACGAGTTCGATGTGAAGGTCGTCAACCAGGAGGTCGGCCAGGCGGCCCGCGAGGTCGTAGAATTGCTCGCAGTGCCCGGCGATCCGGGCGCGTCTTCTTCCCGGGCCCCGACGGGCCCGACCACCGAAGGGCATACCCATGGCTGACAAGAACTCCGGCATCATCGACCCGCCGATCGACGATCTGCTGTCGAAGGTCGACTCGAAATACCAGCTGGTGATCTTCGCATCCAAGCGCGCCCGCCAGATCAACGACTACTACGCCGACCTGCACGAGGGGTCGCTGTTCGACAACGTGGGGCCGCTGGTCGACTCGACGATCGACGACAAGCCGCTCTCGGTCGCCATGCACGAGATCAACGAGGACAAGCTGGTCCTCAAGCCCCTCGACGAGACCCCCGCTCCGTAGCGCGGCCATCGAGCCCGTCGAAATGAACATCGTCGTCGGCATCACCGGCGGCATCGCGGCGTACAAGGCCGTCGGCGTCGTCAGGGCGCTGGTGCAGGCGGGACACGACGTGCACGTCGTGGCGACGGATGCGGCGCTCCGCTTCGTCGGCAGGCCCACCCTCGAGGCGATCAGCCGCAACCCCGTCCACAGCGATCTCTACGAGGGAGTCGCCGAGGTGCGGCACGTGGCCCTCGGGCAGCGCGCCGACCTCATCGTGATCGCGCCGGCGACCGCGCACACCCTCGCGAAGCTCGCCACCGGGCTCGACGACGACCTGCTCGGCAACACGGTGCTGGCCTCGACGGCGCCGCTGGTGCTGGCACCGGCCATGCACACGGAGATGTGGCGGCATCCGGCGACCGTGGCCAACGTCGCCACGCTCGTCGAGCGCGGCGCGCACATCGTGGGTCCCGGAAGCGGCCCGCTGACCGGATCGGACTCGGGTCCCGGCCGCATGGCCGAGGTCGATGAGATCGTGGCGGCCGCTCTCACCGCGGCCGGGCCGCGCGACCTGGCCGGCCGACGCATCCTGATCACCGCGGGGGGAACGCGCGAACCGCTCGATCCGGTGCGTTTCATCGGCAATCGCTCCAGCGGCAAGCAGGGCGTCGCCCTCGCCCGCGCCGCCGCCGCGCGCGGCGCCGACGTCACCCTCGTCGTGGCGAACATCGACGAGGGGGTCCTCGCGGCGGACGGCATCGTCGGCACTGAGGTCGTGCACGTGTCGACGACGCTCGAACTGCAGGAGGCGACGCTGCTCGCGGCCGGCACCGCTGAGCTGGTCATCATGGCCGCCGCGGTGGCCGACTACCGGCCGGAGACCGTCGCCGACGCCAAGATCAAGAAGGAAGTCCAGGGCGACAGCCTCGAGCTGCGCCTGGTGAAGAACCCCGACATCCTGCGCGAGCTGACGGGAGCCCGGCGCGAGGGCCAGACCATCGTGGGATTCGCGGCGGAGACCGAGCAGGATCGCGATGCGCTGCTCGAACTGGGCCGGGCGAAGGCCCGGCGCAAGGGCGTGGACTATCTCGTCGTCAACAGCGTCGGGTGGGCGCAGGGCTTCGCCACCGACCGTAACGCGGTTCTCGTGCTGTCCGCCGCCGGAGATATCGTGGGCGAGGCCGACGGCACGAAGTCGTCGGTCGCCGATCGCATCCTCGACCTCGTCGCCGCACCGGAAGATCTTCATGACTGAACCCCTCCGCCTGTTCACCTCCGAATCGGTCACCGAGGGACACCCCGACAAGATCTGCGACCAGATCAGCGACGCGATCCTCGATGCGCTGCTGACGGTCGACCCGCAGGCCCGGGTCGCGGTCGAGACGCTCGTCACCACCGGGCTCGTCCACGTCGCCGGTGAGGTCACCACGAGCGGCTACGTCGACATCCCGGGCATCGTGCGCGAGCGCATCACGAGCATCGGCTACGACTCCTCCGACGTCTGGTTCGACGGCAGGTCGTGCGGGGTCAGCGTCTCGATCGGCGGCCAGTCGCCCGATATCGCACGGGGGGTCGACGACGCGGTCGAGACGCGCGAGGGCTCCTCCGACGACGACCTCGACCGCCAGGGGGCCGGCGACCAGGGCATCATGTTCGGGTTCGCCACCCGCGAGACCCCCGAGCTGATGCCGTTGCCGATCTGGCTCGCCCACCGGCTGTCCGAGCGGCTCGCCGCCGTGCGCCACGACGGGCTCGTCGACTGGCTGCGCCCCGACGGCAAGACCCAGGTCACCATCGGCTACGACGGCGCCACGCCGCGCAGCATCGAGACCGTCGTGCTGTCGACCCAGCACGCCCCCTCGGTCTCGACCGCCGATCTGCGGGCCGCCGTCGAAGAGCTGGTGATCGCCCCGGTCCTGGCCGCTGTCGATCTGCCCTCCAGCGGCCGGCGCCTCATCAACCCCACCGGCCGGTTCGAGATCGGCGGGCCGCAGGGCGACGCCGGGCTCACGGGGCGCAAGATCATCGTCGACACCTACGGTGGTGCCGCGCGGCACGGCGGCGGGGCATTCAGCGGGAAGGACCCGTCGAAGGTCGACCGGTCGGCCGCCTACGCCATGCGCTGGGTCGCGAAGAACGCCGTCGCGGCCGGGCTCGCCGATCGGCTCGAGGTCCAGGTCGCGTACGCGATCGGGGCCGCGTCGCCGGTCGGGCTCTACGTCGAGACGTTCGGTACGGCCCACGTCCCCGAGCAGCGCATCATCGACGCCATCCGCGAGGTGTTCGATCTGCGCCCGGCGGCGATCATCCGCGACCTCGACCTGCTGCGGCCGATCTACGCGGCGACGGCGGCGTACGGCCACTTCGGGCGGGAACTGCCGGACTTCACCTGGGAGCGCACGGACCGCGTCGACGCGCTGCGCTCGGCCGCCGGGGTCTGACGAGGCCGGCGTGAGCACGATCGCGCGGGTGCTGGTCGACTCCGCGCTTCCGCAGCTCGACCGGCTTCTCGACTACCGCGTGCCGGATGGCATGGCGGGTGTCGAGCCGGGGGTGCGGGTCTCGGTCCCGCTGCGCAGCGCCTCGCGGCTCGCGCAGGGTTTCGTCATCGAGCTCACCGAGCAGCAGGACTACCCGGGCCCGCTCAGCGACGTCGAATCGCTGATCTCGCCGCTGCCGGTGTTGCGTCCGGAGGTCTGGCGCCTCGCCCGCGCGGTCGCCGATCGGGCGGCGGGTTCCGCCAACGACATCCTGCGCCTCGCCGTTCCGCCGCGGCAGGTCAGGGTCGAGAAGCAGTGGCTCGCGGCGCCGCCGCAGCCCCTCCCGCCGCCGGATGCGCCCGAGATCGAGGGATTCGCCCCCGGCGGCCTCGACGATGCTGTCGATGGTGGCCGGCGCATCGCCCTCCGTGTCGCACCGGGGGTGACCCCGGCCGGGTCGGCGTGGACCGGCCGCTGGGCGGTCACGCTGGCCCAGGCGGCCGTGCGCGTGCTCGCCTCCGGCCGCACCGCGATCCTCGTCGCCCCCGACTATCGCGACCAGGAGCAGCTCGCGACGGCGCTCGCGACGCTCGCCCCCGCCGAGGCGATCGCGCGCTGGGATGCCCGGCAGCCGAATCCGGACCGCTATCGGTCGTTGCTTCGGGCCGGCGCGGGCCCGGTGATCGTGCTGGGAACCCGCTCGGCGGTGTACGCCCCCGCCGAAAAGCTGGGACTGATCGCGATCTGGAACGATGGCGACCCGTTGCTGGGCGAGCCGCTGAGCCCCTATGTGCACGCCCGGGACGCCGCCCTGGTCCGTCAGGAGCAGCAGGGAGGTGCGCTGATCCTCGCCGGCCATACCCGCAGCACCGAGACTCAGCGGCTGGTCGACGTCGGCTACCTCGAGCCGCACGCCCCCGCGCGGCTGCGACACCCCCGGATCGTGCCCACCGAGGACGGCCGCGCCGAGGATCGCCTGGCGGCGCAGGCGCGCATCCCGTCCCTCGCCTGGCGCACGGCCACCGAGGCGCTGGCCACCGGGCCGGTGCTGGTGCAGGTCGCGCGTCCGGGGTTCGCTCCGGGCCTGCGGTGCGCGGACTGCGGCGAACCGGCCCGCTGCCGCCGCTGCGCCGGACCGCTGCGCCAGCGCCGGCAGGGTCAGGCACCGACCTGCTCGTGGTGCGGTGCGATCGAGGGTTCGTGGCGCTGCCCGCACTGCGCCGGGACCCGGCTGCAGACCAGCGGCGCCGGAACCCGGCGCACCGCCGACGAGCTGGGCAGGGCGTTCCCCGGCACGCTCGTGGTCGTCTCGGACGGTGAGCGGCCGCTCACCGGCGTCCCCGACCGTCCAGCCCTGGTGATCGCGACCCGCGGCGCCGAACCGCTCGCCGATGGCGGGTACCGCGCGGTGCTGCTACTCGACGGCGAGCGCATGGTCGCCCGCGAGAGCCTGCGGGTGGCGGAGGACGTGCTGCGCTGGTGGTCCGACGCTGCGGCCCTCGCCGCCGATGACGCCCGGGTGATCCTGGTCGGGGTGGGTGGTGCTCTCGCGACGGCGCTCGCCTCCTGGACCCAGCCCGAGTACGCCCACGCCGAACTGGCCGACCGGCGCCCTCTGCGATTTCCGCCCCTGGTGCGCACGG
>DATMFW010000062.1:0-26743 GCA_035556655.1 Pseudolysinimonas sp.
GTGAAGCCCGGCAACGAGTCGCGCACCCGCGACAACAAGCACTAGTCCTCGCGGAAGGAGGCCGGCGTCGTGCCGTCGAGTGCGAACGCCCCGCGCGTAACGTCGAAACGTGACCGGAGATGCCGAGCAGTTCGCGAGGGACGTCACGGCCCGGCGCCGCGCCGTCGAAGAGGCGATCCACAGCGGCGAGATGGAGGGGTTGTCTGTAGGCCCGGAGACCCTTGAGGACGCGCAGAAATACATCAACGGGGAGATCGACACTGACGAGCTTGTCCGGCGCACTCGCGCCAGGTATGGCCTCAAGTAGCCCACGTCACCCAGGCCCCGCTTGTTGTGCTCCGCTCATCAGGCCGGGTGGCGCCTTTCACCACGCGCTGACCCCGCCGAATAGCGAAGTGGTAACGCTCTTGACCAACACGGATGCACTCGACGCCCTCCCCTGAACGGACGACGGTGGTCGCCGCTAGCATCGCCATCGTGTCAGCCGACCACGAGCGAATCGAGGCCCTTCGACTAGAGCTCGAACGGGTGGCTCCGAAGATCGAGCCGACTGCTATCCCGTGGGTCTCCGACAACTCCCTCGAGCCGACCCACGTTCTAATGGTCACGTTGCACCTTGGACTCGTTCACGACGGCGCGGTCGTGCTGCCGGGGCTCGCCATGCTCTACATGCCGTTCGGCCCGTTATGGGCAATGTCGATTCTGAGCCTTGACCCCCGGACCGGCGACACGATCAACATCAAACCCGCCGGCGAGCCGGTCGAGCTCGACGGACGCTGGCTCACGAAGTGGGCGTTGAACGGCGCGGCGGGCCTGCTAAGCAGCGTACCCGGAAGTCTCGCCCGACTCGCCGGCATCGAGGACCCGCGCCTACTGACTTCGCCCGCCCGTGACGCCGCCGTGCAAGCCATGCTCCTGTCACGCGAGCTGCTGTCGCTCGAACCGTAGCGACGCCGACTGCAGGGGCGCCGAGAAGGCCGTTAGGCCCTCCGAGCCGCGCGGATTGCGGCCTCGAGGGCGGCGACGATCCGGGAACCGCGCTTCTGGAATCCCAGGTCTTGCATGGCCAGCGCAAGTTCTTCGTCGGCGGTTCGGAGCACTCCATCGCTGCGGTAATGCTCGATCAGACTGACCAAGACTCGATGTGGGTACTCGGTGATCGGTAGCCCTGGGTACAGCCGCGGCTTCGGGATGCGCGGCGCCGCCTCAGTAACGTGCCAACTCTCGTCCATCTCGGCGCCCACGGTGTCGTCGCCCGCGCTCGAGTCCGATTGGGCGAGCGCGTCGTGGTAGGCCGCGAGCACGTTCGCGATCTCGCGCTCGGGGTTGTTGAACCAGTCGGTGCTCCAGATCCGATAGAACTTCCATCCCCGCGCCTCCAAGAGCATCTGGCGAAGGCGGTCGCGCTCTCGTGCCGTCGGCGTCCCGTGGTAGTTCGCCCCATCGGCCTCAATCGCGAGGACGTGCCGGCCGGGGTACTGGGGGTGTCGCACCGCGAAGTCGATTCGGTACTCCCCCGCTCCGACCTGCGGGTCGAGTTCGAGTCCCGCCGCGGTGAGTCGATCGCGTACGTCGATCTCGAACGGGTTGAGTTCGACGTCGCGTTGCGGGCCGCTGTGCAGGTCGTCGCCATTGCTCGCCATGTAGCGGAGAAACCGGCACATGAGCCGGAAGCCGGCCGACGGGTGGGCGTCGTCGGCCACATCGTCCGCGGTGAAGCTGGTCACCAGCGTCATCCGTCGACGCGCTCGGCTGATCGCCACGTTGAGGCGGCGATCGCCACCCTCCTGGAGAAGCGGCCCCCAGAGGTAGCGGAGCTTGCCGTCGAGGCCCTTGCCGTATCCAACGCTGAGGATGATGGCGTCGCGCTCGTCACCTTGGACGCGCTCGATGCTCTTGACGAAGAACGGCTCTTTGGCGCCTCCGCTGAGGGCGGACCTCAGCGCGGCGTCCTCGCGGGCGGCGGCCTCAAGGGCCTGCTCGATCCGGTTCTGATGCTTAATGCCGAAGGTGATGACTCCGAGGCTTTCGTCGGGATGCTCGCCGATGTGCTCGCGGACGAGCTCGACGACCCGAGCGACCTCGCCCTGCGGGCTGTTGTCTGTCTTGTTGATTCCGGCGCTAGGCGGGACAGTGACGTGACGGAGCGCGTCGGGCGCGTCGGCCGACGGGAAGGTCGTGAGGGCTCCCGAGTAGACGCCGACGTTCGAGACGGCGATCAGGCGGTCGTCGCGCGAACGATAGTGCCATTGGAGCATCCGGCTCTGGCCGCTGAGCACGGTATCCATCGCCGCCAGGATGCTCTCCTGATCCCTCGTCGCGGAGCCACGGCGACCGGGCGCCTGATCATCGCCCTCCGACGCCGGCGCCTCGCCCAGACCTGCGGCCTCCTCCTCGCCATCGTCGGAACCGTCGTCCTCGAGGACCTTCGTGAAGAAGTCGGTCGGCGGCAGCTGATGGCTGTCGCCCGCCACGATCGCCTGTCCGGCGCGCAGGAGTGAAGGGATGGCGTCGGCTGGCTTCACCTGGCTCGCCTCATCGAAGATCACGACGTCGAAGCACTTGCGAGCGGGCATGAGGCGGGACACCTGGAGGGGGCTCATTGCCCAGATCGGCTTGGCGGCGAGCATGACGTGCGGCGCCTCCCGGAAAAGGGTTCTGACCGCGCGGAAGTTGCGCTTCCGGGTAACCTCGGCGCGAAGGACCGAGTGCTCGTTCGCGTAGGCGTCGAGGGTCGCTCGGAAGTGCTCGGCGGCAAGCCGCCGCACCCGCGCGGCATTCGCACCGAGCTTGGCCGCCTCGGCGGCTTGGAACTCGCGCACGGCACGATTCAGCTCAGGACCGTTCGCCATCGATAGCGCCGGCGACGTCGCCTCGGCGTGCTCAAGAACGGAACGCACAGCGACCCATCGCAGCACGTCGCCAGCGCCGGCCTTGAGCGGGTGTCCGGACGCGATCTGCTCGCGGAGCGCGTCTACCACGGGCTGCAACCCGGCGTCAGCGAGCTGCAGCTCGTAGGAACGGGCGACCGGTAGACGGCCGCGGTTCTCCTGGGCCGCCAGTTGCGCCAGCGCGACTACACACTCGTCCAGCGCGAGATCTCGAAGGGCGAGGTTCTGCACGGCGGCCTGCACGGCGGCCAGGTCCGCTGCGGCCGCGGCCGCAGCGGCCTCAACTGCCGGCAGTTCGTCGGGGACGCTCGGGCGATCCACGCCACGCCACCGCTGCCGCACTGAGGCCGCCAGCTGAAGGTCGTGGTGCGCCTGGTCGCGCTTCCTGCCGGGTAGGTGCCTCTTGATCGCACGGCCGGCGGCCCGACGGCTCCCCCATGCCACCTTCCGCCCGGAGGCTCGCCGATGCCGGGCGGTGACGTAGAGCATGTCATCGAGCAGTTCGTCCGGAACCTCGGCGAGCAGCGCCGGCGTTGTCGACGCCACCGTGCGCACGTCTCGATAAAGAGCGAAGAGGACGTCGACCTCGGCCCAGGTGGTCGCGGTCTCGGCGCCGGCTGCGGCCGCGAGCGGAGCAAGGAGCCTGCGCAGAGAGGGAATCCCGAACTGGCTCAGCGTGCGAGCTCGCTCGCCCTGCTCCACCACAAGGTCACTGGTCGTGAGCGCATCTGGGGACCAGCCGGCGGCGGCACGCCACTCAGGCTGGAGTGCGCCGAGGACTTCTAGCTCGTCGAGGGCTCGCGCGTGCTCGGTCAACGCGCTCTTGTGCCAGGCGGCGAACACCGCGATCGGCAGGCGGAGGGTCGTGCGCGCTCCCGCGGGCAGGCCGGCGGCTTCAGCACGCAGCCAAGTCACGTTCACGCCTGACCCGGCAACGTCCGGGTCGACCCCCCAGCCGCGACCCTTGTTCATTTCCTGGGTGTGCTGGACGAGGCGGTCGCGCGCCGTGGCGAGGCGGAAATGCAGATCATCGACGTTGGGTACTCCCGTCGTCTTCTGCCGGTCGAGCACATTCCGTAGTTCCTCAGCCACGAAACGACGGGAGCCGGTCGACGCGAACATATCGAGGACCAAGTGCTCGAGGTCGACGCCGTTGAGTCGGTCGAGGACCGCGGCGATCGCCGCGCGCTTCTGGGCGACGAACAGCACCGTTCGTCCGCTGGCGATCATCGTGGCGATGATGTTGGCGATGGTCTGGCTCTTGCCGGTTCCGGGTGGGCCCTGCACGACGAGATTCCGTCCGGCAAGCGCGGCGTTGACGACGTAGCTCTGGCTCGAGTCGGCGTCGAGCACCAGGTACTCGGAATCGACCGGCTGCCAGTCGGGTTGCGCGAGCTCGACGGAGATCTCGCTCGCCGTGCTGCGAACGCGGCCTGCCGCCTCCGAGTCGCCGGCGAGGGCCGCCACCAGGTCAGACCCTCCGAGGGCCGAGAGGTTGTCGACGTCGGCCACCATCGGCTGCTTCTGATAGCTGAACGCCCCGAGCACGAACGTCCTGTCCAGCTCGAAGCTCGGAATGCCGTCGCAGGCAGCCTCGACGAGATCCAGCATCTCGGAAACGCCGTCGGCCGAACCGTCGTCGTACTGAAGAATCTCGTCATCATCCAAGTCGACGTTGGCGGCGTGGAGAACGTGCTCGAGAACTCCGTTGAACTGGAAGTCCTCCTCGAGCTTAAGCTCCCACGCCTCCTGCGTTCCACGACGCATGGTGAGCTCGAGCGGGCGCAGCAGTACGGGCGCGGAGGGGTGAGTGTAACTGGGGCGGGCGCCCTCTTCCGTGGCCACTTCGGCCGCCTGCGCCTTCGCCAGGGCTGTGCTCGCGTTCGGGTCCCACGTGGCCAATCCGACAGCGAGGAAGGCGACTGACACTCCGTACTCCTCACGCGCCTCACGCTGCTTTCGGGCGAGGCCCGCGCAGGCGCGCTGTGCCACCCGCAGCTTCGCGGGATCCGGAACGAGATCCGTCAGCTTCACGACGTCGCCGGCTAGGAGGCGGCGTACTGCACTCGACGGCGAGGCGTCGAGGTTGATGGTGGAGGCGGTCGGACGGAAGTAGAGCAGCCGATTATTGCCGCTCACGTCGATGAGGGAGCTCCGCCACTCCTTCGACGCGCGCTGCAGCAGCGCCGACGACTCGAACGTCATGACTTCCCCGATCCGGTGGACAACACGACAACATCATGGTGCAACCGCCCGTCACGCTCGACGCCGCCTATGGCAAGAGTTGCTGCGCGAAGGTGTCCGACCCCGCCCACAGTCAACAGGTTTGCTCGTACCACCCCTGAGCGCTACCAATAGTGAAGAAGCGGGTAACGCACTTCACCAACAGCGATCATCACTGATCCAGGAACACCTCCTCGATGCTCGAACCGAACACCCGCGCGATGCGGAACGCCACCGGCAGGCTCGGGTCGAACTTCCCCGTCTCGATCGCGTTGACGGTCTGACGCGAGACGCCGAGGCGCTGCGCCAGCTCCGCCTGGGTCCAGGACTGCTCCGCCCGCAGCTCGGCGATGCGGTTCCTCATCGGTAGCGGATCCGTCCGGCGATCACGGCCAGCAGGTAGACCCCGGCCAGCACGAGCGGCAGCACGGCCGGCCCGACCGGGAACGGGACGAGCCCGGCCGCGTCGGCGGCGACGTACGCGAAGCCCAGTGTCCACAGCGCGAGCCCTCCCGTCGCCGATCTCAGCCGCCGGAATCCCGCGTCTGGCGCGGTCCGGGTGTCCGTCATGATGCCCCTCCTCCTATGTCAAGTTCACTTGACACGGTACGGTCCCCCGCGCGGCATGTCAAGTCCCCTTGACATGGCTCCTCCGCCCCGTGAAGGTTCAAGCTGAGATTTAGCTGTTTCGGGGTAGACCCCCTTGTCTTCCCGTCGCCGTGATGCTTTTGTGATAATCACCATCGCGTCTCACTGGGGAGGAACGTTGTCCGACACTCTCGAGGTCCCCATCGCCCCGCACCTGCGGGTCCAGTGGCTGAGCGCGGATCACGGCCTCTGGGTCGCGACCGGGCTCTCCGAACGCAACACCCTCATGCACCTGGGTCGCATCGATCTGGTCGGCGCCCTCTACGCCGCCTATGACCGGGTCGGTACCGCGATCGGCACCTTCGCCACCCTCGGCGAGGCGAAGGCCCAGGTCGAGCTCCACCGCTGAGCACGGCGTCGCCGCGCTCGGCGTTTACTCCGGCCGCCGCGCATGCTTGCATGGGCGCATGACGCCCGAAGGTCGCCGATGACCGATACGACCGATCTGGACCGGGCACTCGGCCCCGGACGCGCGACCCAGTCCGCGATCTACCGGGCCGGTGTCTCCGGACGCGAGCCGCGCATCCCGGTGCGCTGGGATGCCCTGGTGGCGAAAGCCGAACGCGCGATGAGCCCCGAGGCCTGGGCCTACGTTCACGGCTCAGCGGGGCTGGAGACCACCGCCGAGGCGAATGCCGGCGCGTTCGACGACTGGCGGATCGTGCCCCGCGTGCTGCGCGACGTCCGGGATCGCGACCTCGGCGTCGAGTTGTTCGGTCACCGCTACCCCACTCCCCTGCTGGCTGCGCCGGTCGGCGTGCTCGAACTCGTCGACGACGACGCCGACCTGGCGATCGCTCGCGCGGCCGCGAGCCTCGGCATCCCGGCCGTGCTCTCCACCCAGGCCTCCATTCCCATGGAGCGCGTCGCGGCCGAGGGCGGCGGTGGCCCGCTCTGGTACCAGCTGTACTGGAGTTCCGACGACGAACTCGTCGAGAGCCTGGTCGCACGCGCCGAGGCGATCGGCGTGCACGCCCTCGAGGTCACGCTCGACACGCAACAACTCGGCTGGCGCCCGCGCGACCTCGACCGCGCCTACCTGCCCTTCATCCGGGGCATGGGCATCGCGCAGTACACGAGCGACCCGGTGTTCCGGCGACTCGTCGACGCCCGGATCGCCGGGCGTGCCGACGGCAGCATCGCTCCCCCCGCGAAGGTCAGGGTCACCCCGTCGGCCGTCCGCACGCTGCTCGGCCTGCGCCGGCGGCACGTGCGGCGCGAGGACGGCGAGGTGTTCCTCGAGGTCTTCACCCGGCAGGGCCTGCAGTGGTCCGACATCGCCTTCCTGCGGGAGCGCACGAAGCTGCCGATCCTGCTCAAGGGCATCCAGCATCCGGATGACGCGCGCCGTGCGCAGGATGCCGGCGTCGACGGGGTGGTGGTCTCCAATCACGCGGGGCGCCAGATCGACGGAGCGATCGGCTCGCTGGAAGCCCTCCCCGGAGTCGTCGAGGCGGTCGGGGGAAGCCTTCCCGTGCTGTTCGACAGCGGGGTGCGGGGCGGATCGGACGTCCTCCGGGCGCTCGCGCTGGGTGCCGCGGCGGTGCAGGTCGGCCGTCCGTGGGTGTACGCGATGGCGATCGCCGGTGAGGAGGGTGCCCGCGAGGCGCTGCGCAACATCCTCGCCGAGTTCGACCTCGCCCTCGGCCTCAGCGGCCACCGCACCATCGCCGAGCTCACGCCCGAGGTACTCAGTCGATGACCCGCCCGCGGATCGGCACCGTGTTCCTGCCGGGCTGGGCGCCCGAGCTCCTGCGCGGCGTCGCGAGCGCCGCCGAGGATTCCGGGCTCGATGACCTGTGGTTCTGGGAGGACTGCTTCAACCTCGGCGGCCCCACCTCGGCCGCGATCGCGCTGGCCGGTACCGAACGCATCACTGTCGGCATCGGCCTGATGCCCGCGCCGCTGCGCCAGGTCGCCGTGCTCGCCATGGAGATCGCGACCCTGCAGCGGGTCTTCCCCGGCCGGTTCGTCCCCGTGGTCGGCCACGGCGTGCAGGCCTGGATGGCGCAGCTCGGGGTGAAGCCCGCCTCGCCGCTGACCCTGCTCACCGAGTACGCGGTCGCGCTCAAGCGGCTGCTCGCCGGCGAGGAGGTCACGGTGGACGGGGATTACGTCCATCTGGACGCGGTGCGACTCGCGGCGCCGGCCGCCGAGCCGCATCTGCTCATCGGCGGCGAGGGCCCGAAGACCCTCGCGCTGGCGGCGACGCACGGGGACGGCACGATGCTGACCTCCCCGCTCGCGGAGGACCGCATCCGCGACAGCATCGCCACGGTCCGCGAGGTCACGGCCGGCCGGCCGCATGAGATCGTCGGGCATCTGACGGCCCGGCGCGACGATGCCGCCGACGAGGTGGCCGCGGCGATCGAGCGCGTCACAGCCCACGGCATGACGACGGTCCTCGTGCACAGCACCGACGAGGACCCCGATCCGGTCGGATTCGTCGAGTGGGTGGGCCGCGAGGTCGCCCCGCTGGTGGCGCGGTGAGCACGCTGCGGTACGTGCTCGCGATCGACCAGGGCACCACGAGCACGCGCGCGATCCTCTTCGACCGCGACGGCTCCCCCGTCGCGTCGGGGCAGCGCGAGCACCGGCAGCTCTTCCCGAAGGCCGGCTGGGTCGAGCACGACGCGGGTGAGATCCGCGACAACACGATCGCGGTGCTCGGCGAGGCTCTGGATGCGGCGGGCGCGACCCGCGCGGATGTCGCGGCGATCGGCATCACCAACCAGCGCGAGACGACGGTCGTCTGGGACCGCGCCACCGGCGAGCCGATCGCTCCGGCGATCGTCTGGCAGGACACCCGCACCCAGGATGCCGTCGACGCTCTCGCCGCCGGCGGCGGCACCGACCGATTCCGGGCGGCGACCGGACTTCCCCTGGCCACCTACTTCTCGGCGACGAAGATCGCCTGGATCCTGGATCACGTCGACGGGGCGCGTGCCCGCGCCGAGGCCGGCGAACTCGCGTTCGGCACCACCGACTCGTGGGTTCTGTGGAACCTCACCGGGGGGCCAGACGGCGGAATCCACGCGACGGATGTCACCAACGCCAGCCGCACCCTGCTGATGGATCTGCGCTCGCTGGCCTGGGACGACGCGCTGCTCGAGGCGTTCCGGGTGCCCCGTGCGCTCCTGCCCGAGATCCGCAGCTCCTCCGAGGTCTACGGCGAGGTGGCCGCCGGCCCGCTCGCCGGCGTCCCGATCGCCGGCATCCTCGGCGACCAGCAGGCGGCGACGTTCGGGCAGGCCGCATTCGAGGCCGGCGGATCGAAGAACACCTACGGCACCGGCAACTTCCTGATCGTCAACACCGGCACCGAGATCGCGACCTCGTCCTCCGGTCTGATCAGCACGGTGGCCTACCGCCTGGGCGAGCAGCCGCCGGTCTACGCGCTCGAGGGCTCGATCGCCGTGACCGGCTCCCTCATCCAGTGGCTGCGCGACAATCTCGGCATCATCGAGAAGGCGTCGGATGTCGAAGCACTCGCGCTCTCGGTCGATGACAACGGCGGCGTGTACGTGGTGCCCGCGTTCTCGGGCCTGTTCGCCCCGTACTGGCGCCCCGATGCCCGCGGGGTCATCGTCGGCCTGACCCGGTTCGCGACCAAGGCGCACATCGCCCGCGCCAGTCTCGAGGCGGTCGCGTTCCAGACGCGCGAGGTCCTCGACGCCGTGAACGCGGATGCGGCCCTCCCCCTCGAGGAACTCCGCGTCGACGGCGGCATGGTCGCCAACGACGCCCTGATGCAGTTCCAGGCCGACATCCTCGGCCTGCCGGTGGTACGCCCGGCCGTCATCGAGACCACAGCGCTCGGAGCGGCCTACGCCGCCGGACTCGCGACCGGCTTCTGGTCGGGGCTCGAGGAGCTGCGCGACAACTGGCGCGAAGACGCCCGCTGGGAGCCCGTTCTTCCCGCCGAGGAACGCGAGGAGCGCCTGCGCCAGTGGCGCCGCGCCGTCGAGCGCAGCTTCGGCTGGATCGAGCCCGGCGGCTAGGCGGTCGTGGCCGCGACCCAGGCGTCCAGCTTGGCGGTGGCGGCACCGGAGTCGATGGCCTCGGCCGCACGCGCGATCCCCGCGCGGAACCGCACCCGGATGTCCTCATCGGCCAGCGCGGCATCGTGCGCGAGCTCCCAGGACACCAGCCCGGCCGCGGCGTTCAGCAGGACGATGTCCCGCACCGGGCCCTCCTCCCCCGCCAGCACGGCGCGGGCGATGGCGGCGTTGCGGGCGGCATCCCCGCCCCGCAGGTCGTCGATCGACGCCCGCGGCAGCCCCAGATCACCCGGGTCGAGGTCGTGCTCGTGAACCTCGCCGCGCGAGACCTCCCAGACGTGGCTGTGGCCGGTCGTGGTCAACTCGTCGAGCCCGTCGTCGCCTCGGAACACCAGCGCCGTCGCGCCGCGGGTCTGGAACACGCCGACGAACAGCGGCACCTTCTCGAGGTTCGCCACGCCGAGCGCGTTCGCCTCGGGACGCGCCGGGTTGCAGAGCGGCCCGAGGAAGTTGAACACCGTCGGGATGCCGATCTCGGCCCGCACCGGGCCGGCGTGCTTGAAACCGGGGTGGAACAATGCGGCGTACGCGAAGGTGATGCCCACCTCATCCAGCACCGTCGCGACGCGCTCGGGCGCGATCGTGAGGTCGATGCCCAGCGCACCCAGGACATCAGAGGACCCGGATGCGGAGCTCGCGGCCTTGTTGCCGTGCTTGACGACGCGCGCCCCCGCTGCCGCCGCCACGATCGAGGCCATCGTCGAGACGTTGACGGTGCCGACCCGGTCGCCACCGGTGCCGACGATGTCGAGCGCCATCGGATCGACCGGAAGGGCCTGCGCATTGGCGAGCACCGCATCCCGGAAGCCGACGATCTCAGCGACCGTCTCGCCCTTGGCGCGCAACGCCACCAGGAACGCTCCGAGCTGGGCTCCGGAGGCCCGGCCGGACATCACCTGCTCCATCGCCCACGACGCTTCGGCGATCGAGAGGTCGGAACCGCCGAGAAGGGTGGTCAGGATGTCGGGCCAGCTGGACTCGGTCGGCATGGCGTCGATCGTACCGGCCCCGGATATCGGCCATAATGGAGTCGTGACTGCGACGACGATCTCTCCCCCTCCGAGCTCGGTGATCAACCGGCCGAACGTCACGCAGGTGGGCGTCATCGTGTGGCTCGGCAGCGAGGTCATGTTCTTCGCCGGCCTCTTCGCGATCTACTTCACGCTGCGCTCGTTCTCGCCCGAGCTGTGGGCCGACCAGACCGCCAAGCTCAACGTGCCCTACGCGGCGGTGAACACGACGATCCTCGTGCTGTCGTCCTTCACCTGCCAGTTCGGCGTGTTCGCCGCCGAGCGTCTGCAGGCCCGCCGCACCGGGGGTCTGTTCAACCTGCGGCGCTGGGGCGTCGTGGAATGGATGTACCTGACCTTCGCCATGGGCGCGGTCTTCGTGGTCGGGCAGGTCTTCGAGTACGGCCAGCTGGTCAGCGAGCACATCGCCTTCACCGGCGACGCCTACGGCTCGGCCTTCTACCTCACCACCGGCTTCCACGCCCTGCACGTCACGGGCGGCCTGATCGCGTTCCTGCTGCTGCTCGGCCGGGTCTTCGCGGTCAAGAACTTCACCCACCGCGAGGCGGTCACCGCCATCACGGTCTCGTACTACTGGCACTTCGTCGACGTGGTCTGGATCGGCCTCTTCGCCGTCATCTACATCCTCAAATAGCGATCGGACCGCAGAAACAGCTCATGGCATCGAACCGCAAGAACCGCACCGGTCGTCGCTCCCCCGTCGTCTCGGCCATGCTGCTGCTCGTCGGCCTCCTGGCCACCGGCGGCAGCTACGCCCTGTTCACGGCCAGCGCATCGGCCGAGACCACCGCGTCCGTCGACGCGCTCGTCGATGAGGGCCAGCGCCTCTTCCAGGCCAACTGCGCCAGCTGCCACGGCCTCGCCGCCGAAGGGACCGCGGCCGGCCCGAACCTGCACGGGGTCGGTGCGGCCTCCGTCGACTTCCAGGTCGGCACCGGGCGCATGCCCGCCGCCGCCAACGGCCCGCAGATCGAGCAGAAGCCGGTCCAGTTCACCGACAAGCAGATCGCCGCGCTCGCCGCGTATGTCGCCTCGCTGGCCCCCGGCCCCGGCATCCCCGACCCGAGCCTGCTGACCGGCGACGGCGACGTCGCCAACGGCGCCGAGCTGTTCCGGGTGAACTGCGCGATGTGCCACAACGTGGCGGGTGCCGGCGGCGCCCTCACCGAGGGCAAGTTCGCCCCGTCGCTGAAAGACGTCAGCGCCGCGCACATCTACGAGGCCATGGTCACCGGCCCGCAGAACATGCCGGTCTTCAACGACCTCAACATCCCGGCCGCGGACAAGGCCGACATCATCAGCTACCTGCTGTTCATCAGCGACCAGGACAACGCACCGGGCGTGGTGGACCTCGGCGGGCTCGGCCCCGTTTCGGAGGGTCTGTTCGTCTGGATCTTCGCCCTCGGTTCGATCGTCGCGATCACCGTCTGGCTGACCGCGAAGTCCAACTAAGCTCCGGCAACTCGAGAAGTAGGGATACGCAATGGCAGCCAAGGGCGACGCGGTGGCAACCCGCGAGGCTCCGACTCCTTCCCCCGGCACCGCAGTGGTGCCCACGGACAAGGTCGAGAACCCCGGATTCCCGCCGTACCGGGCCCGGGTCTCCGATCTCGACCCCGTCAAGGAGCGCCAGAACGAGCGTCGCGTGGCGTGGCTGTTCCTCGCCTCGATCCTCGGCAGCGTGTTCGCGGTCGTGGCGTACATCGTCTTCCCGATCATCCCGGGCGACATCGCGTCGGTCCGCAACAGCAACCTGTTCCTCGGCGTGGGCATCGCCCTCGGTCTGTTCGGGATCGGTTTCGGGGCCGTCCACTGGTCGAAGTCGCTGATGGACGGGCACGACCTCGTCGAGTCCCGCCACCCCACGCGCGGTAGCGAAGAGACCCGCGAGAAGGCCGTCGAGGTGTTCTCGCTCGGCAACAAGGAGTCCGGCTTCACGCGGCGCAAGCTGATCCGCAACACCCTGATCGGCGCGCTGGTGGCGACCCCGCTTCCCGCCGTCGTGCTGTTCCGCGATCTCGCCCCCGCCGGCGACCCCGTCCAGCGGCTCAAGCACACCATGTGGGAAGAGGGCACCAAGCTCACCCGCGACCCCGACGGCACCCCGATCAAGGCCTCCGACGTCACGCTGGGCTCCGTCTTCCACGTCATCCCCGACGGCCTGAGCGACATGCACGAGGGCAAGCTGGAAGAGAAGGCGAAGGCGGCCGTGCTGCTCATGCGCCTCGACCCGAAAGACCTGCACGTCTCGCCCGGCCGCGAGGACTGGAGCTTCGACGGCATCGTCGCGTACTCCAAGATCTGCACGCACGTCGGCTGCCCCGTCGCGCTCTACGAGCAGCAGACCCACCACCTGCTGTGCCCCTGCCATCAGTCGCAGTTCGACATCACCCGTGAGGCCGCCGTCATCTTCGGCCCGGCCAAGCGCCCGTTGCCGCAACTGCCCATCACCGTCGACGAAGAAGGATTCCTGGTCGCCCGCAGCGACTTCACCGAACCTGTCGGCCCGAGCTTCTGGGAGCGTCAGCTGTGACCGTCGAGGCCACCAAGACCACACGCGTCACCACCTCCGACGAGCAGGACGCGCCGCCGCCGAACGCGGGCATGCGCTTCACCAACTGGGGCGCCAACTACATCGACGAGCGCACCGGCATCTCGGGCCTGGTCCGCGAGCTCGGCCGCAAGATCTTCCCCGATCACTGGTCGTTCATGCTCGGTGAGGTCGCGCTCTACAGCTTCGTCGTTATCCTGCTCTCGGGCACCTTCCTGACCTTCTTCTTCCAGGCCTCCATGGTCGAGGTCGTGTACGAGGGCTCGTACGCGCCGCTGAAGGGGATCGACATGTCGGCGGCCATGGCCTCGACGCTCGACATCAGCTTCGACGTCCGCGGCGGCCTGCTCATGCGCCAGATCCACCACTGGGCGGCCCTGCTGTTCGTGGCCTCGATCGGCCTGCACATGCTGCGCGTATTCTTCACCGGTGCGTTCCGCAAGCCGCGTGAGATCAACTGGATCATCGGCTTCGTGATGTTCATCCTGGCGATGGCTGAGGGCTTCACCGGCTACTCGCTGCCGGACGACCTGCTCTCCGGCAACGGCCTGCGCATCATCGACGGCATGATCAAGGGCATCCCGATCATCGGGACCTGGACCTCGAACCTGATCTTCGGCGGCGAGTTCCCCGGTACCCAGGTGGTGGGCATGTTCTACAGCATCCACATCCTGCTGCTTCCCGCCATCCTCGCGGCGGCGATCGGCGTGCACCTGGTGCTGCTCGTGGTGAACAAGCACACCCAGTTCTCCGGCCCCGGCCGCACCAACGACAACGTCGTCGGTGTCCCGATCATGCCGGTGTTCGCGGCGAAGGCCGGCGGGTTCTTCTTCATCATCTTCGGCGTCATCGCCCTGACCGCCTCGATCTTCACGATCAACCCGATCTGGGCATACGGGCCGTACGACCCCTCCCCCGTGTCGGCGGGCACGCAGCCGGACTGGTACATCGGGTTCGCCGACGGCGCCCTGCGCCTCGTTCCCCCGGGCTGGGAGTTCGAGCTGTGGGGCTTCACGTTCTCGCTGAACATCCTGGTCCCGCTTCTCGTGCTGCCGCTCTTCCTCGCCGCGGTCGCCGTCTACCCGTTCATCGAAGGGTGGATCACGGGAGACCAGCGCGAGCACCACATGGCTCAGCGCCCCCGCAACGCGCCGCGCCGCACCGCGATCGGCGCCGCCGGTGTCGTGTTCTACGCCGTGCTCTGGTCGGCGGCGAGCTCGGACCTGATCGCCACGCACTTCATGTTGTCGATCGAGGGCGTGACCCACGCCATCCAGGCCCTGCTGTTCGTCGGACCCGTCGTGGCCTACATCGTCACGCACCGGATCTGCATCGGACTGCAGAAGAAGGACCGCGAGATCGCTCTGCACGGCTACGAGTCGGCGCGGATCGTCCGTCTGCCCGGCGGCGAGTACATCGAGGTCCACGAGCAGCTCTCGGACTACGAGCGCTGGAAGCTCGTCGACTTCGACGACTACAAGTCGCTGATGCTGCGTCCCAACGCACGCGGTCGCATCCCCGTCACCCAGCGGGTCCGCGCGGTGCTCTCGAACTGGTTCTTCGAGGACCGGATCGCCCCGGTCACGAAGTCCGAGATCGAGGCGTCGAAGCACGGCCACCACTGAGCCGGAAGGTTCGCCTTCCCGGCATCGCCCGGCGCCGGGGGAAACCCGGTGCCGCGGGACGCCGGAGCGCTGCGCCCGGAAGAGCTCTGCGCCCAGAAGAGCTGTGCGACCAGCAGAGACTAGAAGAAGCGCCTCATGTACTCGGCGCTCTCGTGGAACCCGAGCCGGTCGTAGAACCCGCCGGCGCGCCGGCTGGCCACCGTGAGCTGAGTGACACCGCGACGCTCGCATTCGGCTTCGACGGCACGCACCAGTTGGGTCCCGAAGTCGTGACCGCGAGCGGCGTCGTCGACCACGATCTCTTGCAGCTGTGCCGACGGACCGTTGGTCGCCAGCAGCGGCACGATCGTGGTCAGCGCGTAGCCCTTGAGCACTCCCCCGTCATCGACGACGAGCAGGAACACGCTCGGGTGCTCACCCGCCAGGTACGCCGCGACCGTGGAGTCGAACGCCTCGCGCACCGGCGGGAGTGCGTGGCCGAGCTGCGCGACGAGGGCGTAGAGCCCCTCTTCGTCGCCCGCGCGCGCCTCGCGGATCGTCGCGGTCATCGCGCGAAGTAACCGCGGTAGTACTCGTAGTACCAGCCGATGATCGCCAGGAAGGCGATCGGCGCGCCGATGAAGCACAGCCAGATCCCGACGGCGAAGCCGAGGAAGAAGAGCGCCGCCCCGAGGGCCAGCACCATCGGCCACCAGCTCCACGGGCTGAAGAATCCGACCTCGGGGTCGCCGTCGTCGATCTCGGCGTCGAGGCGGTCCTCGGGCAGTTCCCCGCCCTGAGCCCGGCGCGATGCGCCGATGTAGAACGCGATGAGCGCCGCGAGCAGAGCGGACAGCGAGAGGGCGACGGTGCCGACCCACTCGACGACCTGCTCCTTCTTGATCTCACTGTTCTGCGAGTTCTGGTAGTCGATATACGACCAGACGGTGTAGAGCACCGCCGTCAGGGCGAAGAATCCGGCGAGGATCCAGAACATGTTCCGGTTGACGTTCACCTACTTGACCTTCCCGTCCGCCGCGTCGACGACAGGTCGTTCGGGCGCATCCTTCAGGGGTCCGATCCCGACCTGAGCGGTCGCCTCCGGGTGGTGCAGGTCGAAGGCCGGCGACTCCGAGCGGATCCGCGGGATCGACGTGAAGTTGTGGCGCGGGGGCGGGCACGAGGTGGCCCACTCGAGCGAGCGCGCGTTGCCCCACGGGTCGTCGACGGTGACCTTCGGGGCCTTCCGCGTGATCCAGACGTTGAGCAGGAACGGCAGCATCGAGACCGCGAGGATCATCGCCCCCACCGTCGAGATCTGGTTCATCCAGGTCACGCCGTCGGTCGGCAGGTAGCTCCAGTAGCGGCGTGGCATCTGCACGACGCCGATCCAGTGCTGGATCAGGAACGTGGTGTGGAAGCCGATGAACAGCAGCCAGAAATGCCACTTGCCGAGGGTCTCGTTGAGCATCTTGCCCGTCCACTTCGGCCACCAGAAGTAGAAGCCGCTGAACATCGCGAACACCACGGTGCCGAAGACGACGTAGTGGAAGTGCGCGACGACGAAGTAGGTGTCGGAGACGTGGAAGTCCAGCGGCGGCGAGGCAAGGATGACACCCGTCAGACCACCGAAGGTGAACGTGATGAGGAAGCCGATCGCCCAGAGCATCGGGGTCTCGAAGGTCACCGAGCCCCGCCACATGGTGCCGATCCAGTTGAAGATCTTCACACCCGTCGGGACGGCGATGAGCATCGTCAGCAGCGCGAAGAACGGCAGCAGCACCGAACCGGTCACGTACATGTGGTGCGCCCAGACCGTGACGGACAGGGCGGCGATCGCGATCGTCGCGTAGATCAGGGTCTTGTATCCGAAAATCGGCTTCCGGCTGAACACCGGAAGAACCTCGCTGATGATGCCGAAGAACGGCAGCGCGATGATGTACACCTCGGGATGGCCGAAGAACCAGAACAGGTGCTGCCAGAGGATGGCTCCGCCGTTGGCGGAGTCGAGCAGATGCGCCCCGAAGACCCGGTCGGCGCCCAGCGCGAACAGTCCCGCGGCGAGCACCGGGAAGGCCAGCAGCACCAGGATCGAGGTGACCAGGATGTTCCAGGTGAAGATCGGCATCCGGAACATGGTCATGCCGGGTGCGCGCATCGTGATGATCGTGGTGATGAAGTTGACGGCACCCAGGATCGTGCCGAACCCGGCGAGCCCCAGACCGAACACCCAGAGGTGACCCCCGACGCCCGGCGTGAACGTCGTGTTCGACAGCGGTGCGTAGGCGAACCATCCGAAGGACGCCGCACCCTGCGGGGTGAAGAACCCGGCCGAGGCGATGAGCCCGCCGAACAGGTAGAGCCAGTAGGCGAACGCGTTCAGCCGCGGGAAGGCGACATCGGGCGCACCGATCTGCAGCGGCATCGCGACGTTCGCGAAGCCCGCGAACAGCGGTGTCGCGAACAGCAGCAGCATGATCGTGCCGTGCATCGTGAAGAGCTGGTTGTACGCCTCACCGGTCGGCACGAGCTTGAGACCGGGCTCGAACAGCTGGGCCCGGATGATCAGCGCCATGACGCCGCCGATCAGGAAGAAGATGAACGAGCTGATCAGGTAGAGGTACCCGATCGTCTTGTGGTCGGTGGTGGTGATCCACTTGACGAAGACGTTGCCCTTACGCTCGACTCGCGGGGTCCCGAACGCTGTCGCGGTGCTCATTCTGCGTCTTCCTTAGGGCGGTCGCTGTCGATGGAACTGGCCCCGTTGCCGGGCCCGTTGCTGAGGGTGTTGTAGTCCTGCCCGAGCTGGCCCGTGTAGCCGGCGTCGGCGAGTTCCTGCATGTGCTGCTCGTACTCGGCCTCGGAGACGACCTTGACCGTGAACAGCATCAGCGAGTGGTACTCGCCGCACAGCTCGGCGCACTTGCCGTGGTAGGTGCCCTCTTTCAGGGGCACGAAGTACAGGTAGTTCGACTTCGCCGGGATCATGTCCTTCTTGTAGAGGAAGTCGATGATCCAGAACGAGTGGATGACGTCGCGGGACTCGATGTTGATCTCGACCCGCTTGCCGACCGGCAGGTACAGCACCGGCAGCTCGTCTTCGTCGATGATGCCGGGGCGGTCGTCGATGGTCTGCGCCTGGATTCCGGGCGAGTAGACGTCGGAGTCGACGTAGTTGAAGTCCCAGGCCCAGCGCTTGCCGAACACCTGGATGTGGACCTCGGGGTCGTTGTGCGCCTCGATCTGAGCCTGGTCGCGTGCCGTGAAGGCGAAGAAGCCGAGCACCAGGATCAGCGGGACGATGGTGTAGAAGATCTCGATCGGCAGGTTGTACCGCAGCTGCACCGGAAGGCCGGTCTGGCCCTTGCGGCGCCGGTACGCGACGGCTGCCCAGATGATGAGCCCCCAGGTCACCACGCCCACGCCGAGCAGGACGATCCACGAGGTCGTCCACAGGCTGATGATGGTGCCGGTGTGGTCGGTGACACCCGGGTCACCGGGCAGGAAGCCCTGGAGCTGCTGCTGCGTGCAGCCGGCGAGGACGATGGAGACCACCAGTCCGATCGGCACGATCGCCCATCTAGCCAAGCGGGAACGACGTTGGGGACGCACAGAATGCCTCTCGGAGAAACGGAGCTGGTTCCCTCTGAGTCTATAACCAACACGGGCGCCCGCCTTCCGGCGCGCGCCCTGTGTCGATGCGATTCCGAGCCTTTAGTGGAAGCTGTCTCCGCACGCGCACGAACCCTGCGCGTTGGGGTTGTCGATGGTGAAGCCCTGCTTCTGGATGGTGTCCTCGAAATCGATCGACGCACCGGCCAGGTAGGGCACGCTCATCTTGTCGACGACGACCTCGACCCCGTCGAAATCGCGGGTCGCGTCACCGTCGAGCAGACGCTCGTCGAAATAGAGCTGATAGATCAGGCCCGAGCAGCCGCCCGGCTGCACCGCGACCCGGAGGCGCAGATCGTCTCGCCCCTCCTGCTCGAGCAGGCTGCGCACCTTGTCGCGAGCCGCCGAGGTGATCTCGACCTCGTGTGCGGCAAGAGTGTGATCGACGACCTCGGCCGAGATGGTGGTGTCTGTCATGTCACTCATCCTACGCTTCCGACCGCGCGTTCAGCCGGGAGAGCAGGAGCGCTTCGGTGAGGATCGCGTGCTCGAAGGTCGGCAGGTGCAGCGACTCGTTCGGGCTGTGCGCGCGCGCGTCGGGGTCCTCTACCCCCGTGATGAGGATCTGCGCGGAGGGGTAGCGCGTCACCAGATCGGCGATGAACGGGATCGATCCGCCGGAGCCCATCAGGACCGGTTCCTTCCCGAACGCCTCGTGCATCGCCTCCAGCGCTTCGCCGGCGGCCCACCCGCTGGTGTCGACGAGGAACGGCTGACCGGAGTCGATGTCCTCGATCTGCCAGCGCGCGCCGTGCGGTACGTGCGCGGCGATGTGCGCCTCGAGCGCGGCGAAGTAGTCCTGCCAGGTCTGACCGGGCGCGACACGCGCGCTGACGCGCACCCGCACGCTCGGGATGAGCGTGTTCGAGGCGTTCTTGACGCTCGGGGCGTCGATCCCGGTCACCGTGATCGACGGCTGATACCAGGTGCGCGAGAGCAGGTCGCCCGATCCGATCGGGGTGACGCCCTCGAGCAGACCGGTCTCGTCGCGCAGCTGCTGTTCGCCGTACTCCGGCGTGTCCGCGGCGTGGCTGTGCAGACCGGCGACCGCGACCGAGCCGTCCGGGTTCCAGAAGGTGGCGCAGAGGCGGATGGCGGCGAGCATCGCATCCGGCACCGCTCCCCCGAACTGGCCGGAATGCGATGCGTGGTCGAGGGTCGAGATGCGCAGGTTGAAGGCCACGGCGCCGCGCAACCCGACGGTGAGAGCGGGGGTCTCCAGATCCCAGTTGCCGGAGTCGGCCACGACGATCGCGTCGGCCGCGAGCTTGTCGTGGTGGGCCTCCAGGATCGCCGGGAGCGATCGCGACCCGAACTCCTCCTCACCCTCGGCGAACAACACGATGCCGACGTCGGGGTCGGATTCGACGCTCAGCAAGGCGCGGATCGCCCCGATGTGGGCCATCACCCCCGCCTTGTCGTCGGCCGCTCCGCGCCCGTACAGCCGCTCACCGCGCAGGGTCGGCTCGTACGGCGCGGAATCCCAGTCCGCTTCCTGACCGGGGGGCTGGACGTCGTGGTGGGCGTAGAGCAAGACCGTCGGACGGCCGTTCTTCGCGGCACGCGTGGCGATGACGGCCGGGAGCCCGAGCTGACCGGTCGCCGGGATCGGGTGGCGCACGATCTCGACCTCGTCGAACACCCCGGTGCCGGTCGCGAGGGCCGCGACCGCGGCGGCACTGGCCGCGACGTGATCGTGATCGAATCCCTCCCACGACACCGACGGGATGCGGACCAGTTCGGACAGGTCGGCGATCGCGGCAGGGAGGCCGGCTGCGACCACGTCGCGGAGCTCGTCGGCGTGAGGTGAGTTCGAAGGCATGGGATGATCTTAAGAGACACGACTGCGAGGACCACCGTGGCCAAGACCCCACCCACTCCCCCGACCGACGACGACGCCGTCACCGGCACCAAGGGACACCGCACGCCCACCCGCAAAGAGCAGGAGGAGGCGCGCAAGCGTCCCCTCGTGCCGACCGACCGCCGGCTCGCCGCCAAGCAGTCCCGCAGCCAGGTGCAGGCCGCGCGCGAGCGTGCGCGGCTCGGCATGGCCGCCGGCGAGGAGAAGTACCTGCCCGCCCGCGACAAGGGTCCGCAGAAGCGCTATGTGCGCGACTACATCGACGCGCGGTTCAGCCTGGGTGAGGTGCTGCTGCCTCTGCTTCTCGTCACGATCCTCAGCTACTTCTTCGAATCGATCGCACCGTACGTGCTGGTGGGCGTGTGGGCCGTCATCGTGGTCCTCGTCATCGAGGGCATCATCGTCGGCATCCTGGTGACCCGGCGCCTGGCGGAGAAGTTCGGCAAGGACAAGGTCGAGCGCGGGGTGCGCTGGTACGCGTTCATGCGCATGATCCAGATGCGGGTGCTGCGGCTTCCGAAGCCCCAGGTGAAACGCGGGCAGTTCCCCAGCTGAGTGCGGCGCGGGATCTCGACACGCCGCTTCGCGGCTACTCGATCAGCGGGGTGCCGCTTCGCGGCTACTCGATCAGCGGCGTGCGGCGGATGCGGCGCAACTCGGCGAGGCGCCCGTTGATCTGCCTCGCCCAGAGCGGTCCGCGGTAGAGGAACGCGGTGTAGCCCTGCACGAGGGTCGCCCCGGCCTCCAGGCGCGCGGCGACGTCGTCGCCGCTCTCGACTCCCCCGACCGAGATGATGCACAGGCCGGGCGGCACCGCCGCGCGCAGGATGCGCAGCACCTCGAGGGAACGCGCGGCCAGCGGCGCCCCGGAGAGTCCGCCTGCTCCGGCGGCCTCGAGAGCCTCCGGAGCACTGGACAGGCCGTCGCGCGAGACCGTGGTGTTCGTGGCCACGATGCCCGGCAGGCCCAGGCGCACGACGAGCCCGGCGATCCTCCGGACCTCGTCGTCGGAGAGATCGGGCGCGATCTTGACCAGCACCGGGGTCCCGGCCGCCGCATCCCGCACGGTCTCGAGCAGGGGCGCGAGGCGGTCGAGCTCTTGCAGCCCGCGCAGGCCCGGGGTGTTCGGCGAACTGACGTTGACCACCAGATAGTCGGCGAGCGGGGCGAGCGCGCGGGTGCTCGCGAGGTAGTCGGCGGCGGCGTCGTCCACCTCGACCACTCGCGATTTGCCGATGTTCACCCCGATGACGGGGCGGACCCGCCGGGACGCGGCGCGGCGCACCCGGGCGGCCACCGCATCCGCCCCCGCGTTGTTGAAGCCCATGCGGTTGATGACGGCGCGATCCGGGATGAGGCGGAACAGCCGCGGGCGGGGATTGCCCGGCTGGGCGCGTGCGGTGACCGTCCCGATCTCGACGTGCCCGAATCCGAGCAGCCCCAGGCCCCGGATCACGCGGGCGTCCTTGTCGAATCCGGCCGCGAGCCCGAATGGGGACGGGAACTCCAGCCCGAGGGTGCGCACCACCAGACCCGGATCGGGACGGGTGAACAGCGAGATCAGCCCGCCGGCCGGCGGGAGGGCGCGGATCACCGAGACGGCGAGATGGTGCGCGGTCTCCGGATCGAGGCGGGAGAGGAAGATCCGGAAGAGGAGTCCGTACATCGGCTCCAGGCTACCGGTCGGCGGACTCGCCCTCGGCCTGGGCGGTCGCGTGCTCGACCCGCAGCAGGGTGATCGCCGACTCGAAGTCCTCGAGCGAGTCGAACCCCTGGTAGACGCTCGCGAAACGCAGGTACGCGACCTCGTCGAGCTCGCGCAGCGACGGCAGGATCGCCAGGCCGATGTCGTTGGCATCGATCTGCGCGACGCCGGTCGCGCGGATCGACTCTTCGACCTTCTGGGCCAGCATCGCCAGGTCGGCATCGTTCACCGGCCGCCCCTGGCACGCCTTCCGCACGCCCGTGACGATCTTCTCGCGGCTGAACGGCTCGACGACGCCGTTGCGTTTCATCACGGTCAGGCTCGCGGTCTCGGTGGTGCTGAAGCGACGTCCGCATTCCGGGCACTGCCGGCGGCGCCGGATCGCCAGACCGTCGTCACTCGTGCGCGAGTCGACGACGCGGCTGTCGGGGTGGCGGCAGAACGGGCAGAACATGGTGCTGCCAGGGTACCGGGCAGGTCAGGATCCGGCAGGGAAGCGGGCATCTACCGCGTCGCCGTGCGCGGGAAGCGCCTCGGCATCGCTCAGGGCGCGGATCGCGGCCCGGACGCCCGCGAGACCGGTGCGGTCGTAGCGCACCACCTGCTGGGACCGCAGGAACGTCGCGGCACCGAGGCCCGGAGCGAACCGCGCCTGCCCGCCGGTGGGAAGCACGTGGTTGGATCCGGCGAGATAGTCTCCGAGGCTGACCGGGGCGTCGGGGCCGAGGAAGATCGCACCGGCGTTGTGGATCAGATCGAGCACGGATCCGGGGTCGGCGGTCTGGATCTCGAGGTGCTCGGGCCCGTACGCGTCGCTGAACGCCGCCGCCGCTTCGAGGTCGTCGACGAGCACGACCGCCGACTGCCGGCCGCCGAGCGCCTCGCGCACCCGGTCGCCGTGTGCGGTGGCACCCGTCTGGCGATCGAGTTCGTCGCGGACCCGGTCGGCCAGTTCCGCGGAGTCGGTCACCAGGACCGCCGCCGCCAGTTCGTCGTGCTCCGCCTGGCTCACCAGGTCGGCCGCCACGAGCCGAGCGTCGGCCGCGGCGTCGGCGATCACGACGATCTCGGTCGGTCCCGCCTCGGCGTCGATTCCGGTGTCCCCGCGCACCAGGCGCTTCGCGGCGGCGACGTACACGTTGCCGGGGCCGGTGATGAGATCCACCGGGTCGAGCCCGAGTCCCGGAACCCCGTAGGCCAGCGCGGCGATCGCCCCCGCACCCCCCATCGCGTAGATCTCCTCGACCCCGAGGATGCCGGCCGCCGCCAGGATCGTCGGGTGCACTCCCCCGGCGTGGCCGGCCTGCGGCGGCGACGCGAGCACGACGGACCCGACCCCGGCGACCTGGGCGGGGACGACGTTCATGATGACGCTCGACGGGTAGACCGCCTTGCCGCCCGGGACGTAGAACCCGACCCTGCCGACCGGCTGCCAGCGCTGCACGATCTGGGCGCCCTCCCCCAGGTCGGTGACCGCCGGCGGCGGGACCTGTGCCTCGCTCGCCAGCCGCACCCGGCGGATCGCCTCCTCGAGCGCGGCGCGGACCGCCGCATCCAGACCGTCGACGGCCGCCGCGATCGCCGCCGGATCGACCCGGACCGAGGTGGGGCGGACTGCGTCCAGCCGCTCGGCTTGATCAAGCAGGGCCGCTTCACCGCGGTCGCGGACGTCCGCGATGAGCCCCGCCGCGGTCTCCGTCGCCACCGCGACGTCGATGCGGGCACGGGGAACGAGGGCGGTCAGTTCGGCACGGGTCGGACGCGAGCCGCGGAGGTCGAGGGTCTGGATCATCGCCCGACCAGCCTAGGGCGCGGCCAGCGTGCCGGCCCGCGCTGGGGTTGGATGGACCCATGCATGACGTGGAGGCCTTCAAGGCCGCCTTCCGCCGGCTGGCCGCCGGCGTCACCGTGGTCACCGCCACTCACCCCGACGGCACCCCGGCGGGCTTCACCGCCACCTCGGTCGCCTCGCTCGCGGCGATCCCCCCGATGGCCACCTTCAACATGGCCCGCAAGGCCAGCGCCTGGCCGGCGATCGAGCAGACCGATCATGTGCTCATCCACTTCCTCGGGGTCCGCAATCGGGCGGCCGCCGAGACGCTCTCGCTGGATGCGGAGTTCCGCTTCCAGGGGCGGCACTGGTCGCCGGGGCCGCTCGGCCTCCCCCTCCTCCGAGACGTCCCGGCCTGGATGCTGTGCCGGATCATCGGGCGCTACCCGGTGGAGGAGAGCGCCGTGATCGTCGTGCAGATCGAGGACGGCGGGCTCGGGGACGAGGACATCCCGCTGCTGTACCACGAGCGCCAGTACTGGCGGCCCGGCGACAACGTGTAGGCGCCGCCGGGGACGCGTCAGACCAGGCAGTTCGGGCCGAGCAGGCTCTTCAGTTCGCCGTAGAGATCGGCGGTCACCGCGACCGGGTACGGGATCTCGAACATCCGAGCGCTCTCGCCGCGGATCAGGCGCAACCGGACCTCGTTGTCGCCCGCGTGCCGGATGAGCACGTCGTTGAGCCGGCTGATCACGTCGGTGGTCGCCCGGCTCTCGGCGACCGAGATGACCAGCGGGCCCGAGCCGAGGCTGGAGCCGGTGTCGGGCTGGAACATCGACACCGCGTGCAGGTTCATGCCGTCGTCGCGCAGGCTCACCCGGCCCTTCACGACGATGATCGAGTCGCCCTGCAGGGCGGGCGCGAACTCCTGATAGGTCTTGCCCATGAACAGCACGGTGATCTCGCCCCCGAAGTCCTCGAGCTGGATCATGCCGTACTGCTTGCCCGAGTTGCGGGCGGTGCGGTGCTGCACGCTGGTCACGAGGCCGGCGACGGTCACCGTGTCGCCGTCGCCGGCGGCGTCGCCGCTCAGCAGTTCGGCGATGCCGATGCTGGCGTGCTTGGCCAGCTGGGGTCCCAGCCCGGCGAGCGGGTGATCGCTGACGTACAGGCCGAGCATCTCGCGCTCCGCGGCGAGCTTCTCGCGCTTGGGCCACTCGGGACGCTCCGGGATCGCCTCGACCGCGTGCTCGGGCTCGTCCCACAGGCTGTCGAAGTCGAATCCGACCTGGCCGTTGGCCTCCGCTCGCTTGTCGCTCACGGCCCGCTCGACGGCCCCCTCGTGGATCTCGATGAGGGCACGCCGGGTGGAGCCGAGCGAATCGAACGCGCCGGCCTTGATGAGCGACTCGACGGTGCGCTTGTTCGCCGCCTGCAGCGGGATCTTGCGCAGGAAGTCGTGGAAGCTGGTGAAGGCGCCCTTCTCTTCGCGGGCCGAACGGATCTGCTCGACGACCCCGAATCCGACGTTGCGCACCGCGCCGAGGCCGAAGCGGATGTCGTCGCCGACGGCCGCGAAGTACCCGATCGACTCGTTGACATCGGGGGCGAGCACCTTGATGCCCATGCGCCGGCACTCGTTGAGGTAGATCGCGAGCTTGTCCCGGGCATCGCCGACGCTCGTCAGCAGGGCGGCCATGTACTCGGCCGGGTAGTGCGCCTTGAGATACGCCGTCCAGTAGCTGAGCACCCCGTACGCGGCGGAGTGGGCCTTGTTGAAGGCATAGTCGGAGAACGGGACCAGGATGTCCCACAGCGTCTTGATGGCGACGTCGGAGTACCCGTTCTGCTTCATGCCGGCCACGAAGCCCTCGTACTGCTTGTCGAGTTCGGACTTCTTCTTCTTGCCCATCGCGCGGCGCATGATGTCGGCCTGGCCGAGCGAGAACCCGGCGACCTTCTGCGCGATGGCCATGACCTGCTCCTGATAGATGATCAGGCCGTAGGTGGTGTCGAGGATCTCGGCGAGCGATTCCTGGAACTCGGGGTGGATCGGCGTGATCGGCTGGGTGCCGTTCTTGCGCAGGGCGTAGTTGGTGTGCGAGTTCGCCCCCATCGGGCCCGGGCGGTACAGCGCGATGAGAGCCGAGATGTCTTCGAAGTTGTCGGGCTTCATCAGCCGCATCAGACTCCGCAGCGGGCCGCCGTCGAGCTGGAAGACACCGAGCGAGTCGCCGCGGGCCAACAGGTCGTAGGCGGCGCGGTCGTCGAAGTCGAGCTCTTCCAGCACCGGGC
This sequence comes from Pseudolysinimonas sp., assembly GCA_035556655.1. GTDB lineage: Bacteria > Actinomycetota > Actinomycetes > Actinomycetales > Microbacteriaceae > JBDSKH01. The sequence goes on from DATMFW010000062.1 coordinate 26,314, forward strand.
GGAACCCGCGGTTGGCCTCGATGTTGTCGAGCGCGTCGTCGATGATCGTCAGGTTGCGAAGACCCAGGAAGTCCATCTTGACCAGACCGAGCGACTCGGCCGCCGGGAAGTCGAACTGGGTGACGATCTGGCCGTCCTGCTCGCGCTTCATGATGGGGATGACGTCGGCGATCGGCTCGCTCGACATGATGACGCCGGCGGCGTGGACGCCCCACTGGCGCTTCAGGTTCTCGATGCCCAGAGCGGTCTCGAACACCTTCGCGGCCTCGGGGTCGGTCTGGATGAGCTGCCGGATGTCGCCGGCTTCTTTGTAGCGTTCGGAGCCGGAATCCGTGACATCGCTCAGCGGCATGTCCTTGCCCATCACCGGCGGGGGGAAGGCCTTGGTGAGCTTCTCGCCCACCGAGAACGGCATCCCGAGCACGCGGGT